>NZ_JAJQJU010000003.1 GCF_022828365.1 Candidatus Nanosynbacter sp. TM7-087 | reverse complement strand
AAACGACTCCAAGAAGCTAGCCGCATTCTGAAAACTTTTCATCTGGGACAGCGTGAATATTATATGCCACATCAATTATCTGGCGGTCAGGTTCAGCGCGTAGCAATTGCCAGAGCGTTGGTTAATAGTCCGTCAATTATCTTAGCCGACGAACCAACAGGAAATTTGGATAGCAAATCGAGTCATCTCATTATGGAAGAATTATCCGACCTACATCGTCGCGGCAATACCATAATTATGGTTACTCACAACCCAGAATTGACTCATTATGCCAGTCGCGTCATCACTATGTTGGACGGAAAAATAGACACTGACGAGCATAAGGAAAAGCGCAAGTTCACTAAGAGGTTAATTGTAGACGACGAAAAAGAAGAAAAACCTAAGAAGCAAAAATCTTCAAAGAAATCGAGGGCGAAAAAATCGTGAAAATATTAGTAAAAAATCATTTTGAGAACGCTACTCAGGCACTACGAGCTAATCGCGGACGAACATTTTTGACAATTGTAGGCGTAGCTATTGGCATCGCCAGCATCACCATGGTTCTATCCCTAACTGGCGGATTTAATCACCTATTCGGCGACAATTCCAACCAATCATCCGCTCCTGTTGCCATTGTTAAGTCTGGCAATCAAAAAGCCGTCCCGAATCTGCTGACCGAATCCGACAACACGACGACGGTCAACACATTGACTGAAACGGACGCCAGGGATATAGAAAAAATTGCCAACACAAAAGCCGCGCCGATCGCGTTTTTACACGCCGAACTGCGCGCCCGCGAAGGTAAAGTCGATATCCAAAACGCCGCATTAATCGGCAGTACGGAATCGCTAAAAGACGTCGCCAATTTGCAAATTGCTACTGGACAATTTATTAACGACATCGGCGGAGTTGTCGTCGGTCAGCAATTGTCGGTCGATTTGTTCGGCACCGAAAGATCCATCGGAAATGTTATTTACATCCGAAATCAACCATTGACCGTTGTTGGCGTGTTGAAGAATATTGAAAATCAAGCCAATTATTTGGACGTGAATTTTAATAACGCCGCCATTATTCCATTGTCTGTGATTAAAAAATTCACTCAAGGAACGCCGCAAATTCAGCAAATCATCGTAACTACCAAAGATCATAAAAATCTCAATTCAGTCATAAAATCGGCTGACGATATTTTGAAGAAGAATCATGATAGCGATAAGAATTATCGAATCGTTTCTGGCGAAGAGATAAACGAAAAGAAATCTAATGTCGCGAGGTTTCTCTCGATAATCTTAACTGTCATCGGCATTATTTCTCTGTTAATCGGTGGAATAGGCGTTATGAACGTGATGCTTGTCAATGTCGCCGAGCGCCAGCGTGAAGTCGGCGTCAGACGAGCCGTCGGCGCCACAGGCTGGGACATCATCAATCAATTCCTAATTGAGGCAGCGATCATCGGATTCCTCGGCGGAATATTGGGCTACGGCTTAGGCTTGGTGGGAGCTTATATTGCCAGCTTATATTTACCGCTCACGCCTTATATTTATTGGCAAACAGCCGTCTTATCAATTGGACTATCAATAATCATCGGCGTAATTTCTGGCGTATATCCAGCAGCCCGCGCCACCAGACGCGACCCTATCGAATCTCTACGATATTAAATTAACTAAGTTCCGCTTTCAATTTTTCAATTAGCTGAACTGGACCAGGATTGACCCTATTGAGAATGGCTGTGTAAATACTAGCCGTGTCAGCCAGCACCAAACCCCACAGCAATTGCTCCATAAGCGTCTTTCCTCGAAGTTCCAGTACGTGCGCCTTTGGTCGCTTGCCACTTAACAGTCGATCACTCAGCTCCATTCGTTCTCGGATTCTGTCCCGCTCCAAATTGCTACGAATATCAAAAACCGTAAACGGCTTCTCTACTGGATGCGACGACCAGCCGATAAATTCATTGTGATTAAACTCTGGATATTGATTCGAAAACGCCAAATTCTTCGCCGATTCATTCCAGCTAATTTTCCACTTATACGCCAACGGCCAAGTCAATTCACCACCAAAAACAACCAGCGTCTTACCAATTGTTAATTTCGCAATCTGCTTCGCCAAATTATCAACTTCTGGCGTTTTAGCTGTCCAATTAGATATTTCGCCCGCCAACCAATCAGCACTATTTTTCACCTGATCGTACAAATCATTATCAATAATCCAAAAATGTTGTAATAGTTTCAACAATCCTCGCAGATGGTAAACCGTCGACATTCGTGGCTGCGCGCCAGCTGGAACTTGAGTGTAAGTTACGTTGTCACTCTTCGCTCGCTCAATCAACGCTCCGCCAGTCGACATAGCTGCCAAACACGCCTTCTTCTCCAATGCTTGCTGATAACAACTCAGAGTTTCCTCGGTATTGCCCGAATGACTAACCGCAATAACCAACGTTTCCTCACTCACGAACCCCGGCAAATCATAACCCTTCACCACTTCAAGCGGAATATGCAACCAGCCCGCGGTCAAAACTCGAACCATATCAGCCGCTAAAGCCGAACCGCCCATTCCCGCGATCACGATATTCTTAAAATCTCGACGCTGATTCGCACCTTCGTGAATCGACACTTCATACCGAGCTTGTTCTGGAATATTCAAAACGCCGCTTAAAACGTCGCCTGGATCGTATTGTTTTATCACATTCATATCATCTAACATCTTGCGCTCCTTGATTAACTCATGTTATAGTGTAACATATATAAGCTTAAACAATTTAATATATAAGGTGGGTTATAATGGATTCTCAAGCTAATCAATCATTCAGTGACGACCAAGAACTGGCTAAGGTATTAGCTGGCGTATCACAAAATACAGACAATAATTTACAATTTGAAGAGACAAATGCTACAGCTTCACCTGTAATTAATCCTGCAACCATCTCACCGGATCCTGTCGCTACAGACCAGAACGATGAGCCTGCTATTGATATAGCGAAGCCTGCCGCCCCAGAGCCAGTTACGCCAACTCCAGCAGTCAGCGCACCAGCTCCAACTGCAGCCGCAGATCCTGCGCTTGATACGATTAAGCAAACTGCCTTGAACGAGTTGCGTCCATTAGTCGACAAGTTGGACGTTTCTCCAGAAGAAAAGTTTGACACCTACCTGTTACTTCTTCGTTCTACGGACGATAAAACTCTGATCGCACCAGCACACGACGCTGCCGTAGCTATTGTTGACGAAGCTCGTCGTGCTCAGGCTCTACTGGATATCATTAAAGAAATCGACTACTTATCAAATCCTCGATAGTCCATTCCTCCAAAATAAAAACCCGCCATTTTCGGCGGGATTTTTATTGCTCGGGGCAGATTTACATCATACCCATTCCCGGCATGCCGCCAGGAGCAGCTGCAACTTCAGCCTCTGGAATATCAACCACCAAAGCGCCCATAGTTGCCGCAGTTGATGCAATTGATACTGCGTTTTGAACAGCTTCTTTAGTCACACGAGCTGGATCAATAACACCAGCCTTCTTCACGTCAATCAAACCATCTTCTGGTTTCATAACGTTAACGCCGAATCCAGGTTTGCCAGATTCAACTTGAGCAAGCAACGCGTCGGCATTCAACCCAGCATTTTTCATAATCTGCAAGAACGGTTGCTTCAGAGCGTCTTTTAGGATTTGTCGACCAACCGACAAACTGTCTGCGCCGCTAACTTTTAGATTGCCAGCCAAATTGACCAAAGTTACGCCACCACCAGCAACAATTCCCTCAGCCAAAGCCGCCTTAGTAGCCGCCACGGCGTCATCAACGCGGAACTTCTTCTCGTCAATTTCAGTCTCAGTTGCGCCACCAACTTTAATAACCGCAACTTTACCAGATAGCGCTGCGGCACGCTTGTCGAATTGCTCTTTTTCATAATCGCTAGAAGCATTTTCTGAAAGCGATTTAATTTCAACAATTCGCTCCTTCACGCCTGAAGGTTTGCCTGCACCTTCGATAATTGTCGTTTCGTCTTTACCAACAATCACCTTACGTGCCGACCCCAAAACTTCCAAGCCTGCGTTTTCGAATGTCAATCCGTGATCTTCAGAAATCACAGTCGCGCCAGTTAGCACTGCGATATCACGAAGTACGTCTTTGCGACGATCACCGAAACTTGGCGCCTTAACAGCTACGGTATTAAATACGCCCTTCAATTTGTTCAAGACCAAAATACTCAAAGCTTCGCCTTCAACTTCATCAGCAATCAGAACAACGTCCTTTTTACCGCTTTGTGCCAACTTTTCCAACATCGGCAAGAATTCTTGCACGCTAGAAATCTTCTTGTCGGTAATCAAAATTGCTGGCTTTTCGTACACAGCCTCCTGGCGACCCGCGTCAGTAACAAAGAACGGACTCACCCAACCCTTGTCCAAGCTAAAACCTTCGACAACTTCAGCTTCTAGTTCCAAACCTTGGCCAGCCTCAACAGTAACCACGCCGTCTTTACCGACTTTCTCGATTACGCCAGCAATCAACTTTCCGATTTCCGCATCTCCCGCCGAAATCGTAGCGACTTCAGCCACGCGGTCAGACTTGCCTTCAATCGGCTCAGCTAATTTGTTCAATTCTTTAACAATTTCCGCGCCAGCTTGCTCGATGCCTTTCCTAAGTTCCATAGGATTATGTCCAGCCGCAATCAATCGATTTGCCTCTTTCAAAATCGAATATGTCAGCACTGTTACGGTCGTCGTGCCGTCGCCTGCTTGCTTGTTCAAGTTCTTAGCGGCCTGCTTGATTAAATCGGCACCGACTTTATAACCTAGCGTTTCGTCATCGTTTTCTGGCAATTCAATTCCTTCAGCCACAGTTACGCCGTCATGAGTAACCGTTGGACCGCCAAAACCCTTCGCGATCACAACATTGCGACCCTTTGGACCGTAAGTTACTTTAACTGCGTCGTATAGCGATTTAGCTCCGCCAAGCACGCGATTTCGCGCATCGTCATCATAAAAAACTTTTTTTGCCATAATTAAACTCCCCTTTTTATCCAACAACCGTTGCTAAAATATCTTCTTCGCGAACAACCAAATATTCCGTGCCGTCAATTTTCAAATCCGTAGTCGAATATTCCTTATAGACAATCCGATCACCGACTTTGACGTTCTTCACATCGCCGCCAACTGCTTTAACTTCCGCAACTACTGGCTTTTCTTTAGCGTTATCAGGCAAGTAAATTCCGCTCGCTGTCTGAGTCTTTGCTTCTTCACGCACCGCTACAACGCGGTCGCCAAGAGGCTTAATAGGTGTACTCACGTTATCCTCCATTTCGTTAACAACGTATCTATTGTAACGCACCAATTTAGCACTCGTCAAGTGTGAGTGCTAATTATTTCCTGCGCCTCGACTTTCTAGATTTTTTACAACGGTCGTGGTAATATTCACACAGAAGTAGGTAGCGCCACCCGTATTGGATGGGAAAGCGAACCTACTTCTTTTTATGACGACTGACTTCTTTCCTAACTATTTTTTCAAGTTCTGTCTCATAAAATGAGCGCACTCTTTTAACAGCTTTGTTGCTCGGCATTAAATTATCTTCATAAAAACCAAAATCACCCCGTCTATGATCGAAACCAGACCAAATAGCGCGATATCCCTCATCACGGTCGCTATTATTAGCATTCCGCGCAGAATCTGGCGTTGATTTTATATCAAGACCAATTATATGTTCGCCACCATTATTATCCTTATACTCAACTATAAGATCTATTCCAGCAAGATCATCGTCAATGCCAGTCGTATAAACAGCCCGCACTCCCTTAGTTTTCCTTAAAGCTATTTCAGCGGCGATTTCGTGACGCATACCATTGGTCACGTAAGCTAAGAATTTATATGCATTTTCAATTTCTTCATCGCCATAACCAAGACAATCCATAGCACCCTGAACATCCGATATAAGTTCTGATTTGCGAGTATATCGCCCTTCGCTAATTATATCTCGTACAACTTTATTAAAAGCTACAACTGTCTCTTTTTCTCTTATCTTATTATTACGCTCATAAAACACCCCATTCCTATAAGATTCAAGTTTTTCTTCCGCTCGAATCCAATAAGGCATAAATCGTATCAATTCCAGTATCCCATCTTCAGGTGTTTTACGCGCGTCTGTTCTCTCTCTTAAAGCGTCATCCGCCACGCCCGACGCGACATATCTATCCACTAATCGATATGAACCTTCCGGATTAAACTCTTTGGTTGCGGCTCGCCCTATTCCTAATACAATTCCGCGCAGTCTTTCTTGATATTCGGAAGATTCAACAATCCCCCAAGCAATCTCAGCTACTCCTGATCCTCTAGCAATCTCCATACAATGGTTGCTATAATACCATAAAATCATTAAAGAGGCAACCTCACACCCTTCTCCCTACTATTCCTCAATCTGTTATAATAACTCCATGCAATTATTCAAACATCTCTTAGAAACAATTCTCGGTTCTTATGTAAAAAAATATCTTAAATCTCATCCTGACACCAAACTAATTGCCGTAGTCGGCAGCGTTGGTAAAACTAGCGTAAAATCAGCAACCGCCACTGTTCTATCAGAAAAATTCACCGTGCGCCATAGTCGTGGCAATTTGAACACAACCTTAAGTGCGCCGCTGGAAATCTTAGGTGTAGACGGGCCAAAAAACGCCAAATCACCACCGGCCTGGCTAAAAGTCTTCTCCGCAGCACACGCCAGCATAAAAAACCCCGAATCGCCAGATGTAATCATTCAAGAATGTGGTATTGATTGCCCTGGTGAAATGGCTACTTTTATGCGCTATATTCAGCCCGACATTGCCATAATTACCTCTGTTGCACCTGAGCATATGGAGTTTTTCAAAAATATGGATACGGTAGCTCATGAGGAATTGTCCATTAGTCAAGTCGCTAAAAAAACCATCTTCAACCTTCATGATATCGATGAAAAATATCATAATCTCATAGTTGGAAATCGCGTAAGTTACGGCGACGAATCCGCTGATGTTTTCCTGGAAATTAAAAAGACTACAGATACTGGCTATATAGTCAATCTAAAACACTCCGAAGAAACCTCTCAAGATATCAATATTTCTGTACTCGGAAAGCATAACATTCGCTCAATCACTGGCGCGGCGGCGGCAGGATTAGCTTGCGGAATGAATATTGAGGAAGTTGCGGCGGCTTTAACAAAAATCAAACCAGTTTCAGGTAGAATGAATATTTTACGCGGCATACGCGGCTGCACATTACTGGACGACACCTATAACGCCAGCCCTATTGCCATGGAAAATTCGCTAAAAACGCTCTATTCCATCTCTGCCAATCATAAAATTGCCGTATTGGGCAATATGAATGAGCTGGGCGAAACATCTGAACTAGAGCATAAAAAAATCGGCGAAATTTGTGACCCAAGCCAATTAGAATTGCTTATTACTGTTGGTAAAATGGCCAAGAAACACCTTGCGCCAATTGCTGAAAAAAATGGCTGTAAAGTAATTTCTTTTGATACGGCGCTTGAAGCTGGAAAATTCCTGAAAAATAGCGATATTAAAGATACAACAATTCTATTCAAAGGCTCACAGGGCGGCATTTACCTTGAAGACGCCGTGAAAGAATCGCTACTCGACCCAAGCGATGCAGAAAAATTAGTTCGCCAATCACAAAGCTGGAAACAGATTAAAGCGAAATTTTACGACTCTTTTTCTCAATCTCAGAAATAATTTCCTGAACAACCTTTTTGTCATTCCACGGAATTCGCTTACCATTCACAATTCGGTACTGCTCATGACCCATACCCGTAATCAGAACCGTATCGCCACGAACAGCTGACCTCAGGGCTTGATAAATCGCCTGTTTTCGATCAGCAATTTCCGTCATCTTATGAGTCTTCTTCGTTCGCTCAATTCCCTGACGAATCATTGCCCGAATTTCATCTGGATTTTCGTTATAGCTTTCCTCGTCAGTTAGGAAAATCCTATCTGCCAAATTAGCCGCCAGCTCGCCCATAATCGGTCGCTTTGTCTTATCTCTATCGCCGCACGCACCAAATACCAAAGTTAATCGCCCCTTGGTAATTTTATGAGTGGTTTTTAGTAACTTCTCCAAAGCGTCTGGCGTATGTGCATAATCCACAATAATATCAATTCCCAGCTTATTTTCTACTCGCTCGAATCTTCCAGGAATCGCCTCCAAATTTGCCACGCCCTCTTGGATATCTTCCAACTTTATTCCCAACAAATATGCCAATGACACCGCAGCCGACATATTCATCACGTTAAATTCGCCAGGCAAATTAGTCGCCAGCTCCAAATGAGTTTGATGATCAATCAGCAGACTCGCCTCTGTTCCCTTTTTATACAACTTAACGTGCGTTAAGTGAGCTTCAGCTTCCGGATTCGTCCCGTAAGTCATTTTCTCGCCAGAAGCTGTAAATTTATCAAAATATTCAAACCACTCGTCATCACGGTTCAGCACGATATATTTCAGCTTTTTCTCAAACAATTTAGCCTTAGCTGCCGCGTAAGCTTCCATCGTTTTATGATAGTCCAAATGGTCTTGAGTCAAATTAGTCATCACCGCCGCCTCAATTGGCACGCCGTCAAACTTGTGTTGCGATAAAGCGTGACTTGTTGCCTCTAAAATCACATATTCCACGCCTTCACGCTGAGCTGTCTGGAAAAAGCTGAATAACCTCGCCACAGTCGGAACCGTCGCATTCAAATCATTTATCTTTTCCTTGCCAGCAATTTCAATCACCGCCGTCGTAAATAATGCAGTCTTAAAGCCAGCCTCTTTCAAGATCTCATTGATGTAACAAGCAGTCGTAGTTTTACCATTTGTCCCTGTTACCGCAATAATTCTCAAGCCACGAGCCGGATTACCATATCTTAGGCTAATCATCTTCGTGCGCGCAACTCTATAGGCGTTTTCGGTTTTTTCCAAAGCTCCTTGAGGTAGCGTTTTTCTAGCAATTTTTACCAACTCGTTTTTCATAATACCCATTTTACCACTTATATTTGCTATAATAAAAGCAAATGAGGATTTTGGGAATTGAATCCAGTTGCGACGAAACAGCGGCGTCAATAGTTGAAGATGGCGAACGCTTGCTTTCAAATGTCGTCAATTCTCAAATCGATATTCATGCAGAATACGGCGGAGTTATTCCAGAAATTGCCGCGCGTAGTCATTTGGAAGTTGTAAATCCCGTCATTAAAAAAGCTTTGTCTGACGCAAATTGCACTTGGGATAATATTGACGCCATCGCCGTTACTTACGCGCCAGGGCTTATTGGCTCGCTATTAATCGGCACTCTCGCCGCCAGAACTCTCGCTATTATCCATAATAAACCGCTCTTTAAGATTCATCACGTAGAAGCTCACGTGTACGCCAATTTTATCAATAAGCAATCCGACAATTTATCTCTAACATTACCGAAACAGCAGCCGTCATTCCCTATGCTTTCGTTGATCGTTTCAGGCGGACATTCACAACTTGTCCTATTTAAAAATCACGGTGATTATCAGCTTATTGGACAAACTCAAGACGACGCGGTTGGCGAAGCGTTTGATAAAGTTGCTAAAATCATCGGTTTGCCATATCCTGGCGGCCCAGCTATCGCTAAAGCTGCTGAACTTGGCGATCCACACGCGTTTCACTTGCCTATCGCCAAATTATCCGGCGAATACGATTTTTCCTTCTCTGGGCTTAAGACAGCCGTTTTGAGAGCTGTTCAGCACGAAGTCGGTAAAGACTTCACTTTTCCCTCTCATGAGCTTCCAGCGCTCGTAGATGACGAATTACGACGTAATATGGCGGCGAGTTTCCAATATACAGCAATAAAAACTCTCGTAAATAAAACCAAAAAGGCTTTCGATAATTTTCAGCCAGCCTCTGTTGTAATCGCTGGCGGAGTCGCAGCTAATCAAGAATTGCGCCGTCAATTACGCGAAGCTTTGCCAATTGACATTGAATACGCCCCTATCCAACTCTGTACAGATAACGCCGCGATGATTGCTACTCTCGGTTATTTCAGATCTCAAATTGACGAGCCTACAGATCCATACGATCTGGAAGTTCAGCCAAGTTTATCAATGACAGCAATATAACGTTGTGAGGATTACAACATGAATCAACACTTTTTACAATCAGAAGCTTGGGAAAAATTCCAAAAATCACTCGGTCGAAAAGTCTTTCACAACAGAGGTGAAGGATGGGAATATTTCGCAATATTAGAACGCGGCACGGGCAATTCTCGTTTATATTGCCCCTTCGGTCCAACCGCTATTAACGAAGAAGCGTTACGATTGGCGCTAAAAGACTTAGTAGAGCTCGGCAAAAAACTTGGCATTACTCTCCTCAGAGTCGGGCCAATTAAACCCACCTTTTCTAAGGTGCTATCTGACGAGCATTGGAAGAAAGCCACTTACGTCCATTTGCAGCCAGAACATACGCACGTTATCAATCTCCAGCAGCCAGAGGAAGAAATCATAGCAAGTATGGCACAACCTGTAAGGAATTGTCATAGGAATTATCGCAAAAAAGGCGTAACGGTTCATCAATCTCAAAACCCAGACGATATTAAATATTTCTTAGAATTGATACACGAAGTCGCCAAACGAACCGGCATGTCGCCGCACCCAGATTCATATTTTCATAAGCAAGCTGGTTCCCTATTGCCACCAAAGGATGCTTCATTTTGGTATGCAACATACGATAATAAAGTAATTGCTACTGCCCTATTTTTCGACTCAAAAACAACTCGAATTTACGCGCATGCAGCAGCAAATTCTGCACCAGAATACCGCAAACTTAACGCTGGAACTGCCCTGCTCACCGAAGCGATAATCGATGCAAAACATCGTCAAATGGAGAAAGTCGATTTATACGGAATTGCGCCTGAAAACGCACCAAAAAATCACCCATGGGCTGGCTTTACGAAGTTCAAGCGATCGTTCGGCGGCGAAGATGTCTATTCTGGAGCGACTTGGGAGCTGCCACTAAAGCCGCTTCAATATTGGCTATATCGAGCATATCAAACGATCAGAAAATAGCCTTAATTTCATCCATCGCACCACATAAATTTGTGGTATAATTAAGATGTAATATAAACATGTGGAGAAATTAGAGGATTACATATTTAAGGGCTTTTGCACGTGAAAAGCTACTTTGTTTTCTTTTGTCTTTTTTCACATGAAAAAACCATGGAATAACTTATGCAGCTAGCTAAACAATACATACCAAACGATTACGAACCAAATATTTACGCCCTCTGGGAAACCAGTGGTGCATTAGAGCCAACAGGGGTAGGTAAGCCATATTCAATCATTATGCCGCCACCTAACGCCAACGGTAACCTTCACATTGGGCACGCACTCGATATGAATCTGAAAGATATTCTGATTCGCTATCACCGAATGAAGGGTGACGACGCCGTATTTATTCCAGGCGCCGACCACGCTGGGTTTGAAACTTGGGTTGTGTATGAAAGAGAATTGACGAAGCAGGGAAAGAGTCGCTTTGATTTTTCACGTGACCAATTGTATAGTCAAGTTTGGAATTTTGTACAAGAAAAACGCGGCAATATGGAGCTGCAATTGCGCGCGTTAGGTGTTAGTGCTTCATGGAAGCATTTGACATTCACTCTGGACGACAAAGTCATCAACACCGTATACGACACATTTAAGAAAATGTGGGATGACAATTTGGTTTACAGAGGTGAGCGAATTGTCAATTATTGTACCGAACATCAAACCAGCTTTGCCGACATCGAAGTAGAACATAAGAACGAGAAAGGGAAGTTGTGGAAAATAGCTTACCCTACGCTAGATAAAATTGGTGAGGTTATCGTGGCAACTACACGCCCAGAAACTATGCTCGGCGACGTTGCCGTGGCAGTTCATCCAGATGATGAGCGATACAAAAAATTGGTTGGAACTCGCATTTTACTGCCGATTGTCGATAAGGAAATTCCTATTATCGCGGACGAATATGTCGACATGAGCTATGGTACCGGTGCGGTTAAGATTACGCCAGCGCACGATCCGAACGACTTTGAAATTGCAAAACGTCATGATTTACCTATAGAGTCAATTATCAGCCCAGAAGGGAAGATGATAAACGTGCCAGCGCAGTTCTTAGGATTAACACCAGTAGAAGCTCGCGCTCGAGTTTTGGAAGCACTGGAGGCACTGGAGCTACGTCGCGGTGAGACTGAAATTGAACACGCCGTTGGACATTGCTATAAGTGTGGCAGCGTGATTGAGCCGATGATTAAAGAGCAGTGGTTTATTAAAACACAATCACTCGCACAGCCAGCAATTGATGCACTCAAAAAAGAAGAAATCACTTTTTATCCAGCATCCAAGCGCAAAGAACTTATCGCATATTTTGAGCAATTGAAAGACTGGAATATTTCACGACAAATTCCATGGGGAATACCAATTCCTGCGTTTGTAAATGAAAACGACCCTAAGGATTGGATATTCGATACTCGCACCAACGAGCAAAGTATTGTTGTAAATGACACAACATATATTAGGGAAGAGGATACCTTTGACACCTGGTTCTCATCTGGTCAATGGCCATATATCGTAACGGACTATCTGACCGATGGCGATTTAGCCAATTATTTCCCAACCGACATGATGGAAACTGGTATGGATATTATGCGCGCATGGGTTTCACGAATGATTATGCTCAGTCTGTACCGAACGGGGAAGTTGCCGTTCAAAGAAGTTTATCTACACGGAATGGTTAACGACGAACATAATCAAAAAATGTCTAAGTCTAAGGGTAATGTCATAAATCCTATGGAGTTAGTTGCGGAATTTGGATCTGACGCCACACGCATGGGAATTATCGCTGGACGGGCGCCAGCTCAAAGTCAGGCCTTTAACCGCGGCTCTGTTATCGCTGCTCGCAACTTCTGCAATAAGCTATGGAATATTGCCAGGTTTGTCGAGGCGCAAATTGGCGATAATCACCAAATTGTCGACTTAGAGCCACAAACTCCGGCCGATCACTGGATTATTCGTCAATTGAACGACGCCGCCAACAATATCGCTGTTCGATTAGAGCAATATCGCTTCTCAGAAGCATCAGAAACTGTTTATCACACCATCTGGGACGACGTAGCTGACTGGTACATTGAATCGTCTAAAACCGCGATCAATCGTCCATTACTATCTTGGGTTTTGGCAACTTCTTTAAAAATCGCTCATCCATTTGCGCCGTTTGTTACGGAAACAATTTGGCAAACACTCAATTACACCGACGGCATTTTAATGCGTGAAGCTTGGCCAACTCCAGAAAAGTTCGATCCGATTGCTGCCGAACAATTCGAGCAACTTAAACTCTTGGTTGCCGAAGGTCGCTGGGTGATTGCTGAACTGCCAGGGAATAAGAAATATCGATTGTTATACGGCAACGACAGCCTTATCGTCGACAATCAAGATACAATTAAGCATCTGATGCGGCTTGAGGCAATTGAACACACCGACCAACCGCGCGGACTGAGATTAGCAGCAGCAAACAGGGAAGCGTGGCTAGATATTGATAGTGAAACTCTGTATCAACATCAGGAAAATCTGGAAATACGCTTAGCCGAAGCACGTCAGAAATTGGCGGGATTAAAGAAGCGCCTGGAAAATCCGACTTACGTTGAGAAGGCGCCAGCCCACCTTGTCGAGGAAACTCGCGAGCAATTAGCCGAGCAAGAAAAAATCATTACTCGGCTTGTTTCGGAACTGGAAGTGATTAGCTTAAAATAATTTAGCTTACACCTTCAAAATCAAGGTGATATCCGTCAAAAGTATGCTGTCCACGAGCGGCATATTTTTGGCGCAATCGCTTCTTGTCGTTGTTACGAGGCGTAGTTCGCGGTCGCGCTGAACCTTCTTTTAATACATTTGACAATTGAGCGTGTTCTGGATGAGTATGAGGCTTTGTTTCTGGCATTTTTATTTCATCCTTAACGTCACTTTGAACGCTATATGTTTTCCAAGATGACAAAAACGCTTTATCGACGTTGGTATCGTGCAGCAGCACACCAAACGCTACATTCAAACTGACAAACATAGTTGTAGCGGTGAAAAACTGTTGTACTAAATTCATTTTTATTCTTTCTTTTTGTATCTATTTTTAGAATACTAATTACAATGTTAGCATAAGCTTTGTTTTTTGTCAAGTATATTTCCCAGCATAGAAATAGCCATCCTGAATTTTACAGAGAAAATGTTTAGTATAATGGAGTTTATGGGATATCTGATTTCCATTAAGATCGCACTAATTCTTTTTCCAATTTTGGCATTTCTTATCACGCTGCCATATATGATTGCAAACTATCGAAAATATGGCTCCGTCAATAAGCTGCGGACTTTGATTTTCTATTCCTTTATTCTGTATTTATTAACTGTATATTTCTTAGTTATTTTACCGTTACCAAATCCAGAATCCGTTCACACAACTTACGCAGAAAATCTGAATTTAATTCCGTTTTCATTCGTCGCAGATTTCATAAAGAGTAATCCGCTTGTATTAACAGATAGTTCAACTTGGATTACGGCGATGAAACATTCCACTTTCTACGTTCCGGCTTTCAATATTTTAATGCTTATTCCGTTCGGAATTTACCTGCGCTACTATTTCAAATGTAGCCTTAAAAAGACGTTGTTATTGACGGCTACTTTAAGTTTATTCTTTGAGCTAACTCAATTATCTGGACTTTATTTCATCTATTCAGGACCTTACCGATTAGCCGACGTCGACGATATCATCCAGAATACGATAGGCGGATGCGTCGGTTACTTTCTGGGCTGGTTTGCGACGTGGCTACTTCCGTCCAGGGAAGAAATAGATAAAAAATCCCTTGAGGCTGGCTCACGAGTTTCTGCAATCCGCGTTAGTTTATCTCTAATAATAGACACTGTTATCGTCTATATTCCCTACACATTATCAAAAACCCAACTTCCGTTTTCGCTATTTTTAGCCCTCTATTTCAGCCTAATTCCTCTACTGAATGGTAAAACTTTTGGTAGCGCATTATTAAAGTTTGGTCTAACATTTGAAAATAAAAAATGGATTCGCACAATTTTCAGAGGAATCTTACTCACGATATATTTTCGCATCATTCCCGCAGGCTTGTTTTACCTCGCGGATGAATTTAATAAGGAAGCGAATTCGCTATTGTTTCTCTGTCTATTCGCAATTACATTCTTAGCATTCATATTATTCGTATTAATTACAATTGTCGTAGCGTTATTTAACCGACGTTTTATGTTTGATCGTCTATCTGGCGCAAGTTACAAAAGTACAATTCAAGCCAAACAAGAGAAATAAAAATCTCCATCGTAACCAATAAAAAATAGAAGACCCGTATGAATCTCCTATTTTTCAAATTCAATAGCACTATCTTGGCGGAAGGGGAGGGATTCGAACCCTCGGTACGTTTTACCGCACGCCGGTTTTCAAGACCGGTACCTTCAACCACTCGGTCACCCTTCCGTACTATTTCTGAATTTTGGCGGAGGAGGGGGGATTCGAACCCCCGCTACAGATCTCTCCATACTAACGATTTAGCAAACCGTCCCCTTCAGCCACTTGGGTACTCCTCCAAATTCACTATTTAGTGTACCATATAAGTGCAATTATTGATAGCTTTATCGTAAATAGAGTATAATAGAATTATGGTAAAAGAATATATTTCTAAAATTATAACAGGACTACTTACAATCGGATTCGGTGTAGCTTTGGTAACTGCTCCAGTTTCCGCATTAGGCGAAGGTGGTGCTCCAGCTGGAATTAACGCGGCACGCGGCGACAATACGCCGTCCAACTTGGCTAATGGTGATTCATCAATCGTAAAGCGAGCTATCAATATTATGCTATTCGGTGTCGGCGTTTTAAGTGTCGTTATGTTAATCTTCGGTGGTTTCCGCTATGTAATCTCTGGTGGTAAAAAAGAATCCGTAACAAATGCCAAAAATACAATTTTATACGCGATTATCGGTCTATTAGTCGCGGTCTTTGCTTACGCGATTATTAACTTTATTCTTGGCGCAGCTTTGAGCGGCGGATCAACCACTAACGTTTAATTGTTCACCAATTCTCATCGTGATATACTAACGTCATGAATGATAATCCAGAAAACCAAGACTTTGAAACGCCATCATCTGAAAGGATTGATTTAACCGAGCCGATAGCCTGGAACGCACCAGAAGGAGTACAGGTTCAACGCGGTAAATTGTGGTACGTGTTTTTTGTCATTGTGTTGATAGGATTAATGGCTTTGGCAATTTTGGTGTTTAAGAACTGGACTTTCGCTGTTTTGTTGCCAATTATGGCTGTAGCCTTGTTTGTATTATCAAACAAAACCCCACAAGTAATAAACTACGCGATTAGCCCCAAAGGTATTTATATCGCCGATGTTTTACACGATTTTAGCGAATTTCGCGCATTTGGATTAATTCACGAAAACAACCAACATTCGATTCTATTATTACCCGTAAAACGATTTTCGCCAGGTTTAACTATTTATTTTTCCGAAGCAGAAGGCGAGAGAATTGTCGATATGCTCGGAGCACGCCTACCAATGCAAGAAATTAAGCCGGACGCCTTAGAGAAGTTCATTCGGTTGATAAAGCTATAGCTTGATTGACTATATTTTATGTGGTAGAATACAAAAGTTCAGTGCTTTATTTTATAGCAATGAAGGTACCTTATATTTTTGTTATGGCCTTTTCGAAAGGCTGTATGCACCCGTAGCTCAGCTGGATAGAGCGCTGGCTTGCGGAGCCAGAGGTCGTAAGTTCGAATCTTGCCGGGTGTACCACATTAGCTTTATGGAGAGGTGCAGGAGTGGTTGAACTGGCCGCTCTCGAAAAGCGGTATGGGGCAACTCATCGAGGGTTCGAATCCCTCTCTCTCCGCCATAGATATTATGAAGATCACCATTATAACAATCGGAAAAAAGCACGAAGCCTGGGTTCAGCCAGGCATTTTTCGTTTTTTAGAGCGTCTACGAGCACCTTTTGCTGCGGAAATGATTATCCTACCGCATTCAAGCTTTGAAGGCGACAGAGCGCGCCAGGAAGAGTCTGAGCGTATTTTTTCACGCCTCAATTCGGACGACTTCGTTATTTTGCTCGATGAGCGCGGAAAAAACTTATCATCGCCGGAATTATCTGACTTAATAACCGAACATATTGACAAGCACATTGTCTTCATCATCGGTGGCGCTTACGGAGTTACTGGCGACTTGCGCCAAAAATCCAACGTCGTCTGGTCGTTATCAAACTTAGTATTTCCACACCAATTAGTTCGTCTTATTTTAGCTGAGCAATTGTACCGCGCCCAAGAAATTCATCGTGGCAGTCATTATCATCACTCATAGCTTCGGGCGCCCGTGCCTGGCAATAACCGCAATCTCCACGTGTTTAGCGCCATTTTTTTTCAAACATTCCGCCGCCGCCAACACAGTTGAGCCAGTCGTAAAAATATCATCAATAATGATATATCGCTTATTTTTATCAACTTTACCCGCAATTTCAAAAAACTCCTTTGCTTGACGTTTTCTCTGGGCGGAAGACTTCGTAAAGTGCTGAGTTACATTATTTCTACGCCGAAGCAGGGAACGACATTCTATTTTTCTACGTCGAGATAGTTTAATAGCAATTTTTCGGATATGATCAAATCCACGACGCCGAATATTCTTAGAAATTGTAGGAATAGGTACGATTACCGCATCTGGCGGCAATTCAGGCAGAGCTTCGTCTAAGAACTCACTTAGCAATCCAGCCGCTGCCTGAACGCGGTTAAACTTATAATCGTCAATTATTTTTGCGACAACACCTGTACGTCGTGAAAAACACCAGATCATATCACAGGAGAGCTTATGTTTTTTACATAAGTTGCCATTCTCCAATAAATCACCACATAATACGCACATATCATACTTACGACTCATGATGTATTTTTTACAATTTAAGCATAAAATATCACCCGTTTTACCGCACTTATAACAGTGGTGAGGAGCGATGATTGATAATAGCGTGTCAAACATTGTAATTTTTACGTTTTAAGCCTTTCTCTGTTGATTATAACGCACATTACAGTTATACTAATAAAGACTTTGTCAATGAGCCTATTATAAAAGTGGAGGAAATTATGGCCCGAAAGCAAGATGATACATTACTAACAGAACAGGAATTGGCTGCGGCGTTTATTGACGATGATAACGACGATCTGCTACCTGGTTTTGACGACGACAACAGTAGAAGCAACAGTACACCAACAACCCGATCCGACGACAATTGGGAAGATGAAGCTGATGACGCAATGGGTCAATTGGCTGTTGACGTTTTTGAGACAGAAAACAATCTGGTTATTAAAGCTCGTACTGCTGGCGTAGATCGAAACGACCTAGACGTAAGCATTTCTGACGGTATCTTAACAATTAGCGGCACACTGTCTAGCGGTGACGAAGCAGATGTTCGCCAATGGCACATCCAAGAGTGCTACTGGGGCGAATTCAGTCGTACATTAGCATTGCCAACCGCTGTAAATGAAGAAGGCGTTAAGGCGGAATTAAAAGACGGCGTTTTGACAATTACTTTTGAAAAGATAAAGCAAGAAAAAGCAAAGAAGATTCAAGTTCTGTAAAAAATCATTTCACAGAAAATACCGTCACAAGTTGGCGGTATTTTTTTAGCCATAAAAAAAGAACCTCATCAGTGAGGCTCTTTTTTATCAATAGGGAAGATTATGATCCTGATGCAATCTTACCGATAACCATATTGACAATTGCGTATGCCAAAATAGCGACCACCAAACCGACAATTGCGTACAAAACTGTATTCTTAGCCGCAGTAACCTTATTGCTATCACCAGCTGAAGTAGTGTAACGAATACCACCCCAGATAAGCATAATAACGCTTAATGCACCAACTGCAAATAAGAATATATTTACAAACTGCTTAACTAAAGATTCAGGGTCTGCGGCTACCTTATCAACACCCTCTCCTTGCGCGCTACTAACGCCGCCCTGTAGGGTGAAGTTTCCTTCAGCGCTTGCAGCTGGGGCTACAGCCAAAGCAACAGTTGGTACTACCAGTAGTCCCGCCAAGATTAATTTTAATTTATTCATTGTTATTTTCTCCTTGTTTAATGATATTACTATTATACATTTTTATCTGTTATTTGTAAAACTAATTATGGATTTATTATAGTCGATTTATAACCATATTGACGATTGCGTATGCCATAATAGCCACAATTAGTCCAACCACTGAATAGGTGAGTGTACTCTGAGCGGATTTTGTCTTTGAAGCGTCGCCAGCCGAAGTAATATAGCGAAATCCACTAAAAATAATCATAATAACAGATAAAATACCCACAGCCCAAAGCAAAACATTAACTACTGTTTTTATTAGACCGTCATCACCGTCAATACTTTTACCTTTCATTTCCGATGTTGTAGCCGTATCAATTCCTTTAGATACCTGAGCGGAAACACTGCCCGACAGGGAAGCGGTAGATAAAACCGATGCTCCAAACACCGCACAGGTCATAATTGCTATTGATATTATTGATTTTTTCATATTTTCTCCTAATTAAACCTATTAAATACAAAATTAACAATTGCTGATGCGAATAACGACACAGCCAAACCGACTACCGCATATAAAACAGTATTCCTGGCTTTTGCAGCTTTCTGGGCGTCACCACTGGAAAGTGCAAACATAATACCGCCAATAACTATCATAATAATCGAAATAGCACCAACGGCTGTAAGTAGAACTTCAACGATAGTTTTTATAATACCGTTCACTTGAGTTTCGCCACTGCCCTTATTTTTACAATAGACAGAGTTTTCATTTCCATTTGAGCAAATATCAATACCGTTAGCTGCAGACACTGCCGGAGTAAACACGCCAAGGAGCCCAATCATTAGTATTCCAGCCGTCAGGATTTTTGTAAAAATCTTCATCTTAAACCTTTCCTATAATATAACCTGTTATAGCAATCGCACTAGCAATAATAACCAAACCAATAACTGAATATAAAATAGCATTCTTTGCGCTGGCAGTCTTAGCGGGGTCGCCAGAGGACAGGGAATAGTTTATTCCAGCAATAATAACAATAATAACAGCTACGACACCAGCCACCCAGAGCGCCAAATTAACAAACTTCATAATATCTACATCGTTATTCTGTGGCACACCAAGATCATCTGCCTTTCCTAATAATCCAGCAAAAAATTCCATATATCTCATTTTATACCCCTATCTTTGATGATATAAAGTTAACCAACGCGACAGAAGCTAAGGCAATAGCCAAACCAATCGCGGCACTCATAATAGTCTTTCGTCCATGAGCGGCCTTATCTGGAGCACCGTTACTGGTCATCATCAAGAAACCACCGTACATAATATATCCAACGGTCGTGTAACCAATAAGCTGCAGCAAATCATCAACGATATTAAGCACGATTTTCCAGATAAAATTTGCCTGTGAATCAGCGTCTGAACCAGGATCTTTAATAGAACAGTCGTCTTTCGTCAATCCGTCATACCACGGCTTCAATGTTAAAATTCTGCCTTTTTTATCACATTTATTACTTTCTGCAAAAGAAGTATTCGGGAAAGTCATACTCACCCCAAGCGACCCTATAACCATTAAAGACATAGCTATTATAATCTTCTTCATTAATCGAAAACTCCTCCTGGAATAATAAAGTTAGTAATTGCCACCATAAACGCAAACATTATTATCCCAATGACAGTATTCGTCCAGACTTCACGTGCTTTTTTTATCTTATCTGGACTACCTTCAGAAGTGGTATATAAGAATGCTCCGTATATAACAGCACCAACCGCCGCGACCAAAACTCCAGCGGTTAAGATTTTAATAACTTGCTTGATTATGTTGATAATTGCCGTACTACCCGTGCCGTCACAAGAAATAACAGAGGTTTCCGCGCCGCCGCAACTGCTGGTAGCTAAAGCTACTTTGGGTATAAAAACGCTCCCTGCGATTACCGTTGCGATAAATATACTGATTACAATATTTCTTTTTGTCATAAAATTTTCTCTTATACCTAAATTGTAAAATAGTCAAGCGAAAAAAGCAAACATTTTCCTTGAAAAGACAGAAGTAATCTGATAATATAAGGGGTATTGATATGCGCTCGTAGTGAAGTTGGCCTATCACGCCTCCCTGTCACGGAGGAGATCGCCGGTTCGAATCCGGTCGAGCGCGCCACAGATATTTTCACCCTGATAGGGTGTTTTTTTATGGAAAATATACTTAACTTATTGCATTTTTGTATAGTTTATGTTATGATATGGGCAATTGGACTGGAAAGTCTAAGAAGTTTTTACAATAAAATATCTGACGATGTCAGAGAAAGGATCCCAAGCGTTATGGTTCGAAATCGTGAACAATTTAACCCAAGCGATTCAAAAACAAGTCTTTCAACTACAACTAAAGAAAAGTTCTTAAAAGGCATCGCTACAGCGGCAGCACTGTTAGCTTCAGTAGCTCCGTTGTCAGCCTGTGGTGAAAGCTACAGTGAGCCAACTCCAGATACAACATCTACCTCGCAGGAAACTCAAGATCCTACACCTTCAGTAGAAGAGACAAGTTCTCCATCACCAGAGGCTAGAGAAATCCCAGAAATTGAGGGACTGGATAATCTTCTAGACTCTTTGGATAATGCAAAAGACACGAACGATAAGAGGGCAGCCTTCATTAATTATACAAACATGCATGCTAACAGCGAATCTGCAAAATTAGATATTGATGAGTTCGGTCAGATAATCACAACAGACGAAGAACTCCCTGGAGTCATGAAAAATATCGGAGAGCACAGCGCCTACAGTATTAATTTGATGGCCAAATCCTACTTTAAACTAGTCGACGAAGGCAGAGTGGAAGAGGCAGACAAGATGCGCGACGCCTACCTAAGCAGTATGGCTATAGGAAGTGCTCAAAAGGTGATATATGACTTTTTTGAGGAGTATAAAGAATACCCTGAGGAAAGATATCTTGACTATAACGTTTTCGACCTATTTCCACTAGATGGACAGCCAAATAAAATATTTGAGTCTACAGGAAAAGACGGTAATTATCCAAAGCTAGTCCGAAACAACGCTAATAACGCAGACCCTTGTTCCGATGAAGGAGATCTTACACGATGCAACGGTCTAAATTACGGTGGTTGGATTCCTAAATATCAAGCAGCTTATCTAACAGGAGATGGTGGGGTTGAAGAAATAATGACCATTGTTAACACCGACAGGGTAAGTGCCGAAGGTCTAAACTTTGACCCGTCAAAGAAGCAATCCCTTGATGTGGTAACAGACCGCACAGCAAAGGTTCGAGTAGCTCCTGTGATAATTGATTTCCGAGGAATCAGTGTACCTCATAATTATCAAAAACAAGGAAGCCCGATGCTATTCACTATAAACGGTGAAGACGTACCAGCATACGAAATCCCTGAGATACAGAATGCTTGGGACAATATTAAAAAAGACTAAACTCCAGACTTAGCAACTATTGCATAAACACCTTCATATGTGATTAAATGAAGGTGTTTATGTTTATGAGTGGGTTTGGTCGTAGAAACGTCTTTAAGAGTATAGTTTTATATTTGTGCGTGAGCGCCTTATTTATATTACCAATTTCTACGCTATTAACCTCTTTACCTGCATTTGCTGATGGGTACTTTGACAGTCTCAGTACTCAAGAAAAATATAAGTTTTATGTTTATGCGCGCGCATTAGATACATGTTTTGTCCGTGCGGGAAGTAAGGCGCCCAACAGCAACGTAGAGGAGCTGAAAAAGGGAAAAATATTTAATAACGTTGGCGACGGAGCTTACGTAGGAACTTTTCCAGGCTTTACAGGATACAATAACTCGGGAGGATATTTTGATTGCAACTCAGCTGAACTTATGAGTACAGCTGTTAGTCAATTCAACATACAGCCACAAGGAAGATCCTCCGCCGTAGAGGTATTGCTTTGCAAAATAGGATACAGGAGAGGCACTAACTACACCCTGTCCGAAGACGAATGTATAAATGGAAGTGGTGCATTTGGTAAAAAAAAGAAGTCTGCGGGCGGAAAAGATGATAAACAAAATGACGTTAACATATATTCAAAAGGGAAGATATTTGAAGTACTAACAAATTTATCAGGTTATAAAAATGGTATAGAAAATTCCGATCCTAGCATAAAATATCTGGTTTCGAGGTCCATGATAAAAGGTTGCGTAAAAGACGACAATCCTCAACCCCAACGACACAGCTCAAAAGATTGGGAAATACCAAATATAGATGGTAACGGAAATTCAACTAACTCATATTACCTACCTGGCGACGGGCAGGGTTATAATGTGGGCGGATCAAATAACCGTGAATGGCCACAGAATCATTATGACGCAAACATTTCTGAATGGCAGTGTATGAATATATATCAGCGCCTAGTGGAGTCGGCACCAAAATATCAAGAAGCCCTAAAGCAGTCAGCCGCAGACACCGCGTGTGTAGGGCTGGCAGACGAAGATCTAAAAGCCGCCTGCAAACGCGGTATAAATCATAAGGATGATCCTAAATACTGCGAAACAAAATACGAGGGTAATGACAAAGCGATAGACGCCTGTAAGCAAGGTCAGTCTGCTAAAATAGAAACTCCATCAGAAGGTGACGGCGGCGGAGAAGAGGAAAAAAATTCGTGTGGTATTGATGGAATGGGATGGCTTATTTGTCCTCTAATGACTTTTATGGGGGGAATTGCTGATGCTTCTTATTCTGTAATATCACAGTTTCTTAATATTAGACCTGCTATCTTCGATGATAGATCTGATGCAGTAGGAGCAAAACAGGCATGGAACTTCTTTCGTGATATAGCAAACGTCATATTTGTATTGCTATTTTTATGGGTAATATTCTCACAAGTCAGTAGTATCGGCATAAGTAACTACGGCATTAAAAAAATCTTACCAAAATTAATAGTGGGAGCTATATTAGTAAACCTATCGTTTTATATATGTCAATTAGCCGTCGACTTGTCCAACATCCTTGGCTTTACACTAAAAGAAGCTCTTGAAGGAGCGGTGTCTGGAGTTGGTGGATCATCTTCAAATTCAGCAATAGCGAGCGGTCTCGGCGCAGCAGTCGCTGGTATTCTAGTTCTTACAGGAACAGTGCTATTTGCAGCACTTGCAGTCAGTATACCAACACTACTATCTCTAATGTTAGTGCTACTTGTCGTGCTTGTCATACTAATAGTTAGACAAGCAGCTATAGTTCTCCTAATATCAATTGCGCCCCTAGCATTCGCAGCTTGGCTCCTGCCAAACACCGAAAGTTTATTCAAAAAATGGGTATCAATGTTTAGAGGGTTATTAATGGTTTTTCCTATAATATCCCTTTTGTATGGAGCTGGTAAATTAGCAGGGGCAATATTAATGACGACAGCCACAAGTGACCCGAATGATACTGCGATAACTATGCAGTTTGCAGGCTTGGCAGCGTCTATTTTGCCATTAGGCGCCACACCTTTCGTACTACAGAGCTCCTTAAATTCGCTGGGCAATATTGGCGCAAAGATAGGCAGAATGGGTGCTAATGCGCATAGTCGATTCGCTGGAAACGCAAAGGGTGCAGCAAAAGGACGTGTTGACAATTCTGTTATTGGCGATACAAAAAGAAAATACTCAGACTTCATGAATAGAAAACGCGCAAGCAGGCGAACGGGTAAATTTGCGACGTGGAGGGATAATAGTCCACTCGGTCAATTCATGGGCTGGGATAAAGGTGGAGCGCGCGCCCGCGCAACTGTAGCTAAGGCGTTCGAAAGCGACGTTGAAAACGCATCCACAATGCTACAGGGTATGACATCAGGCAAGATAGCCGATATAGCCAACGGCACAACTGTAGAATCAAAGGCTATGCGCGCGGCGGCTATTGACCATACTATGGCTAATGGTAGTTTTAAAGAACGTATGGATGTACTGAGTAGTCTAAAAGGCACAGACAACTCCATAAAACAACGGGCAATTAAAGCTGCATACGCAAAGAAGGATAATAATATCATAGGAAACGGATTAGGAGATGCTATCCTTAATGACGAGGTTGGTAGTATGCAAGACCTATCTAATATGGCAGTAAATAATGCCGCGTCTGGAAATCTACAGGCGGAACACTTAGTACAAAATGGCGCAGCAACCAAATGGTTATCCGATGCTATTACTAATAGTGGAAGTCAGCAAGCTAAGGATGCATTTATAAAAGCAGGAGAAGTTGCCATATCAAATCCAAATACTGCGAAAAATATAAATCAAGCAATATCCGAAGCGTTAAGTGCTCACGGAGTGGTTGCCCATAATACGCCACAGAATACATCTTTCTCTAATTCTCAACAGAACAGCCAAAGTAGCAATTCTCAACAATCACCACAAAATAACCAACAGAATAATAGTAGTTCTGGGGAGAAAATAATTATTGCTACATCTCAAGAAGATGTAAGAAAGGCATTGGAGGATTCTAGACGACGAGGCAACTAGACGCATGCTTCATACGCTCTCTTGACTTTTTCCATCAAAAATGCTAATATAAACCCAGATGGAGTGGTTAATTTCCCGTAAGCAGCTTATTAATAAGTGGCTGCAGTGGTTTGTATTGCTGATAGCAGGGATGCTGGTGGGCATTTTTCTTAATGCCTTAACACACTCAACCTCTGTTTACGCTGTAGACGCAGAATGGAACGGCCATAATTTAACCTATAATAAAGAAAAATATACAAAGGTAAGTGATGATAAAAAGATCAAACAATTTAACCTACCTGATAATTCGCTTGTTTATGTTAATGAAGATAAGAATAAAAAAGAAACCAAGGTTATTTACTTCCCATCAAGCGAAATATCTTCGCTAAGCTCGGCAACCTACGCGGTTTATTCATTTACGCCACCGAACACCTACGAACAAACCAGCACTTCAACTGTTTCAATTGAATCTCCCTCAGAAAATTCAACAGGTACTTCTTGTGACGTGCAGGGAATAGGGTGGATTATCTGTCCACTCTCCAACTGGCTGGCTGATGGCATAGATTATATGTACAGCGCGCTTCAGGAGTTCTTGAAAACCAAGCCATTAGAAACAACCAACCAAAACAGTGGAATTTATCTGGCGTGGGTCATTATGCGCAACATTAGCAACGTGGTGTTTATTGTGGCGTTTTTGGTAATTATCTACTCACAATTGACCTCTGTAGGAATTAGCAATTATGGTGTTAAAAAGATGCTTCCTAGGCTGATAATTGCGGCAGTGTTAGTCAATTTATCGTTCACGTTTTGTGCTGTACTACTAGACTTATCAAACGTAACTGGTTACGCTTTCCAAGACGCTTTCATGGGGATTAAAAACACAATATCCACCATAGGAGAAAATACGGGCGTAGGTTGGACATGGTCAGAAGTTATTGTGATGATATTATCCAACGGAGCTTTAGCTGGTGGGGTGGTCGCAACAGTAGCCATGGGAGCAGAGCTGCTACCATTGGCACTATCAGCATTAGTGGGAATAGGTCTAGTGCTTCTCTTAGTGCTTCTAATTATGGCAGCACGTCAAGCTTTAATTGTAATCTTAATTATCATTTCACCTTTAGCCTTCGTTTGCTATTTACTTCCTGGCACAGAAAAATGGTTTAAGAAATGGCGAGACTTATTCCTCACGATGTTAGTATTTTTCCCGGCATTCGCTGTAATATTCGGTGGGGCGCAATTGGCTGGAATAATAATTATCCAAAACGCCACTGGAGCAAATGGTGGAATAATGCAAATCTTAGGAATGGTAGTTCAAGTTATACCATTAGCCTTAACACCTATAATCCTGAAACTTAGCGGCGGAGTATTAGGTAAATTCGCTGGGTTTGTTAATGACAAGAACAAAGGATTATACGACAGGACTAAGAACTGGTCTAAAGATCGTCGTGAGATCATTAAAAACAAGAAGTTGGCTAATTCCAATATGGCACGATTCAACCCAAATCGTTTACGCCGTTGGTCAGATCATAAAGGTAGAGTACTCAAAAAAGATCTGGAAACTTCACAGAAAAATGCCGAGAATTCATTTAGAAATACAGCCAGGTATAAGAAGTCAGACTTGTATGCCAGACAGGCTTCCAGGCGCTCAGATTTCTTATCTGCGCAAGATGATAATCGCTACCTCGAATCTACGCTGGGTCACGCACCAGATGATATATACGATAAAAGACCAGCTTACGATCGTGCTCTGAGAAACGTATCGGCTACCTACGCAACTCGACAAGATTTGAAAGCTCATCAGCAGCAAACTGCATTTATGAATGATATTAAAGACCTAGAGACTGAAATCGCAACTGCAGGTCTGATTAAGAACAACGCTCAACGCCAACAGCACAGTGAATTTGCAGAGCAATTGAAAAACAGCAAGGAACTTCAAGAGAAGGCTGGTGGCAACGTATTCAAAGATGCAAATGGCAATTTGATTGGTGCAAATGCAGCCTTAGCTTCAGCCATAGCAACCAGCCGTAGCGAGTACGCCAAGTCTGTTGATGAAGCTCATCAGATTATGAAGAATTATAAGCTGAGCGCTGGGCAAAGACAAAAGATATCTTTAGGCAATTCCGTGACTCTTTCAGATGGAACAGTACTGGATAGCAATAACATATTTATACGTGAAGCTGCAATTGAAGAGCAGATTAAATACGGAACTGTTACAGAAGTGGCTCAGCTTGTTAGCGAATTACCGCCAGAATTCTATTCTTCCGTGTCGGCAGCATTAGCGTCATCCGGCGTGAAAAACAAAGCTTCATTTATGGGCGGTAAATTAATTGACGATATGGTTAAGGGTGCTATTAATAACCGTCAAGATTTGCTCAATTATTGTGCTGACTGGCTACAGGGTGGTAAATATAAACCAGAAACTTTAGCCGCCACTGAGGCTGATGGTGTTAAATTGCTAATGGAAGCTGTAAATAATACATCTATTATTACTGATAAGAAACGTCAAGATCTTAAGAAAGTTATCAACACAATTCTTACCGATAAGAGGTTGTCAGCTAATGCAACTGACGCAACTAAAGAGGAATTTAAGAATTTCCGCAACATACTATAATCTCCATATTTTGATATAATATAAGCAGTATGTCGGTGTATAAAGTCCCTCAAGATGTCGAGGCGGAGGACAAACTGCTCGGGCCGTTTAGTTTCCGACAGTTTGTGTTCTTAATTATAGCTGTTATCGGAATCGCTATTGCCTACGGTTTGAGTACAATTTTACTACCTTTGGCAATAATTCCCGTGCCGATAATTTTATTCTTTGGAGCGCTGGCTTTACCGCTTAAAAAAGATCAGCCAATGGAAGTTTATTTAGCGGCAGTCATTTCTTTTATGCTAAAACCAAAAAAGCGTCTATGGCAGCCTGATGGAATTGAAAGATTGGTCGAAGTTATCGCGCCAAAAGTCGAGGAGAAGACTTACGGTAATAATTACGATCAAGCCGAAGTCCAGCGAAGATTGTCATATTTGGCGAATTTGGTGGACAGTCAAGGTTGGTCAATTCGTGGCGTCAATAATCCGAATAGCTCGATGCGTGCCGATTTATTCAACGAAGGACAGGCAGCCAACGACATATTGGATGAAAATAGTGCTACGGCGCAAAATATCAATCACTTAATAAATCAGTCAGATGTTCGTAGGCGACAAGAAGTTATCCAAAAGATGCAAACAGGGCAATCTGTTACGCCGCCTCCTACGCAACCACCTCAACCATCTCAACCAGATAATCCTACTCCAGCCACACCACTACAAATGAATCCGTACCCAACAATGCGTCAATCTGTATTAAATCCAGTGTCCGAACGACCTGCCGCGAGCGCTCCAGTTCAAACTCAGCCGACAACCACGCCGCAAGCTAGCGTAAACGAGGTGCCACCTGCTATAATAGAACTGGCAAATAACCGCGACCTCTCGATTGAAACGATTGCGCGTGAGGCAAATCGAATTCAGCAAGAAAATAAATTATCAGATGAGGAAGTGGTGATTTCACTACGTTAGGTGGGGTTTATGCAACCAGAGTTACAAAATCAACAATCTTATCAGCAGGTTCCGCAAACCAATGCGGCTCTTCCTGGCGTCTCTCAGCAGCCATCGGGGGCAATTGGTTCGGGACCAAATCCAGCCACACCAGCTCCAGATAAAACCCCTGATGACAAGAAGCAAAAAGGACCAATTAGCACCCAGAATACGCTACTTTTCTCTGAAATGCGCGAAAATATGATCATTATGAGCGATGGCAGTTTTCGGGCAGTAGTGGAATGTGAATCAATCAACTTTGACCTGATGAGTTCACGCGAAAGAGAGGGGATTGAGTTCAGCTATCAAAACTTCATCAACTCTCTATATTTCCCAATTCAAGTTCTTATCCGTTCACGCCGCGTGGACATTGGCCCATATCTGGACAGATTGGCTGAAATTCGCCGCAATCAAGACAATATGCTCCTCAACGTCCTAATGGACGATTATATGGATTTCATTGATATTCTGGCACAAGAGGCGAACATTATGGATAAGAGTTTTTATGTTGTTGTTCCATATTATCCAGCTGGCGAGGAAAATGCCTTCAAACAACAGACTAAGGGATTGTTCAATAGCTTCTTCAGCGGGAAAAAAGAAGCGACCGTAACAAAAATTGACCAAGTTACCTATACCAAAGCCAAAGATGAAATTAAAAACCGCATTGATTCGGTTATGAATGGTCTATTCCAAATGGGCGTAAAAAGCTGGCAATTAAATACCAGGCAACTGGGTGAGCTGTTCTACACTTCATATAATCCCGACACGTCGTCACGTGAATCGCTAGAGGAAATTGACCCGAGCGAGCTTACGACCACTTACGTAACTAAGGGAACTGGTCCATCACCGAGAGGAGGAAGGTCATAATGGCAAAGAAGAAATTAGATGCCGTTGATATTGCTGCTCAACAACGAGCAAGGGAGCAAGCCGAAGTCGAGCAAGCCTTCTTAACTGGTGTTCGAACTTTGCGTGATTTTATTGCGCCAAGTAGTATTGAGCTTCATTCTGATCATTTCCAACTTGGCTCAAAATATGGCCGCACAATGTATGTTTATGGCTATCCTCGTCAAATCTACACTGGCTGGCTTAGCTCAATCATTAACATCGATGAAGTGCTGGATATTAGTATGTTTATTTATCCAGTCGATACGCAAATCGTCCTGAACAACCTGCGTAAAAAAGTTACTCAGCTGGAAGCAACCATGAATATAAACATGGAAAAGGGAAAGGTGCGCGATCCAGGCTTGGAAGCGGCTTTGCAAGACGCCGAAGAATTGCGCGACCAATTGCAGATTGGCGCGGAAAAATTCTTCCGTTACGGTTTATATATCACTCTTTATGCCGACAGCTTGGACGAATTGAATTTTATCCAGCATAAAATTGAAACTATTTTTGGCCAGCAATTGGTGTTCTCAAAAGTAGCTTCCAGCCAGCAGGAGCAGGGATTGAATAGCTCCATTCCACAATTGACTGATGAACTACAGATTCGCCGCAACATGAATACTGGCGCAATTTCAACCAGCTTTCCATTCACTTCAGCCGATTTAACGGACAATAAGGGCGTGCTTTACGGAATTAATATGCATAATAATGGCTTGGTGATTTTCGACAGATTCTCTCTGGAAAACGCCAATATGGTCGTGTTCGCTAAGTCTGGTGCTGGTAAATCATTTACCGTTAAATTGGAAGCTTTAAGAAGCATGATGGTTGGGGCTGATATTGTGATTATTGACCCAGAAAATGAGTACCAAAAACTATGCGACGCGGTTGGTGGCAGTTATATTCGATTGAGCTTAAGTAGCGATACGAGAATTAATCCATTTGATTTGCCGCGTGTTATTGATACTGATGAGGCAGATGATGCACTGCGCGCTAACTTAGTTACGCTGCACGGACTACTCAGACAAATGCTGGGCGGCGCAGGAGTAGGGGCTGGCGGGCAAGTCGTAGCAGGACTATCACCAGCGGAAGAAGCTGATATTGATCAAGCATTGATTGACACTTACGCACGCGTCGGTATTACTTCGGATCCACTGACGCACAATTCTACACCACCGACGATTTCCGACCTATACGACACTTTGCTTCACATGGGCGGAACTGGCCCAAGCCTGGCTCAGCGACTCCGCAAATTTACCTCTGGAACGTTTGCGGGAATATTCTCGCAACAGAGTAATATTGATATTAATAATAATATGGTCGTCTTTAACATTCGCGACTTGGAAGATGAACTGCGACCAACGGCGATGTATATTGTTCTGAACCACATCTGGAATATTACGCGTACCGACCAGAGGAAACGTATGTTGATTGTTGACGAGGCTTGGCAATTGATGAAATATGACGATTCTGCCAATTTCTTATTCTCTCTAGCTAAACGTGCCCGTAAATATCAATTAGGTCTGACAACAATCACACAAGACGTCGAAGACTTCGTCGGAAGTAAAATGGGGCGAGCAATCGTTTCCAACTCCTCAATGCAGCTACTTTTGAAACAGTCCGCCAGCGCCGTTGATGTTTTAGCGCAAGTGTTTAAATTGACAGATGAAGAGCAGAAACGACTAGCCAACTTCCCAGTTGGACAAGGATTATTCTTTGCTGGACAAAATCATGTTCACATCCAGATTCAGGCTAGTGATACCGAATATAATTTGATCAATACAAATCCTGTATCGCAACAAATAAAACCGTCAGATTCACCGATCGGCGGCTACGGAGCGGTGTAGAAAAATAGCGAGAAAATATGGCACGAGTTGATTATACAACGGATTCCGAAACTGACAGCAGATTAAATCCTGCTGAGCAGGCTAAGTTTGATCAAATCTCGGCTGGTTATGACAGCGGGTCAGAGTTAAGTGATCGCGAAAAAGATGCCATAAATGACCTTGAATCTCAGTTTGATAATAAAGATTCGGATTTGAATCCTAATCAAAACGATTCCGCCAGCGCTGCTGTTAATAACCAAGAGTCTTCTGTTCCAGGCAACGGTTTTTATCAGCCGTCTGCGGGAAAAAAGAAAAGTCCAGTAACATTTAAGTCTTTACTAAAAAAACGCGGACCAATTGCAGCTATTGCTGGAATATTGGGACTGGGTGGTGGAATTATGGGAATATTTCTTAGTCCAGCGACAATGTTACAAAATATTATGGAGAATTTCACCTGGAAAAACGACTCCGCCACACCCGCTAAAATATCCAGAAGCAAACAGGTTATGAACGGATTCTTGGATTCTAAAGATAGTTCAGGAATCTGTGCTAATAGCAGTAAGAAGATACGATGTAGAACAGGAAAGTTGTCCTATAAAGCACTAACGAAATTCAAGAAATCGGGAATTATTCCAGTTGATGCTGATGGCAATGAAATGAAGCTGAAGAAAACTGGTTACCCAGAAAAAAATCCAACTCACTGGAAGGTAGAAGGATTAAACGATGGGAAACCTATTGAGTCGTCGAAATTAAAAGACGAATTGCTAAAGAAAGAGAATCGTAAAATTGCCAGTAAAGTCTATGGCAGAACTGGCTTATTTAAAATGCGTTTCCGCGCTTGGACAGGGAAACATATAAGTAAGCTTTACGATAAATTCAACCTTAAAAGAAATAATGTGATGTCAAAAATCGATAAAAAACTTGGTATAAAAGAAAAAAGAGAGAAATTTAAAGAAAAACTTCCAAAGTTCGAAGAAGGACACGCTCTTAGAAATATTGGAGAAGGCGTTGATAAATTAGGGAATAAATTAAAAAAAGGCGGCCTGGCTTATACTATTAGCGCAGGGGCTTGTGTTACAGTAAAAATCCCAAATCTTATTGCGGCAGGTGTAGCAGCAATCCAGTTAGCTCCACTATTAGGTCTAGTTATGGATGTTATCCTATCACCTGGATCGCAAGCTAAGGCTTCTGGACTCGACTCTAGTGGCGGTGGATTCTCTCAAGAAACGATGGAAACCATCGGCACTATGCTAACCGAAAGAGGAAAAATGAAAGGGTCCGATAACGCTGAAGGATCGGCATTAGATTCTCCGTATTTACTAGCAGCAATGGGCGTAAATAACGACAAGCCTGGAATTGCAAAAAACTACATTCCTGGATATTCAGTAGCTACGAATCCTATAGTACAAGGCTTTAATGAAGCTAAAGAAGCCACTGAAGGTGTATGCGATTATATATTAAGTCCAGTAGCCATGTATGCCTCTATGGCAGTAGAGGCAGCAGTCTCAGCCTCTACTGGCGGTATAAGTGCGATAATTAGTTGGGTAGGTAAGGCAGCGCTATCTGAAGTGACTAAAAAAGTACTCGAATATGCAGTTGGCGAGCAGGTAAAAAATATCCTCACAGAATTAGCAAAAAGCCTTCTTGTTCCAAACAATGCCCAGTATAAAGACCTGGGTGATGCACTCGGCGTTGGAGCGGCAGCATTCTTTGCAAGCGGATCTATGGGGCAGATGTTACCGGGGCTTAAAATGAGCCAATTAGCAGAATTCAACGGAATCCAAATAGCGAACGAAGAATTCCAAAAAGAAATGGATATCGCCTCATTAAGTCCATTTGATACGTCCAGTAGATATACATTCTTAGGTAGTATATTCCATAATATGGGCAATATGATGATAGCTAATGGAACTTATAGTAAAACTCCAGTAGCAATGCTATCTAATATTCTCAGGCTACCTTCTATGGCATTGTCTTATTCATCCACTGCAAAAGCAGCAAGTGGTATGTATTCTGATAAATATTGCGGATATGCAAAAGACTTTTCTATGGGCAGCGGATCATCGGAAGATCCAGCTGTGAATATGGCAGGATTACCGTGTACTGGCATAACCAACAGCCAGGCAAACATGTCAGTAGAGGAGGCTATTCAAATTGCCGAAAATGAAGGATGGATACAGAAAGATATGGACATTCCAGATGGCGCAGATATATCCGATCTCATGAATAATGGATACATAGTTGAAGGCACTCCTCTTCATGACTTTATAGAAGACTGTGGAGATGCTAGCACCGGAAGCTATTGGTTTAGTAATGGCGGGTGTACAGCGCCATCAGATTCAACACAGACAACATCATCTACCGCACCAACATATAAAGATAGTGAAGGCAAAGATATTACTGACCAATCTTTCGGAGCTGAAAACTCCGCTAAGCAATACGACGATAGAAAGCTTTCCGCAATGTCAGTATTGCTAATTGATTTCCAAATTGCCCAATCAATCAATGGCGAAGATGACGAAGAAGACGCCCCTTCAACCACAGCTAAAGCTCCAGACAATGGCGAGGCAGTTGGTGAACCAGAATTAGAAGAGGCTCAATCAGGGTGGGGTAATCATAGTAACGGAGAAATCCCAGATTCAGAATTGCAAACTCTATCTTTCTCGTCAGGCAATAAAATGAATAAGAAAGCTGCAGCGGCCATGGAAGAAATGAATAAAGCGTATAAAGCCGCTAACGGGTCAGACTTAACAATTAATGAAGCGTATCGAGATTGTGCAACACAAATTAGATATAGTAAAGAGCTAGGATCAAGAGCAGCTCCAGCTCCTCCGTGCGTATCAAACCACGGCTGGGGGCTTGCTGCAGATATTGAAGTTGGCGCGTTTGGGTCTTCTACATATAATTGGCTAAAGGCTAACGCCCACAAATACGGTTATGCACATCCCGCTTGGGCTGAGCCGGGTGGGAGTAACCCCGAACAATGGCATTGGGAGTATGCAAGGAAGGTCTAATGAATAAAGAAAATAAAGTCATACTAATATCATCCGTATTATTTTTAATAAGTATTACGGCAACTTTCCTTATTATTAAAAACCCTGACGGCAATCAATACACAACTATTCTGTCATCATCCCAAAACGCTAACGAGAATCAAAGTAATCAAAATAATACTCACGAGCAACCATCAGAGAAGAAAGTTATTACCGAATTACTAAATTCTACCTCCAGTACCTACGGCAACCGTGAATTAAAAAAGTATTCAATAGTAAAAGAGCAGGGCGAATTTAAGTTGGTTACACTAGAAATTTATAGCGAGAAATTCAAATCTACCTACAACACGTATGCAGTCCTAAGAAATAATTCAGTCATAACAGGCGTTAATGATAGAAAATCCCCAGACGCCTTAAAAAATATTGGTGTTCCTGCAGATATTATAAACGAATATAAGAGGAATCGATCTGATGTATAAAAAGTTGTCTATCGCTCTTTGCTTTGCTATATCTTTTGCTATTACTATGCAGCCAGTATCTTTGGCGGCAGGATATCCCGATTCATATGTAACAAACGATATTCTTTGGTATAAAGAAAATGATTCAACAACTTGTTCCGGATCATCTTCTAATGGAGTATCAGGATCTGATAACCAAGAAAAGATTTGGGGATATCTACGCAACGCAGGATTAAGCGCCGAACAAACAGCTGGTGTGATGGCTAATATTCAGGCAGAGTCAGGATTTAGTCCTACCAGACACGAAGTAGGTCAAGGATGGGGGTCTGGTGGCTGGGGACTTGCCCAGTGGACGTTCGGAAGGCGAACGCAGATAGCTAATAAAATACCGTCTGAGTTAAAAAAATATTACAGCCAAGAGTATGGTGGCGCACCTAACGACAAGGGTATGGTCGATTCTATTCCAGTAGAAGACAACGACAAGCTATTGATCTTTGAATTAGAGTATTTAGTGCAAGAGGGGACAGAAAGACCCGTTACTGCTCGTGGATTTGGTACCGCTTCAAATTCATGGGAATTATTAAAAACCCTGAAGACAGTTGATGATGCCACTGTTTTTTGGCATGACGATTTTGAAAAATCAGCCATGACAAAAGATGAAGTTAAAAATATACGCGGTGCCGCCGCACAAAAAATCTATGAAAGATTTAATGGTACAGGCGGAAGTGGAGGAGGATGTTCTTCATCAAGTGGTGACGGCGACTTTATCGACTATGTCAAACGTTATGCCTGGCCAGAAAAAAGGGTTCGTACAGATAAAAAACCTGAATATGCAGAAGCTATAGAAAAAGCGAAAAGAGAGAACAGATTTACTGGCGGTACGTGTTTTGGCGGCGGTGTTGATTGTGGCGCGTTTGTAACAACGATTTTGAACGACAGTGGGTTTGATAAAAATTACAACTACGGAGGTGAGGGCGGTAAAGCTGGGCCGACTGGCGTGCAGAGAGCGTGGGCGGAAGCCAACTGGCAAACTCTTGGCAACGGTAGCTCAATCAACGTAGCAGACCTTAAACCTGGTGATGTCGCCCATAGTCCAGGACATACATTTGTTTTTGTTGGCAATATAGACGGATTTGACTCAAATATAGCGTCCGCCTCATTGTGCGAATACGCCCCAAAAGCAGGCGGCGAGAGCTTAACATCATCAAGCGTAACTTGGTTTAGGAAGAAATGATGAATAAAAAAATAATTAGCAGTATATTAATATTATTATCAGTCAGTACATTAGTATATGGCACCATAACCTACGTAAATAGGCATGACACCACTCCAGTTTATCTACTGACCTCGCCCGATAAAGCTGAAATTACTACTGGCAATCAAAAATTTATCGGCTCGCAAGTCGTATATTTAAAACCAGGAACATACAATTTTAAAGCATCAAGAAGTGGCTTTAAAGATGAGAATATTAATGTTGAAGTGAAGAAGGGTAATCCGTTAAGGATAATTTTTGCACTCACACCCACGACAGAGGAGGCTATTAAAGAATTACAGTCTTCCTCTAAAACGTCAGAAATAGACAGAGCTACAACAGACAGACTTGCTAATGAACAAAAAAAGTTAGAAGACGCCAATCCTATAATTAAAAAATTGCCAATAAAAAACTTAATTTATTCAATTGGATATAAGGCAGACCCTAACCGTAAGAATGGAGTTATCGTAGAAATCGATACTGTAGAAGGATATAGAAATGCTGCTCTCAATAAGATTAAAGAGCAGGGATTTGACCCGTCAAAACTAAATATCACATTTAGAAACTACGCTAATACATTTACGGAGTAATTATGAATCGAAGGAATATCATCATCGGCAGCATTACATTGGTAATATTAACGTTAATATTGCTAGCGATTATGTTCATCCAGCCAACACACACTATATCTATAACTTTCGACAAGGAAAACCTATCAGCGAAAATATATCGCAACACAGGCAAAAGCACTTCCGAAATTACGTCGATAAACGGTAATTCTAAGATACAGTTATCAGACGGCAAATACATAATAAAGACGTCATCTAAATCTGGTTCTATCAATGAGAATTCCACGGAATTTACCGTAAAAGGATCGGATGAAAATATATCTGTAAAAACTGAATATAGCCAAAAATTTATGTCTAGTAAAATAAATGAATATAGAAGTGATATTTCAGAGGTATTATTTGCCAAATATCCAGAGTTAAAATCATCTTTCATCCTCCAGAAAGAAATTATCCTAGGAAATAACGCGGACTGGTATGCGGCCAGTTATCAGAGAGGTGTCATAGATAGAAATTCCGGCGATATCTACACTGTTATTCTGAAGAAAGAAAATAACAAATGGGTGATTAAAACTAAGCCACAAATAATCAATACTATATACAACACCAAAGATATACCAGAAGATATTTTGTCAGAAACAGCCTCCAGATTATCTCCGTTTTCTGCTAACTCTTAAGCGGCATAATAATGTGCGTATAATCAGGATTTTTTACTTGCTCACGAATTACACACGGCGACAATTTACCATTAAACGAGAATACAATTTCATCCGCGTCAATAATATTCAAAACTTCCGTTAGGTAGCGTGAATTAAGCGTTACTTGACCGTCTGCGGATATCTTAGCTGTTGCCTCTGAGGTGTTCTCGCCAAGTTCAGACGCAATCGAATGAATAGAAAGCAGGGAATTTTCCTCTGATGCGGTAATTGTAATTCCACCACCAGATTCACGCGCGAATAACGCCGCAATTTTCGTAACTCGACTAAAATCAGACTTCTTAATGACAATCTCAGTTTCGGCAGTCGCTGGAATCAATTGGCGATAATCAGGGAATTTCCCGTCAATCAATCGGCTAACAATTTCCATATCTCCCGTCTTAAAACAAACTTGAGAATCGTCAAAGAGAACCGTAATTTTCTTCTCATCGCCGACACTTTTACTGACTTCCGCCAATGTAGAGGCAGGAATGATCGCTGAAACTTCATTATCCGACTTTATCAGACGCTTTTCTGCCAGCCTGTAGCCATCAGTAGCAGCCAGATATAGCGATCCTTCATAATTATGCCAATAAACTCCTGTAAGCACTGCTCGCGTAACGTCAGAGCTAACAGCCAACTTCGTTTGGACTATGGCTTTCTTTAAATCCTCAACATCAATTTCATATTGCATAGCGGTCTTTTCGTCAATTGTAGGCAGCTCAGGATATTCATCAGCTACCACGCCATTGATAACAGATGAAAACTTGCCCGAAGTTATATGCAAATGTTCGTTTTTAGTTTCAAGTTCCACCGGACCGCTTGGCAAGTTTGTAATGAATTCTGACACCAATCGGGCAGGAATTGTAATGGATCCATGATCCTCAATTTTCGCGCCAATGTATTGAGTGGAAGCAATTTCCAAATTCGTTCCAGCAATCAATAATCTTCCTCCATCAGTGCGAAGTAAAATATTATTCAATATCGGCAGTTCATTACGACTTGATGCGATATCTTTGATTAGATTAAGTGCTTTTGCGAGTTTTTCTTGGGTGACTGATACTTTCATTATACTTTCCTTAATTTTTAATTAGTCTTAATAGTAATAGGTGCTGTGGAAACTGGGTAAAAAATGTGTTCAAACAGGGGTAAAGTGGCGATAAAATAGGTGGAAAACTCTGTGTGCTACTTGTGGACTTTATAGTGGATATTTGTGTATTATTCCACTGTCTGCTGACTTGTCGTTTTCTTTCCACAGATCTGTGTGTTGGTAAGTCGCCGCAAAAACACAACATCTGCACAGCTTTTCCACAATTAATGAACATATAATTTATCCTTAATGTCGTTAATTTGCTCGCGAATACTGACATTTGTAAGGCTTTCTTTGGTGATTTTTTCAATTGAATGCATAGCGGTTGTGTGGTCTTTTCGTCCAAGCTCTTGGGCAATTTTCGGAAAACTCATTTTCAGCTCACTACGCAGAAGGAACATCGCAATTTGCCTTGGCATGGCGATAAATTTATCTCGCCTGGATGAGCACATATCTTTTACATCAATATTATAATAGCGCGCCGTCTTATCAATTATTTGTTTGGCGGTTATATGTTGCGGTCTATTGCGTTTAATATCTCCCAAAATTCCTTCAGCCGCCGCCAAATCAGGCGTAAAATTCTGCATTTCCGCATAAGCAAGCAGTCGATTCAAAGCGCCTTCCAGTTCGCGAATGTTCGTCTTAAAGTTGGTCGCCAGATACTCTACGACATCGGAATCTAGTTCAGTGTTGCTGAGTTCAGCTTTTGCTTTGACTATGGCACAACGAGTTTCATAATCAGGCATCTGAATATCAATCGCCATACCCCATTCAAATCGACTACGCAAACGATCGGTTAGAGTAGGAATACTTTTTGGCGGTTTATCTGAGCTAATAATGATTTGCTTGTTGTTTTGATGAAGATCGTTAAATGTATGGAAAAATTCGTCCTGAGTTTTTTCTTTCCCAGCGATAAATTGCATATCATCGACAATCAATACATCGACATTGCGATATTTATCAGAAAAACCTTTTTTCTTGAATCGAATAGAATCTAGAAACTCATTAACAAACGTTTCTGTAGTAATGTAAAGCACGCGCGCCGAAGATTGTTTTTTAACTATCTCGTTACCAACAGCTTGCATTAAGTGAGTTTTACCAAGTCCAGAGCCGCCGTAAAGATAGAGCGGATTATATTTTTCTCCTGGATGTGCGGCGACCGCTTGGCAGGCAGCATAGGCCAAATCGTTACTTGAGCCAACGATGAAGTTGTCAAACGTATACCTGGGGTTAAGATTACTTGAATGAGATTTCCTCGATGGTAAAATCAGCGGCTTCGCTGTTTCTTGTTGTCCACTTTTATCAACTTCACGATTAACGCGCGGTTTTTTATTGCTAGATTCGACGTTATAAGAAATAGACGGAGCATTGATGCCGTTGTGAGCCAAGGCCTCTAATATTTGCGGGTGAAATCGCTTTTCAAGTTGAGTTCTAGCAAAAATATTCGGCGCAATTATAAGAACTTCTTTTTCGGAGATTATTTCCAATTTGGTATTTTTAAACCACGCAGTAAACGACGAAGACGATACAGTTACTTCAATCTCACCTAAAACACCCTGCCAAACCGCATGACTATCCACGAAAATTACTCCCTCAAATTCTGTTAACTGTCTTTACTATAGCAAATAAGGGGAGTTTTCCACAAGTATAAACGGAGTAGAAAGGTTACTATTCAAAACAGGGGTAGAGTTTTCCACAACTAAAATTTTCATCTGTTAAAACTGTGGAAAAATATACGTCGATAGTGGAAAAGTTATTGTCGACTTGCAAAAAGTACTGAAAGAATATATACTATTCATTGATATGCCAAAGCGAACATTTCAACCACACACCCGACACCGCGCAAAGACGCACGGTTTTAGGGCACGAGTTTCTACCAAGGCTGGTAGGATGGTTTTGAAGCGCCGCCGCCTAAAGGGCCGCGCTAAAATTGCTATTTAATTGATAGCTAAAAATTATCCCGTCGATGAAGGCGGGATTTTTTGATATAATTGTAAAATATGTTACAACAATGTAATCGGTTTCATGGTCATGGCAGTCTTAAGTTTGTCTATAAAAATGGACAAGCGGTTCGTTCGTCTATAGCTACAATAAAATACGTAAAAAATCCGTATCGAAATCACAGCAGATTTGCGGTTGTTGTTAGTAAAAAAGTTCTAAAATCAGCGGTGCGGCGGAATCGTATACGTCGACGTGTTTATGAAATTATTCGCCTGGAGCTGCCTAATATGAAAAATGACCAAGATGTGGCTGTTATTATATTTTCGGCGGAAGTTTTATCGATGCCACATAAAGATCTAAAACAGACAATAAAGAATCTTTTCTCTCAAGCTCAACTGTATAAATAGGCGCTTTTTTGCTATAATTAAGACATGAGTTTTTTTGATGAGTTTATTGTTCGACCGATTTTAAATTTGCTAATGGCTATTTATAGTCTAATCCCAGATTTTGGTGTTAGTGTCATTATCTTTACGATTATTGTAAGACTTTTACTTTGGCCGCTAATTAAGAAGCAGCTTCATCAAGCAAAGGCAATGCGTAAAATGCAGCCAGAGCTAGTGAAAATCAAAAAACAGTACGCAAAAAATCCACAAATGCGTAACTTAGCGATGGTGGAGCTTTATAAAAAACACAACGTCAGTGCCTTTGGCTCAATCGGCGTTATGATTATTCAGTTACCAATTTTGATTGCGATGTATCGAGTGGTGCAGATTTTCGTTTCTAGCCGCGCCGACTTAGGAAAATATGTTTATGATTTTATGAAAAATCTGCCGGTTGCTAATAATTTAGTGAATAATCCGGATCAATTTAATCAGAATTTCCTGGGAATTATAGATTTGACGCAACACGCGATATCAAAGAATGGAATTGTTGTTGGCTTGGTTATTTTGGCGGCAGTTGCGGCATATTTGCAATATTTAACTTCAAAACAATTGTCACCCCAATCTGACAGCAATCGTAAGTTGCGTGACATTTTAGCTGAGGCTGGCGATGGAAAAGAGGCAGATCAGGCGGAAGTAAATGCTATTATGACGCGAAAAATGATGAAATTTATGCCAGTAATGATGTTCTTCGTGATTGTGTATTTGCCGGCAGCTTTGGCGCTTTATTTGACGACAGCTAGCGCCGTGGGATATCTCCAGAACTATATCATCTTCAAGCAAGACTCTAAAGAAATGCAAGAAATTGCAGATAAAAAATCATCCCAAAAATCTAAAGCATCGACAAAAATCGACAAACGTGTTAAAAAGGCTACAGAGGCCAGGGTAACTCGGATCAAGGCTAAGGATTAAGGAGGATTTATGGACCAAATTGAAACGGTTGAATTTGTAAAAAAATATTTAGAGGATTTACTAACGTTCTTTGACTTGAATCTGGAAGTTTCGGTAAAAATCGAAGATGGAATTGTTGTAGCTTCAATTCCACATAGCGAACGAAGCAGTATTTTAATCGGTAGAAATGCGGAAACATTGCGTAGTATTCAGAACCTTTTGTCGACAGCTCTTCATCATAAAGAAGCTTCAACTGTTCGAGTTAATTTGGACATTGCGGACTATAAAAAGCAGCACGCTGAAAAAATTGCCGAAAAGGCGCGCGGCTGGATTGAAGAAGTCCGTCGAACTGGCGAATCAAAGGTGGTGGATTTGAATGCTGCTGATCGCTGGACAGTGCATCACTTGGCTGGTGAATATAGCGATATTGATACGCATTCTGAAGGTGAAGGTCGCGAACGACGTCTGATTATTAGTCAGAAGAGTTCTTAGTATCCTTAAAGACTATTCTGGAATATAGAACATAATTCCAAACGAGGCTGACCACTGTGGCGGCTAGCTTGCTAATCAATAGGGCAAGTGATTTATTTAATCCGAAGTTTATAAATATCGGTGTAATAATAGCGATAATAATTGTCTGAATTACCCATAAACCAAATAGTGTAACTGCGGCGAATAAAAGAAATTGTTTTTTCAAGTTTTGAGATGTTGACTTGAAAGTGTATTTTTTGTTTGCAAAAAACGAGAACAAAAAGGCAACGAATGTTGATATGAAATTAGCAAACTCTTTTGGTATATTTAAAAAGATTGTTAGGCTAAAAAGTATGCCAAAATCTAGCACTGTATTAGTACTGCCAACGATAAGAAATCTGAATTTATCGGCATGTTTTTTTAATATTTCCTGCATGATACTCCTCTATTAAATATAATGGTCTGTTTTTCGTCTCAATAAATATCCGTCCTACGTATTCGCCAATTATACCCAGGGATAGTAGCTGAACTCCTCCGAGGAATAAGATAACTGCCATTAGTGAAGAATATCCAGTACCAGTAGAAACTCCGAACAAAGGGCGAACTAAAAGATATATAATCCAAATGAAAGCAATAAACGAAATGATAAATCCAAAAATAGTTGCCATTCGTAGCGGTGTGGTAGTAAAACTGGTAATTCCGTCAATTGCCAAGTTGAGTAGTTTTCGGTAATTCCACTTGGTTTGACCAGCTAATCTGGGATCGCGATCATAGAATATCTCTTTTTTCTTATATCCAATCCAGCTAAAAATTGCTTTTGTGTTACGTTGAGATTCGCGGAATTTTTGCAAAGCCTCAATGCATCGGTGATCCAGTAAGCGAAAATCTCCAGTGTCGACCTGAATGGGGATGTTGGTAGATTTTTGTAATATTCTGTAATACCATTGGCTGGTTTTTTTCTTCAGCCAGGTTTCGCCTTGTCGATTGTTGCGGCGAGCATAGACGTCATCGTAACCATTTTCCCAATACGAAATCATTTCCTGGATGATCTCTGGCGGGTCTTGTAAATCTGCATCGATAATCACCAGAGCGTCACTTTTTACGTGGTCAATTCCAGCTATCATGGCAATTTCCTTACCGAAGTTTCGCGATAGATTTATATAGCTGATACGAGAATCTTTTTTCGATTGCTCGGCTATGATTGAAAAAGATTTATCGGTGCTACCGTCGTTTATGAAGAGAAATTCGAATTGATAATTGGGTGTGTTTTTTGTAAATTCGTCCAAGCGCTTAAATAATTGCGGCAAAACGGATTCTTCGTTGTAGACAGGAATGAGAAGAGTGATGGTTTTCATAACTATTTCAAAGCTTCTTCAAATGATTTCATTAAGGTGTCTACATTCTTTTTCCATGAAATTCTTTGCACCTGTGCTTGCATACGCTCACTCATTTCTTTACGGCTGTTCGGATTGGATAATATAGATAAAATCTTTTCAGCAAAGTCTTCGGGATTTTTGGGTTGAGCGTACAAAATAGCATCACCTCCAGCTTCACGCAATACTGGGATATCTGAAGCGACAACAGGAGTTCCGCTCGTTAAGGCTTCGACGATAGGCATTCCAAATCCTTCATAGATAGAACTCATACAGAAAAGGTCGGCTTGTTGATAGAATGCAGGAACGTCTTCTTGAGGTATATATCCTGGACGTATAACATTTTCTCCCGCAGCTTGAGCTTCCTTTATGGCGCGTTCAGTGGATTCCGTTTTCCATCCTTTTCCGCCTGCTAGGACTAGGGAATATTTTTCGCGAATTTCCTTCGGTAGTGATCGAAAAGCGGATATCATTGTCGGTAAGTCTTTGCGCGGCTCTAAATTGCCGATTGAAAAAATATATCGTTTGGTTGGTAAGTTATATTTGGTTGCAACGTCTATTGTGCTAGGTTGGCGATAGATTGGGTCTGCTGGTATAGGTGTTACAACAATTTTTGATGCGGGGACTTTGTACTCGGCGATAATCTCTGATTTGATTGACTCTGAAACTGTAATGATGATATCGGCTTTTTTGGCAGAGCGAGGAACGCATCTCCTAAGATGCGCCAAGTTTCGTTGCTCGATGGTTTCAGGAAAATATAAATATCCAAGGTCGTGAATAACTACGGCGGAGATGGAGGATTTTACTGTTGTCCATAGGTCAAAATTTGGGAATATTGATACGTCTACGCGAGGGGAAAATAGATCATACGGCAGCGGAATATTGTAACTTTGAAGTTTTGTGAACAAGCGCTGCGGCATAAAAATATGCTTTTCATGCTTGACGGCTTTATTTAATTCGGGGTCTTTATGTTTGCTAAGAAAATTAAAGTAAAATGCGGATATTTCCGTATTTGATGGAGAATAGGTAGCCAGGCTATTAGTGAGCATTCGTGTGTAATGACCTACTCCAGATATATTTGGGGCAGTTAATGCAGCAGTTTCAATACGAATCTTCATATATTAAAGTATACCATTTTCGTATATAGGAATAAATTGCGTCTTTACTATGTTGTGAAATACGAATAGGTCTAAATATTGCTGTCGAGCTGTCATAGATAGGCTGGTTCTGAGCTTGTCGTTCTCGTATAATTTTTTCATAGAATCCCGTAATGCTGATGCGTTTTTAGAAGGAATGAGAAGCCCCGTTTTATTATTGTGAATAATTTCTGGGTTGCCACCAACATTGGTTGCTATGATAGGCAGTCCTAACATGCTAGCTTCGATTAAGGAAACGCTAAATCCCTCATGATATGTTGGGTGTAGATATATATCAGCGGATGCGACATAAGGTAGGGGATTTGTCTTATATCCATAAAAAGTAACAGGTAGCCCTTTGGCTTGTTGCTCAAACTGTAATCGATCAGGGCCGTCACCAATAAGTACTAATTGTGAATTTTTATACGTAGCGTTAAATTCTTTAAAAGCAGTAATCGCTTCTCCAATACCTTTGTCTATGACAAGGCGACCGGATATGCAGAAAGTGAATGTCGTATTCTTAGGCGATTCGTATTTTTGCTTTTGATCTTCAACTCCATTGTAAATAACGATTATTTTATTGCGAATTGGCGAGTTTGCGGGTAGATTATTGGAAATAAGAGTTTGCTCACTTTTACTGACTGCGGTTATAGCGTCGGCAAAGCGAGCTGACCATGCGACCAACTTGCCTGTTGGATTCTTATATTTTACGTAGAGATTTTTCCAGACATGTTTGAGATCGGCATGGTCGGTCCAAATCACTTTAGCACCAACAAGTTTTCCGGCAATAGATCCAGCTATGAAATCATCTTTACTTTGCAAGTGTACAACGTCTGCTTTAAATCTACTAAACTGAATGGCGTAATATATAGTCAGCAATAATTGCCACAATATATAAAACGGCACGAGCAGGGCATTTTTTCCGCTCCAATTTTGCTTAGACCACCACCAAGATCGATAATGTGGGATGTTTTCGCGCTCAGCGTAATCACGCAACTTTTTATGGTGACTTAAAATTATTGGAAAATGTCCTAATTTTTGTAGTTCTTTTGCTAGGAAAATAGGAAAACGCTCACCCCCGCCGAAATCATAAGATGCGGCGTTGCGTACTAAGACGATTCGTAAAGCACTCATACTATAGAGTATATATCTTTTTTATGCAATTTGATATAATCGTAAGGAGATGCGTATTCTTGTGAATAAAGAAAATGAGGCGATTTTACGCGCAATAGTCAGTACCGATTTTAAAGTCAGATACCAAAGTTCAGTTTTGGGATATGTTTGGTCTCTCTTAAAACCTATGTTTATGTTTGGTATTTTGTATGTGTTGTTTACATATGCATTTCCTCAGGGTAGTAAAGGGATCGAATCTTATGGGGTTTGGCTGCTGATGGGAATTGTGTTGTGGAACTTTTTCTCTGAGGCTACTATGATAGGTACGCGTTCCGTTGTTGATAATGGGCAATTGATTCGCAAGGTGGCAATTCCGCGACATCTTCTGGTTATTGCAAGCAGTGTGTCGGCGCTTATTAACCTCGGCTTAGGGATGATAGTGGTGATACTTTTTGCGTTTCTTAGTGGTTTATTTCCTACTTTTTCGTGGTTGCTACTTATTCCAGCTATAGCTGAGTTATTTATATTATCCGTTGGATTATCTTTGCTGCTTTCTGCTCTTTATGTGATATTTCGCGATATTGCTTATATATGGGAAATCTTATTGCAGGCAGGACTTTATGCGAGCGGTATTATTTTTGCGGTTACTTCTATGCCGTCAGTTATACAAAAGATTGCATTTTTAAATCCAATTACACAGATTATCCAAGACGCTAGACACGCTTTAATGCCTAATAATCCCGCATCTCAAACTATTTGGCAGACTTTTCATAATCCGTTATTGTGGTTTATTCCAATCACTATAGTTATTGTGATATTTGGTTTAGGAAGTTGGTATTTTCAGCGTAGACAACGATTTTTCGCGGAGGACATTTAAATGACAAAACCTGCAATTGTAGTAAAAGATATACATAAGGAATTTATTCTTCCACAGTCAAAGAATTCTAGTATTAAAAGCGCCTTTGTTAACATTGTTAAGAAGAATAAAAAGACAGTTCAGAAAGTGTTGGATGGTGTTAGCTTTAACGTAAATCAAGGTGATTTTTTTGGTGTTGTTGGCCGAAACGGTTCAGGTAAGAGTACCATGCTTAAGATGTTAGCTGGAGTTTATCAGCCAACGAGCGGAAGCATTGAAATAAACGGTAAATTAACACCTTTCATAGAGTTGGGGGTTGGGTTTAATCCAGAACTGTCTGGTAGAGATAATGTTTTTTTGAATGGTGCTCTACTTGGATTTACGCGTAAGGAAATGGAACTGATATATGATGATATCGTTTCGTTCGCGGAGCTTGAGCCATTTATGGATCAGAAATTAAAGAACTATTCATCGGGCATGCAGGTCCGTTTGGCGTTTTCAGTAGCAATAAAAGCGCGCAATGATATTATGATTTTTGATGAGGTGCTGGCTGTTGGTGATGAAGCTTTTCAGCGTAAGTGTATAGATGTTTTTGAACAATACAAGTCCAGCAAGCAAACGGTTATATTGGTTACGCATGATATGGATACTGTTAAAAAGTTTTGTAATCGAGCCGTGTTAATTCACGAGGGCAAGATTATTAAAGAAGGTAGTCCAGTGCAGGTTGCGGATGAATATAGTAGACTCAATCAAGCCGTAATAGATAAAGCTGTAGACCAAAGACATCAATATACAGGTAAAAATATTAAAACCGCCATACACGATAAAACAGGTAAGAAGCGTCGCAGCTTTAAAGTGGGAGAAACGATTTCTCTTGACTTGTCATGGGATAATGATAAGACTAAGGCTATTATGGTGGATTTGTATCGTAAAGATAGCAATTTGGTATCGAATTTTATCACCAACAGAGAGGGATTTCCTAAATTGCCTAGCGATAATAAATTAACTCTTGATATTGAGGCAAATTTAGGTCCAGGGTCGTATTATGTCGACATTAATCTGCTCAATCACAACGGCACCGTGAAGTATGATGTGATGTATCGTGCTGAAGAATTTATTATTACGAATGATTTTTCCGCAGTCGAGCATTCATTTGGCGGCTTAACTATGATTCCGCGCAAGTGGCATACTAGTAAGAAATAATATAGAGAAAAGTCTATTTATTAAATCTATTTTGATGGGTGAAGCTTGATTTTAATAATATCAAGACCCCATTTAACGACTATTCTCGCGGCAGTTCGTCCAGTCGATGCGATATTCCACAATTGATGTAATCCTTGTAGAACATTGCCTTTTTTAATCATACGATACCCGACGCGCATTAGTATAAATATATATGCATGTTTAAGGCTTATTCCAAAGTCATCAGTAACCGAACTTTTCATGTAATAATTAAAAGACTGTTTGATTTCTGATCTAGATGTAACCTCTGGGGAAATAATATCCCAGCTGCGATACGATAATTTTTTAGCAAGGAGATTTTGTTCGTCGCGTCTTTGAGCTGATATGCTGCCATCGCTAATTCTATATCTAAAAATAGGATAAGCGACGTTAGCTAGTTTGCCATATTTAGCAAAACTACTAAACAGGTCATAGTCTTCGGCTGGACATGTATTAGGATATAGCCCCGCCTCAATTGCTGTCTGTTTACGATAAACTACTGATGAATGACAGAATTGGTTAAAAATACAAAGACCAAGCCGAATATCTTTGTCGCGAGTAACGTTAATAATAAAACCAGTAGGTACGCTGTCTTGATTAATAATTTCTGCGCCACCGCCAACGAGAACCAACTCGTCGTCATTTTCCAGCATATCAACCTGAGTTTTTAATTTATGAGGCAGCCATTCGTCATCCCCGTCTATTCGAGCGATATATTTTCCTCTGGCCTCATTTATGCCACGATTAAGCGAAGCAACAAGACCCTTATTCTGCTGGTTAATGAGGCGAATGCGACCATCTTCTTTTTGAAGGCGCTGAACGATTTTTTTTGTATTATCAACGGAGCCGTCGTTTATGATGATATATTCAAAATCAGTAAAGTCCTGAGATAGAACCGAGCGAATAGAATTTTCTATATACAATTCATCGTTATAAGTCGCAGTAATAATTGATACTAGCGGTGTTTTATCTTCAGAAGTATTTTTTACCATATGTGATATTATAACATTTTTTATAGCGGCGTTGAAATCTTATTGCCGAAATGTTATTATTATAAGCAATAAAATAAAACGAGAGATTAGATCGTGAAAATCAAACAAAAAATGAAGAAAAAAACTAGAATTATACTTGCCTCTACGCTGGCTTTGGCTTTAGTGGCGTGTGCTACAGTTGCGTATATTTATAAGCCGCAACAAAATAATACTGACGCTAATAATCCCGTAGTAAAAGAGTCTACAGATAAAAAAGAAGACTCTAAGAAAGTTGATGACAACAGCGCAAAGCCAGAAAAACGCGATGGATATAGTCCTGATAAACCAATTAATACTGGAGATCAGCAGTCGTCAGGGTCAAAAAAATCAGTAGTTCCAATTGTGAGCGGATATGGATTGAGTGTGGATAAGCAATATTTACAGATTGATGGAGGAGTTAACTCTATTGTTGAGAACGGTGGTAGTTGTGAATTTACACTGTATTGGTCTGGTGGAAGTGTTTCTCGTAAATCTAGTTCATTTGCTGGTCCAAGTTCGACGAGTTGCCATATGATTGAGGTGTCATTGTCGGAATTGCCATCAGGGGTAGATATATCGGTAAAGGTGAGTTATTCATCAAAATTGTATACAGGAGAGTCTTCGAACAATCCGTCATTCCGTAAGGAGAGCTTGCGGTGATTGAAATAAGACGTACGAAATGGACGAGATTAAAATATGTCAGCTGCACGTTAGCTGTGGTGAGTGTTATTGTCTTGGGGTTTATTTTTTGGCCGAGGACCGGAGCGCTATCTCCTTGGAATGCCGGTAGGATTATCGATGATAATGTTTTTTATGATACAAATACGTTTGCTAGCGTTCAAGATATTCAGAATTTTATAAACGACCACACTCCTGCCTGTGATACATGGGGAACTGGACGATCTGAATATGGTGGCGGTACGCGAGCGCAATATGCTGTTAATCGCGGCTGGCATGGTCCGCCGTATGCTTGTCTGCGTAATTATCACGAGAATCCAAACACTAAAGAAACCTCATTTGAAAAAGGCGGCGGCTGGTTTAGTGGTGGATTATCTACTGCACAAATTATTTGGAATGTGTCAAAAGAATTTGGCATTAACCCACAGGTCATGTTAGTGATATTGAAGAAGGAACAGGGGTCTTTGTTTACTGACTCGTGGCCTTTGAAGAGCCAATATAAATATGCCATGGGATTTGCTTGCCCAGATAATGGCCCAGGAAATACTGCAAATTGTTCAAGCGAATATGCTGGACTATACAACCAGTTACGTATGGCTGCGCGCCAACTACGACTTTATGCGAATAGACCAAATGAATATCGTTACAAGGCAGGACGAACCAACTACATCCAATACAATCCAGATGCAGCTTGTGGCGGAAGTTGGGTATATATTGAGAACCAAGCGACCGCGAGTCTGTATAACTATACGCCATATCAGCCGAATCAAGGGGCTTTGGACGCTGGTGTGGGAACTGCACATTGTGGAGCTTATGGCAATCGAAACTTCTGGAGGTTTTTCAATGAGTGGTTCGGTTCTCCGCTAAATTCTGTCAAAATTGATTCACCATTATCCATAAAGACGGAAAAAACCGGATCAAAATTGTTTACGAATATGGAAATAACGGCATCTTTCACTATTCGCAATTCTACTAATCAGCGTCGCGACTTAGGTGTGATGGTAATTGTAGGTCGGGATAGCAATTCGAATAATTACGATTTTGGCAGTCAGCGCGTTGTTCTTGAGCCGTGGCAATCATATACTTATCGAGCGTCAACTAGATTGAATAAGGAAGGTGATTATAAGTTTTGGATCAGTAATTATCGTGATGGTAGTGGGTGGAGCGACAATTATCCAGAATCTTCAGCGGGAAATGTTCGTGAAGTAACAACATTTGTTCAATCGCCTCCAACGGTAGTGTCTGCCGTCACAGCGCAGATTTCACGCATTCATAAAAATCAACCAGTTAACGTAGGTTTTCAGGTAAAAAATAATAGTGCCAAACCTGTTGATCTTGGTTACTTTGGTCTAGCTATAACAAGTCCAAGCGGAAAGAATGCTGACGTCGTCTTTGACACGGTTAATCAATTATCCCCAGGCGCTGTATACAATTACAACAAAGAATTTTTGCCGCGTGAAGAAGGACTGTATCGAGCAAGAATTAGCGGGACTCTTGACGGTGGTAGGACGTGGACAGAAACCCAGTATCCTGTAGCTACGGACGCCAGTGCTGGCAATCGCACCACCTTCACAGTTCTCCCTAGTTTAACACTCACTCAAGGCATAACATTCTCTAGTGCTAACCCTCGATCTGGCGATTCAGTAACAACTACATTCAAACTAAAAAACTCCTCTAATCAACCAATAACAACCAGTGAATACACTTGTCTAATCCTACGTAACCAAAGCGGACAAAACTACGACCTAGGATGTCTTTCTCCATCAACAATTCAGTCAAATCAAGAGTTAGAATTCAAAGCAACTCGTCCATTCCCAGTAGGCACATATAACGCATATTTCTCTACATTTGACGGTAGAAGGTGGCAAGACTACAAAACACCACCCCTCGAAACTGGACAAGAGGTGGTGAAGGCTGAGATGAGGGTTCTTCCTGACGTCGTTCTTTCTGAAGGATTATCAATTAGTAGCACTACTGCACATGTCGGCGAGCAACTGACAGGTACTTTCAAATTAGAGAATCTTAGCTCTAGTGTATCTAATCATAATCAACAACTATGCTATATCATTCGCAGGCGGCAGGGTGGCAACTATGATTTAGGATGTTTGCCTACGAGTGGAATTCCACCTAAGAGCCAATCAAGCTTCTCTCTGAGTCGTACGTTTAATGAACCTGGTGAATATGAAGCGTTCTTTTCGCTTTATGACAATGGAGTATGGCGCGAAGGAGCTTATCCTCCAGGACTTACAGGGAAGGAATCTTCTCGCACCACCTTCACAGTTCTCCCTAGTTTAACACTCACTCAAGGCATAACATTCTCTAGTGCTAACCCTCGATCTGGCGATTCAGTAACAACTACATTCAAACTAAAAAACTCCTCTAATCAACCAATAACAACCAGTGAATACACTTGTCTAATCCTACGTAACCAAAGCGGACAAAACTACGACCTAGGATGTCTTTCTCCATCAACAATTCAGTCAAATCAAGAGTTAGAATTCAAAGCAACTCGTCCATTCCCAGTAGGCACATATAACGCATATTTCTCTACATTTGACGGTAGAAGGTGGCAAGACTACAAAACACCACCCCTCGAAACTGGACAAGAGGTGGTGAAGGCTGAGATGAGGGTTTCTGCTTAATTATTCGAGAATATACCCTTAACTTCGCCTATAAACGAATCTTCCGAGAACTCGCGGGATGCTTTCTCCCGCAAGTTTTTGGCTTTATGGAACGATGATTCTATATCATCCAGAGTCTGCTTAATACATTTCGCATATGCTTTTGGATTAGTGATATCGTCAACTATGGAACCGTTTTCACCTATAAAGTCAGGAAGTCCGCCCACTCTAGCTGCAACTATTGGCAGTCCGCGCAAAGCTATCTCGACTGGTGTATTTGGCATACCGTCAAAAAGTGAGGTATATAGAAAAGCGTCATATTTTTCGGCTGGCAAAGATGCTACTCCGTTAAATCCACCGATATAATGAACACGTGGATGCGGCGGTAGACTATTTGCAGGGAACTCTGGTGAAGGATCTCCGTACATATCTATATGAACGTCTTCAGGAAGAAGATCTGCAATTTCCGATACTAATTTAGGCAATTTTTCTGGCGCCAGTCGAGAAGCCCATAATATTCTACGGCTATTCGGCAATTTATCTACTACAGGATAATGATTTTTTGTCAGTGGTTGATGATGTACGACTATTTTTTGAGGATCGTAGGCATATTCATTGACCCACATAGATTTTACTGCTTCGTTGTCTGTCGTAATTAAATCAAGAAGTTGATATACCTGTGGTATATGACTGTGCGAAAATCCAAAAATTCGTCCTGTCTCATCAGTACTCTGACTATATGCAGTAGCTATCACTCGCTTGTTGGTAGCTTTTATGTATGTTTCGTGATCACGCACAAAATCATAAGCCAGCTCAGAGTTAAGAATGTGTAAAGTTTTAATATTGGTGTTTTCGATCAATTGTTCAAGTAGTCTGTATTTTTGGTCAATACTAAAGAACCGAGTTATTGTCCCAAATTGTAAGAAATCTATTCTCTTATCTAGCTGTGACCTCCATTCTGAATATTCAGCAGGAACTTCATTAGTGGAGATAATGAGTACTTTCTTTCCTATTGAAGCCGCGGTGTTTGCGTAATTGACAGCAAATAAATCTGCGCCGCCTCTCTTAAGCCAGGGCACAAATAGAGCGTAATCGTAGCTATCGCTTCGTAATTCCTTACATATTTCCCAATACACAAGACCAACTCGATAATGGTCGTCGGTGATTGTGTGGTATGTACTTGGTAGTGGTGATGGTGGAAAAATTTCTTTTTCTATTGAGTGAAGAGCTTTCCATTCTGTTCTCAGCCATTTTGGTATAGATTCTGCAGTTTGTGAATGTGCTGGTCGTTTCAGTAATGCATTGCGTCCACGGCGTATTATAGCCAGGGGTCGGCGGATCAATCCTAACGGTATGCGCGATCGTATGATTAATTCTTTGATTGTATTTTTTGTTTGACGGTGTTGCTCTGATTGAGGAACGCGAATTTTGTTGATATCTATAGAGCGAAAATTGGACGGCTTAAATATTGGATGTGCGTGCAGTAATGATCGACTAGCTTTTTGGCGCGCCCACTCTGATCCTGATGACTTACGACGTACAAATATGGCTGTTTGTGGAATGAGAATGTTTTTTACGCCATTTTCAATCAAGCAACAACTTAAGTACCAGTCTTCATACCCATATCCTGGGCTATTTGGTGCATACGGGAATTTTTTAAGAAGTGTAATCGGCGCAATAATAACGGAATTCCAGCGTCCAGATAGAACGCTTAATAAGATATCTTGGTCTTTAGTAGTGCAACCAGTTTTTTGGACAATAGAGTCCGCGCCCTCGAATTCTATGGTATAAGCACTGTGGGCAACATATTTGCCGTAAGGTTTTTTTAATAGCAATTGAACACTGTCGTGCAGCCAATTTTCACTCATTAAGTCATCAGCGTCGATAAAAGAAACAAATTGACCATGCGCTTTTTTTATGGCGCTATTTCTAGAACTTGAAAGATCTCCATGATCCCATTGGTATATGTGTATAGGCAGACCGGTATAGTTATTGAAATAATCAATAGTTTGATCATCACCTCTGTCTATAGAAACTATCACTTCATAAGGTATGGACGCTTCCTCAATTTTTTTTACAGCACGCTCGACTGATTTCATAGTCTTATGCGCAACAAGACCCTCGCGGTGGGCAGTTATAATAATAGACAATACACAATCTTTCTTATTCATAATTCAGATTATAGACTAGGTAGCTTCTTTAGTCTATTTTGTGCTATTATGATACTTGTAATGAAAGAGTGGAGTAAGAATAAACCTGGGGTAGTTTTCTTTTTTGTAGTCTGGTTTATATTATCAATATCATTTATTGGTAATTTTTTTGGAACAGGACTATGGAACGGCTGGTTTGACGGTTTTCAGAAAGATTCGTCTGCCATAGTAGAGAAAACTGCTTATTGCAAAAATAAATATGATTATAAAGGTCCGTTAATAGCAGCCGACAGTAAAGATTACAATAAAATAATGATGAGCCAAGATTGTAATCCATCTCAGGTAAAACCTTATGTATCTCAATACGGTTTACAAGCGAGGGTTATAGCTGGGTTATCTCCTAATGATGCCTCCAAAATCCCAGCTTACATCAAAAGAGTATCTATATTCCTGGCTGTGCTTACTGCATTTTTATTAGCCTTAGTTGTTCAAAAAATAAGAGCGCTGTTTGGCGGAATTACCGCTTCTGTCTTTGTTGTAATGCTGGCGTTTAGTCCTTGGATTGCTGGGTATGCTCGCAATATATATTGGATAGAACCGATGCTAATAGCTCCGTTTGTGATATCTTTCGTTGGCTATCAATATTTTAAGAAATCAAAAAAACTTTGGCTATTTTACATTATTGAATCTGTAGCTATGTTCCTCAAGCTGCTAAATGGATATGAATACGTATCGACAATCGCTATATCCGTATTAGTTCCTATAATATTCTTTGAATTAGTTCATAAAAACGTGAAAATCATTAATCTTTGGAAGCAAGCGGCGCCCGTGTTTGCTGCTACGGTTGTTGCGTTTTTCGGTGCTTATTGGGTAAACTTTGTGTCGCTTACTGATTATTACGGATCATCTGATAAAGCCGCAAATGCTATAAACGCCAGGGCGTCAGATAGGGGAATTTCTGGTATACGTTCTATGAGGGCATACGCCGTCGGTAACTTTAAAATCTTACGACCTGAAACTTACAACTTCATAAATCAATTAGTTAACCTGGACAATATGGCTAATAATAGCGGAAAAACATATAAGTATATTATTGTAAATGTCGTCAATTATTTGCTACTTCCAGCAATTACTTTACCCGTACACATTAATGGTATGTTTGGCGAGTTTATACAGTCTATTCTATTCTGGACTATCCTTGGGTATTTGATTATTCTTAGCTCCAGAAAGATTATTGGTAAGAAATACAGCCGACCTTTCCTTTGGTCTATGAATTTCTCTGTTATTGGAGCTTTTTGTTGGCTTGCTCTTATGCCGGGGCACGCATTGCCGCACGCTCATATAAACGGCATTATATTCTATATACCTCTACTATTGTTTGTATATGTATTGATTGGACTGTGGGCTGATTATGTAGTAAAAAGGACGGTGAAATATGAATAGTACAGTTATTATTGGCGGTGGATTTTATGGGCTAAGGATAGCGCTATATCTGCACGAAGAACTTGGTGTGGACAATATAATTATTATCGAGAAAGAAACTGCGCTGATGGATAGAGCCTCTTATGTGAATCAGGCGCGCATCCATAATGGATATCATTATCCTCGCAGTGTTTTGACTGGGTTTCGCTCAGCTGTTAACTTCCCAGTTTTTGTTGATGAATACGGTCCAGCTGTAGTATCTAATTTTGAGAAATATTATGGAATTGCTAAGCATCTTTCAAAGGTTAACGCTAAGCAATTCGAACATTTTTGCGAGAAGATTGGTTCTGAAATTGAGCGTGCTCCGCATGATATAGAAAAAATGTTTAATCCGTCGTTAATCGAAGAGGTTTTTAAGGTTAAAGAATACGCGTTCAATTCACGCAAGCTAAGAGAGCTTTTGGTAGAGCGCATTAATAAATATAAGGGCATTAGTATTCATACTGGAGAATCTGTCAGTAAAATTGAATTGCCTGCTGGCGGCGCTGGTAAAATAAATGTTGTTACTGATCGTGATAATTATGAAGCGGATTTTGTTTTAAACTGTACTTACTCAAATATTAATACACTGCATCGTGCATCTGGATTACCGCTAGTTGGACTTAAGCATGAAATTACCGAGATGTGTCTTGTTGAGTTACCTCAGCAGCTTAAGGATTTTAGCATAACGGTGATGGATGGTCCGTTTTTCTCGATTATGCCATTTCCTTCGAAGAATTTATATACTCTTTCACACGTTCGTTACACGCCACATGAATCGTGGATTGATGATGAAAATACTAGCGCCGAGCGTATCAAAACTCATGAATATTTGAAAAATCGCCCCTTTAAATCAAACTATAGGCAGATGTATAATGATGTTGTGAGGTTTATTCCAGCCTTGAAAAATATGAAATATCGTGAATCTATCGTTGAAGTGAAGACAGTTTTAGTGAAGAGCGAAGACGATGATAGTCGTCCGATATTGTTCAGAAATGACTTTGGCAACGATGGATATATTTGTATTATGGGCGGAAAATTAGATAATATTTATGATGCTTTTGAGGAATTGAGGAGGATATATGGTCAAGAAAAAGCAAACTAATAAAACCGTAAAGAAACAAGATATTTTTGTATCTGTTGTGGTTGGAGTTGATCGTAACTATACTGGCTTGGGCGAATATTTAACGGATTTATCGAAATTACTTGGTGGTAGTTATGAAAATTACGAAATCATCGTGATAGATAATGAATTGAAGCCAGAAGTTGCAAAAGAAGTAATAGATATATTGAAGGTGTTGCCGTGCATACGCTTAATCCGTCTATCTAGGGAATATAGCTATGATATCGCTCTTATGGCTGGGATTCAGGGGGCAATCGGAGATTATGTAGTACTGACTAACCCAGCAATTGACCCGATAGACGCCATACCTTCTATCGTCGAAGAAAACAAGAAATGCGACATCGTTAATGGAATAGCAACTAACCATACAAAGAAAGATGATTTAGGTAGGCGAACGTTTTATTGGTATAACCGTCGATATCTTGGTGTTGATATTCCTGCTGCCGCGACATATTTTATCGCACTCAGTAGGCGCGCAGTAAAAGCTGTTTCTACCACGAATAGGCACGATGGGCATATTCGTCATTTAATTCGTCAAATTGGATATAAATGTGCGGAATATCGCTATGAAGTGAAAGTAGACCCAGTAAAGACACGTAAACTGCGCACGGGAGTGTTGGAGGCTATAGATATAGCAGCTAGCCACTCCACCCAACCGCTAAGGGCTATGTCGTGGGTTGGCGTCGGTGCTAGTGTTATTAATCTAATTTACGCATTATACGTTGTTTGCGTATCAGTATTTAAGCGCGACGTGGCTGCGGGGTGGACAACTATGTCCTTACAGCTTTCTGTGATGTTTTTCTTGCTATTTATGTTTTTGGTTGTATTAGCGGAATATGTTGGAAAAATACTTAAAGAGGCGCGAGACGATGCTTCATATATAGTGATGGATGAATTAAGTAGTACGGTATCTATTGCCGATACGGAAAGAAAAAATCTTTCGGAGTAATAATATGGGCAAAATAACTTCTGAGAAAATAAACCAATTGCATCCAGAATGGGAATTTCCAGAGTTTGAAATTGATGAGATAAACAAGAAGAAGCATAAATATTGCGTGTGTGTTTTTGTTATCAATGAAGGAGAGCGCATCCAAAAGCAGTTACAGAAGATGAAACCGCTAGCTGACCAAATCGATATCGTGGTGGCTGACGGTGGAAGTACTGATGGATCGCTTGGAGTTGATTTTCTAAAGTCTCAAGACGTGCGAGCTTTATTGACGAAAAAAGGTAAGGGTAAACTGAGCGCACAGATGAGAATGGCGTTTGCTTGGGCTCTCTCTGAAGGCTATGAGGGCGTTGTGGTCGTTGATGGAAATGGCAAGGATAGCATAGAAAGAATTCCCAACTTCATTAGATTGCTTGACCAAGGATATGATCACGTCCAAGGCTCACGATTTATACCAGGCGGTAAGGCTGTAAATACGCCGCTCTCGAGGGAGGTTGGTCTTCATCTTATTCACGCGCCGTTGATAAGTCTTGCGGCTGGAAAAAGACATACCGATACGACAAATGGATTCCGTGCTTATAGCGCAAAATTGCTCAAAGATCCAGATATTGCTGTATTCCGTGATATATTTCAAACGTACGAACTTCATTACTATCTCGCTATTGAAAGTAGTCGTCGTAAGCAGTATAAAACAGCTGAAACGCCAGTTGTGCGAACATATCCGAAGAAGGGTAAGACACCAACGAAGATTAGCCCAATCAAGGGGAATATGCACGTTATGAACGTACTACTTCGTGCGGTGGCTGGAAAATATCGCAAGCCTAAAAAATAGTCGCTTGCGATAATGTTGCTAGAACAGTTCGCAGTTAGTGTTTATTAGTTTCTGCGCATTTATCGGCGTTATGTAGGCAGAAGTTACTCTTATAGATATATAAGTTATCTTCTTTAACAGGCATCTCGCGGTAAGATATGTCTTGTATTTCAAACGAAACTCCCGGTATCAAACTGTAGGCTTTAGGTGAAATTCGTACAGATGAGTCGTTTGGTCCTAGCGCTATCGGAAAACTCCAACTAGTGCTATACGGTGGCAGTGATATTGGATATTCCTGTAGCGACGATCCAGATATTTCCAGTAGATATCTCGGCAACTTAGAAGTCATAGGTAAGATGCTTTTTGCCTTGTAACGCACAGATATCTCAAATACTCTAATATTATTGCCAGTGCCGGCATTGATGACGTAATCTCCGTTTGAGGATTTTTGCACGCGATGTTCTGGATATATCGTGGTTTTCTGGTTTGCGCTATCAGATTGGCGTTTCCATAATACGTGAGAATCATTTGTCGCAATTACGGTATAATTATTCAAAAGTTCTTTGTAAAATTGCCAATGACGCGACCATAGCCATTCTTCGTAAACGAAATATGACGGGTTTAATGTTATAACATAATCGGGTTTCTGCTCTATAAAATCTTTAGTGTATTTATCTCTTCTATCAGGACCTAATGCATGTATAATGTAGTCTTCACCTCCCGAAGATCCGTTTTTCTGCTTGTGAATAGAGTCATAAACGCTGGTATAAGTAGACCAGATACTAGCACCATTTTTAATGTACGGCGCAAAAGCCTCTAACCGCTTTTTCCACGCAACGCTCACATATTCAGAGTCGTCAGTAGAATGTCTAGCCTTTCTTGATTCAGCGATAATATGTTTTACTGGCATCCAGCTGATTTTTTGCAGGAATATTGCTGCGTTGTATCCAATAGCAACTACGCAGCCGAGTAGTAGTCCGAACACTATAAACGAAACTTTCTTATTTATAGCATTAACGTTCGGCTTCTTTGCTTGAATTATTTTATCCGCTGTGTAAATTAAGACCATTATAAGAATAGATCCTGCAGCTCTTTCTAATGGTATAAGTTGTGCGCCAGGCGCCCAGTAGCCAGTTATGGAGACGGCGAACACTATAATTCCATACAGCAATAATATAGAAAAGGTGGAAAATTCTTTTTTGGATAATATCTTTTTCTTTATGCTTATTATATATGCGACAACTCCACCTATCATAACAGGTAGCATATAAAGTAACATTCTTTTTGTGACGAGCTGGTCAAGGGTATTTAATTGCAGGAAACTATTTGGAGGAGCCCCAAAATACCACCCTTGGTCTTTAGGGACTTCAATCAATGCGTAACGAAGCGCGTCGTGTGCATGACCGAGCGTCATAATTGATAATATGGCGTAAGTTGCAATTGCCACACCAAACAACTCTCCGAAAAACATCATTATCTTTTTCTTTGTGGTTTCTTTTGAGCGAATGTATCGAATGGCTTTAATGATAACGTAAGCAAGAATAAAGGCTAGTCCTTGTTCGGTGCCGCACGCGACAGAAAGCCCCATAATTGTATATAAAATAGGATAATAGAGGTTAATTTTATTTTTGCCAGCAATTATCTGCCAATTTGGATGCCATAACATGAAAGCTGCAGCGATAAACGGGAATGTTGTCCTGAGACCGAGAAGAGAATTGCCTGCCCAAATAGCGTCAATAGCGTCAATAGAGATTATTGTGAATATGCTAGTTGCGAAGATGGATTTTTTAACATTTCTAAAATAAGCCCAAAACAAGAAAAAGGATGAAACGAGGAATAATATTGGCGATATTAATAATTTTGCAACTTCCACGGCGAATAAATTGTGTCCCATAATATAAAATAATGGAAAATGAAGAAGTGGAACTCCGACTCCGTGAAAGAATGGAAAATCTCGTGCCAGAACTTCACCGTCCAGTAGGCGACGGAGCGGGTTGTATAATTGGAAAGTTCCATTGGCTGCATACGAATCCATAGCTAAGCCGTTTCCCAATGCCGCAAGTGTAGCGAAAATTACAAAAACTAGTATGTAAACGACGCTTACAAATACTGCAGTAAAAAGCAGCGCTCGTTTAAGATTTATATTACTTAGAGTCTTACGTATATTCATATTACCTAAACTATTCTAAATTGATATCAGGGATATGTCTATACTAACTAGTGTTATGTCTTTTATATAAAATCTACTATAATAAATGTAGGAGGAATTATATTAATGAAAACTGCACTGATTGGATACACTGGATTTGTTGGCGGAAATATTAAGAACCAACACGAGTTTGACGATTATTATAATAGTAAGAACATATCTGATATTGAAGGTAAAGAGTATGATCTCGTGGTTAGCGCTGCGAATCGTGCTGAGATGTGGCGAATTAATCAAGAGCCAGAAGTTGATCGTGCAGAAATTGAAGATTTTATATCGCACATCGAAAAGGCGAAAATTAAGAAACTTGTATTAATTTCAACAGTTGGAGTTTATAAAAATCCAAATGGTGCTAATGAAGATACGCCTATCGAAACAGAAGGTCTATTGCCGTACGGAGTTAACAGGTATTATCTTGAGCAATTCTGTCGCGAGAATTTTGACACGACTATTGTCCGCTTGCCGGGTTTATTTGGTGATGGTTTGAAGAAGAATGTTATTTATGATCTGATGAATAACAATATGGTTGAAAAAATACACGCTGATGGTATGTACCAATATTATAATCTTGATAACATCTGGCGAGATATTAACATTGCTCTGGAGAATAATTTACCATTGGTCAACCTTGCTACGCCACCAGTCAGTACGCGAGAAGTTGCGAAGGTTGCTTTTGGCATAGATTTTACCAACAAGCCAGAGGGAATAAATCCTGCATATTGGGATATGCATAGTAAATACGCGTCTGTTTATGGAGGTGAAGGAGAATATCTCTATACAAAAGAACAAGAGCTAGATGATATTAAAAAGTTTGTTGCAAGAAGTAGGTAAGGTATGAAATTAGCTATATCAAATATTGCCTGGACTAACGAAGAAGAGGCGGACGTTGCGGCGAAACTGCAAGAGCTTGGCGTGCGTTATATTGAGATTGCGCCAACTAAGATTTGGAGTGATCCAACTAAGGCTACTATTGAACAGATCAATGAGTATATCGAATGGTGGAAGAAGTACGATATTGAGATTGTAGCTTTTCAGTCGATGTTGTTTGCGCGACCTGATCTTAAAATGTTTGAATCAAGCGAGCTTCGTGATGAAACACGTCAATACCTCGCTGATTTTTTGCGATTAGCTGGCGATATGGGCGCTAGTCGATTAGTTTTCGGCTCGCCAAAGAATAGACAGCGAGGCGGAATGTCGACAGAAGAGGCAGATAATATTGCCAATCGCTTTTTCTCTGAGCTTGGTGATGTCGCTAAGCAATATAATACGATGCTTTGTATCGAGCCGAATGCTCCTCAATATAACTGTGATTATATAACAACGGCGGATGAGGGCGCACGACTTGTTCACACAATCAACTCGGAAGGAATTGGCCTGCATCTTGATACTGCATGTATGGCTCTAGCGGGCGATGATATTAGCAAATCAATACAAGATAATGGCGATATATTGAAACATTTCCATATTAGCGCTCCTATGTTGGATCGGGTTTACGATCGTGATGATGTTGATTATCGTGCCGCAGCTGATGCGTTAAAACGTATTGATTATAGCGGTGTTGTTTCAATTGAGATGCGTCCAGGCGAGCAGGGTGAGAACGTGAAGCGCGTAGAAGATGCCGTTTTGTTTGTGCGGAATATTTTTGAATAATTTCACTCTAAGCTCTTACCTAGAAACAGATAGCATTTATGTGCTTAAATCGCTATAATATGTAATATGATAACTGTAATAATTGCTGGTGGCTCAGGCACGCGTTTATGGCCGCTTTCAACTTCTACTCAACCGAAACAACTTTTAGAGCTAACTAGCGAACGTACTATGGTTCAGCAAGCTTATGATCGAGCGAGGAAGCTTGGTGATACAGTTTATGTGGTAACTGAAGCCAGTCACGCTGAAGCGCTTAGAGCGCAACTGCCAGAATTGCCAGATGAAGCGTTTTTGATTGAGCCAGGACGACGAGGGACTGCGCATTGTATTATATTTGCCTTAGATTATATCAATCGTAATCACGATCACACTGAGCCTATTGCTTTTATTCATTCCGATCACAACGTCCGCGATATTCAAGGTTTTGCTCATTCGTTCGATACGGCGGCGCGCGTTTCTAGTGATCGCGGCTGTATTACGCTTATCGGTATTGAGCCTACTTTTCCGTCGACTGGATTTGGCTATATTCAACGCGATGGTGTGATTGATGCTCGAGCGGGTGTTTATAATGTTGAGTCGTTCAAAGAAAAGCCTAATTATGATACGGCGAAGCAGTATGTTGAGTCGGGGAACTATTTGTGGAACTGTGGCTATTTTGTTGGCTCAGTTGACGTTTTTATGAATGAGATGAAACGAAGTGCTCCTGATTTGTGGTCAAATTATCAAACCTTAGCTTCCGTTGCTGAGTTTGGTGGTGAAGAATACAATAGGACGTACTTAGAGCTTGATAATCAAGTTATTGACATTGCTCTTATTGAGAAAGCGGCTGAGCTGGCGGTAGTGTCGGCTGACTTTGACTGGATGGATATTGGCAATTTCAAGGACCTGCACAATGCGGTAGCTAAGGACGAAAACGACAATTATGTTCGTGGCGAGAATATTCATACTATCGACATCGACAACACTTACATTCGCAATGAACAACCAGATAAACCAGTAGCGGTAATCGGTCTTGACAACGTGGTGGTCGTTAATACGCCCGATGGCATACTAGTGGCGCGCAGGGATGTTGCGGCTAAATGTGGCGATATAGCTAAGAAGCTTCAGGCTTAATCTCAGCTTTTCCGACCATATTTTTCATATACAGCCAAAGTTTGCTCGGCCATGCGTTGCCATGAAAATGTCTTAACGTGTTTCTTGCCTTTTTTAACGAGTTCATTGCGTAACTTGTCATCAGATAAGATGTCGTCAATTGATTTTGCTATATCCTCGACACTGAAAGGGTTAAAATAGTGAGCAGCATCGCCGTGGGTTTCTGGTAGGCAAGTGGCTGTGCTTGATGCGACTGGCGCGCCGTGTAACATTGCCTCTAGACCTGGCAAGCCAAATCCTTCACTGAGCGAAGGGAAGCAATAAACTGCCGTATTTTCGTACATCCAGCGTAATTGCTCGTCTGATATAAAGCCGGTAAACACAACATTTTTAATTCCATGCTCATTTACATATGTCTCGTGGCGAGCGTAATTACTATCTTTTTTACCTGCCAAAGCCAGTGTTAAATCTGGATATTTTTTCTGTAATAAGGCAAAAGCGTCAATTAGTCGTCGAAGGTTTTTATGTGGCGTTGGTCTACCGATATACATAATGAATTTTTTACCAATCAACTCATCAACAGGTTCGTTGCCTTTTGGTAACTCATCCGCAGATTCCAAAGTTACAGTAATTTTCTCTGGGTTTACGCCGGTGAATTTAATCAAATCATTTTTTACGAAGTTAGAAATTGTGATGATGTGTGAAGATTTTTTCGCAACTTTTTTATTGACCCATTTATAAATTTGCTGCTTAATCCAGAAAACGACAGGATTTTTATCTGGATTTCTAAATCTGACAGTGGTTAAATCTTGCATCGTAGTAACAACTGGGCTGGAATTATACCAAACAGGCTGCTGAACCATCGCAAAATGTACTAAGTCTGGCTTAAGACTTTCAAGCTGCTTTTTAAAGCCGATTTGCTCAGCAAAAGTGTATTCTTTATATGGGCAAATAACTTTCTGAAATCTTGGATTGCTTGGTTGCCAACCATCGAAATCTTTTGGCTTGAGCAGAATAACATAATCGTTTTTATTATCAATTTTCTGCAAATAATGAATCAGCCGTTCGATGTACCGACCAGTGCTAGTCCTTAATGTTCGGGCGTCAATTACGATTTTCACGATAATGTTCCTTCCATGATTTATCAACTATATTTTTTATCGCTTTATGGAAAATTGCGGCTGAAAATTCGTTGGCTGTGGCTGAGATTTTTGTTGGTGAAACTTTCTTTTCTGACAGTTTCTCTAAAACTTCTATTAGCGAAGAATCTGTTTGCTCAGAAAAGAACCAGCCGTTTTTTTCGGGTTTTATATAATCAAGTGCGCCACCAGCTTCATACGCAACCACTGGAATACCAGACGCCAACGCTTCGACTGGCGCAATCCCGAAATCTTCGTGTGAACAAAAAATAAACAAATCTGCTTTTTTAATATATTTTTCTCTTGTGGCGTCATTAACAAATCCCAGGAAATCTGTATGTTTGTTGGCAATGTTTTTTAGGTTGTCGACATCCGGGCCTTTTCCGATAATATCTAATTGCCAGCCAAGTTTCTGACAAGCTTTAATAGCAATATCAAGCCGTTTCATCGGTACGATTCGCCCCCAAATCAGACAGCGAGGTTTCTTTGGGATGGACGTTTGCTTGCGATTTTTAGCAAGTGGTGAAAAGCTCGATACGTCAATTGGTGGAAAAATAACCGTACTTTTTCGCTGGTAAAACTCTTCAATGTCAGCCTGAATTCCCGTAGAGTTGGCGATAAAAACATCGACTTGCTGAGCGGCGTTAAAATCTCGTTTTTTCAGTGGTCGAACTAGGGTTTTCAGACCCAAACGCGCCAGCCATTGCGGACGGAAACTTGGTCGTTTGATATATTCGTCGTAGTGCCGCCAATAAAAATGCGTTGGCGTGTGGCAATAACAAATATGAAGTTGATCTGGTCTGGATTTGCGGACAAATTTTGCCTCGCCATTTCCTGAACTGGAGATGATAATGTCAAATTCGCTAAGATCAAGCTTAGCGAACCACCGCTGTCTAAGAAGCGGCAGCAATCGTCGAATTTTTGAAAATGGCCATCGCTGTAAATAGCCGGTAACGACTTTATTATCTAATCTTTCTCGCCATTCGTCGCTACAAAAAGAAGTGTAAATTGGCGCATCTGGGTACAATTTGTGAATTTCCAAAACGACTTTTTCGGCGCCGCCACCGTAAATCCAGTCATGAACTATGGCAATTTTTGGCTTACTCATTAATTATCTTTCTGGAAAATAACCAAACATGTTTTTAATAAAATTGTAATGTCCAGCCAGAGACTCCAGTTTTGAACATAATATAGGTCAATTCGTCGACGCTCTTCAAAGCTGATGCTGCGCCTGCCAGATACTACTGCAAGTCCAGTTAACCCAGACTTGACCGCTAATAAAACATGTTTTTTGTCGTAGGCGCTTAATTCGTGTGGCACCAGCGCTCGCGGTCCAACTAGGCTGATGTCGCCCTTTACGACGTTAAATAATTGCGGCAATTCATCAAGACTGAAGCGACGAATGAATCGACCAACTGGCGTCACGCGAAAATCATGATCAAGTTTGTCGCCGTTTTTACGGTATTCTTCAATTAGCTCAGGTTTACCAACCATTTGAAAGACTTCTTCGTCGGTTTTGCCATCAAACTTTGCATAATGTGAGCGAAATTTGTAGACCTTAAACGGTCGATTATAACGAGTGAGGCGTTTTTGTTGTTTGCCGTGCATTAAAATCGGTCCTGCTGGGTCGCTGATTTTTACGGCAATTGCCACTAAAAGCATAATTGGCGAGGCGATGATAATCCCAATTGTCCCGCCCACAACATCCATAATGCGCTTCACAATTCGCCCATAGCCCATTAGCGGTGTCGGATGAGTGTGAATTAGTGGTACGGAGTCGATGATATCAATAGTGTGTTTGGTGGTCATAATTCCATCGAATTCCGGCGCTTGATAAAAATCCAGATAATGTTTCTGGGCAATTTGATAATGTTCGCTAACGTTTTTTGAGTCGGTTTGGATAATAACATCAATTTTATCCATGGTGAGCGCCGATTCTAATGACGAGCGTCGAAGTTTTTTTAATTCAATAGGAATGAACTGGGTTTGCGCAACAATTCCGCTAATCTTAAAGCCAGTTAACGGATTAGTTTCTATAAAATCAGCCAAAACGTGAGTTAAGTCACAATTGCCAATTAATATAACACGACGTGCGCCCAAACCGCGCTTTAAGAGCTTCAGGCGAACAATATTGGCGGCGCTGCGGAAAATCATTAGTAAAATAAAACCAATTCCGGTGGCGTAAACCGCGACAAGCTTGGCTGGGAATAACGGAGTGTTAGTAAAGAACGCCACAGAAATCATAATCATAATTCCAGTTATTGACGCCAAAAGTATTTGTCCGAAGTTTCGCAATGGGTGTGTGTAAACCTCTCGGTCGTATAAGCCAAAGAAGTAGAACATTACAATCCACAACGGCAGCGTCATAAAAATGGAGGTGATAAAATCCATGGCATTGATGCTGATATGGAATGGTCTAGGATCCAGGGAAATTCGCAAAATATAGGCAATAGTAAATGCACTTAATAAAGCTAAGATATCAAGAATGACCAGAGCAATTTTGAAGTAAAAATCAGACTTTTTCCGCATAATCTCTGGGGTAATTATACAAAAATATGCCGATTATAGCAAAACAATGAATCGTATTTATAAAACTGCCAAAAAACCAGAAATGTATAAACATCGCGATGGTCAGCGACAAGATAAACTGAGCTTTAATTTTATGGATGTTTTTTATGGCGAGAAATATAATTATTAACGGGGCAATTAGAAGAATAAATAGTCCAACAATTCCTAAGCCACTGAGTAATAATATGTAAAAAACGTAGACCGTTTGGTCTGCTGGGACGTTTACGTGAAGGTGTTTTTGGATGAAATTACCGAGGTTGCCGAGTCCAACACCAAAGAAGAATGTTCGTGACGATGACAGCCAAGATTTTATGGCTAGATCACTGGCGCTGAGTCGGTCGTTGGCGGAAGCTTCAACAAAACCAGCGGGCTGGAAAGAATTGTTGCTTGACGGAACGTTTTCGGCGGGTTTTGGTGATGGATTTTTGGTGACGGATTTTTGCGGAATCTTAATTTTCCCGAGAGATAATTGATCGACCATACTGACAAAGGTATTGTGCGCAATGAAAGGCGTGTTGGCGTATCTAATGTTGGCTGACGAGAACAATAAGACGAATCCGAATAGTAATCCAGCGAAGATGATTGGAAGTTTTTTACGAATAAAAGATGCGTCAATTCGTTTTACGAAAGCGATTATAAATAAGGCTATGATGGCGATAAAAATTGCCAAAAATCCGCCACGGGAAAATGTTAAAGATATGGCGAGAGTTGTGAAAAATAGGCTAAATTTGGCTAAGCGAGATTTTGACTGAAAGAGCGCAAGGAAGAATGCTGGAAGTAGAGAATTGGCGAAGAACTGCGGTTCGGCGGCGAATAAATTGATTCGTGGAAATCCAAAAACGTCGGCTTTACAGCCAGCGCAAAGCGTACCAAATCCTGTTGGTTCAAAAGTGGCGACGATGAGCTGAATGATTGCTAAAATCCCAAAAACCAGCCCGCTCCATAATCCGATTTTGATGAGTTTGCGTTTTTCTGATTTTGACAATTTGCTGTAAATTAAGCCAGCGGATAATCCGACGCTGAGTAAGAATAATAGCGATAACGAATATAATGCGGTGCGCAGGCGTGCTTCTGCGAAAAATACACCGACGGTGATGGCGATAAAAATTGCCAAAAATCCGCCGATTAGCCATCGGTTTCTAAATAATGATTGCCGTTTTTCGAATATTAGAGGCAAGGAAGATATCATCAATCCGACTGCTGCGATTTGATATAATCCTACGCGTAAAGATGAAAAATCCAGAATTGATAATCCGACACTGGGATGCAGGGCAAAGCCGCCACCAAAAATAACAATAGCCAATAGCCAGAATCGAACGTCGTTAATGTATTTTTTTGCCATACTTTAAGTATAGCGTATGGTGTATACTTTAGATATGAAACTAACGAAAAAGCAAAAAATAATGTTGGATTTTATCGATGGATTTATAAAGGGCAATGGCTACAGTCCGACGCTTCGGGAAATTATGCGCGCCTTGGGCTATAAATCGGTATCGACGGTAGCAAAACATGTTGATAATTTGGTGGCTGCGGGATTTTTAGAGAAGCAGGATGGCGAAGTTAGGTCTTTGACGCTGAGCAGTGAGAAAAAAGAAGTTTGGTGGCAGAATTTAGCGAAAGAAATTAAGAAGAGAGAAGCCGAGGACGACGAAAAATCACGCTCGGAAGTGGAGATTTTAAAAAAAGCATTAGAAATTGTCCGTCAGTAACTTTACAACTATTCAAAAACTCGCTATAATACAACACATATTCCGGGGTAGCTCAGCGGTAGAGCGGTTGGCTGTTAACCAATAGGCCGCGGGTTCGAACCCCGCCCCCGGAGCCAAATCGAGATTTTGGCATCGTTGATGACGCATTGAAAGGCTCTAACGGATTACAGTTGAGCCTTTTTTCGTTGATTTCAAGGTTCGAAAATAATAGTTTCAAAATCTTGTTCTTTTGCTCTGGTTTCGAACTTTCAAATATCCTTCGTGTCTTTGAGGCTAGTCCTAACAGATAGGAACGGTATGCTTCGAAACTTTTATAGTTGTTTGTAAGTTCCATCAACTTGTTATTCTTTTTATTAGTTCCTGCTTCTATCCTAGTCGCCCACAGTATTCTTCTAGACTAGGAGTTAGAACAGTATTTGCAAAAAGCCTATTCTGTTGGTCGACTACGCTTTGGATTACATTTTGAAGCCTAGGCGTTTGAGTAGTCATTATTTCAGAAATTTTACTCAGGCTTTCAGGCTAGGCATAGCCGCTATCTACCCTGGTTGTAGATTTACTCATTTAGAATTAGTTATTACTTTTTCCCGTAATTCTATTAAATATTGTATAATAAATATATGAAAAGTGAGCAGGAATTACCTGAGTATCTTACCTTGCAAGAAGTGAGTCGGATGTTAAAAGTTCATCCAAATACGCTTAGGGTGTGGGATAAGAATGGCGCCTTACAAGCAGTCAGAATTGGAGTAAAACGTATCAGACGATATCGCAAATCAGATGTTGATGACTTTATCCGTAAATCATCTAACTAAAGAAAGAATAAGTAATGAAAACAAACGAAAGTAATGGCAAGAAAACGACTTTTATTGACCTCTTTGCTGGCATTGGCGGTTTTCATTTTGCGTTAAGCAAACAAGGAGCCGAATGTGTGTACGTTTCCGAATGGGACAATGAATGCAGAAAGGTTTACGAAGATAACTTTAAGAGTACATCGCCAGATATCTTTAAACTTGAGCCATCCTCTTCTGGTAAGGCATCATTCGACCAACCACTATTCGCTGGCGATATCACTAAGGTCGACCCAAAAACTATTCCCAACCACGATGTATTGTGTGGCGGTTTCCCTTGTCAACCTTTTTCTATTTCTGGTAAACAGCGTGGCTTTGCCGATACACGAGGAACCTTATTCTTCAACGTCTTAGAAATAACCAAGGCTAAACAGCCGAAGGTTATATTCCTTGAAAACGTTAAGCATTTAAAATATCACGATGGCGGAAGGACACTCAAGGTAATTCTTCAAGAGTTGAACAATATTGGCTATAAGACATCTTGGAAAATCCTAAATGCTAAGGATTTCGGAACCGCCCAAAACCGTGAACGAATTATTATCATTGCAAATAAAGAGAAAGAGTTTGATTTTTCGAAACTGGAAACAAAGGAGTCGAAGTTAATCAAAGATATTCTCGATAAAAATGGCAATTTTGAAATTCTTGACCCTAAAGATTACACTATTATTCCGAAGGAATTGTGGAAGAAACAGGAGTCGGGTTTAATATTCTGCGGATATCGCAATAAATCTATAAGGAAGGCTGGTGTTAGACCAAATACTGAGCATCTTTCTAGGGTACATAAGCAACCGAACCGCATATACTACATAGAAGGAACTCATCCAACGTTACCATCTCAAGAAACTACTGGAAGATTTTGGATTTATGATGGCAAAATCGTCAGAAAATTGACAGTTGATGAGTGTTATAAACTTCAAGGTTTTCCAAAGAGTTTTAAGAAAAGTAAGAATACGACCTCTTGCTACAAGCAAATTGGCAACTCTGTCGCAATCCCAATGATTGAGGCGGTTTATAAACAAATTAAGGAGCAGTATAACTTATGACAGACGTAGATATTAAAAATAAATTAAATACCTATTACAATGAGGCATCAAAAAATAAATCAATCTACTTTCAACCAAAAATCCAAAACTATCTTGATTACGTCTTAGAAAGAATCAACGTGAATAAGGGTGTTTATACCGTCTTGATAACGTTGGCTTTTTATAAAACACTAAATCCAGCCCAAGATATCCGTTATCATAAAATCGATTTACCAGGCGGTTTTTCTGGAAGAAGTTTCGACACGAAATATATCACTCCATTCCTTAAAGAGAAAAACCTTCCTTCAATGGCTGAGAGTGGTTGGCTTACTAGGAGCCTGGAGCAAGATTACCCATATGATTTTAATTTCAACGGTAAAATTACCCCTGAAGTCCTTAAAACATCTTTCCTAGAAATAGTACATGAAATACAGAAAGGAAAGCAAAATGCTGAAAATGTGTTAATTGAACTACTAAGGGGTGGTATTAAATACCGTGAAGACAATAAAGTGGAAATTGCGAAGATTTCGTCAGACGATGTATCTATCTCAGAAATCATCCATATGTTGGAAAGACACTTTACTACAAATTACGGAACTCACGGCGGTTCAAAGTTGCCCGTGTTGGCTTTTTACGCTATTTACTCAATCTTAGTCCCAGAGATGGGTCGATACAGAGGATGTATATTGTTGCCCCTCGGAAGCCATACGGCATCAGATAGAACGTCTAGGAGTGCTGGTGATATAGAAGTGAAAAAAGACAATCACATTTTCGAGGCGGTCGAGGTCAAACTTGATAAGCCAATAACCCCACAGATTGTAAGAGTTGCGTATGAAAAGATTAATAAATTTGGGGTTGAGCGTTATTACATCCTGTCTGGCAAAGAGCAAAACCCTGGCGATGTATCTGAGAATAATCAGTTGGTATTTGAGATTGAGCAAGAACACGGATGCCAAGTCATCATCAATGGTCTATACCAATCCTTGAAATATTACTTGAGGCTCATTTCCAACCCTAAAGATTTCCTGAATAAATACGTTGAACTGGTTGAGAGTGATACTGAATTGCAAACAGAGCATAAGGTCGCTCTAAAGATGTTGATGGATAAGTATTTCTAGGTGATACCCACTTTGTATCCACATCATACCACTGCATCGTTTCATCACTTTATCTGCTACCTTAGTGTCGGTTTTTGATTGCTCGACATAGTTATATGACATTCTCTGGATTACCGTAAACTCGCCAGTGTCCAATAGGTCAAAGTCGGCTTCTTCCATAAAAGAAAAGTGTTTCGTCCAATAAGCCATTTCGCTTTTCGTGTTTTTATCGATGAGATTATCCATTAATATTCCTTTCTTGTTGATATAAAATAACCTTAACTTCCTCGAGTCTTTTTATGTCATAGGAAAACAAGGCGATTCGAAATATGCCCGCCAAGGGGAGCCAAATCGAATTTTAAGACTTCAACAAATATAGTTGAGGTCTTTTTTATTGTTTTTGCGGTTATACATTTCTAATAACGCGGAATAGGTGAGATAATAATGACTATGAATAATACTTATTGCGATGGTATGTGGGCTAGATTTCTTTCTAGTCAATGTTTACGGGATGATTTTAAGAGTAGCCCAAAGAGTAATGACTTAAAGGACATTTTTAACTTTGCTAGTAGTTTAGTTGAGAATGTTGAAGATTTTGAGCAGCGATTTCCAGTGATTACGCATATTGATCTTTATGGACATACCGCTATAGACGGCTACTCATATATTCGTCTGGTAAAGAATGAATTGCCAGAGATACGAAAGTTGGCGGAAGAGGGACGAGAGGCTGACATTGTTAAGCAGATAGATGATTTGATGAGGTTTATAGAGCTGGGCGTTAATAACGTAGACGGCGATGCGATTTTATTGATTTTTGATGGTATGTAGGCATTCTGAGATATTTGCAGACGTCTTAAAGCATTTTTACAGAACGCTTGTTTATAGTGGTTTGCATGAGAGCAATAACCACACCCCAACCATTAGCTAGGTCGCGACTTATTACGTCCGATTCTAGCCCATCGCCGTTTCGGGCGATAGTTAATCCATCCGTCGATATAGTCGTGCCGGTGCTGAATGAGGAGAAAATTCTTCAAAGCAGCATTGAAACGCTTGACGAATACATGATGGAAAATTTGCCATATCGTTATCAGATAACAATTGCAGATAATGGCAGTCAAGATAATACCTTGAAAATAGCGAAAAACTTGGCACAAAATCATCAATCAGTTCGTGTCGTAAGGCTGGCTGAACGCGGTCGTGGACGAGCGTTGAAACAGGTCTGGCAAAGCAGTCAGGCGGATATCCTGACATATATGGATGTTGATTTATCCACTAGCTTGGACGATTTTCTGCCGATGATTCAGCCGCTTGTGGCGGGCGAAGCAGGCGTGGCAATTGGCTCTCGATTGATGAAAGAGTCAAAAACTAGCCGCGGTTTTAAGCGGGAGTTTATTTCACGGTGTTATAACAAGATTATCAAATTGACGTCACGAACCAAATTTAGCGATGCGCAGTGCGGATTTAAGGCAATTCGCCGTGATGTAGCGAAGAGATTTTTGCCAAAAATTAAGGACAATGAGTGGTTCTTTGATACCGAACTTTTGATTAAAACGGAGCGCGCGGGCGTGCCGATTCATGAGCAACCCGTTACTTGGATTGAAGATACTGATAGTCGTGTGAAGATTGTAAAAACTGCGGTCGATGATTTAAAAGGGCTTCATCGAGTTAATAAAGAATTGGACAATCGTTCGTGGTTTGAGAAAATGACTCTTCCGATTCTGTTAATTACGACGGGCGCGTTGTATATGTTTGGCGCGATGCATAATGGCATGGCAAATAGTTATTACGCGGCGGCGGTGCAGGCAGCAAGCCAAAACTGGACGGCGTGGCTGTTTGGCAGTTTGGACGCGGCGAATTATGTTTCAATCGACAAGCCTCCGCTAGCGACGATGATAATGGGACTTAGCGCTAGGCTACTTGGATTTTCCAGCTTTTCAATGCTTTTACCTAGCGTGCTAGCTGGCGTAGGTTCGGTCTGGCTATTATATTCGGCAGTGAAACGGCAATTCGGCTTTGCTAGTGCGATAATTTCCGCAGTTACACTAATGTTAACTCCTGTTGCAGCGTTGATGTTCGGATTTAATAATCCAGACGCTATTCTGACGTTTATGCTCACCGCCAGCGGCTACGCATTCCTTAGATCGTTAGAAGGTGAGCGTCCACTTCTGTGGCTTGGTTTGGCGGGGTTATTTACAGGTCTGGCGTTTAATACAAAAATGCTACAAGGTTTAATGGTTTTGCCTGCGATGGTGATTGTCTATCTGGCGTTCGCTAAGCCACCAATTGTTACGCGATTTCTACATTTGATGTTTGCGGGCGTGATTACGACGGTGTCGACTTTATGGTGGAGCGTGCTTGTTTGGCTGACGCCGTCTGGTAATCGACCGTGGGTTGGTAGTACGAATGACAATAGTATTTGGAGTTTGATTTTTGGCTATAACGGTTTTGGTCGGCTATTAGGAAACCACGGCGGCGGAGGTGGCGGAACTCCTCCGAGTGGAGGAATGGCAATAGTAAGCCCTGGCGGAATGGGTGGCGCTCCCAGTGGTGGTCACGGTCCTGGAGGTACTGGATTTGGTGGACAAACGGGAATATTTAGGATATTCAATAACGATTTTGGGCCGAACATTGCATGGCTACTGGTGTTAGCCTTGGCAAGTGGCGGACTACTCTTGTGGATTTTACGCAAAACTCCGCGGACTAATCGCGGACGAGCGGCGGTGATATTCTGGATACTTTGGCTGATCGTTCATATCGTAATATTTAGCATGACTAGCGGCGTGATTCACCCGTACTACGTGGTGGTTATGGCACCGGCTGTGGCAGCTTTGGTTGGAATTGGTGTGCCGTTTCTGTGGGGTGCGTACGTCAGGCGAAAGTCGTATGCTTGGATTTTGCCGATGTTGGTTGGCGTGACGGCGGTGATTGCGATAATCATTCTTAGCTACGCTGGTACGATGACTTGGCTAATGTGGACGGTTGGTATTCTGGGGGTTATCGGTATGATTGGACTATTGGTCAATCTATATGTACCGAAACGTTGGCTTCAGAACTTGGCGATTATTACCTCTGTGGCTGCGTGTATGACCGCTCCAGTTGTCTACACGCTGTCTACTGTCAATGTTACGCACACAGGCAGTATTCCGACAGCAGGCCCGAGTTCAACGGCGATGCAGGGAAGTAATAATGAAAAATCTCAGGCAGACAGCGCGTTAGTTCAGTACCTTTTACAAAACCAAAATGGCGCTACTTGGTTAGTGGCGGTGGACAGCGCAAATGAATCTGCGGCAATCCAGCTAACCAGTGGCCAACCCGTCATGGCAATTGGTGGATTTAATGGTAGTGATACGCCATTGACTCTTGATCAATTTAAGCAATTAGTGGCTTCGGGAAAATTGAGATATTACGCAGCCAGCTCGCGCGGTCACGGTAGCGGTGGTCCTGGTGGCGGTAATAACGAAATCACAAATTGGATAAAACAAAACGGTAAAGTCATTAATTATGGAGGTAGCGATGTAACATTATACGAATTGTCTGCATAGAAAGTAATTTGAACAAAGGAGAATTATTATGACAAGATTAAATCAAGAAACTCAAACAACGCCAGAAAACGTTTTTAATAATTCAGGAGGAAGTTCGGGCGAAAAGCATTCCATTGGCGTCGGTGCGGCAATAGGAATAGCGATAGGTGGAGTAGTACTATGTGGGCTAGGATTTGTGGCTGGAATGCAAGTTGGCGGCTCCAGCGGAAGTCAAATGACTAGTCAGGCTGGCGGTCCTCCAGGCATGAGTCAGAGCCAAGGTGGTCCGGGCGGTTCTAGGCAACAATCTGGCGCAAATGGCACTTCAAATCAGACTCAATCCAACCAGTCGGGACAATTAGGTCCATCTTCATCGCAGCAAGCACCGTCGTCTCAAAACGGTACGACAAATACACCACCGTCAGACGTCTCGCAATCTGGCTCAACATCTCAATCAACTTCTCAATCCTCTCAACAATAAAAACCTAGTCTTTAATAAAAAATTACCACCTCATCACGGGGTGGTAATTTTATGTAGCCTCTGGTTAGCGTAGAATGAATAGTCCTGCGGCAACTAATGCTAGGGTGGCGATAACACCTAAGAAGGCATTAAATCCTGTGTTTGCGAGTAGTCCGCTTACAGCACTCTGAGGCTTATTAGCTGGATTATGAGCGGCAGCTGACGGATTTCCAGGCTGTGGTTGTGGCTGTGGTTGTGGTTGTGGTTGACCCGCCCTAGGGATTGCTGATGTGTCGATAGCTAGAGTGCCACTAAATGTAGCTGAAGCTGTTCCGAGTGTTACGCTTCTGGTCCAAGGGGCATTCAGGATAGGGGATGCTCCGCTGGCTGGCAGTGACAGCAATTGAATATTTCCAGGAGTTGCCGTGCTGTTAATAACGTCTGCTGAGTTGGTTATGGAAACTACGTTTCCTGCCAAATCCTTCAGCGGTGAAGCGAATGATTTGTCGTTAGGCTTAACACTAACTCGCTGATTTTCAAGACGTAGGGAAGTTAGGGATGTTAATCCAGCTAGCGGACTTATATCGGCGAAGCAGTTATTTCTTAAGGATAGAATTTTTAGAGAAGTTAGACCAGATAGTGGGCTTAGGTCTGAGATATAGTTGTTGTTTAACAACAAGTTCTGAAGATTCTTAGCAGCTTCTATTCCGGTTAGGTCGTAAATGTTTGAGTAACTTAGGTTAAGATCTGTAAATTTTTCCAACTCCATGTCAGTAATTTTTTGATCGTCTTTACGATTAGTGCTAAGCGCTATTGACAGTTTTTCATTAAGCAACTTGCGCAAATTGTTATCTGGCATGTTGACTTCCTTAGCTGTTCGCCTTTTGTACACGCGGACGTAGTCGACTGACATAGTTGCCGGGAAATCGTTCGCAGCGCCTACTGAATTGTGCGCATCGTTCCACGGAGCGTCAATGTAGTTACCGCCAATGGCTAAGTTAAGTCGCAAGAAGAAGTCTTGATCAAATGGTCCATTTGGATTTCCTGTGGAGTTTGAATTCTTAAATTCGGTAATTGTATGGTGTAGCTCTCCGTCAATGAAGTATTCAAGTTTGCCTTCAGTCCATTTTACGCCGTATGTGTGCCACTCTGTAGTATCATTGGTGTCGAACTTGGTTGATGGAATAACACCTTGGCGGCTTCTGTGACCTCCGGGTTGACCGGCTGGTGTATTTTTATCTCGCCAGTGTGCGTCAGAAGCAGCAAATTTGTAGTTAGAGCCTTTTGCTTCTACGATGTCGATCTCACCGCTGTTAGGCCATTCTCCATACTGCTTATCAGAAGGACTCATCCAGAAGCCGGGCCAAGTACTCTTATTCTTTGGCATTTTTATGCGAGCTTCAATATAGCCATATTTAAAGCTTGCTTTACCTTTTGTTTGTACGAAGCCAGAAGTAAAGTCTCCAGTTTTGGTGTTACCTGTACAGGTCTTTCCTGGTTTATATAAACCAACCAAATTCAGGCTGCCGCCGCTGACATTTACGTTTTCTTCTTCAGACGTGTAGCAGTTTTGGACTTGCTGGTTTTCATCCTTCCAGCCGCCAGTGTAGTAACTCCAGAGGTTTGTATTTAATGATGTGCCGTTAAATTCATCACTGTGCTGTGAGTCTAATATATAGTTATCAGTATCTGTTGGCGGGTAAGGGCTTCCCACACCTTTGGCGTTGTCCATTGGCAGAGTAAATAATGCCCCACCAACAACGACACCGACAGCCATTACCGCAGTTACTATTTTAACTTTTGTATTTAAAAAACGTCTTTTTATTAACATTTTTTGTTTTCTCCCAAATATTTTTTTATCCATCGCTAGTGTAACAATAAGCGGAATAAAAGTAAAGAATATTATGTAGTTATTTTAACAATAGAGCTGTGGAAACGCTGAATACTGAGGTTTTAAGCTGAAATAAAAAATTGCCATCCCGTAGTGAGATGACAATTTTTCTATAAACACTTAAGTCGAATTAGCGATTAATCGTTAGGTTTATTGACTTTAGAGATTTGATGTCAGAAACCGCTCTTAAGTCGAAGACAGAGTTGTTCTTAAGAGATAAAGTCTTAAGGTTTTTAGCCTCCTCTAAGCCTGTTAAATCGTGAATCTTTTCTGCTTCTGATGCGTCGTCAGCTGCATCCAAGTTAAGATCTGTCAATTTTTCAAGCTCTACGTCAGTAATTTTTTGATCGTCTTTACGATTAGTGCCAAGCGCTGTTGACAGTTTTTTATTAAGTTGAGTGCGTAAATTATTATCTGGCACGTTTATTTCCTTAGCTGTTCGCCTTTCGTATACGCGGACGTAATCGATTGACATAGTTGCCGGGAATGACTTTGGATATTTAGCTAGGGCGTTGTAGGCGTTTGACCATTTACTGCCTTTACCGTCGATGTAATCACCGCCAATTGCTAAGTTAAGCCTTAGGAAGAATGGCTGGTCGAATGGACCGTAAGGTGTGTTTGCTGCGTTTGGCTGACCGAATCCGTTGACAGTGTGGAATTTCACGCCGTCAATGTAATACTCCAATTTTCCTTCAGTCCATTTTACGCCGTAAGTGTGCCACTGAGTAGTGTCTTTAAATCCAACTGGTAAATTTCTACCTTGAGCATGTTTTTTATTGCCTGTTGAAAGTCCCCAGTGAGCGTCTGCGGCGGCATAATCTAAGTTAGAACCTTTAGTTTCTACGATGTCAATTTCACCACTGCGAGGCCAACTGCCGTATGTAGGTTTGTCAGGACTCATCCAAAAACCAGGCCAGGTGCTCTTATTATTTGGCATTTTTATGCGAGCCTCGATGTAGCCGTAAGTCCAAGACTTCTTGCCCTTCGTTTCTACGAATCCAGAGGTGAAGTTGCCGCTTTTTTCATTTCCTTTGCAACGCGCGCCAGGCTTGTATAGTCCTACTAAGTTTAGACTGCCGTTTTTAACATTCACATTTTCTTCGCTCCTACTATAGCAGCTTTGGACGTTATTAGCGCTCCATCCGCTGCCGTATATATTCCAAGATTCTTTATCTAACGATGTGCCATTAAACTCATCACGCCAAATAGGTTCTGTGTTCCAATGAGTACTATCATTTAATGGATAATCATCGCTGACGACACCCTTAGCTTGTCCAGTCGGCAAGGTAAGTAGTGATCCACCAATGAATAGTCCAGCGGCTATTACTCCAGTTAATATTTTAACTTTTGTATTTAAAAAGCGTTTTCTTATTAACATACACTCCCCTTAAACTTATGTTAGACACCAATTATAACAACAAGCAGAATAAAAATAAAAGCAAACTTAATCAATTTACAGCAAAATTAAAGTTTTCTTATTTATTATGAGGCTACTATCAACGGAAGAAAGGATTGTTATGAACAAGATTCAATCAAAAGAAGTTAATTTAACAACAAATGAGGCGTTAATTTTACAACAAGTATATGAAGATGGTGGCGACGACGCTACGATTTTAGCTGGGCAGGTCGGGCTGTCGCGTCGAACAGTAATGAATATTTTGGCGGATTTGCGTCGTAAGGGTTTGATGGCGATTGATCAGATATATGGTGATGCTTGGGTGAAGCTGACGGTACGAGGTAAACGTTTGGTTCAGCGAATTTGGCCGGAAGCGCAAATGATAGCGACGTACTAATGGATGTGAAATTATTGAGATATAAAGGTATAATATATACGTGAGAGTTTTACTGATTGAAGATGACGTTACGATTGCTCGACTATTAAAAGAAGGCTTGGAAGATGAAGCCTATGCGGTTGATGTGGCACATGATGGCAGTGAAGGCTATCGAACTGCTACGGCTGACGAATATGATGTCATTATTTTAGACATAATGTTGCCAGGAATGAATGGCTATGAAGTTTGTCGAGCTCTGAGAAATGATGGCAATAAAACACCGATTTTAATGTTGACTGCGCGCGACGCAGAACGTGATATTGTTGAAGGTTTGGATACGGGGGCGGATGATTATTTAGCTAAGCCGTTCAGCTTTGACGTGCTATTGGCTCGTATAAGGGCGTTACTTCGTAGACCGAATGAGAAATTGGAAGAAGTTCTTCAAGTGGGCGATTTGAAACTTGATCCAAGCTCAAAAAAAGTAACGCGAGCCTCGCAAGAAATTAACTTGACCGCTAAGGAATATGGTGTTCTGGAATATTTGATGCGAAATAAAGGTAAGGTTTTATCGAAAGAACAGATTATATCGCACGTTTGGGATTTTGACGCGGACGTATTACCGAATAATGTCGAGTTATTTGTTATGTTTCTGCGCCGAAAAATTGATAAGCCATTTAAGTCGAAATTAATTCACACAGTTTCTGGTTTTGGCTATAAATTAGAGGAAAAATCATGAAACAGCAACGCGTCAAGCGACTAGCGCTGAGCTATTTGGCTGTGATTATGACATTGTCACTGGTGTTTAGCGTGATTATTTATGCCGTTACCTCGACGCAACTTAACCGAGAATTGCCGCCTGATGACCATATTAAGCAATCAGCGGATATCGAAGATCAATTTCATCATCGGCTGGAGCGACGTGACAATGAAACGCGCGAAATGGTGGTGATATCTTTAATTGCGTTAAATGGTGTGATGTTGGTGTTTGGCTATTGGTTGAGTCTAGTGTTGGCACGAAGAACGCTGGCGCCAATTGAGCGGTCAATTGAACAGCAAGCCCAATTTGTGTCTAATGCTAGCCATGAGCTAAGAACTCCGTTGGCAGCGTTGCTTTTGAGTAATGAAATAGCGATGCGTAAGCGTGTGCTGACCGATGAAAAAGCTCGTCAGGTTTTGAGCCAAAACGTTGAGGAAATTAAAAAACTGACTAACCTTAGCAATTCGCTGCTGGATTTGGCGAAGTCGGAAAATGCTTTGAATGATCCAGAGCTAATTGATGTGTCTAATATTATTGGTGAGGTCGTAGATCAATATTCTTCAATTGCAAAAGCGAAGCAGGTTAAAATTTTACAGAACGCTCCAGATGGTCAAAAGGTAACTTTGCAAGTAAATGCGGTTCGTCAAATTTTATCAATTTTGGTGGACAATGCTATTAAGTACGCGCCGCAAAAAGTCGGCGAAGTAAAGATTTTGGCTAGGCTGAATAAAAATTCTGTGGAATTTATAGTTAAAGATAATGGGCCAGGCATTTCGTCAAATGATCAAAAACACATTTTCGAGAGATTTTATCGTGCAGACGCAGCACGGACTCGAACCGACGCGTCGGGCTATGGTTTGGGGCTGGCAATTGCTAAAACCTTGGCAGATCGCTGTGGTTATACTATTCACATCAAAAGCAAGCCGTCAGCTGGCGCGGAATTTATACTAGTCATTCCAAATCAATAACAGATAGAATATGTTACAATTTACGCATGGAAACATTGCCAGATCACGATAAATTATTAACCGACAGAGCCTTGCGGTGTGCGGCGACGGAGCTGAACGTTGATTCATCTGAATTACGGATCACGCCAGTAAGTGGCGGCTTTTCGCTTAATCGCCGAGCGTTAGTGTCGTCTGGTGGTCGAACGATTTTCGTTAAAGAAGTTGATGCTAATTTATTGTCGGATGAGGGCGAGCGGGAACTAGGCTGGCTAAAAAAAGATTATGCAGTGACGCGTTTGTTACAGAAAACTTATCCGCAATATGTTGCTGATTGGACTGAATTGGCTGATGACGGTTACGTGTTGATGACGAGCAGTTACGCTTCGTCAGATGGGTGGTTGTGGCAACCTCCGACGGATAACTCTGTTGCGGAACGTTATATTTCGACGGTGATAACCGCGGTTCGCGAGTTGGAAAAAATAAAATTGCCGCAGGAGCTAATTGAAGAATTGCAGCTACAACCGTTTGTGGCGAGAGAGCTTGGCTTAGATGAAGGGATTGATCAGATTATTGCTGATGCTGATATTCGTCGTCGGTTGATTGATAACTATCAAAAACTATTGCCAAATCAGTTGGAGATTAATAAGCGGCGTTGTCAGGCTATAATTGGGCTGTTAGAAAAGCGCGATGAGTTGATTGATATTTCGGTGCGCGCTAAAGAATTTGCCAAGCAGACGGAAGATTGCTTTAATCATTCGGATGTTCGTAGTGACAATTTGGCATTTAATCCGCAAACTGGCGAGTTGAAGTTGGTTGACTGGAACTGGGCTTCCTATGTACCCCAGGGATCTGGTGCGACAGAATTTCTGGTTGATATGGCGCGCCATGGTCATGACGTAACGCCGTGGCTAGGTGAGTTGAACGTGGAAATGCTGGCGTCATTTGTCGGATTTTTCCTTATACGTAGCCTCAAGCCACCGCTCAAGCCGGGTGATAATCTTCGTCAAATGCAGGCGTTATCAGCGGCTGTTGCCTACGATTTACTGGAGCTTATGTGACGGACTATCATCCGCTAATCATTCTCCGTGGTAATTCTGGTTGCGGCAAAACCAGCACGGCGCGCTTACTCCAGTGTCAACTAGGCGACGGCACGATGTTGGTGTCACAGGATGTGGTGCGCCGGGAAATACTGCGCGTGAAAGATAGCGAAAACAATCCGGCGATTCAGTTGATTTACGATCTATGCATGTATGGCAATAACGTTGGTTATACGGTGATTTTGGAGGGTATTTTGAGCAATAAAAAATACGGCGCGATGCTGCGCCGGCTGCTGGATGATTTTCAGGGTGAAAAACTGATTTATTATTTTGACGTATCGTTTGAGGAAACGGTGCGCCGCCACGCTACCAAGCCAAACGCTCATGAATTTGGCGAATCAGAAATGCGCCAGTGGTGGAAAGATCAAGATGTTTTGAACGTACCAGGCGAGCAGCGAATCGGTGAACAGCTATCTCAGGCAGAAATTGTCGATCTGATTCACCGCGACGTTTTGGTATTATCAGGGGGAGTAAATACTTCCGCATCTCGTATGTAAATAATACAATGTACTTTCATTGACAGACGCTATATATCGCGTGTATATTCAATATTAAGCACTACATATGGTGTTTTAGAAAATAAATAACGTTTTTTGCAACACGTACCCACTGGAGAGGTTGGGCTAGTTTGCTATTTTTATAAACAAGGAGGGGAAATGTATAAATCAATTAAAAAACGCGATGGTCGAACTGCTAAATTTGATCGGAAAAAAATTGAAAAAGCAATTAAAAAGGCAGGACTGGAAACTGGTGAATTTGACGCCGCTCAAGCAGTTGAATTGACCGACAAAGTTTTGGGCGTTTTGGAAACTCGTAACCAAAAGCGTCTACCAAGCGTTGAAGATATTCAGGATATTGTTGAGGATGCGTTGATTGACTCTAAGTTTAAGAAGACTGCAAAGGCGTACATTATTTACCGCGATCAGCATAAAAAATTGCGCGAAATTACCTCTAATGCACACGTTGATTTGATTGATAAATATCTGAAAAATTTGGACTGGAAAGTTAATGAAAACTCTAATATGGGCTACAGCCTTCAGGGTTTGAATAACTATGTTTCAGCGGAGATTACGAAGACTTACTGGCTGGATAAGATTTATACATCGAAGATTGGAAAGGCTCACAAAGAAGGCGACTTGCACATTCACGACCTCAACTTGCTAAGCGTTTACTGTGTTGGTTGGGATTTGACTGACTTATTACAAGAAGGATTTACTGGCGTGGCTGGTAAGGTTGCATCTAAGCCAGCTAAGCATTTCCGATCAGCACTTGGTCAAGTTGTAAACTTCTTTTATACATTACAGGGCGAAGCAGCTGGTGCGCAGGCTTTCTCTGATTTTGACACGCTATTAGCACCGTTTATTCGCGCTGACAAATTGAGCTACGAGGAAGTAAAACAGGCTATTCAAGAATTCGTCTTTAATGTCAACGTGCCGACTCGTGTTGGTTTCCAGACGCCGTTTACCAACATTACACTTGACCTTGAATGTCCAAAACACATGGCAGATAATCCAGTGATTATTGGTGGCGAAATGCAGGACACGACTTATGGCGAATATCAAGAAGAAATGAATATGCTAAACAAGGCGCTGCTGGAGGTTCTTTCTGAGGGCGACGCTAATGGTCGCGTCTTTACGTTCCCAATCCCAACGGTTAATATCACCAAGGATTTCAACTGGGATAATCCAGTGATTGAAAGTTTGTGGGAAGCCAGCGCTAAATACGGCATTCCGTACTTCTCGAACTTCATCAATTCTGACATGGATCCAGAAGATGCGCGCTCGATGTGCTGTCGATTGCGCATTGATAATCGTCAATTGGAATATCGTGGCGGCGGCTTATTTGGCTCAAATCCGATGACCGGCTCGGTTGGCGTGGTAACGATAAACTTACCACGACTGGCGCTAAAATCTAAGAACGAAAAAGAATTCTTTAAGGGGTTGGCTGAACTTATGGATATGGCAAAGGACAGCTTGGAAACCAAGCGTAAAGTTTTGGAGCGATTGACCGACGCTAATTTGTATCCGTACACCAAGTTTTATTTGCGAAACATTAAACAGCGTTTCAATCAATATTGGAAGAACCATTTTTCAACTATTGGTTTGATCGGCACGAACGAGGCGGCGCTTAATTTGCTGGGCGTTGATATTGGCACGGAAAAAGGTAAGGCTTTTGCTGAGAAAACACTTGATTTTATGCGCGATCGTTTGGTGGAGTATCAAAAGGAAACTGGCAATAATTACAACCTTGAGGCAACGCCAGCTGAAGGCACAACTTATCGATTGGCGCAGCTTGATAAAGCCAGCTTCCCGGATCGAGCACATTTTGCTAATGGAATTGGCGCGGAAGTCAAATGTCCGTTCTATACCAACTCTAGCCACTTGCCAGTTAATTACACGGACGATTTGTTTGAATTGATGGATCTTCAGGACAATTTGCAAACCAAGTACACAGGCGGCACAGTGATTCACTTCTTCTTAGGTGAGCGTATGGACGATCCTCAAACTTTGAAAAAATTAGTGAAAACGATTTGTGAAAATTACAAATTGCCATACTTCACGTTCAGCCCAAGCTTCTCAATTTGTAAGAATCACGGCTATATTGTTGGTGAGCATCCAGAATGTCCAAAGTGTGGTGAAGCGACTGAAGTTTACTCACGCGTGGTTGGTTTCTTGCGTCCAGTTTCTCAATGGAATAAGGGCAAGCAAGCGGAATTTGAAATGAGGGAGCATTATGACGATGCCGCCGAACACCAGCGACTTGGCGCCGTCGCGGCAGCTTAAGGTATCAATTGGTGGAATTCAGAAGCTGTCGCTCGTGGATTATCCAGGGTACGTGGCGGCAGCTCTGTTTCTCTCTGGTTGCAATATGCGGTGCGGCTATTGTCATAATCCTGAACTTGTTTTACCTGAACGGTTGGCACCGAGTATTCCAGTTGATGAAGTGATGATATTTCTAAAATCGCGAGTTGGTCGACTGGATGGCGTGGTGATTTCTGGCGGTGAGCCAACGGTAAACGAAGATTTGCCGGAGTTATGTCGGATGATTAAGAAACTTGGTTTTGATATTAAATTGGACACCAACGGCACGCATCCAGATATAGTTCGCGGAATGGTTGGAGAAGGACTGATTGACTTTATTGCGATGGATGTAAAAGGTCCGCTGGAAAAATATGTTGAAATTGCGGCGCGACCGATTGATTTGGAAGCGATCAAGGAGAATGTTCGGTTGATGATTGATTCGGGAATTGATCACGAATTCCGTACGACGATTGTCCGCGAGCAATTGGAAGTTAGCGATTTTGAGAAGATTGGCGAGCTGGTTAAGGGCGCGAAGAGATTTGCCTTGCAACATTTTCGCACTGGCACGACAATTAGTCCAAAGTTTGCGAATTACCACACTTTTACTGATGAAGAATTTAGAGAAGCTCAGAAAATAATGGAAAGGTACGTTGGAGAATGCGTGATTCATTAGAGGTTGAAATTGTGCGCGTCCGTCAGGAAAATCCTGAAGTGAAGACGTTATATTTTGCGCGACCGTTTGACTTTACCGCCGGACAATATATTACGGTTTTTATTGATGGCAGCAGCGTGCGTGAAGGGAAGGCTTATAGCATTTCTTCTACTCCTGACGATGAGCTAATGTCAATTACCGTGAAGAATGTTGGTGGCGAATTTTCTAGCTATTTATGTTCACGGAATGTTGGCGATAAATTACAAACTAGCCACGCTTATGGCGATTTTAATCCGCAAACAGAAAGTCCTTTGGTCGGAATTGCTGCGGGCTGCGGACTTAGTCCAATTTGGAGCGTTATGGCAAGTTCTAGTCAGCCGACGTTTTTATATTTTAGCCAAAAATCGCCAGAATATATGGTTTTTGAAAATGAGCTAGCGGCGTCAAATATTAAAGTGAAGAAGTTTAGTACTCGCCAGCAGATTGAGGAAAAAGATGGTTGGTTTAATGGTCGATTTAATGTGGAAAAAATTGTTCATGAAACGCCAGAAGATGCGCATTTTTTGGTCTGTGGAAGTTTGCCGTTTGTTAGAGATGTTTGGCAAAAATTATCCGCCGCCGGTGTGAATGAATTGAAAATTTCAACGGAGACATTTTTTGAGCAATGATTGGGGTGACGACTACAGTAGAATTATCATCGACAGTAATTGACGGTGATGATTTTGATGTGTTTTTGTCGCTGAGAGATGGCAATATTAGCGAGGATTTTTCGTCTAGTGTTGGTGAAGAAGTGACTGATGGTGTAGGTCGGTTTGATTTGGTGGCGGTAGCTAGCGGTGAAGCAGAGTTACCTTCTACCGAGAAAGTATCAGCGTCAATTGGTCAAACGGCATGTGCGACATGTGTTGGCTGCTCATTTCTTAGTCAGTGCGTAAAACCTCAGGCGTTAGTCATGAAACAGGAGTCGGAAAGACAGGAGAATGTATCTGATGATATGAATTCTGCGGATGAAGAGGCGATTCCTAATTTGTTGGAAATGACACCAAAACAAAGCTATTTGGATAGACTATTGGCTCCAGATGATTTCGATAGTCTGGATGAAAATGGACGCGGAGAATTGGTGTTGGCGGGATATTCAGAGTCTACCGATTATCAAGAGCCTATTATTAAAAAAGCACCTGAGCCAGTGGTATCAGAGGCTAAGCCCATAGATTTGACAACTAAAACAAATAAGTCAACTGAGAAACTTATACCGCAGGAACGAGAAGATAAAACTTCGACTAACCAGGCGGTTGAAGCTTCGGGCGAGGATGTGGGCATTGAGAAGATAGGGGCGGTCAGCCCTTCGGTGGAGATGAAGCCGCACATTATTGATTCTATTTCTGACGCAGTGCATAATGACAGCAAGAAGCCGGCACCAGAGTCCTTAGATGCGCCGACAAAGACGGAAAATGCGCCGGTATCGGTAGTGATAGATAAGAACACCCAAACCGTTGATGATAATAGCAATTCGCTGGAACATGAAACTGTTTACCCTGCGGCTAGCGATAATAAGATTGCTGCTAAGGCTGTAGAGTCTGAGCCGAGCCGAGAAGCAGAAAATGATGAAAGTGCTTTTACATCAATTTCCGAGCAGCAGCACTTGGCGGCACAATTTGATGCAGTAGGGGCGAATAAATCTGCGATTACGGTACCAATTGACAATTCTGGTACGAAAGCACCAGTATACATTCAATCTAACGAGATTAATATAGATGCGACGCCGGATTATAATAATTCTGTCGAATCGACTGACATTGTTGATAATGAGCGGCTGGTTGATACCGCAATAGTTGATGAAGCTAAGGTTGATCCTCCAAACGAGGAGATTGACATATTGGCGGCGGATCAAATTTTCACTGATACACAGGTCTTGTCAATTGAGCAACTTGACTATAGTGGTACGGCGATAGAGCGTAGTCATGGTAAGGATAATGATTTTTGGGCTGAAGAAGATGCGGTTTTCTTTATCGAACGGCAGGAGTCCCCAGTAGTAGAGTCGGAAGCGTCTTCTGCTGAAGCAATGACGATTGCACTGCCGGTAGAAACGATTACAGTGCGTGAAGAAACTGATGACTCTGAGTCAGTGGAACAAGTAATTATTTCCACCTCACCGATTATTGAGCCAACACTTGATGTTGAGTCGGACGAGGTGGCAACGAAAATTCCAGAGGAATGTCTCGTGCTTCGTGAGGAGTTTGTGAAAATATCGGAAAAAAGCGATTTGCTGCGCAGTGATGATGAAATTGAAAGTGTAATTATGGATGTTAGTGACATAAAATCAGGCATCAACTTGTCCGGAGAGCGAGCAGAACTTAACGATATTCTGGATGATTGTGTCTATAATGGCGAAGAAAGTGTCGCGAATGGTGATGGTTTGCTGATGAATACCCATCCATCATCTGGTTTATGGTCAGACGATAGTCCGCTAAATCCAGAAGAGGGGTTGGTGACAATGACTCAATCGGCTGCGGATGACTCATCATTGGTATCGCGGCTGGTTGGTGTGTTGGTGGTGGCGATGTGTGTGGCGCGCGGCCGACAAGCTAGAGCGATTCCGAATAGCTGATGATCTTTGCGTGGTGTAAGCGATAAATAGGGCTGCGCGAAATGATAGCGCGAAGATTGGCAGCTGATGAATAGTTAAAGCCTGATATAATGAAACTATGAAAGTGCTCGACAAGCCGAAAATTGATCGTCCCCGTGAGAAGTTGGCACGTTACGGTACGGCGCGGCTGAGCGACTTGGAGCTGTTGATGGCGATTATTGGCAGCGGTAATGCTCGGGCTGATGTCGGCAAGATTGCGCGCGAGGTGTTGAAAATTTTGCGTCAAAAGGGCGGTGATGTTTCGTATGATGATCTGCGTAGCGTGGTTGGCTTGGGTGAAGCGAAAATCTCGGTGATTTTGGCGAGTTTGGAACTGGCGCGGCGGTGCTTGCTGGACAGCGACCAGCCAATCATCTACAGTCCAGAAAAGGCGGTCGAGCTACTGGCTGACATTCGCGACAAAAAGCAGGAATATTTTGTTTGCCTGACACTGGACGGTGCGAATCGTTTGATTGTCAAGCGGGTGGTGACTATCGGTACGTTGACGGCCAGTCTGGTACACCCGCGCGAGGTTTTCGCCGACGCCATCGCCGATCGTGCCGCCAGCATCATCGTGGCACATAATCATCCGAGCGGGAGTTTGGAGGCGAGTCAAGCAGACCGGGAAGTAACGCACCGTTTACGCTAGGCGGGTGAACTGTTAGGAATTAGTTTGGTTGACCATATTATATTGACAAAGCATTCGTACAAGTCAATTACATAAAATTACGTATATTTCCCCGTAGGATACATATTGACAAGAAATGTATCCTACGGGTATACTGTTTATAGTATGAGGGTATTTCTGTCGAATCAGGGGAACTTGCGCAATATACAAACCTTTTTGCGGTCTATTGATTGGTCTAAACCTAAAGAGCTAGAAATTGCGACGCACGATAAATGGATAACAGTTCACCCGGCTAACCTTGCCTTGGTGGCTGCTTTGGCCATGCAAGTTGGTAAGAATAAAACGAAAATTATTGGTACAGTCCCAGCTACCGGTATTTATCTTGATAGAATGGGGCTTTACAGCTTAGCAAGCACAGTATCGCCATTTATATATCAAGAAAAAGAAGCAGCTGGGCGATTTGTGCCGCTAACTGTCATAAAAACACCCGAAGACCAATCTTATTTTATCGCCGAAATGATACCATTGCTGCACCTGCCGGAAAAGGACGCGATGGTTATCAAATATATTATTGGCGAACTGGTGCGCAATGTTTTAGAGCATGCTAACGCGAAGTGCGGCGCTATCGTTGCCGCGCAATACTATAAAAAAACGAATAAAGTCAGTATCGCCATCTGTGATACCGGTATAGGAATCTGGAAAAGCATGAACGAGACGTGGCATCCAAAAGATGATCTGGAAGCGGTACGGTACAGTCTTACTCCGGGCATAACAGGAACAACTTCGCGAGAGGGTGGTACGAGTGAAAATGCTGGTGCCGGATTGTTTTTTATTAAATCAATTGCCAAGATTACCCGCAGTTATTTTACGATATACAGCGGCAAGGCAGAATATACGCTGCTGAAAAATAGGACCGACCAAAAATCGATTACATTATACGCCGACCCGTTTCGCGACAATAGTAGGCGGACTAATGATTTGGGAGATTTTCACGGCACGCTAGTTGCTGTAGACATCGCGCTGGATAACACACCAGAGTTTAAAGCAATCATGTCTCATATTGGCAGCGTATACGGCGAAGCGATTCGTGAACGAAAGAGAATAAAATACAGGAGGCCAAATTTTATATGATCATCCATTTACAGCCAGTTGTCGGCTCGTTTGCTGAGAATAAAGAAAAGGCTAAGGAGCTGCGTGTAAACAAAATTATGCCAACCCTAGCTCAGCGAAAAAAAGTCACATTAGATTTCAAAGGCGTTGATGGTGCAACCCAGTCGTTTATTCACGCTCTCATCAGCGATCCAATCCGCAAGTATGGCGACAAAGCCTACGATAAGTTGTACTATAAAAATATCAACGAAGATGTGAAAGAAATCGTATCTACGGTCTACCGATACATGCAAGAAAGCCTAGACGGTGGGAGCGGCGAATAAAATGAACGGCTATAACGACAATATACATCAACAACAAATTGACAAGCTGGTACAGCTCTTCCCCGAGGTGGTCACCGAAGGTAAGATTGACTGGCAGAAACTCCAGTCGACACTGGGCGAGGCGGTTGATTTGGGTGAGCGCTATGGGCTTGGCTGGAAGGGTAAGAGCGACGTCTTTGCTGCCATCCAGGAGAAGACTGTCCAGACGCTCCACCTCGACCGGGCGAATTCCGTCGATTGGGATACGACGGGCAATATGTTTATCGAGGGCGACAACCTGGCGACGCTGAAGATTTTGCACAAGGCGTATTATGGCAAGGTTAAGATGATCTATATCGACCCGCCTTACAATACCGGCAATGATTTCATTTACAATGATGACTTCAAGCAGACACGCCGTAGCTATGAGGAGGAAGCGGGTATTACTGATGATGAGGGTAATGTTGTGCGTGACGATGGCTTGCGTACCAATACCGGCGGACACAAGCACAGCAACTGGCTGAACATGATGTATCCACGCCTCTTCCTGGCACGTAACCTGCTCCGCCAAGACGGCGTCATCTTCGTCTCGATCGACGACAACGAAGTCCACAATCTCCGACTGATGATGAATGAGATATTCGGGGAGGAGAATTTTGTAGCAGAGATAGCAGTTGTTGGCAATCCTAGGGGTAGAGACTATGGCGGCGTGGCGCTGATGCATGAATATATGCTCGTGTATCAAAGGTCGTATCTTAATGAGATCAATAGCCTGACGGAAGAAGGCAAAAAATTTCCTTATAGTGATGAAAACGGCGGGTTTGAAGTTAGAGAACTTAGAAATAGAAACATTGCCTTTAATAAGATAAATCGTCCAAATCTCTACTACCCCTTTTTTGTAGATCCTACGAAAAAGGATAAAAATGATTTGTTCGCTATATCACTTGAGAAACATGACGGCTATGCAGTAGAAGTTTTTCCAAAGGAATCTCAAGGTTTTTATACTGTATGGCGATGGGGAAAAGAAAAAGCTAAAAAGTTTCTCAATAAAGAAATTAAGGCAAAAGCTATGCAAGATGGCGGTTATCAAATAATTGAAAAATATAGAAAAACTACAAGAATGGCAAGAAGCGTCTGGAGTGATAAGTAAGTTAATACTGAGAAAGGTACTCTTGCTGTCAAATCGATATTTGAAGGCAAGAAGTTTTTTAATTTCCCCAAACCAATAGGACTTATCAAAAGGGCTATAGAAATGGGAACGACGAACGACGATATCATCCTTGATTTCTTCTCCGGCTCTGGCACAACCGCTCATGCCGTTGCCCAGCTTAATGCCGAAGATGGTGGCAACCGTCGTTGGATTTGTGTGCAGCTGCCTGAGCTGACTGACGAGAAGTCGGAGGCGTATAAAGCTGGTTACCACACCATCGCAGACATTGCTCGTGAGCGTATCCGTCGGGCGGGTGCCAAAATCCGGGCTGACCAGGCGGACAGGTTGGCATCTCGTAATGCTCCGCTTGACCTTGGCTTTCGGGCGTATCGGGTGGGTGATAGCAATTTCAAGCAGTGGAACGAGCTGGTTTCCGACCCGGAGGAAATTCGCCAGCAGGCGCTCGCCAATCTCGATCCGCTGGAGGAGGGCACGACCGATGACGACTTGCTAATCGAGCTCCTGCTCAAGCGTGGCATCTCGCCATTGGCGAAGATTGAGCAGTATGATAGCTTCTGTTTCATCCCGCCCGAAAAGCTCGTCATTTGCCTGGCGTACTCCATGACAGAGGAGCTATTTACAGCCATCCTCGCCACTAAACCATCATCCATCATCATCCTCGACCGAGCCTTCGGTGACGACATAAATCTAAAAGTAAACCTACTCCTGCAAGCCGAACGGCAAGGTGTTGAGGTGGAGGTGGTGTGATGAATGCACGAGATTACGGTAAAAGGTTAGAGGAGCTTCAACATCAATCTAAGACAAAAGTTGAGGATATTGAGTCAACTTATAATTCTGTTTTAGAAATCAAGAAAAAAATTGAAGAATACCTAGCTCAAGCCACCGAGCTTAATGAAAAAATCACCGACGAGGAAACAGGTCTTCAGGCAATATTGG
>NZ_JAJQJU010000002.1 GCF_022828365.1 Candidatus Nanosynbacter sp. TM7-087 | reverse complement strand
CCGAGCTTAATGAAAAAATCACCGACGAGGAAACAGGTCTTCAGGCAATATTGGAGTCTGCACAGGAGCTGAAGAATAATATCAATACATCAAAGGTGAATGCCGACGCTCAACTTCAGAAAATTACTGAAGCCCTAAATAGTGTCCAGTCGAACATTGAAGAAATGGAGACTGCATATACCGAATTTACCGAGCTTAATGAAAAAATCACCGACGAGGAAACAGGTCTTCAGGCAATATTGGACCAAGCGGTTGAGTTAAAATCTGAAATTGTTGCCGTAAAATCCAATGCGGAAACTGTATATAAAGAAATTCGTATTTTCCGTGATAATGCGGCCGGCTATATCAAAGATATTGAAAATTTTAAGGGTAATGCAGAAAATGTAGCTCAAGGAATTCAAAACAAATACGATGAAAGTGTTGAATTTAAAGAAAAGATCCAAGAAATATATAGCATAGGCACTAAAGGGTCACATGCCAATCATTTTGTAGAGAGACGAAACCAGCTCAGGTTGATGTTTATGACATGGATGATAATATCTTTTATATTTATCGTAGCAACCATATATTTAGCTGTGCATTTTGTTTTACCAATGGCAGACGATATGAAAACATCCCCTGACATAAACCTAAGTGCGTTTTTACTACGCTTCAGCATACTAACGCCTACAACCTTTGCTTTTATATATTCATTAAATCAATACTCTCAGGAAAGGCGTTTGTATGAGAAATATGCATTCAAAGCTATAAGTACCTACTCTATCGAGACGTCACTAAATACTCTGCTGCGTTCTACTAAAGGACTATCTGACCAAAGTAGAGATAAAAAGATTACCGATTTTGCGATTTGCACATTTAACTCTATATATCAAGAGCCGATAGAGACCAAAAAGGAGCGATGGTCTTTCGGTGTAGGCAATAAAATATTAAAACTAACGGCTGAAACAAACCAAACCGTAGGTAAGATTCATCAAGAAGTCGATAATTTAAAAGATCTTGCAAAACAGGAAGTAGGTGAATAGGATGAAGTTGTTTACTGTAAACGGAGATAGTTGTTCAGTTGTCCGGAAAAACCAGACAACTAACGAGATAATTACTTGTTCGGAAATTGTGAATAGTTATCTAGAAAATCCGGGATTTCCAGATTTTGTGGAGGTGACGTGATGAAGTATAGGTCTTTTATAAAGAAGTATGACTTTAGTCAGTGACCTTCCGAGATATTCTAAGGGTCAATAAAATAACACAGGAGTTATATTATGAAGAAGAGTAACACTATAGCAAATAATAAAAGTAAGAACTCAAAAGGTACAGTTTCTGATCAGTTTAAGAACAGCTTACTAAAGTTTATAGAATCGAGTGAAGGATTCGTTTATCCACTAATAATACCCCCAGTTCAGAGTATAGACGAGGATGCTCTTTTTGAGGTTTATTCTGATTTACGTAAAATCGGAGAGCAAGATAATTTAAATGTGCTGTTATATTCATATGGAGGTGACGCACGAACGGCATTTCATATTGGTCGACTACTCCAAGCTTATTCTAATAAAAAATTACAAATATATCCTTTACGCGAGGCAAAAAGTGCAGCAACCCTTATAGCTTCGGCGGCAGATAATATGGTCATGTCTGAACTCTCAGAGCTTGGCCCTATGGATCCACAAATAAAGTTACCCAGTATTGAGAGAAGGTTTAGTCCACTTGCAATTAAACATTCCTTAGAATTGTTGCATGGAGAGATTTCTAACGGACATGATCTAATCGTTAAGACTCTGGCGGAGAAATTGCCTGATCCACTCTCTCTTGGAGAAGCACTAAAATCACTTGAAACTGGTAAGGATTATCTGAGAAAACTGCTTGTTTCACGGATGTTTGCAGGTGACAGTGAAAAAGCAGCTGCTGTAGCGGAGCAGCTAGTTTTGGGCTATCCGGATCATGGGTATTGTATAGACTTTAAAGAGGCTCAGGATATCGGACTAGTAGTAAAAGAAGTGCCAGACAATCAAAGAGATGCTCTTTATGATTTGATGTATGGTTATAAGAAGATATGGGATGTGTTTGAATTTGCAATGAGCAGGAAGGATGATAACGAGAATTCGGTGTCCGAGGCTATGCGTCCATTAATTGATCTTAAGCAAGTTGTTCATGAAGTAATTGATATTCAAAAGTCAAAAGAGAGTACTTCAAAAGAAAAATAATCGTAGATATGAAACTAAAATTTGACCCCAATCAGCAGTATCAACTTGATGCTATTCAGGCAGTAGTCGATATATTTACCGGCCAGCCAAAAGACGGTGACAGTACAAATCGTCATATGGATCGAGGTAGACAATTAAGCTTAGAGGCGACAATCGCCAAGGGGAATAGCTTGACGTTAGATATAGCGCAGATAGTTGAGAATACGCATAAAATTCAAGAGAAAAATGGTATCGAGAAAAAGTGAGGCTGAAGAAGTTGGCTTTAACTTGCCGATGACTTCTCCGCTAGAAATTAGCGAAAAATCTCTGAAGCACGGCATGAACTTCTCCGTCGAGATGGAGACTGGCACGGGCAAAACATATGTGTACTTGCGGACGATTCATGAGCTACATCAGTGCTACGGTTGGAAGAAGTTTATTATCGTGGTGCCGAGTGTGGCGATTCGTGAGGGTGTGCTGAAGAATTTGGCGATCACCAGGGAGCACTTCGCCGATCTCTATAATAAGCCAGAGATGGACTACTACGTCTGGGACAGTAAGAAAACTGGTCAGGCTCGTGAGTTTGCGACGAACGATACCTTGCAGATTATGGTGATTACTATCGATAGCTTTGCCAAGGCGCAGAATGTGATGAACAAGCAGAGCGATTATGGTCGGCCGCTCGATTTCATCAAGGCTACTCGACCGGTGGTTATTCTCGACGAGCCGCAAAATATGGAGACGGACATACGGCGGAATGCTATTGCTAGTCTCAATCCGCTGTGCACATTGCGCTATAGTGCCACGCACAAGCACTTATATAATTTGCTTTATCGGCTGACTCCAGTCGATGCCTATGATAAAGGCTTGGTCAAGAAGATCTAGGTGCATAGTGTCCAGAGTGAGGATAATTATAATGATGCATATATCAATGTATTGTCGCTGGAGCGTCAGTCGAAGACTCACTCATTCGCCAAGATAGAGGTGGATGCGAGTGATGAGTATGGCTTGCAGCGCAAGATCATCAAGGCTTTTCCGGGTGATGACCTGGAGGCGAAGACAGGGCGTTCAGTCTATGCCGGCTACTACGTCGAGTCGATCAATCACGGCGATAATTGCGTCGAGTTTAGTAATGGCAAAGTAGTCTATGTTGGTCAGCGTGATGAAAGTCTGCATGATGACATCATCAAGCGACAGATTGAACTGACGATTGATGATCACTTTGACAAACAGCGCCGACTGGGGAGTAGCGTCAAAGTGCTGAGCCTATTTTTCATTGATATAGTGGCAAATTATCGTGAGTATACGGCGAATGGCGCCCAGAAAGGTAAATTCGCCAAGTGGTTTGAGGAGGCGTACGCCAAGGTGGCGTCTAAACCAAAATATGCCGGTGTGATGGACGGCTTGTCGGCGAGTGAGGTGCACGATGGCTACTTTGCTGCGGATAAGAGCGGTCAGTTGAAAGACTCTCGTGACACCAAGGGCGAGGGTGGCCGTACTAAGGATGACGATACGGCGTATAACTTAATCATGAAAGACAAGGAAAGACTACTGGATACCGGCGAGCCGCTACGATTTATCTTTAGCCACTCCGCACTACGTGAGGGCTGGGATAATCCTAATGTGTTCCAAATTTGTACGCTTAACGAAACGTCGAGCCAAATGAAAAAGCGCCAAGAAATCGGACGAGGACTGCGTCTGCCGGTTAATATCGATGGGCAACGAGTGTATGACGATAACGTCAATATACTAACGGTGATTGCTAACGAGAGTTATGCAGATTTTAGTCGCAAGCTCCAGACGGAAATTGAGGAAGAAACGGGCATTCACTTTGGTGGGCGAATCAAGAATCGTGATAATCGGCAAGTCGTCAGCTTTCAGAAATCACGGGCGCTTGATCCGGCTTTCAAGGAATTATGGGATAAAATTAAACATAAAACGACCTACCGGGTGGCAATTGATACAGAGAAGTTAGCAGCGGAGTCGGCTAATGAATTAGCACAGATCACTATTAGCAAACCGCACATTGCTGATACTAAAACACTGATTGACTCGATGAATAATGACAGCGGTTTTATGGTGTGCGAGACCGGCTTTAACGCCTATGCGGCACGCCAAACTGAAGTTAAGATACCGAATTTATTAGCGGATATTCAGCGTCAGACACAAATGACCCGCCGGGTGATATTTGATGTGCTTGATCAGGCGGAGATGTTTGAGCAGATTGCTATTAATCCACAGCAGGTTATTGATGAGACGGCTCGGGCGATTAATCGTGTGAAGCGGCGCTTAGCAGTTGACGGTGTTAAATATCACAGAACGGGTGAGCATTATGACATGACGTTGTTTGAGAATAGTGAATTACAGACATACCTGTATGATGCAGCGATGAAGAGTGGGGTAGTTGCAGTGACCGACCTGGCAAAAACCATCTACGATTATGTGGCGGTTGATTCGGAAGTTGAGCGTGAATTCATGCAGTCGCTGGAGGACAATACCGACGTTAAGTTTTATATTAAGCTACCAAGTTGGTTCAAGATTGATACACCGGTTGGTAAGTATAATCCAGATTGGGCAGTAGCGTTTGACGGCGATGAGCGGATTTACTTTGTTGCTGAGACGAAAGGCTCAGATGATATTAATGATAATCACTTGAGTGCTAATGAACGAGCTAAAATTACTGCGGCCCGTCAGCATTTTGCAGAAATTAATGTACCATATGCGGCGCCGGTGCGGAGTTTGCGGCAGGCGTTGACTATGGTCGGAGATGGTAATTGTGGCACCTGATACACACGCAAATTATTATGTTCGCCCGTTGTTGGCTACTGGGTGCTTACAAATGCTTTTGGAGCGGAGTAAAGATGCTAAGGAGAATGTATGAACAAAACAAACAAAACCATCACTATCGCTCGCGCCATCATCCGCATCGGTGATGCTGCCAGAAATGTTAATGATTATAGTTTGCTGGGCGCGCTGCATGAGATGGTGGAGCAATTGTCACAGCATGGCGTTAAGGATACTGAAGTCGATATGGATTTGTTGCTGGAATATGTCGAGGCAGCGGATGGTTGCGACTATTGCCGTATTGGTGACGGTAAGGATAGCGTTGATGAATTAACAACAAAAATCAATCAGCAGCTTGCGCGTCGTAGCCAGGTGCAGGTGGAGGCGATCAATCAGTCGGTGTTAGAATTTGAGCCAGTGGTCTATCTGGTGACAGCGGCGTATGCCAAGAATGAAAATGGCGTGACGTCGGGCTCGTCGATAGCGCTGATTGTTAACCAGGATGGTTCGGTGGATCTGCCACGCAACCATTTTTTGAACGCAGAACTGCTCGATTATTTTGATGAAAATCGCCCAGTTAATTGGCGTTCTGTCGAGCGTGATTTGCCGTCAAAGTTGCACGGCTATCATTTGGTAGCAGGTTCGGTAGAAGTGCAGGAGATTTTGCCGCGGGAGTTGGATGTGATGTCGTTTTAAGGGTAATGATTATTGAATTATGAAAATCTCCGTACACATTAAACCAAACTCTCGTCATCGTGAGGAAGTCGTGAAAAATGACGATGACACATTGACGGTTTATGCCAAAGCTCCAGCAATTGAAGGTCGAGCCAACGCGGCGACTATTAAATTATTGGCAAAACATTTTAAGGTTTCGCCGTCCAAAGTTAAATTAGTGCGCGGTGCAACTTCAAAATATAAGATATTTGAGATTGATTAAGTTTACGGATAAACGGCGCCCGGTGTCATATCGCCGATTAAATTTTGTACCGTTACAAATGAATAGCCCTGCTGTTTGAGTGAGTCAAGAATGCAAGGAACGGCATTTACGGATGTCTGATGAATGTCGTGCATTAAAATCACAGCTCCATTGCGAGCGCCAGCAACAGCTCTTGAACAGACGATTTCACTATTACGATCAGCCCAGTCGCGCGTATCGACAGACCAAACAACTGCCGACATTCCGCGTTGACGGAATTGCTCCAAAACCGCCCGATTAAACGCGCCGTATGGCGGACGTATGATATTAGGCTTGGTGCCGACTGCTTGTTTTATGGCGTTATTCGTCTGGTCAATTTCACTAGCGAGTTGCTCTGCCGAAACCTTATTTAACTCTGGATGTGACCAAGAGTGATTACCTAATTGATGTCCGCGCGACTGCATACGGCGCAATGTATTGGCACGTGCTGAAACTTTGCTACCGATTAGGAAAAATGTCGCCTTGGCGTCGTACTTATCCAATATATTCAACAGTTTTTCGGTGTATGGTCCGGGTCCGTCATCAAAAGTTAGAGCAATTGTTTTATTCGCGACGGTAGGTGTTGGCGCAGCAGGTGCCGGTTTTGGTTTTTCTGCAGGTTTGGGGATGTTGGCGAATTTTCTCGCCGTTGGGTTTTGCAGGTATTTAGAAACGGAGGAAATTGGCACGGTAATTGTCAATTCACCGTAAGATGATGGCAGTAGCGACGCCTGACCGAGCGGCCAAGCCAGTGCATTGCCGTCGTTGGTGATGATGAAATTAGACAAAGCTTCTTTATTTATGATTTCATTCAGGTCAATTTCTGGCTGCTGGCGTTGCTTGATGATCTGAGAAATATTATTTTTGGCAGCGGATATGATTGCTTCGGCGGCTTCATCGGACTGTTCCGTAAAATCAGCTAATCCGACGACTTCGCCAGATTTTTTGTCGAAAGTCCAAAATTGCGTCATTGATGCTGGATGGGCGCCATTCATATCTTGCTTAATATTGACGACAATTGACAGCGCTTCTGAAGTGTTGTGCGTGACTTGATAACCAATTGTTTCGGTCATTGGTTTGTCAAAAACTGTCGCCAGTAAAACCGTATTTTGAAAATCGCGATCAATTTTATCAATCGACTCGCTAATTAAGCGATTAATCTTTTCATTTTCCGTGATCGGATATTCAATTGAAACTTTTTCCCGTTTGTTATCTCTGGTGACAAATTTTGAGCGAATGCCAGAATATTTCGAGTCGGCAAAATAATACTTTTCGTCAGAAGGTGCAGTCGTTTGTCGCGAGTGTGATTGATTGAGGAAATATATCCCAAATAGCCCTGCCGAAAATAGCAATATCAAAAACGGTATGATAATAAATAGTTTTTTTGATTTTGGTTTTGCTTTTTTTCTCTGAATGCGCATATTATAAGTATAGCACTAGTATTTTGGTTTTGTTATCATTGATGATAAGTAGAGACTAGCTTGATCAAAAATTACAACAGAGAGGAATTTGCGGAGTGGAACTTGAGCCAATTATAAAAGTCGATAAACTCGTTAAAACTTATGATGGAAATAACGTGGTCGACGGCGTGTCGTTTGAAGTTAAAAAGGGTGAGATATTTGGGATTCTTGGCCCTAACGGCGCGGGCAAAACAACAACGTTGGAAATGCTGGAAGCGCTCAGACCAATTGATGGCGGCGTGGTTACAATTGACGGCATAGATGTCGCTAAGAAACCTAAGGACATTAAGAATATAATCGGTATTCAGCTTCAGTCGACGGCTTTTTATGACAAACTGACTTTGCGTGAACAATTGAAAATGTTTGGTAGTTTATATGGTCGGACAGTTGATGCCGAGGCGCTACTTTCTAAGGTTCAATTGACAGAAAAGGCTAAGAATTACGTCGAGCAGCTTTCTGGTGGTCAAAAACAGCGTTTTGCGATTGCTTCGACATTGGTGAATAATCCAAAAGTGTTGTTTCTGGACGAGCCGACCACTGGACTTGATCCGCAGGCGCGTAGAAATTTGTGGGACTTGATTAAGGAAATCCGCGACGAGGGAATTACGATTCTTTTGACGACGCATTATATGGACGAGGCGGAATTATTGTGTGATCGTCTGGCGATTATGGATAGCGGTAAGATTATAACAATTGATACGCCGCATAATCTCATTCAGCAATTATTGGCGCGTGGTTTTAAGAAGGAACAAGTTGTCGAGCAGGCCAACTTAGAGGACGTGTTTATTGATTTAACAGGAAAGGCAATTCGGGATTAACATGAAAAAATATTGGATTGGAATATTCGGGCAAGTTCGCGCTCAGCAAAAGCGTTTCGTTCGAGATAAAATGGCGCTATTCTTTACTTTCCTTTTTCCGCTGATTTTCCTATTAGTTTTTGGGTCAGTTTTTAGTAATGATTCGACCAGTTTTAATATTGCAATTGTCAACAATTCGCAGACAGAATTTGCCAAAAGTTTTGTTAAAAATGCCAAAGAAAATTCGAAGGATTCGATTCTAAAAATTAAAGACGTTAAAGATATGAATGACGCACGTGAAAAGATGAAGCGGTCGGAGCTTAACGGTATTATTGAGCTTCCAAGTGATTTTGGCGCGATAAAAAATAATGGCAATCATCCTATTCCAACAGGCACAATGAATGTTATTTACTCCAAGGGTTCTGAACAAACAGGCGGCGCGTTGGTGGCAGTGATGAATCAAATTACCAATAGTATCAATAGTCAGATGGGTCAACCTGAAGCTCCGCTTAAAGCTGTTGGTAAAGCGATTGGTGATGAGCAATTAAAATCGTTTGACTACATGTTTACGGGACTATTGACTTTCAGTTTGATGAGTATGGGTATTTTTGGCCTATCTAATCAAATACCGGCTGAAAAGAAACGTGGTTTATATCGTCGGTTACGCGCGGCGCCGTTTACTTCTGGTCAGTTAATCATCTCCACAGCAATTCATTATACGACGATTTCCTTGCTTAGTTTGGTGATGATGGCTGTCGCTGGGACGTTGATATTCCACTTTAATATGCGAGGCGACTGGGTGCTATTTGCAATGATGTCTGTATTGTCTGCATTTATGACTGTGGGTGTGGGGTTATTAATTGCTGGGTTGTCAGAGAACGAAGATCAGTCATCGTCATTAAGTAGCCTAATCTCTTTCCCGATGATGTTTTTATCTGGTACGTTTTTTCCACTTCATCTATTTCCAGAATGGCTGCGAAGTGTAGCTCAGTTTATTCCTCTGACTCCGGTTACAGATGGCTTCCGGTTAATTATGACTGAACATGCAAGTTTTATGGAAGTCTTGCCACAATTCGGCGTTATCGCGGCTTGGACTTTTGTTGTCTATTTCTTAGCCATTAAGCTATTTAGGTGGGAATAACTATTCAAGGATAGTGAAACAAATAGAAAGACGTTACGCTTATCGTAAGCGGATGCTTGATATTTTTATCACGGGAGTTGCTTAATTCCGCGCGACAAATCAAATAATTATTCGACGCCGCCAGCCTTCAAAATTGCCCTTAAGCCACTCTCTCCACCGACGAATCCGCTGGTTTGATAGTCGTTAATGACCATGTACGGCAAGCCATTTACGCCAAGAGACAAGGCTTTTTGTGTGTTGCTATCAATTTCTTTTTGGTGCGGTTTTTTAATCATACAGTCGGAAAATTGCGATTCATTCATGCCGACATTTTTGGCGGAAGTCAGGAAATATTCCAGCGGAAGAGCAGGGATTTTTTTCGGCACAGCAACGTTTTTTACGCCAATTCCTTTATTAAAATAATCAGTTTTAATGCGCGGGACGATATCGTGGGTGTACTGCCAATATTTATCTTGATCAGCAGCACAAAATGCAGCGTGAGCACCAGTTTCGGTATTGTTGGTCATCTCTTTTAATAGTGTTACTACGCGATGCTCATAACGAACTTTTCCGGATTTAATATAGTCATTTTTGAAGAATTCTGTGCTGGTTGCGGCTTCGACCTCGGCGCAAAATGAACAAAAATAGTCAGTATAATCAATGAACACGTTTTTCGCGTCAGCGGATCCTTGTGACATTTTTTCATTCCACGGTTTATTATCACCAATGTGACGATTCGGCGGACGATTGACAATTCCATAAATAAACAAAGATACAATTCCCACGATTACAATTCCCGAAAGAACCCAAATAAGTGCTATGCCTGATGATTTTTGTCGATTCATATTTTCTCCTGTTTAGATAATTCTGTGTACATAAAAATAATTTGACCTAATTTATATAGCGAGAATAAACTGAGTAGTAAAGCTAATAAAAGGACTATTATGCTGGCGATATTTGCGGCGGTAGCGGCGGCAGCTCCCGAGAAAAATAGAGTTACAATTGGCAAGATTAGTGATGTTCCGCAGGGAACGCAGCCGAGTCCAATTGTTGCGGCAATTGATGTGATTCCGCTTAGTCCGACTTGTCGAGATACAGTTTTTTCATTGTCGCGATTATTCTTTGCTGTAAAAATTACAGCGGCGATCGATATGCCTTGAAGAATTGACACTACTATAAGCAGCGCACCATTTAGCGAAATGAAACTTTGCTTGAAAATGTCTATAATCATCGAACCGAGCAGCGTGATTTTATCGAGGATTGGCAGGCGTGATGTCATTAGTGGTCCGTAAAAATTGGCGTTGATTGCGAAATAAATTATCACGGCGAAGACGACGGTCGCGACAATTGTTATTAGGAAATATTTCGGCAAACCAAGCATTCTGCCGACTCCTAAAATCGCTGATTTGATGGATTCCTGCTTGCTGTGAATTCGACCCATGCGCCTATTATACGATATTCGTAAAGGCAATTCGATCATCCACGGCGGCAACTTTTACTGTGTCGCCGTCGTGAATCTTGCCGTCGATCAGTTCGAGCGCCAAAGGATCAAGCACGCGTTTTTGAATCAAACGCTTAAGTGGGCGAGCGCCGAAACTCGGGTCATAGCCGTCTCGCGCCAACATATCGCGGACGCTACTATTAAAATCCAACGTTATGTCGCGACTATCCTTAACTTGGCGAATAACTTTTTCTAATTGCACATCAACAATTGCGTGCATCGATTCAGGATGAATGCGATCAAAAATCACAATGTCGTCAATTCGGTTTAAGAATTCTGGGCGGAAATGACCACGAAGCGTTTCTAAAATTTGATTGTCGAGCGAACTAATGTCGTCGCCCGTGTAGTCCATAATCATTTGCGATCCGACGTTGCTGGTCATGATGATAATGGTGTTGCTAAAGTCAATCGTTCGTCCTTGTCCGTCCGTCAATCGACCGTCGTCCAAAACTTGCAACAGAACGTTAAACACGTCGGGGTGTGCTTTTTCGATTTCGTCAAACAAAACCACGCTATAAGGGCGTCGCCTAACAGCCTCCGTCAATTGACCACCTTGATCGTAACCGACATATCCTGGAGGCGAACCGATCAATCTGGCTACGGCGTGGCGTTCCATATATTCGCTCATGTCAATTCGAATCATGGCGTGCTCGTCGTCGAATAATTCACGACACAAACTGCGCGCGACTTCTGTTTTTCCCACGCCAGTAGGTCCGAGGAATAGGAATGAGCCAATCGGTCGATTAACGTCGCCGAGTCCAGCGCGTGACCTACGAATGGCGCTTGCTACGACTGCCACGGCGCGATCTTGTCCGATGACTTGGCGGCTAATTGATTCTTCCAATTTGGTCAATTTGCTGGATTCGCTTTCCATCAATCGCTCCACCGGAATTCCGGTCCAGCGCGCTACCACGCCAGCGATATCGTCAGGCGTAACTTCTTCGCGGAGCAATCGGTCGTGAGTTGGAATTGCCGCCAATTCCTCGCGAGCGTTTGCCAATTTTTTCTCCAGCTCCGGTAAATCGCCATACTTAATGCGGCTGGCGGTGGCTAAGTCCGCGTCGCGTTCGGCAATCTCCAATTGCGAACGCAGATTGTCCATTTTTTCGGTAGTCGTGTTGACGGTTTGCAAAATGTCTTTTTCGTGCTGCCATTTTTTATCAATCACTTCGGCTTTTGCGCGAATTTCGGCAATTTGCTCCTTGATTTCGTCTTTGCGAATATTGGCGTGGTCGGATTTGTCCTTTTTTAGCGCCGCTTCCTCGATTTCCAATTGCAAGCGTCTATTGTTCAATCGATCTAGTGCAATTGGCACGCTTTCTAACTGCATTTTGAGCGAGCTGGTCGCTTCGTCAAGCAAGTCGACTGCTTTGTCTGGTAGAAATCGGTCAGGCAAATACCTGGTAGATAATCTGGCGGCTGCCACGATTGCGTCATCGGCGATTTTTACTCCGTGATGAATTTCGTATTTTTCCTTCAATCCGCGCAAGATGGCGACAGTGTCGTCAAAGCTTGGTTCGCCAACGTAAACTGGTTGAAATCTTCGTTCTAGAGCGGCATCTTTTTCGACATATTGACGATATTCAGCGAGAGTCGTCGCGCCAATCATGTGCAATTTTCCGCGAGCCAGCGCTGGCTTTAACATATTGCCCGCGTCCATGCTACCTTCGCTTTTTCCAGCACCAACCATGGTGTGAATCTCATCGACAAAAAGAATAATCTCACCGGCTGCGTCTTCTACTTCTTTCAGAACGGCTTTCAATCGATCCTCAAATTGTCCACGAAAACTAGCGCCCGCCAAAAGACTGGAAATTTCCAGGGAAATTAGTCGCTTATCCTTCAGTGAAGCGGGAACGTTGCCTTTAACAATTCGTTGCGCCAACGCTTCAACAATTGCGGTTTTACCAACTCCCGGCTCACCGATAAGAACTGGGTTATTTTTAGTGCGACGACTTAGGATTTGCATAGTGCGTCGAATTTCTTCATCTCGACCGATTACTGGATCGAGTTTACCTTCGCGCGCCAACGCTGTTATATCTGTACCGAACTTTTCGAGCGGTTTAGTTGTTTCTTCTTGATTCATGTTTGGTGGCATAAAATCATCCTTTTGGTTTTTAGTCCTAATTTGTTGCGCCCCAGTAAAAGACAGAATGGTGAAATTTGGTATAGTCATAATAGCAAATTAGCACTCTCAGTGCAAGAGTGCTAATAAAATAAATAGGCTTTTTGTAGTATAATAAGCGTATGAATATTCTTGTCACTGGTGGCGCTGGATATATCGGCAGTCACACTATCATCGAACTATTGTCATCAAATCATAAAGTAGTGGTTGTTGATAATTTATCAAACTCGTCCGTCGAAAGTCTGAAGCGAGTTGAAGAAATTACGGGTCAATCAATACCGTTTCACGAATTCGATTTATGTGATCATCAGCGACTATCAGAATTGTTTAAGTCTGAAAAAATTGATGCTGTGATTCACTTTGCTGGGTTGAAGGCGGTTGGCGAGTCGGTTGAAAAGGCGCTTCTTTACTATAAAAATAACCTTGAAAGCACGCTGGTTTTGCTTGATGTGATGCAAGAATTTGACGTGAAGAAATTGGTGTTTTCTAGTTCGGCAACAGTTTATGGCGATCCTGCTCGATTACCAATTACCGAAGATATGCCGTTGTCTGCCACAAATCCATATGGCCAAACAAAGTTGATGATTGAGCAAATGCTTCGCGATATTTCTGCGACAAATCAAAATTGGCAATTTACATCTCTCCGCTATTTTAATCCAGTTGGCGCGCATCCGAGTGGTCGCATCGGGGAAAATCCCTCGGGAATCCCGAACAATCTTCTGCCGTTCGTGTCGCAAGTTGCTGTTGGTAAGCGAGAGTATTTGAGCGTTTTTGGCGATGATTATGACACCCCAGATGGAACTGGCGTGCGCGATTATATTCACGTGGTTGATTTGGCAAAGGCTCACGTGGCAGCTCTGGAGAATTTGGGCCGACCGAACGAATATAAAGTCTATAATATCGGCACTGGTCGTGGCACTTCAGTTTTGGAATTAGTGAAGGCGTTTGAGAAGGCGTCTGGTCGCGATGTTCCGTATCAAGTTACGCCACGTCGAGCAGGTGACATTGCGGCGTGTTATGCAGACCCAGGCTTGGCAGAAAAAGAATTAGGTTGGCGAGCAGAATTGACAATTGAAGATGCTTGCCGCGACGCTTGGAATTGGCAGAGCAATAATCCAAATGGCTACAATGGCTAATTGCCAGATTTGGTAAAAATCTTATTTTCGTAATAAGCGGAACGTTTGGAAAGTTCTGAATTTAATTTTTCAATTCCGCCGTACTGTTCGGCCAAGGTTTTCTTTCCAGAAAATAAGTTTGTACCCAGACCTAATCGGTCGCCATCAATTTTAACTCCCAGCGCGGCCAAAGTTGACGGATACATATCGAATGTCGTGAATTGACGATTCTTTGAGTGACTAGTTGGAATGGCTGGATTTATAAACGTGTTGTAAATGGTTCGCTGATAATTAGTTCCGCCAATTTTTTCGTCGTAGTATGAAGTCTGCATTCCTAAGTGATCGCCAGAAATGACAATCGTGGTGTTTTCATAAAATGGCTGAGATTTAACCCAATTGACGAATGCGGCGACCTGTTTTGAGGAACAAGCGTGAACATTGTCGTATTGATTACTGAAGGTTTTGGCGCAGGTTTCATCCAAATAGCCATCGGTAAAATGCGTGTCGGCGGTGAGTAGTTGTAAGTTGAACGGCTTGTCTGATGCCGCCAAGCGCGAGGCTTCTTCGCGGGCAAATTGGAATAATTTTTTGTCTTCATAACCCCACCAAACTTTGTAATCTTCGGATATTTTTCCGTGTTTTTTGGCGTAATTGTAATCTTCGATATTGAAATTGCCATGCTGAGTTAATAATTTATCGCGTCCGCCAAAACTTGCTTCAGAACCCATAATAAATGTTTGATTATAGCCTTGTTTTTCTAAAATCTCACCAAGACTGTAAGCGCCTGGTAAGAACTTCTTAAACTCGCCCAGGGCGTTATGGTCGCGTCCGCCAACCAAGTTTTCTTTCAGTGGGACACCAGTAGATTGCGCAGCCATTCCCGCCACGGTCCAGCCGGTGTTTGTTGCAGGCAAGGCGCCGCCGACACCGGATGCTTTGTTTGAGAATGAGGTATTTTTTAACGCCAATTCTTCCAGCTCTGGAATAACGGAGGTTTCGGAGCTGCCGCCATTAGCCTTTGACGCTAAAGTGTTTTCCATTGATTCTAAATATATGTATATTAAGTTGCGCTTTTTCTCTGGGAAAGTCAATTTGGCGGTTTTTGGATTGACGTAATTTTCTTCGTATAATTTGGTTGATTGGGTCAAGGCATAAATATAGTTAGGAATGCCGAAACTTTGAATTAGAAGGACGATCGCAATTAAAAACATACTCAGCGAGTAAATTGCTTGATTTCGTAATCGTAAAAACGGCAGGGTAAATTTTCGTGATGATTTGATTTTTTTCAAGCAAAAGGCGATTATGCGATTGATGAAAGAGATCGATTTGTCGAACATTGGGATTAATAATGCGCCGAATAATAGGAAAACCAGCGGAAGATTTTGCAGGACGGCCGACCATAAATTGTCAGATTTGCCACCAGCTAATCCGTTGACGAAATAAAAAATTATCTCGTCGATTTGTGAACCTTTAAAGACGATATATTTATAGCGCGCCGCAATTAAGCAAAATGCCGCCAAAAAAAGCAAGATGATTGATATTGATTTAATCCAGAAACGTTTGGTAAATTTAATTTTTCTCACTATTCTATTATATCACTTACGTTTTTTGCGGATGGAGGGGTATAATAAAAGCATGAGCAAGAACAAGACGCACACATTCGGAATTAGTTGGTGGATTGGGCTGGTTTTATTTGCGGGGATGATTTGTTTGATGTTGGGCGATATTTTACATCGAGATGGCGTAATTGGCTCAAAAACTGATGTTTTGGTGATGGGCACGAATGCTGGATTTAAGCCGTTTGAATATATTGATAATAATCAAGTGGTTGGCTTTGACGTTGATCTGGCGAGGGAAATTGCTAAAAGCTTGGGTAAAGATTTGAAGGTCGAAGACATGTCGTTTGACGGGCTACTCCCGGCGCTGGATAGTGGGCAAATTGATATGGTAGCGGCTGGAATGACAGTAACGCCTGAGCGAGAAAAAAATGCGTTGTTTTCAGATTCGTATTATTCGGCGTCGCAGAGAATAATTGTTAAAAAGGGAAGTCCAATTCGCAATAAGTATCAATTACCAGGGCGAAAAATTGGCGTGCAGCTGGGTACGACTGGCGATACTTTGGCGTCTAAGATTACCGGCGCATCAGTCACGCAGTTCCAAACCGCGCCGAGTGTTTTGCAGGAATTAAGTTCGGGAAAAATTGAAGCGGTCATTCTGGACGACGCTCCCGCAAAGCAGTATTCGGCTGGGTTTTCTGACTTAGAAATCTTACCGGGCGCGCTCAGCGATGAAAGTTATGCGATTGCTATTAAAAAAGATAATAAAGACCTCTTAGAAAAGGTTAATAAAGAAATTGCCAAGATGAAAAAAGATGGTCGCTATGAAAAGCTGATCCGCAAATATTTTGGCGAGGAGGCTAAATCGTGAATTTTTGGGAAGTGATTTTTGGCGGCGGTCGATGGCTATTTTTATGGCATGGATTAGAGGTGACAATGGTTTTGACTGTGTTGTCGCTTATTTTAGGGTCGGCAATTGGTGTACTTGTTGCTCTGATGCGTACGTCGAATTTACGCCCATTTGGCAGGATGAAAACGAGCAGACTCGCGAACTTTAATCCGCTGGCTAGTTTGGGAAAAATTTATGTCGATATTATTCGCGGCACGCCACTTTTGGTCCAGTTATTGATTATGTATTACGTCGTTTTTGGGTCGTATCAATTTATGCCGAAGATTTTTGTGGCGGCGGTGGCGTTTGGGATAAATAGCGGTGCGTATATCGCCGAGATTATTCGTGGCGGAATTCAGAGTATTGACAAGGGGCAAATGGAAGCGGCTAGATCTTTGGGTCTGAGTAATTGGCAGGCAATGCGGCTAGTCATTTTGCCGCAAGCAATGAGAAATTCATTGCCGGCGTTGATTAGTGAATTTATCGCGCTATTAAAGGAAACTTCGGTTGTTGGTTGGATTGGCTTGAATGATATTATGCGGGGCGCGGACAATATTCGTTTTCAGACGGCGACAGCTTTTCAATCGCTATTTGCTGCTGCGGCGATGTACTTAATTTTGACGGCGATTTTTACGCGAGTAATGGCGCGAGTAGAAAGGAAATTGAAACATGACGATAATCAGCGTTAAAAACTTGAAAAAAACGTTCGGCGCAAATCGAGTTCTTCGCGATATTGACGTAGAAATTGAAGAGGGCGAGATTGTCGTGGTGGTTGGCTCGTCTGGTTCCGGCAAGTCGACATTCTTGCGTTGTCTGAACTTGCTGGAGGAACCGACTTCGGGCGAGATTATTGTCGATGGAGTGAAAATTACTGATCCACACGTAAACTTGAACGCCTTGCGTCAGAATATTGGCATGGTTTTTCAGCAATTTAATCTGTTTCCGAATTTGAGCGTGATTGAAAATATTAAATTAGCTCCGAAAAAGCTGCGTAAATTTTCAGATCAAAAAGCGACAAAATTGGCGCGAAGTTTATTGGACGATGTTGGACTATTAGACAAAGCGGACGCTTCGCCGAATAGTTTGTCTGGCGGTCAAAAACAGCGAGTAGCAATTGCGCGGGCGCTAGCGATGGAGCCGAAGATTATGCTTTTTGATGAGCCGACTTCAGCGCTAGACCCAGAGATGATTGGTGAAGTTTTGGATGTGATTAGAAAAGTTGCCAAAAAGGGAATGACGATGGTAATCGTTACTCACGAAATGAAATTTGCCCGCGAAGTTGGAACTAGGATGATTTTCTTAGACAAGGGTGAGATTATCGAAAATGGAACACCTGAACAGGTTATGGATCACCCGAAAACTGAACGTGCCAAAAAATTCTTCGCCAAATAGCCCGAGTGACCTCGCTATAATTCGCTTAGAACTGGGACTTCTGTCAATTTGTTAACCAGCTGGTCCAGGTCAACCTCTGTCAGATAACTCGGTAAAATTCGCGTCGTTTTCGGATCGATAAAGCCGCATTCCGCTACTTCCTCGACGCCGTGCGATGTTTGCCCCAGGTTGATGTGCTGGTAATCTTGCCAGTTGGTGATGAGGAAGAAAAACTCCAATTGTTCATTTGGGCCGTGTGCTGATTGTTCGCCTGATTCGGCGAATTGCTGGACAAATAACAACTTACCGATTTCTGGTTTGACGCCAGTTTCTTCAATCATTTCTCGACGCAAGCCGTCCAACAAGCTTTCGCCAATTTCCAAGCCGCCGCCCGGCGTACACCAAAAATCACGACCTTTGCCGGTGTTTGCTGTTAGTTTTTGGCAGAAAATTTCGCCCTTATTGTTGATAATAATTCCGCGTACGTTTACTCTTCGTCGCATAAAACCTCCTTTGATTGCTAATAGCCAGAGGTTCAATTAAGCTGAACGTACGCCCAATAATTTCATGGTCGGGGTGACTGGATTTGAACCAGCGACCTCACCGTCCCGAACGGTGCGCGCTACCGAGCTGCGCCACACCCCGACGCTAAAAACAGTATAAAACTAACAGATATTTTTGTCCAATTGTAATTATTAAAACGGAATCAACTAGTCCTAAAATGATATAATATAAGGTGGACTTAGAGCGTAAAGGGCTATAAATGAAACATATTTTACGAATTTTTAGAGGCTATTGGTTGCTGTTTATTATCTTGATTGGATTCACGTATGGCGTTGTGATGGCGAATTTGTGGCTGCCGGATAAAATGTCGGAAATTGTCAATAACGGCATTATTAAACAAGATATGTCGGCGATTTGGAATAATGGCTTGATGATGATTTTGGTGACGGCGGCTGGTGGGTTTTGTTCAATTGTCGTGGGTTTTTTGGCGGCGCGAATTGCTACAGGGATGGCGCGCCAACTACGAGAAAAATTATTTGAGCGAGTGGAAAGTTTTTCTTTGGCGGATTTTAATAAATTTTCTACAGCGTCATTAATTACACGCTCGACGAATGACATCCAGCAAATTCAGATGACATCATTAATGTTGTTGCGCTTGGCGCTAATGGCACCGATTATGGCAATTGGTGGTCTGCAAAAAGCCATGAATAATGCGCCCGATTTAAGCTGGATTATCGCTTTGGCGGTGTTTGTTTTGCTTGTGGTGATCGCTACACTATTTACGATTGCTGTACCTAGGTTTAAGAAATTGCAGGCGCTGGTGGATAAGCTTAATTTGGTGGCGCGGGAAAATTTGGTTGGACTGAAAGTTATTCGTGCGTTCCATAACGAGAAGATTGAGCAGAAAAAATTCCAAAAAGCCAACGTGGAATTGAACAAAATGAATTTATTTGTGAACCGTTTGATGATGTTGCTTGATCCGATTATGACTTTAGTGATGAACTTTTCGAGTGTGGCAATTGTGTGGTTTGGCGCGCATTTGATAAGTAGCGGCAATTTGCAAATTGGTAATATGATGGCATTTTTGGAATACGCGATGCAGGTGATAATCTCGTTCTTGTTGCTGTCAATGGTGTTTATTATGGTGCCGCGAGCCGCCGTATCAGTGCGTCGAGTCGGAGAAGTATTGGATACTTTGCCGTCAATTACTGACCCGAAGTCGCCGAAAAAATTACCAAAAGACGCCAAGGGAAAAATTGAATTTAAGGACGTTACATTTACTTATCCTGACGCGGATTTGCCGGTGCTTTCGGATATTAATTTTGTAGCCGAACCTGGTCAGACAACGGCGTTTATTGGCAGTACTGGTTCGGGAAAGTCGACGTTGATTAATTTGATTCCTCGTTTTTATGATGTTTCGGCGGGGCAGATTTTGCTTGATGGCGTTGATATTAAAAATCTGAAATTGGAAGATTTGTCTGGTCAAATTGGTTACGTGCCGCAAAAGGGTGTGCTGTTTAGTGGAACGGTTGCTAGCAATATCAAATACGGCAACGCTGAGGCTAGTGATAAGTTGGTCGAGAAGGCGGCCAAAATTGCCCAAGCGGAAGAATTTATTAGCGAGTTAAAAAATGGCTATAAAAGTGAAATCGCCCAGGGCGGTAGCAATGTTTCTGGCGGTCAGCGTCAGCGTTTGTCGATTGCGAGGGCTATTGCAGTTGAGCCGAATGTTTACATTTTTGACGATTCGTTTTCGGCGCTTGATTTTAAGACGGACGCGAAGTTACGGGCTGTGCTTGCGAAGGAAACTAAGAATAAAACTGTGTTAATTGTCGGTCAGCGAATAAATACAATTATGAATGCGGATAAAATTATTGTGCTTAATGAGGGAAAAATTGTCGGTCAAGGAACTCATCAGGAATTGATGAAGGATTGCGAAGTTTATCAAGAAATTGCCGCTTCGCAACTCTCGGAAGATGATTTACAGAAAATGTCTATTGCTGCGAAAGGAGTGTTGTAATGTCTAGGCAAACCACGAAAAAACGTCAGCAAGTACGAATGGGCGGCCCGATGGGCGGAATGGGCACTGGCGAAAAGGCTAAAGATTTCAAGGGAACGGTCAAGAAGCTGATTAAATATTTGTCGGATTTTCGATGGCAAATGTTGATGGTGTTAGTTTTTGCAATTGGGAGTACGATTTTTGCGATTGCCAGCCCGAAGATTTTAGGCGGCGCGACGAATCAAATTGTTGATGATTATGCCAATATGAAAGCCTACGAGGCGATCACTAGCAAATTGCCAAAAGGTGTTTCTTTGCCAGCGGGAACTACTGGCGCGGACATTTTGAACCGATTGCCGAATAAGTCGGAGATTGAAAAACAGATTCCGTCCAGTCAGCTTGAGTCGATTAAAAAGCTAGATCTTAGTCGGCGTCCAGAATTTCATTTTGACGCTATTTGGCGAATAATTATTTTGCTAGTCGGAATGTATGTGTTGAGTGTAATTTTTCGTTATATTCAAACTTGGATAATGACTCAGGTAACGCAAACCGTAACTTTCAGGATGCGACAACAATTGTCCGAAAAAATAAATCGCTTGCCGCTGAGTTATTTCGATAAGCAAACTTACGGCGAAGTTCTTAGTCGCATAACTAATGATGTCGATACGATTAGCCAAACGCTAAATCAGAGTTTGTCGCAAATTATAACTTCAACAGTTACGGTGCTGGGAATTTTGGTGATGATGTTTTCGATTAGCTGGCAGATGTCGCTAGTTGCGCTACTGGTGCTTCCGCTGGCGGGTGGCGTGATTACGCTGATCGCAAAGAGCTCGCAAAAACAATTCTTACGCCAGCAAACGCAGCTTGGCGAACTTAATGGACACATTGAAGAAATGTATGGCGGACATCAAGTGATGCGCGTCTTTAATGGTCAGAAAAAATCGATTACTAAGTTTTCTAAGATCAATAATCGGCTTCAAGAGAGTGCTTGGAAGGCTCAGTTCTTTTCTGGCTTGATTCACCCGATTATAAATTTTATCAGCAATATTGGCTACGTAGCTATGACAATTTTGGGCGGTTGGCTGGCGATTAATGGTCGGCTAAAAATCGGCGACATTCAGGCGTTTATTCAATACGTCGATCAATTCAATCAGCCGCTGGTTCAGGTCGCTAATATCGCTAATATTTTGCAATCGACAGCTGCTGCCGCCGAGCGAGTGTTTGAGTTTTTGGACGAGCCAGAAGAAGCGGTTGAATCGAATAACTTGGTAAAATTGTCCGACATAAAAGGTGAAGTTGAATTCGACAACGTCGTCTTTGGTTATAAGCCAGACCAAACTATCATCAAAGGTTTGTCGGCGCACATTAAGCCAGGTCAGCGCGTGGCGATTGTCGGTCCGACTGGTGCTGGTAAAACGACGCTGGTTAACTTGCTAATGCGATTTTATGAGATTAATAGTGGTTCGATTAAAATTGACGGCGTGGATATTCGTAAAATGAAACGTAGCGATGTGCGTCAAATGTTTGGCATGGTGCTGCAAGATACGTGGCTATTTAATGGCACGATTCGTCAGAATTTGATGTATGGCAATCCAAAAGCTACCGAGGAAGAGATGATAAAAACCGCCAAAGAAGCGCATGTTGATCATTTTGTGAGGTCGTTGCCGGGTGGATATGATATGGTTCTTGGTGAGGAGGCTGCTAACATTTCCCAGGGAGAAAAGCAGCTGCTGACAATTGCCAGGGCGATGTTAGAGAAGGCGCCGATGTTGATTTTGGATGAAGCGACAAGCTCGGTTGATACGCGCACCGAAGTCCTTATACAAAAAGCCATGGATAAGTTGATGCAGGGAAAAACTAGTTTTGTTATTGCGCACCGTCTGAGTACTATTCGCGACGCTGATTTGATTTTGGTGGTTAAGGACGGAAATATTATCGAGCAAGGCAATCACGAAACTCTGCTGAAGCAAAATGGATTTTACGCTGAGCTTTACAATAGCCAGTTTGCTGAGTAGCTGTCTGTTACTTTTTATACAGTGATATTTTTGTAGCCTTTGGTATGTGTAGTTCAAAATCAATATCAGTTTTCTGGACAATTTCATAATAAGGCGGAATTGATGGGTTTTTCGGAAGTTCAATTATTTTTCCGTCGTTGAATAATTGTCCTTGTCTGTAAACATTGTGAATAAACGGTACATTTGGTTTTGTTTTTCTCAAGCGATATAACGCTGATTTATGTTGCGTTTTGTCATTTTCAATAACGTTAGGTTGCGTGTGCCATTGCCCTATAATACATAATGTTGGTAGAGAGTCGTCAATTCCGAGGATATTTTTAGCTAGCTGCTCTTCTCGTTCTTGCGGGCTTGGTGGTATGATGACATCCTCATCTAAATTGTCAAAAAATGTATCAATAAAAACGAGCTCTTTAAGTTGATTTTGCTGCAGAAGAATTGCTATTGTCTTTATCATTTCAAGAGATAAAATGCTCGAATCAAAAAGGTCTTCATCAACTAAGGAAAAATCGCAAGAGCCGGTCTTTACTGAATTGATGAAGTTGGATACGACGGGGCTGGCTTCAATAGCTAATCGTTTTACGCCAAGTTTCTTAACCAGAGTATAGATGACGTCGGAATTTTCTTTTATGCCGTGAATTTCGCCATATACAATTATGTTTGATTTTCGCAATGTGGATTGAAGCGAATTTAACCGTTTTATGTCTAATTGTTTCGGTAAAAATGTTTTGATAATATCGTGATTATTCATAGGTGCTAATTGATAGTTTACTTCATAAAACCGTAAATATATAGGGCTGCGTCGTTGATAAATTTGTCGATATTTGGCGAACTATTTATAATTAAGTCATGAATATCACAGATCAACTCCTCGCTAAATATCCGATCATTTCTGACCAAGTCGATATAAAAGAGCTTGGTGCGCTTTTAAGAGAATTGGAAAAAACTTTACGCCGTGGCGCCACTGGAAATATTGTGGAGTTTGGTTGTTATGTTGGCACGACTAGTTTGTTTATTCGGCGACTGTTGGACGCTTATGATTTTACGGGCGAGTTTCATGTTTACGATTCGTTTGCGGGATTGCCGGAAAAAACCCAGAAGGACAATAGCGCCGCGGGTGATCAATTTAAGGCTGGCGAGTTATTAGCGCCGCGTAAGACGTTTGTCCAGAATTTTAAGAAAGCAGGATTGAAGTCGCCGATTATTCATAAAGGCTGGTTTTCTGATTTTACTGCTGATGACGTGCCGGAAAATATTATGTTTGCGTTTTTTGATGGCGATTTTTACGAATCAATTGTCGATTCTTTTCGGGTTTGTGAAAGTAAATTTAACGAAGACGCAATAATTATTGTTGATGATTACGCAAATGAAGCTCTGCCGGGCGCCGCAAAAGCTACTGATGAATGGCTAAAAATTAACCGACAATTCACAGTCAGGACTGAAGCTAGTCTGGCAATTATCTCCTCTTGCCCAAAAACATAAACGTGTTACAATTAAAACATCACTAATATAAACAGGGGAGGGTTGTGATGGACGAACCAATTCACATCACGTCTGAAATAGGGAAACTTAAGACCGTTCTATTGCATCGGCCAGGTGAAGAGCTGGAAAATTTGACGCCAGACTATCTGACCGATCTTTTATTTGACGATATTCCATATCTGAAGGTGGCGCAGGCTGAACACGATGCTTTTGCGGAAGTATTGAGAAGTCGTGGAATCGAAGTTTTGTATCTGGATCAATTGGTCGCCGAGGCAATTAGCACAGATCAATTGCGTGAACAATTTGTCGATGAAATGTTGGCTGCTTCTAAGCAGGATTCACGCCGTGTTACTCAAACATTGCGCCAATTCTTGTTGGACTTGCCAACTCACGCTATGATTCGCAAGATTATGGCTGGTGTTCGCAAGGATGAAATTACTTTGCCTCCAGATCAGCATCAGCAACTTCATAATATGATCGAGAAAAATCATTATCCGTTCTATCTCGATCCAATGCCAAACCTATACTTTACACGCGACCCAGCTGCCGCAATTGGTAACGGTTTGACAATCAACAAGATGCACTGGACGGCTCGTCGTCGTGAATCGCTATTTATGCGCTACATCATCGACCACCATCCACGCTTTGCTAATCGTGCGCCAGTTTGGTACAACCGCACAGAGAAATTCTCAATGGAAGGCGGCGACGAATTAATATTAAGCGATAAGGTTATGGCAATTGGTGTTTCAGAGCGAACAACCGCTGAGGCAATTGAAAAGATGGCAACCAAACTGTTTGCTGGCTCGAAATTCGAGAAAGTCATCGCTATGGAAATTCCAAAATCTCACGCCTTTATGCACCTTGATACGGTGTTTACGATGATTGATCGTGATAAGTTTACGATTCACCCAGAAATTCGCGACCACGGCGGCAGGATGAATTGTTTTATTTTGGAGAAGGTTGAAGGTCAGCCATTCCCACGAATTACACACGAAACAGATTTGGAGCACGTTCTGAGGGTTGCGCTTGGTTTGCCAAGTGTTACGTTGATTGAGTGTGGCGGTGGTGATCCGATTGCTGCTGCTCGTGAGCAGTGGAATGATGGATCAAACACTTTGGCGATTGCGCCGGGTGTTGTGGTGACTTATGATCGCAACTACGTAACTAACCAGAAATTGCGCGAAAACGGTATCGAAGTTATTGAAATTAGTGGTGCTGAGCTTGGACGCGGTCGTGGCGGTCCACGCTGTATGAGTATGCCGCTAGTACGAGAGGATGTATTCTAATGGCTCAGAGTTTGAAAGGACGATCGCTACTGACTTTAAGCGACTACACTGCTGAAGAGATTCGCTTGCTATTAGACACGGCTCGTGAATATCGCCGATTGAAATATGCCGGCATTCCGCACCGAATTCATGAGGGTAAAAATGTGGCATTGCTATTCGAAAAGGCTTCAACACGAACGCGCTGCGCATTTACAGTGGCTGCTAATGACCTCGGAGTTGCGCCAGAATACCTCGGTAAAGATGATATTCAATTGGGTAAGAAAGAGACGGTTGAAGACACTGCCAAGGTTTTGGGTCGAATGTTTGACGGAATTGAGTTCCGTGGCTTTGATCACGCAACTGTTGAGGAATTGGCGCGTCACGCTGGCGTTCCAGTATGGAATGGATTGACCGATAAGTTTCATCCAACACAGATTTTGGCTGACTTCATGACAATTGAAGAGCATGTCGGAAAATTGAAGGGAACTAAGCTGGTATTTGTTGGCGATGGCCGCAACAATATGGCGAACTCGTTGATGATTGGCTCGGCTATTATGGGACTTGATTTCCGCATTTTGGCGCCTCGTGAATTGCATCCAGATCAGGCTTTGGTTGATAAAGCAAATCACTTTGCCAGGTCAAGTCACGCACGCATTACTATCACTGACAACTTCGAAGAAGCTTTGCGCGGTGCTGATGTAATTTACACGGACGTTTGGGTTTCAATGGGCGAAGAAGACAAGTTTGCTGAACGCATTAACCAATTGCGACATTTCCAGGTTAATCGCCAGATGATTAACCTGACAGGAAATCCTGAGGTCAAGTTTATGCACTGTTTGCCAGCATTTCATGACGCATTGACGATTACTGGGAAGAAGATTCAGGAAGATTTCGGTTTAGATTCAATGGAAGTGACGGATGAGGTGTTCCGCTCGCCACATTCGATAGTTTTTGATCAAGCGGAAAATCGTATGCATACAATCAAGGCTGTGATGGCTTTGACGTTGTAGTTGTTGTCGTAATAAGGAGGTTAAGGAGGCTCCGAGGCAATGGTAGAAAAAATTAAAAAAGCAAAGCAGAAGCTTCGATCACCGTCGGCGTTTACTATTTTGTTTGTCGTGATTATTATCATGGCGGCATTAACGTGGATAGTTCCTTCGGGTTTATATAAGACAAACGAGGACGGCGATCGTATAGCTAATTCGTATCACGTAGTCGACAAAGAGCGAACCGTCACGGAAGAGAAAGACGGCAAAAAGGAAGAGGTCAAAAAACACGACCAGCAAGGTTTGTGGGACGTCTTCACCGCACCTATTAAAGGTATGTCAGACAAGCTTGATGTCATCGTCTTCGTGATGGTGCTTGGTGGATTCTTAGGCGTCACTATGAAAACTGGTGCGCTTGACGCTTCTCTTGGCGCGCTGCTCCGAAAGATGAAGGGCAAGGAAAAGTGGCTCATCCCGATTCTGATGATTTTATTCGCTATCGGTGGTACTACTTACGGTATGCAAGAAGAAACTGTGGCGTTCTATGCGCTCGTCATACCGATGATGATTGCTGCTGGCTATAACGCCATGACCGGCGTGATGGTGATTGTGCTGGGTGCTGGTACTGGTGTGCTCGGCTCGACAATCAACCCATTCTCTACTGGTGTTGCAGCAAAAACCGCAGACGTGAAATTGGGTAGCGTTATTCCAATAATGTCTATCATCTTAGTACTCTGTTTGATTGCCGCGATTGTCTTTACTATGCGTTACGCCGCAAAAGTTAAAGCTGGCAAGTACAAAGAAGATGTTCGCTACAAGCCAGCTACGGCTGCTCTCGACATGACAAACGTACCAAAATTCACTGGTCCGCGAAAAGTTGTTATGTCTGTGTTTGCTATTACGTTTGTATTAATGATCCTTTCCCTGATTCCATGGGGAAGTTGGAATATCACATTCTTCGCTGATATGTTTGAATGGGCTGCAGGTTTGCCGGTTATTGGCGCGGTACTTGGTGTAGTCCACAGTGCAGCCTTTGGCGATTGGTATTTCAATGAAATCACCGCACTATTCCTAATTTCAACAATTGTCATAACCGCAATTTACTACAAAGAGTTTAAGAAAGAGGGTGTTTTCCCAGTTGATACATTTATTGACGGCGTGAAAGACATCTTGCCGGTTGCTCTGATTATCGCGGTGGCGACAGGTGTTTCTGTGGTGATGTCTAATGGCGAAATCCAGGACACGATCATCAGCTGGGGTGAATCTCTTCTGAAAGATGCTGGTGGCGGTGTTGTCGGTGTGTTGGCATATCTATTCTACTTGCCAATGTCATTTATCGTTCCGTCATCATCAGGTTTGGCGGCAGCAACTATGCCGGTTATTGCGCCAATTGCTGACCTGGTTGGCTCAAGCAAAGAAGTTATGGTTGCCGCATTTGCGACAGCGTCTGGCTTGATCAACATGATGGCTCCAACTATCGCGTCGTTGATGGGTGGATTGGCTTTGGCTGGCGTTTCATATCGCGACTGGCTAAAACGCTCAGCTCCAATTATGGCGATATTTGCTATTATCAGCATTACAGTTATTGCAATTTTCGGAGCACTGTAGCCTATGGATAAGAAGCGTACTATTGTAGTAGCGCTCGGTGGTAACGCCCTGCAACGGCAGGGCGAAGCCGCGTCTGAGCAACAGCAACGAGTAGCTGATGAAACGGTTCGGCAACTTTTGCCGTTAATCCAGGCTGGTCATAACGTAGCAATCGTTCATGGTAATGGTCCTCAGGTTGGCAACATTGTGTTGCACGAAGAGGCGATTAACACGCCAGATGTGCCAAGTTTGCCGCTGGAAGATTCTGGCGCTATGAGCCAGGGGTTAATTGGCTTTTGGCTACAACAGGCTTTTCATGACGCCTTTATGGTTAATCAAATGAACAATCGCGCTGTTAGCGTTATAACCCAAACAATTGTTAGCTTAAGCGACCCAGCATTCCAAAACCCAACCAAGCCAATTGGTCCGTTCTATTCGGAAGATGAGGCAAAAACCGTCGCTAGCGAACGCGGCTACACGGTAAAAGAAGATGCTGGCCGTGGCTGGCGGCGTGTCGTTCCTTCGCCGAAACCTCAGACAATTGTCGAGGCTGATGTGATTAAGGCGTTGGTTCATGCTGGCGTGACGGTCGTTTCAACTGGCGGCGGCGGCATTCCTGTTTTACAAGACGAAACTGGTCAATTAAAAGGCGTCGCTGCGGTTATTGACAAGGACTTCGGCGCGGCAAAATTGGCAGATCTTTTGGACGCTGACACCTTGCTGATTTTGACTTCGGTTGATGCTGCTAAAATTAATTTTGGCAAACCAGATGAGCAATCTCTCGGGGAAGTTTCAATAGAAGAACTTCAAAAGCATATTGACGATGGGCAATTTGCGCCAGGTTCGATGTTGCCAAAAACTCAGGCTGCCTTGTCGTTCCTGGATGGAAAGTCGGGGCGTACAGCGATTATTACTTCGTTGGATAAAACCGCTGAAGCCATTAGCGGCTCGGCAGGCACGATAGTCAAATCGTAATAAAAATCAAGAAGTTCCTGTGAATGGCGCAGGAGCTTCTTGTGTTTATGTATGTTTTATTTTATAATATGAAATTATGTTGCAATATCTTCGTTCGACAAATAGTGATTCAATAATTAGCCCGCAAGAAAATTTGCAGTCTGGTTCGTGGGTGCGCTGCGAAAGACCGAGCGACGAAGAAGTGTCGCAATTGTTGACGCTGGGCTTGGATGAGGATTTGATAAGTGACGCGCTCGATCCGCACGAGGTGCCGCGTATTGAGTTTGACGATGAGTGGACTTATTTGATTGCGCGATTGCCAGACACTGATGACGATTTTAACGATTTTACCACGCCGATTTTATTCTGCATCAATAAAGATCATATCGTAACGTTGTCTAGAGATAGTTTGGGACGATTGTGGCAGCCATTTATTGATAAAGTGCGAATTAGGACGGATCGGCAAGTTGAGCTTTTGGTGGCGATGGTTGAGGCGATTTCAATGCAATATCAGCGGCGCGTGGCAACAATTAATCGCCAAATGCGAGCGGCTACGGACAGTATTCATACACTGAGAGTTAATGACATTGCCACCTTGGCGGAGTATGAGCGAAAATTGAATGATTATCTTGACGCGCTAATTCCGATGAACTGGGCAATTGAGAGACTTTTGGCGACTCAGAAATTGCGATTGAAAGCTGATGATAAGGAAGACGTTGAGGATATTTCGATTGATTTGGAGCAGGTGATCGCGCGTTGTAAAAGTTTGTTGAGGACGATTACTAATGTGCGCGATAGCTATAGGGCGGTGATGGATACGCGTCTTAATGAGACGATTCGCCTGCTAACCGTAATTACCGTAGCTTTGACTATTCCAACGATGATCGCTGGTTTGTATGGTATGAATGTGCCGGTGCCGGGTGCCGATAATCCATTGATGTTTTGGGGAATTACCGCAGTTAGTGTAGTGCTGGCATTCGTTGTGGGCTATTATTTTCTGCGCCGCCGATAAAGCTTAATCGCAATTCGACAGATTGCTAATATTGCTTGTGTATATTATAATTTTCTTATGATGGTGGGCTATTTTGAACGCAGATCGTTGACTGAGAAGTTGACGCAAGCTCAACGAATGCATAAAAACGGTTGGATTAATTTGACCGGGAGCCTTGATGCTACTCGAGTTTCAAAGGCTTTGTCGCTGTCTGCTAATATTGTCCGTGACGTACTGGACATCCACGAATTACCTCGAGCGGAGTTTTCTGATGGCGTTGAATATATTTTTACGCGCATACCGTTTGGTCAAACTGATTCTGGCAAAACGGCACCGTTTTTGATTGCAATTAGCGGCGGTCATTATATTACAATATCACCTCATGTTAAATTTTCACCTCTGGAGGTTAGTGATTATTTATTTAGCACAACCGAGCGTCCAGCGGGAGTTTTTGCTGCGAATTTGGCGTATATTATTTCTCAATATGAACAGCGCGTGCATTTGTTAACGGAGCAAATTAGTGATGCTCGTCGGCGATTAAGCCGTCATGAAGTTGAGAACTCGGATTTTATTAAATTTGTCGCAATTGAAGATACACTCAATGAATATCGAAGCAGTTTGGAAGGCATGTCTCGCGTTATTACACAACTGATGGAAAATCGCCGTCATTTATTTAAGACTAGAGATCTGGAAGCCTTGGAGGACGTCGATCTACACATCAGGCAAGTTTTAGTGGCAATCAGTTCCAGTACGCACACAATTTCCAGTATCCAAAACGCTTATTCGACGGTTGCTAATAATACGCTGAACCAACGCATGAAGGCATTGACCGCCATAACAATTCTTCTGGCTATTCCAAACGTTTTTTACGGGATGTATGGAATGAATATCGCGTTACCGTTTCAGGGTGAACCTTGGGCATACCCAGTTATCACTAGCTTTACAGTGTTGTTGATTTTACTTGTTATGGTTATTGCTAAGCGACTCCGCTTGTTCTAATATAGATATAATAAGCATTTTCAAAATGTTTTTGATTGACGTACCAATAAACGTTTGGTAACATTGTTAGCATGTCTCGCGCCGAAGCATTAAATTGCTGATATTAAGTGATAAAGGTCGAAGCGCGTGGGGCTGCACATAATAATAAGGAGTGCAAAACACATGCCAATAGCAATCAAATTTGTGCCATCAAGGCGCAAAAAGATCGCGGTGGATGTGGTGCCTGCCGAATGGCAAACATACATAGCACAATAAAAAGAGTGCAGTCGATCCAATGATAGAATAGGGACGACTATAAACAAATCCCGCTCCAAGGCACCGGAGCGGGATTTTGGTTTGTGTGAAAATGCGTTAATCTTTTACTTCAACGCCAGCTTTTTTCAAGGCTTCCTTAACTGATGATTCGATTGAGCCAGAGCTGTCCATCTCAGTATTTTTTCCATTTATGTAGAAAGTTGGTGTCGCGGCAACGCCGTGTTTGCGACCGAGAGCCATATCGAAGTCAATTTTATTTTTAACCTTGTTACTGGCGATATCGGTTTTATATTGATCGATATTAAGCTTCAATTGTTCAGCATAAGATTTGAAAATGTTGTCGCGTTCTGTAGCGTTGGCGTTTTTCCAAGCATCCTGATTTGCATATAGAAGCTCATTCATTTCCCAGAATTTACCTTGCAGGCCAGCAGCTTCAGCTACGGCAGCGGCAGCGCGCGCGTTAGGGTGTGAGCTAGCAATTGGGAAATTACGGAAAATTAATCGAACGTGATCTTTATATTTTTTAGCTAGCGCTTCGGCTTTTGGTGCAGCGGTGCCACAGCCAGGGCATTGATAGTCGGCGTATTCGATAATTGTTACTTTGGCGTCTTTACTGCCAATTTCGTGATCTGCAATATTGCCATTTCTTGATTCTGCGCTGATAGTTGTGTTCAGTTGATCGTTATTGATATCGCTAATGTTTAGTCGATTTTGCGTCGAAATATAAACCATTCCACCAACAATCGCCACTACAATAATCGCGAAAATTATCCAGCTTTTCTTATTCATTTTACCTCCATTTACTCTAGTAAGTATAGCACGGAATGCGGTACAATAAAACTATGACGATTGTGCTAATTTTTGGATATTTGGTTACTTTGGCGGTTTTGCTGATAGTGCTGGGAGTTCAGCCGAAAACGTCTTCGCATAGTCAATTTGAGCTGCGGCGGAGAAGTAGTTTGGGCGATGAAAAGGCTAAAATTCTTTTGCGGCAAAGAGAATTTTTACGAGATATTATTTCACTGCAGCGCGCCGTGGCTTCTTTATGTTTGGTAATTTTAAGTGCTATTAGTGTTTATTTGTTCAATTGGGCGGCTGGACTCTTTTTGTCAATTATAATAGCTCTAGAAATCGGAGCCGTCGCGCGAATTGGCTTGTGGCAGAAATATTCACAGCAACTTTACGAGAAATACGAACCGCTAATTTTAACGACAATTGAGCGACATCAAGTAATTTTGTCGCTAATCCGTTCGGTGTCGCCAGTGGTTGGTGATAGTCGGGTGGTTGAATCGAAAGAAGAATTGCTGGAAATGGTTGCTCAATCTAGCGGGGCGATTTCATCTTCTGAGAAAAAGCTTATTACTAACGGACTGAAGTTCAACGATATGAAGGTCGAGGAAATTATGACGCCGCGAAGCATGATTGAATCGGTACCTATGAACGAACTTCTCGGGCCGCTAGTGCTTGATGATCTTCATAAAAAAGGTTATAGCAGATTTCCTGTCATTGATGGCGACATTGACCATGTTGTTGGAATGTTGAGGATTCAAGATTTGTTAACGATTGATCGCAAAGCAAAATCTCACCGTGCGGAAACAGTCATGAGTAAAGATGTCTATTATATTCGCGAAAATCAAACTCTACAGCACGCCTTGGCTGCATTTTTGAAAACGCAGCATCACTTGTTTATTGTTGTAAATGAGTTTCGAGAAACAGTTGGCCTACTGAGCTTAGAAGACGTAATTGAAGCGCTATTAGGTCAGAAAATCATTGACGAATATGATGTTTATGGAGATATTCGTAAGGCTGCCACGGCTAATCCGCAGAAAAATAATTTGCCCACAAAAACTCGCCGTGACGTTTAATTCTGGGAATTTGACCAGATTATGCTATAATAACAGATATGAAAAATAGAATTTTGGCGGCAGAAACTTCTAAAAAAGTTGGTGAGAATATTACAGTTGCGGGCTGGGTTCATTCCAGGCGTGATCATGGCGGATTGATTTTTATTGATTTGCGCGACCATACAGGTCTGGTTCAGTTGGTTATTAATCCTGATAGAAAAGATGCTTTTTCTTTGGCGGAAAGCTTACGAGATGAGTTTGTGGTTCGTGCTTGTGGCGTGGTTGCGGAGCGTGGCGAAGGTCTGAAAAATCCGAATATTGCCAGTGGTGATGTGGAAATTGTTGTGGACAATTTGGAGATTTTGAACCGAGCCGAAACTTTGCCAATTCAGCCATTTGCCGAGGATAATCAAGCTGGCGAAGAACTAAGATTCAAGTATCGTTATCTTGATTTGCGTCGTCCAAAAATGCAAAATATGCTTAAAAAGCGCGCCGAAATGTATCGTCGAATCCATAAATATATGGACGATCGAGATTTTATTGAAATTCAAACGCCAATTTTGGCTAACTCAAGTCCTGAGGGTGCGCGTGATTTTCTGATTCCGAGTCGTTTGCAGGAAGGGAAGTTTTACGCTTTGCCACAAGCCCCACAGCAGTTTAAGCAGCTGCTGATGGTTGGTGGTGTGTCGCGTTATTATCAGTTGGCGGCTTGTTTCCGTGATGAAGATCCACGAGCAGATCGCTTATATGGCGAGTTTTATCAGCTTGATTTAGAGATGAGTTTTGCTGAAAATGGCGAAGAAGTTCGTGCTGAGGTCGAACCTTTAATGAAGCAGCTTGCGACTGATTTTGCTGGTAAAAAATTGTTGGATTTGAGCGATTTGGCGGTTGGTGATGGTAGTCCAATTCCGCGAATTTCGTATCGCGACGCCATGGAAACTTACGGTTCTGATAAGCCGGATTTGCGATTTGGTATGGAATTGATAGAACTGGCGGACGTGTTCTCGGAGACTGAGTTTGGTGTATTTAAAAATGCTGAATGCGTTAAGGCTATTTGTGTAAAAAATGGCGTAAGTTTGAGCCGCAAGCAAATTGACAATTTCACTAATATCGCTAAAAGCGAAGGCGCTGGCGGTTTGGCGTACATCACATATCAAGACGGTGAAGCAAAATCTCCAATTGCGAAATTCTTGAGTGAGAAGGAATTAGCTGATATCCAGCAAAAAACTGGTGCGGTTGATGGCGATGCAGTGTTCTTTGGTGCTGATTCTCGCTCGGTTGTTAACGCGGTATTGGGGCGCTTGCGTAATGAATTTGCCTCGCACTTTAATCTTAAGGATCCATCGGTCGTGGCGTTTGCTTGGATTATTGATTTTCCGTTTTACGAGTGGGATGACCGAAGTAAAAAACTTGACTTTGGTCATAATCCGTTCAGTATGCCAAAGGGTGGTTTGCAAGCTCTGGAGTCTGCTGAAACTGATGCCGAAAAATTATCCATTGTCGCTGATCAGTTTGATATGGTGATGAACGGCTACGAAATTTGCTCTGGCGGCGTGCGCAATCACAACCCAGCAGTGCTTTATAAAGTGTTTGGGTTGCTGGGCTTCAGTGAGTCTTATGTTGAAGAAAAGTTTGGTGCTATGTTAGGCGCTTTCAAATACGGCGCTCCGCCTCACGCAGGATGTGCTTTTGGTGTTGATCGTATTTTGATGGAATTGACCGATGAGCAAAACGTCCGCGAGACTCTGGCGTTTCCAAAGAATGGCTCTGGCGTGGATGTGATGATGAATTCACCATCGGTTGTCGATCCCGCTCAGCTACGCGAATTGGGTTTGTGAGATTTAGCATTGAGTTCACGGGAGATGCTCGTAGGGTGATGGATAATATTATTCTTCACATTCCTCACGCCTCGTTGTGCTTGCCGCCAGATTTTTGGCGCGATGTTACGGTAGATAAAGAGACTATCGAGAGGGAATTGCGTTTCATTGCTGATTATAAAGTTGATGAGCTTGTTAAAAATATAGATAGCCATAAAATTATAGCTAAATATTCGCGGCTATATTGTGACGTCGAGAGGTTTCGTGATGACGAAGCTGAGTCGATGGCTAAGCTGGGTATGGGGGCGACTTATACGCATTTATCTGACGGTACGCAATATCGCAAAATAGGACTATCCCGCCGGGAGGAAATTTTGGGCAAATCATACGACTTACATCACAAACAGCTAAACGTATTGAGTAGGGAAATTGTTGATCGATATGGATCGTGTGTGATTATTGATATTCATAGTTATAGCGATGAATTAGTGCGAAGATTGTTTGGCTGGACGGAGAATTTACCTGATATTTGCCTCGGCTATGATGAAAAATGGTTCGATAAAGACAACGCATCAAAATTAAAGACATATATTGAAAAAATGGGATATAGCTGTGAGTTAAATTATCCGTATTCTGGGGCGCTAGTTCCGATGGAATTTTATCACGATGAAAATCCAAAGATACAGTCGGTGATGTTGGAAATCAATAGGCGCATCTATTTGAATGGTGGTGTGGTAAGCGAAAATGCTGTGTGCAATATAGATAAAATAATAAATTTTATTGCAGAAAATCTAAATCCTAATACCAAGCCACGCTGCCAAAATGTCGCCCGCGAAGTAGGCTAGCCCTGCTGCAATTGCCCCAAGGAGTAACGTGATGCCTGCAGACTGCCAGGGTGATTGTTTGCTGACTTTGCCTTTGATGAAGCCGATTGCTAAGAACGTTGCCGCAGTTAGCGCCGAGCTAACATAGAATAATACCGCGTTTGGCGCCTTTAAGTTTGCAATTACGTCAATCAAATATGGCAATACTGGTACGCTACCGACCACCACGAAAGCTAAGAATGTTACTACGCCTATGATCTTTGGGGATGAGCGTTTTTGGCTGTCGCGAACGGATTCTTCGTGTTCAGCGCTGGCTGCTAAATATGCGCTAGATCCCATTGAGAATCCGTCGGCTATTAAATTAGCAATTCCTAATATAAGAATTACTGAACTGGATATTCCAGCACCGGCTGAAGCCGCCACGACTGCAAATGTTGTTACTGTTCCGTCGACGGCGCCGTAAACAAATTCTGGTATGTATCGTTTGAAAAAATCTCGCATAACCATACCAGTTTATCATATTACTAACAATTAGCGTACATCTCTATTGACAATTTAATAAGCTTATGCTATAGTGAAATAGTTAGATTATCTAATACAAACAATTTAACAAGCATGCTAAAATAAACATAACAAATATAAACTTTTGCAGAAAGGTAAAGCGTGGAAGATATCCAAACAGCCATCGTTTTATTATCAATTATCGTAGGATTGTTGTCGGTTATTATCGTAACGCTACTGGCGGTGGTCATCGCCTTGTTGGTAAGACTTAATACGGTCATGAAAAGCGTTAGCAAAATTACAACTAACGTAGCTAGTGCGACTGAGTGGTTGTCGCCAACAAAAGTTTTTAGTGAAATATCAGGTTTATTTCGTAAAAAATAATTAAAAAGGAGTAAATATATGAAAAAAGTTTTAGCAATTATCGGAGCGGTAGCAGCAGGTTTTACAGCTGGAATTTTAACTGCACCAAAGAGCGGTAAGGAAACAAGGAAAGACTTGAAGGATAAAGCTGTAAAAATGAAAGCCGACACTGAAAAGGTGGCTTGCAAAGCGACTGCCGCAGCAAAAGACAGCTTAAGTTCGTTAAAAGCTGGCTCTCAGAAAGTTGGAGATGCTGTAGCAGAAACCGCAAAAGACGTTAAGGGTAACGTCGAAAAACGTTTCAAGTAATATTTGACTCTATTCAAGAAGACGTGAGATAATATAAGTGATGAAAAAAGTTACTTTCTATCTCGCGTCTTTTTTGATTACTTCTAGTTTGTTAGTGACGCCACGGGCAGTTGAGGCTCAGTCCGTCGATGCTACGGCTGATTCTGAGATTATAAAAACGCTTGATCGAAACTGTAGTTCCGTAAGAGTTGCTATTAAAAATATCCATACCAATGACGCTCTAACTAGAGTTAACGTTGGACAGAGATATAATTCTATTTCTACCAAACTTATGGCCAGGCTGAACGGTCGATTGGCAATCAATAAGCTGGACAGCTCAAAGTTAGTGAATATTACTAATGAATTCGAGTTGACGAGACTTAAGTTTAATAGCAATTACAACGATTACGATACTGCGATGACTGATCTTCAGCGCGCAAATTGCTCTAATAATGTGGCAGACTATTATCAAAAATTGACCGTCGCTCGCGAGGCTCGTAATAAACTTTCTGAGGACGTGAAGGTCTTGGATGAATTATTGGTGAGATATAAAGAAGAAGTGCAAGTTATTAAAAATTCGCTGTCTGGAGGTTCTAATGAATAGAGCTAAGGAATTATTTCGTAGTTATAAATTCGCTACATTTATTGGGCTGACTATTGCGGTCTCGGTTGTGTTGGTATCGATTGCGATGTTTATGTATTACAAGACTGACGCTTATCGATTAGACTTGAGTCGCCCAGAATACGCTTCTCGCCGCAATCAAATTAGCAAGGATGCGGATGAAAAAAGTCACGAATTTGACGCGCAAGGTACAGTAAGCAAGGATACATTGAAGGAATTTTTGGGAATTTATGATAAAGAAGTAGAGAGCGTTAATAAAATCAAAGCGTTTTCTAATGATGTGTTGAGCGATAAAGAGTTAGGTTTGTCTAATAATTAATCTTTATCTTCTGGTTATTGAGGTTGGGGTCGGCAGGGTTGCCAAAAGAACGCCTTCGCGGTCAAAGTTCTGTAGCAATCGATGTCGCATCTCGGAAGTCACAGACCACTGATCGGATGGCTGAGTTTTTCCAGCAATGATCAATTCTGTTCCTCGTCCAGTAATATCACCAACGGAAACGAATTTAGGCGGATCGATAATTTTCTTTTGCCAAGCCTTTTCTTTAGCCAATTCTTGACCAGTAGCGTTAATGATGTCTGTAACTGCAGAAATGTCGGAACTTGGGTCGATATAAATGCTGAAGCGCGACATACTATAGCCCATAGTTTTATTGATAACGTGCTGAATCGTGCCATTCGGAACATAATGAACATTACCCTCAGAATCTCGTATAACAGTAGTGCGAGTGCCGACTCTCTCGACGGTTCCAGCGGCTCCCATTACGTCAACAACATCGCCAACACGATATTGATTTTCGGCGATGATGAAAATACCAGACAAGAAGTCCTTAACGAGCGATTGAGCGCCAAATCCTAATGCCACACCGATTATGCCAGCACTAGCGAATAGCGGCGATAAATCAAATAGAAATAGTTTATTGGCGACAATTGCGGCTACATAGAAAATTATTATGATTTGCCAGAAACTTCGGGTTAATTGGATGAGAGTTTTTTCGCGCTTTTCTATGTCTTTACGGTGCCAGGAACGATGTTTAGCGGTGGAGCGTATAGAATAATGGATAGTCCAAGATAATAAATATTTCCCCAGAAAATAAACAAAAACAGAGCCGATAATAATGCTGACTGTGTCGATAATGCGTTCACTAATTAGCCAGCCAAGGTTGTTGCCGTGTAGCCATTGACCTAACGTAGAAGAATTTAAGAACTGTTTTATAAGCTTATCCATTATTGATTTAGTATAATAGAAAATATGAGTTTTGTCGATCCGAATCAATTTATTATCACTAGAAAACGTAAGAAGTATAAGTTTGCTTTATTTCACAATTCACCTCTGTGTTTTGAATTTGACGAGTGGGCAAAGCGGGAAATCGATTGTTTGGAAATCGGTGCCGGAACTGGACTATTCAGCGTGGAGCTTGCATTGCGCCATCCTGAAAAAACATTTTTAGCAATTGACGTTAAAGGCGATCGATTACAGAAGGGCGCGAAAATTGCTGAAGAAAAAGGGCTGGAGAATGTGTTTTTTGTTCGGGCGCGGGCTGACCAAATAGACCAATTAGTGGAGCAGAATTCTTTGGAGCAAATTTGGGTAACATTTCCTGATCCGTTTCCGAGGAAGCATAGCGCTGGGCGCCGCTTGACTCATCCTAATTTTTTGAAGAAGTATTCTTCATTGCTAAAATCGGACGGGTCTTTATTAATCAAACACGACGATCACATTTTTTTCTGCTGGAGCTTGGAGCAATTGGTGGCAGAAAAATGGCAAATTAAAGAGTTGAGTTTTGATCTTCATGAATCCGCGCTAAATGACGAATATAAAATAATGACGACTTACGAGCAAAGGTGGATTGGCGAAGGAAAAACTATTAATTTCGTAAGAACTACCCGCTAATAAATGAAAGGAATATTATGCAATTTAACGATTATTCAACTAAAGCAATTTCTACCTTAACAGATAAAGATTCTCATAAATATGGCGATGTTGACGCGAGATTGACGGCACAGATATTGGGATTAAGTGGCGAATCTGGCGAAGTTATGGAGAAGTTTAAGAAAATTTTACGTGATAAAAATGGCGAGATTTCGGAGAATGACCGCGACGCAATAATAAAAGAGCTCGGTGACGTGCTTTGGTATGTCAATTCTATAGCGCATTTGCTCGGTTGTAGTTTAGAGGAAGTGGCTCGCAGAAATAATGATAAACTGCTCAGTCGCCAGAGTCGGGGAAAGATTCATGGCAGCGGAGATGATCGCTAATTTTTAGCTAATTGCTCGCGAATCCATCCGTCGATTGTGCCAGCGCCCATGCACAGGACGAGCTTGCCAGAGTTCCTTGCCGCGGTTATTTCTTGCCATAAACTGCCATCTAATTCGGCAAAATGAACTTTTTCTTTGTCAATATTTTTAGCAAGTTGTTGCGGCGTCAAGGTTGGCAAATCTGGATTTTCCCTAGTTAAGTAAGTCGGCAGCCAGTAAATTTCATTGGCATCACGGAAAATATCATCAGTGTATTGATCAATTATCTCGTGCTGGCGAACATTTTGGTGTGGCTGATAAACCAGGATTACATCGTTTGACAACTCCTTAGCCATCTGTAATGTCGCTTGAATTTCAACTGGGTGATGTCCATAGTCAGAATATAGATTTTCGGCGAGCTTTTCAAAACGTCGTCCTGAGCCAGGGAAGGAGTTTGTTGCTTGGTATATTTCTAACTCCTCCGCGTCCACTCCCATATGCTTCAAAGCTTCGATCACCAAAGTAGCGTTCTTTCGGTTGTGCTCGCCGGGCAGAGTGATGTTTTTGTTGGAATCGTGCAAGATTGTTAGATTTTTCTCATCAAATATGGCGGAATTTTCTTGCCACGCGATAACTTTTTTAGATTTTTCACCGAATTCACGGAAGGCGTCTAAGTAAGATTCTTTTGTTGGATATGTGTCTGGATGGTCGTAATCAACAGATGTGATAAGGCTAATTTCTGGAGAAAAATGCAAAAAGTTGCGGTCAAATTCGTCACATTCGTATACGAAAAATTGGCTATTTTTATCAAATGTTCCGCTTGGTCCAAAGCTTAAAGTCGAACCCACAGAATAACTAACAGGAATTTGCAATTGCTCCATTGTCCAGACTAGCATACTTGTTGTTGTGGTTTTTCCGTGCGTACCAGCGATTGCAATGAGGTTGAGATTTTTATCAGCAATAATCTGCGCCAAAAGCTCATCACGCTTGCTGGTTTTTATGCCTAATTTTCGCGCCAAGACTAATTCTGGGTGATTTTCCGGTAAAGCAGCGGTGTAAATAAACCAGTCAAATGGTGACTTTTCGTGTTCTGATTGTAAAAATGCGCCAGATTGATCTAAAGAAATAGGTATTCCAGCTGACTCTAATTCGTTTGTGATTAGACTTGGTGATCTGTCGGAGCCGCAAACGTCATATCCAGCTTCTAAAGCAATTCTACTCAGTGGTCCGATACCAACGCCGCCAATTCCTGAAAAATAAATTCGCATACAAATATTATACCACCGCAGCGGTAACAATATTCACGTCATTGGGATAATTTGCTATACTAAAATCATAGAGAAGGCGGTGGGATGGCTATAGACAAGAAGAAAACTAAGTTCAGAATTAAGCGACTCAGTCAGATTAAGACTTGGCAGTTGGTTATTTTATTGATTATGTCTGGATTTATTTCTGCGACTTTTTTGAGGTTGAATAATGTTGGTATGGTCGAGCGACGAGAATCTGTAGAAAATGCAGATAAGGCTGGAGATATAGTCAATCTTCAGCAGCGACTATACGATTTGCAGCGTTATGTATCTACACATATGAACGCTGATCCGGGGAAGATTGCGCTGGATCATACGTATAAACAAATGTATGACCGGAAGCTGAAAGAGTTCGAGGAGGAGATAAAAAATCAGTCTAACAATGACACTGTGTCGAAAGTTAGGGCTGTTTGTGATGCTAGGGCGCAACAAGGCGGTTACGGCCGATTTACGACACAGGCGGATCCGAGGTATATCAATTGTATTAACGAGGAGTGGGCGAAATATCCTGCCGCGAAAGCCACTAACTTGCAGTTTGAAGCACCTTCAACCGAGCCGTATTATCACACTTTCGTCTCGCCGATATGGTCAGCTGATTACGCGGGGTGGTCTTTGCTGGTGACGATATTCATTGCTATGATTATCGTAATGAGGTTGGTTGTTCTGGGGATGTTAAAGTTGATGATTAGGCGGCGAAATAAGCTTTTTTAGCTTGACAGGGGTGATATAGAGATAGTAATCTATATAGGTATATCATTAATAGGAGGTATATAACCAAATGGCTTATAAACATACCAACTCAAAGGGCATCACATATTACTTGCATAAGACTGACGTAACTTTGCGCGGCGGCAAGACTCAAACTATTTACTTCTTCGCTAAGGTTGAGAAGAATGAAAAGGGTACACCATGTGATCTACCAGAAGATCGTATTGTGAAAGAAAACCCACGCAACGGCTTTTTGACAATTTCTAAGAAAAAATAGTCCTTTGCTTGCACCATAAGCGCGTTTGGTGATATAGTAAAACCAAACAAACAGGTGCCATAACTCCTCTGTAAAAAGCAGGGGAGTTTTTTGTGGGGTTGATTATTTGTGGATATTGTGGTATAATAGTTACTATATGAAGTCGAAGACGGTTGAAGTGTTGGAGCTTGCTAGGCCAAACAGAGCGGGCGTTATTGATGTTGTTGATTCGGACGGTAATGTTGTGCCGTTGGATTATTTAGGCGAAGATTTTGTTCCTGATGCGAATAGTTATAGTGATGAAGATTTTACGAAGAGAAATAGAATTATAGTTGAGATGTGTGATCTTTTCGGCAGGATTCGTCGTCGTGCTGGCTTTGCCGAATGTCATAGAGGTCGTGGTGACTATGATCGAGCTCGTCGCATAGAAAGAAACAGGGGTAGTGATATTTCTGAAGTTGCCAGACTTGCTATAAGTGCTTGTGAAGCATGTCCACTTAAGCTTGATTGTGAACTGTATGGTAAATTAGGAGGGGCTGTCCTAAGTGATGTTTTGGACTATAAAAAAGTTCGCACAGCCACATCTCTGACTAAAGCAGGCAAGAAACGTTCAGGTTGGAATAAGGGCTGTATAGATAATAATGCGTAAAGAAAAAGCCCCCTTCTGAATGAAGAGGGATTTTTCTTGGTGGCGGGGGTAGGATTTGAACCTACGACCTTTTGGTTATGAGCCAAACGAGCTACCAGGCTGCTCTACCCCGCGATACATAATTATGATATCAGCTTAACGTGATAATTGCAACACCTTAGTGTTTATGACTATTGCCACCAAATAGAAAGTTCATCCATTGTTGGAAGTTGCTGTCAGTCCGTTTCGTGTTTGATGCGAATTTTTGGGCAGGCGTGGCGCTTTCAAATGACTGGGTGATGAGCTGTTTTTCGCCAGGTAGACCTTTTCCCGTGCGCTGTCTAATAGTTAATTCTTGATACTCTTCGCTTTGATAATATTTCGATTCGTATTCCAGCAAGGTGACTTGCAATTTTTCTATTTCCACTTGTTGGCGTTTATTGTCTATAGACCGTTGCAACTCGTAGTTTTTCTGCATTGATTCAATGGAGCCCCAGGCCCAACTCATGGCAATTAAAATCGCAGCTGCAATAACGACATTATTTAGGGTCAAATAGTCGTGCTGTATTCTGTAAATTAATCGTTTGAGTTTTAATTTGTTCATTTTTGCAAATTTAATATCTACCACATAATATTGTAGCAGGAATGGTAAAAATATTCATCTTATGATTATCAAATTCGAATTCAGAATGTGGTGGGGGCGGCTGGGATCGAACCAGCGACCAATCGGTTATGAGCCGACTGCTCTAACCCCTGAGCTACGCCCCCGTGAGACTTATTATAGCGCATCAGAGGTAATTATAGAAGTTTTCCAGCGGCAATTCGCACGGCTTCTGACCAAGAAGTAAAACAATGCGGAGTGGATGCCAGTTCTTCGCTGGTAATTTTATGTCGAACAGCTAGGGTTAGCTCGGCTGCCATATCGCTAGCGTGTGGTCCGACGATCGTTCCGCCTATGACAACTCGCTTCTTGTCAACGATCAATTTCACAAAACCTATTCGCTGGTCGGTAATATTGCTGCGTACGGTAGTCGTGAGCGGAACAATTGCTATTTTTGCGCTTATTCCTTTCACCTTACAATCATATTCATTCATTCCAATTTGAGCTATTTCTGGCTGAGTAAATGCAACTTGTAGGCGTGGGGAATCATTGAATTTAATCTTATTATTATGTAGCAAATTATGAGCTGCAATACGACTCTGCGCTAAAGCTGTGTGGGTTTGGATATTGGCGTCAGTTACATTTCCTGCGGCAAAAATATGTCGAGCGGAAGTTTGCAGGTAAGAATTAACCAAAATGCCATTTTCGGTATATTTTACGCCGGCGTTCTCTAAGCCTAAATCTGTTGCAGGCAATTGTTGGTCGGCAATTAGAATCTCATCAACGCGTACAGATTTCTCTATTCGTCCTTGCAGAAAAGTGACGCGCTTTTGTATAGACGATTTTTGTATAGCGATAACCTTAGTGCGAGCTAAGATTGAAATATTGCGATTTTTTGCGTCATTCGTAACCAAAGTGCTGACTTCTGGGTCAAATGTTGATAATATTCTGGACGATTTCTCTGCTACGTAAACTTTTGTTCCCAGGGTGGAGAAGATGTGCGCCAATTCTAGTGCTGTAGCTCCCGCGCCAACAATGAATATGGTTTTTGGTGGGCGCTTCAAGCTAAAAATAGTTTTTGGAGTGTGATAAGAAACGGCGCTTAACCCAGGTATTTCTGGAATTTGCCAATCAGATCCAGTTGCAATGAGAAATTTGCGAGCGGACAAGTGTCTTCTATTGATGGCTATTTCGTTCGGACTCAAGAAATGTGCATTGCCAGCAAAAACACTAATGCCTTGTTTTTCGTAATAATAGCGATTGCCGCCAGCTCCAGTTCTCTTTACAACTTTGTCTTTCCAGGATAGCAGAGAAGGGTAATTATACCCAACCGAGTTAGTGCGCAACCCAAACCTAGCGGCATCTTTGGCTGTTTGATAAACGTTAAGAGCGTGAGTTAAGAATCCAGTTGGTACATCTCCCCAGTTTGGTGATTCCCCGCCGAATGTTGATTTTTCTACAACAGCAACTTTTTTTCCGGCACTTGCTAGTATGCTGGCTGCGGGTGAACCGCCAGCGCCACTACCAATTACGATATAGTCATAGTCAAAAGTTGGTTTTTGCGACATCAAATCTCCTAAATTATGGTTTTATAATTTTTATATAAATAGGCTGCGTCAGGATGTAGAGTTTTCATAATGCGTTGTGCTTGGCGGCGGATATCAGCAGAGGTTATTTCTGGGTGAGTTTCACACCAATTCATGACGCCCAAAGTGACGGTTTTTGCAATGTCTTGAGCTTGACCTTCTGGTGTGCGAACGCTTAGACAGGTGGCAATTATGGAATTGTGGAGCTTATCTGGGCTAAACTCCTCTGGTGGTCGTTTTCCTTGTTTGATGACGTCAATTTGACCTGGCTTTACCATAGATTGCCTCCATAGCTAATGACGCCAATAGCGCGGTCGACAAATAGGAATGCCGCCAAAATTAGTAAGCTACCGCCGCTGGCGAATTGCAAAAATCTCTTATGTTCTTCTCTCCAACGTTGTAGATTAGAGATGCTGCGTCCGCTGCCGATCAAGACGATAACGACAAACAACGGCAGCGTGGACACGATGACGTAGATTGTCATGCTGATGATTTGCAAGAAGGGGTCTGGTAGGGTGATAATAGCCAGACTAGCGGCGATAATTGGCGCGATGATGAATATGATTTCTGCAATAACGCTAATTATTCCCAGAGCAAAGCTTTCTATGGAATTTTTGGTTTTTTTGGTGCGCTTGTTTAAATATTCCGCAAAATTGCGTGGAAGCCATAATGAAGTTCCTGGTTGTCGTCGAAAGTAGAATGCCCAAATTGCGATTCCTAATCCAAACATCATCCCTGAAGAGATGGCGGCAACGAGTTGCTCTGCGCTGGTGATGTGGTGGATGAATAGTGATAAGAAATAGGAAATTGAGCTGATAAGTAACAAGGTGATCATTGCGACTCCAAGTACAAAACTGTTGCTCATACGAAAAATTTTTCTCTGGGCGGTTTTTTTGCCAATTGAATGTCCGCTAAGTAACGTTAAAACACTGACGCTAAGCTGAAAACTAGCGTGAATAATCGCTGCAAAAATTATGGTAGCCAGTGATGAGATTGTTACAGGGGTCATTTTTGTGTATAAATCCTTCTCTACCAGTGTACCACAAGCGGAATGAAAAGGTAAATAATGACCGAAAAAGGTATTGCTTTTTTGTCAAATTTATGATAGTATAAAGACAGTTAAATAATTAACACAAAAAAGGAAAAAATATGGAAATCAACACCAGTGAATTAGCTGAATTTTTAGAAGTAACTCGAAAAAAGGATTTAGCAACGTGGGAGCGTCAGCGTAATTCATGGGAATTGGATAGTTTTGTGTCACGACGATTGGCGGCTTTGGACGGCGCTCAATCTGAAGAGCTTGAGCTAATTTAATTCAGTATCTATAAAAAATTCCCCGTCGTATTGACGAGGAAAGATAATTTCTGGTAGCACCGGGTGGACCCGAACCACCGACCTCAGGCTTATGAGTCCTGCGCTCTAACCAGCTGAGCTACGGTGCCACACTGCATTGATTGTAACAGATAGTATAAAATTTGCCAAATACGTTTTAGGTAAATTGTGAGATAATGGATATGTGAGATATATTATCGCAGTCAGTGGTGGGATTGATTCGGTAGTTTTGCTGGATTTGATGTCGCGAACGGAAAAAGATTTGGTGGTCGCTCATTTTGACCACGGAATTCGTGAGGATTCGGCTAGTGATGCTAGATTTGTCGAGGCTTTAGCTGATAGGTATAAAATACAATTTGTTTGTCGGCGTGAAAAGTTGGGGGCTGATGCTAGTGAAGAATTGGCACGCCAAAGACGGTATGAATTTTTGCGTGGCGTGGCGACGGATTTTGGTGGCGTGATAGTGACAGCGCATCATCGAGATGACATTATTGAAACTGTAGCGATGAACCTTAAGCGTGGCTCCAGGTGGCGAGGCTTGGCGGGGATGAGCGATAGTCAAATAGTTAGACCTATGAATGGATGGACGAAGCAGAGAATTTATGAATATGCGATTCGCCAGAAATTGGAATGGTGTGAAGATGAGACAAATCAAAGCGACTTGTATCAGAGAAATAAATTTAGACGCAAGATAAATCGTGAACTTGATGAATACCAGAAGCTTGGAGTATATGAGGCGTGGCGAAAACAGAGAGAATTAAGAGGGGAAATTGAGCAGGAGATAGAGAAGTTTGATGGAGAAGTCCTGAGTCGGTATTTTTTGACAATGATAGATGATAATGTCGCACAAGAATTACTATATTATTACGTTTTACGACATTATGACGTGTCGTTACTGGGTTCTCAACTGGAGCGTATGCTAATTGCTATAAAAATTGGAAAAGCTGGCTCTTGCTGGCAAGCTGGCGGCGGCATTGTGATGAAATTGACGCTAAGAAGTGTTATAATAAAGAGAGTTTGATTAGTATAGGCGAAAGGATTAGTTGAGAATGGCTGTTAAGATGCCTCAAAGAAATGGAAAGAATAGAATAAGTCAAATTTTACGATTTGGATTGTTTTGGGCAATTATAATTTTTGTAGCGTTAATTTTTTACGCAACGCTCTTCCCTGCGTCAAATCTTAAAGATGTTGCATTATCTGATGTAGTGCGTCGAGCAAATGACGGTAAAATTGCTCAATTGGAGATTCAAGGAAACGATATTAAGGTGACGCCTAAGGGAGAGTCAAAACCTACTGAACGTTCAGTCAAGGAATCTAGTAGCATTTATGAGCAGGGCTTGAACAAGGATGCTAAGGTTGAGGTGAAGGTTATTCCACCATCCACAACCGGCGAAACTATGTGGAACCTGGCGGTTATGGTTGTGCCTGTGCTGATTGTCGTGGTGTTCTTTATGTTTATGATGCGCCAAGCTCAGGGTCAAAATAATCAAGCGATGGGATTTGGCAAGAGTAAGGCTCGCCTGTATGGACAAGATAAAGAAAAGGTTCTGTTTACGGATATCGCTGGAAATGATAACGCCAAGCAAGATCTGCAGGAAGTTGTTGATTTCCTCAAGCATCCGAAGAAATATAAAGATTTGGGCGCAAGGATTCCAAAAGGCGTATTGTTAGTCGGTAATCCAGGTACAGGTAAGACGATGCTAGCCCGAGCTGTTGCTGGTGAGGCTGGTGTGCCATTCTTCTCGATCTCCGGTTCTGAATTTGTGGAAATGTTTGTCGGTGTTGGCGCTAGCCGAGTGCGAGACCTATTTTCTAAGGCTAAGAAAAATGCGCCGTGCATTATATTTATTGACGAGATTGACGCCGTGGGTCGTAAGCGTGGCTCTGGTATGGGTGGTGGTCATGATGAGCGCGAGCAAACCCTGAACCAGATTTTGGTGGAAATGGATGGTTTTGATGGCGAAAATAATGTTATTGTTTTGGCGGCAACCAACCGCGCGGATGTTTTGGATCCGGCTTTGCTTCGCCCTGGACGATTTGACCGACGTGTGAATATTACATTACCAGAACGTAAAGATCGTGAGGCAATTCTGAAGGTTCACTTTAAGAAAAAGCCAACTGATGAAACTGTTGATCTTGATAAATTGGCAGCAAAAACCGCTGGCTCATCTGGTGCGGACTTGGCAAATATGGCTAATGAAGCTGCGATCATTGCCGCTCGTCGCAACAAGAAGAAGATCTCAAATGACGAATTAACTGAGGCGTTTGAGCGTGTGGCAATTGGTCCAGAGCGCAAGACTAAGATAATGAACGATCACGAGAAAGAATTGACTGCTTATCACGAAGCTGGCCACGCAATTGTTGGTCACGTCTTGCCTGATTCCGACCCAGTTCACAAGGTTACGATTATTCCACGCGGCGGTACCGGTGGAATAACGTGGTTCTTGCCGCCAGAAGATAAGAGCTACACGAATGTTTACGAGTTTAAGGATATTTTGGCTCGGGCAATGGGCGGACGAATCGCTGAACAGTTGATTTACGGCGATGACGGAATCACTACTGGAGCTGGTTCGGATTTGCGAAAAGCGACTGAAATTGCCCGTGATATGGTGATTGAGCAAGGAATGGGCAAGGGCTTGCGCGATCAAGTATTCCATGAAGATAACGGCGGCTTGATGTTCGATAAGATGACCAGAGAGCGTCCGTATTCTGATGAGACTGCGAAGATGATTGATGAGGAAGTCGCGCAATTGATTACCGAAGCTAAACATCGTGCAATGTTGGTATTGAAAGAGAATCGTTCGTTCCTTGATAAGTTGGCTGAGGCTCTACTAAAGGAAGAAACTCTGGAAGAATCTGAGGTTGACGAGATTCTTAAAGGCACTAAATTACCAAAAGAAGCTAAACTGCATTCGTAAAATACTATGGGGCGCGTTCGTAGTACAGTTACGAAAATAAATCAGCGGCTTAATGTTAAATTGGCTGCTACGATTATGGCTAGCTCGACGTTGCTGTCGAGCTTGCTGGGATTTTTCCGTGATCGTCTACTAAACTCAGCCTACATGCCAAGTAAAAATGGAGTATCGGCGGGATACCCGGTTGGACTAGATGCTTATACGGCAGCTTTCATGGTGCCAGATTTTATGTTTGCAGTGCTGGTTTCTGGTGCGCTTAGTGTGACGTTTATTCCAGTTTTTAATGAGCGCTGGGTCAAGGGTAATAAGCAGTCGGCTTGGCAAATTAGCTCGAGCATGATCAATTTTATGGCGCTAATAACCATGGCGGCGTCGGTGTTGATTATTATCTTTGCCGATCCGTTGATGAAGTATCTAATCGCACCTGGTCTGAGCGAGTCTGGCCATGCTTTGGCGGTTAGTATGATGCAGGTGATCGCGGTTAATCCGTTTATTTTTGCGGTTGCGGCGGTGATTGCTAGTATTCAGCAAGCGGTCGGGCGATTTATGTTCTGTGCGCTGGCGCCAATGCTGTATAACGTCGGTATTATTATTGGTACGGTGTGGTTTACTGGTGGCGTCAATTTATTCGGCTGGCAGATTTTTGACGGCGGCATTATGGGCGTGGCGCTAGGCGTGGTTTTGGGGTCGTTTTTGCAATTGATCGTCAGCGCGGTTGGCTTGGCTGGACTTGGGTTTGATTACAATTTCAAGATTTATTGGCGAAACAAGGGTTTTAGGAAAGTTTTATCTTTGCTGCCAGCGCGTTCTGTCGATCAAGGAATGGATTATGTGGTTAGCTTGGTCGAGGTCAATTTGGCTTCGCGCTTGGCTGATGGAACGGTTAGGGCGTACCAGCAGGCTTTAACTCTTCATATGATGCCGATCAATCTTATTGGCGTGGCGATTTCAAATGCCGCCTTTCCTCAATTGACTGAACATTTGGGCGAAGGTCGAAATGACCTATTTCAAAAAGACCTGCGTTCCCTGCTGAGAATTATTTTTTGGATGGCACTTCCGGTGTCGGTGGTGATTTTCTTTACCAGGGGATACGTCGTGCACTTTATTAGTAATGGTGGTGTTCCACTAATCGCGGGAATTTTGGGCTGTTTGGTCGTGGCAATTTTATTCCGAACTATTTACCATATGGCTGCGCGAGCATTTTACGCTCGACAAGATACGAAAACTCCGCTGTATATTTCAATTTTCTCGATTACTTTGAATATTATTTTAGCAATTGTTTTATCGATGGTCTTGAAAATGGGCGCGTATGGATTGGCTTGGGCTCAATCGACAGTGGCGGTTTTGGAAGTGGTTGTTCTTTTGGCGGTTATGAATCGTCAAATGCCAAAATTATTCGATATGACGTTTGTGCGAGCGATTTTTAAGATGATACTTGCTGGAATTATTACGGGTGTAGTTTGTTATATTGGTGTGTTGGTTTTGCCATTTCGTTACCATGACGACAGCTTCTTTAGCGCTTTTCCGAAATTCGTTATCATTTCAATGGTTAGTTTTGGCGCGTATGCCGCGGCTTCGAAGTGGCTAAAATTGCCAGAAATTGACCCGATCTTATCGCGATTGAAAAAAGTGTTATTTGGACGATTGGAGTTTAAGGACTAATGGAAAATATTCGGAATTTTTGTATTATTGCTCATATTGACCACGGTAAGTCTACGCTGGCCGATCGAATGATGGAGATGACTGGGACGGTAGAAAAGCGCGAGATGAAGTCGCAGTTGCTGGACTCGATGGATTTGGAGCGGGAAAAAGGCATTACTATTAAGTTGGCGCCGGTGCGAATGCGATATAAAAATGTAGATCTGAATTTGATTGACACTCCGGGACATGTCGATTTTAGCTATGAAGTTTCGCGTAGTTTGCAGGCTTGCGAGGGCGCGATATTAGTGGTTGATGCCAGCCAAGGAATTCAGGCGCAAACATTGTCGAATGTTTATCTGGCAATGGAGCAGGATTTGACAATTATTCCGGTTTTGAATAAGGTTGATTTGCCGGCCGCTGATATACCGCGCGTATCCAGACAAGTTATTAATTTGTTGGGTTGCGACGAGAGCGAGATTATTCATATTTCTGCTAAAACTGGTCAAAACGTAGATAAGGTTTTGGATGCGGTTGTCGAGCGAATTCCGGCACCAACTGGCGAGGCTGATGGTCCGACTAGGGCGTTGATTTTTGATAGCTATTATGACGATTATCGTGGCGTGATTTTATACGTGCGGGTGGTTGACGGGCGAATTAAAAAGGGCGAATCTATCCGAATGATGGCGACTGGCGCAGATGGACTAGCTCTGGAAGTCGGTCATCTTAACCCAGCCATGCAACCCGACCCTTCGCTTGAAACTGGCGAAATTGGCTATATTGTGACAAACCTGAAAACGACACGCGAGGCGCGGGTTGGCGATACGGTAACACTGGGGAGATATTTAATTAAGATTAAAAAGGGAAACCACGAATCTACAAACAATAAGCTTAACTGAATTTTTTTGGCGTTGGTTCGTAGTATTGACGCGTATGATTGCTGAAATCAGTTTCCTTACCAGATTTGGCATAGCATTTATTCGACAAAACTCATTAAGTCTCTTAATAAAGAAATCAAACGTCAAACGAAATAGAAGGTTCTTTTTCCTAACGAGGAGGCTCTGGAACGTTACTTAGTTACTTTGTTTGAAGACTCTACTAGAGTGTTTACACAAAATTATTGACAGCATCTTTTCCTTTATAATATAATAAAACCTCATGAGGTATTATATGTCTAAACAAAAAATTAATCGCTTTGTCGGATCTATTGGAGCTTTTATTGGGATCCTTGTCTTTATTGCATATATTCCACAAATTATCGCTAACCTACAAGGAGAAAAAGCTCAACCATTCCAACCACTATTCGCAGCAGTTTCTTGTTTAATTTGGGTAATCTATGGTTGGACAAAAGAACCTAAAAAAGACTGGATCCTCATCATTCCCAATGCAGCGGGAGTGATATTAGGCGGTTTAACTTTTATTACTTCTTTATAAAAGTTATATAAACAAAACCAGCAACTTCATAAAAAAGTTGCTGGTAGAGATTTTGGACTATCACAGGAAAAAATATTTAACCAAAGTGATATATTGTTTGATAAATCAGAGTATAATAGTAATTAAAAATAGGATTGGATAGCGAGCAGATTCTTGCTTCCTGCTATGTTTATATTCCATCAAGTGTAAGTTAATTAAGATTAAAGAAGGAAAAATCATGAATCCACAAACAATCAGCTTAACTGAATTACAAAAACACCTCGATCAAACATGTAAAGAGAAGGGGTGGGATAAAAATTCTGTCACTGAAGTGTTCTTATTGTTTACTGAGGAAGTTGGCGAGCTGGCAAAAGCAGTTCGCAAAGAGACAGGATTTAAGGGTGAGAAAAAACCTGACAATCACGACAATCTGCGCGAGGAGTTCGCGGACGTGCTGAACTATTTGATGGAATTGGCAAATCGGTTTGATGTCAATTTGGCGGAAGTGTATTTTGAGAAGCACAAGATCAACCAGACGCGACAGTGGAAATAGTACATACCAGTATTGAAAAGCGCAGATGTAATAAAATGCACGAAATAGGTATTGATATATCTGTTGTTGGCGATTATGAGTAATTTCAAAAACTTTACAGAGAAGATTAGATGTCGCGTAATTCCGATAACACGCGACCACCGCGTGTGGTTGGACGAGAAAATTGTTGACGATGATTCGTATAGTATTTTTATGAATGGACGATCATACGAACTTGGTGAAGAATACGATGACTTTCTGTATGTCACTGCTGACAACTTTGCCGAACTAGCAGACGTTATTCTCCGCGAGTTGTATGCGCGCGGATTTTCATCGTCAGACTATAAACTGATCAACGAAAATTATGTTCATCTAGATTATAGCTTTTTGAGCGATGACATACCTTGGATCGCTTGGCGTAATGTTGATGTGATAGTTAAGGGTGATATTACTGACGAGAAGGATTATCGTCGCGACAAAGCTAAACGCGGTCGGTGGATGAGCTACGCTGAACTGGTTCAGACTATTAGCAAGAATCAAGCTCATAAGATTTTTGAGCAGTTATAGATTAGACCTCAGTGTGTAAGGAATAATTTGCTGAGAATAAGTAGGTATGCAAGTAGCGATTTACTGTGCGTTTATATAAAAACATTGAGCTGATATAATAACAAATAGTTATGACTGAAAAAATTACCGTCCAGCCACTTCCAGGCTATAAAGAAGTTAAGCCGTTTGTCTATGCGGGGTTTTTCCCGGTGTCCAATGAAGACTATAATGACCTGAAAGAAGCAATTGAAAAGTTGAGCCTGAGCGATTCGGCGCTGCAATTCGAGCCGGAGAATTCGCCGGTTTTGGGCTATGGTGTGCGAATCGGATTTTTGGGTCTGCTTCATATGGACATTATTCGCGAGCGATTGGAGCGTGAATATAATTTGGATTTGATTGTGACCAATCCGAGTACTGATTATCAAGTTAGTTTGACGAATGGAGAGGAGCTGGATATTAAATCTGCTAGTGAATTGCCCGACCCGGCGCAAATAAAAGAGATTCGCGAGCCGTGGATTGATGGCGAAATTGTCGTGCCGCAGGATTACATTGGTGCGGTGATTCAGCTGATTGTGAGTAAGCGTGGTCGCCAGAAAAACCTGAGTTACATTGACGAGCGGGCGCTGATTTCATTTGCGGCGCCACTTGCGAATTTATTGACGGATTTTTATGACCAATTGAAATCTATTACCAGCGGCTACGGTTCGTTTAATTATGAGTTGGCAGATTATCAAGTGGAAGATTTGGTGCGCGTCGATTTTTATGTGGCGGGCGAAATGGTTGATTCGTTGAGCGTAATGTGCCATCGGTCAGAATCTCAACATTTGGGGCGTGAGATTGTTAAGAAATTGAAAGAAGTTGTGCCGCGCCAGAGCTTTGAGGTTTCATTGCAGGCGGCAATTGGTGGTAAATTTATTGCCAGGGAAAATATCGGCGCTTACCGAAAGGACGTTACGGGTTATCTTTACGGCGGCGATGTCAGTCGTAAAAAGAAGCTTCTCGCCAAGCAGGCGCGTGGTAAAAAACGAATGAAGCGCTTCGGCAAAGTTGACATACCAAGTGAAGCGTTTATGGTGATGCTAAAAAGGGATTAATTATGAAAAAACCTATTGTTTATATTGATATGGATGGTGTTTTGGCGGATTTCAAATCTGCTTTAACAAAAATATCGCCCGAGTTGATTGATGAGTTTGCTGGTCAGCACGATAATATTCCAGGAATTTTTTCTTTGATGGAACCTATGCCTGGAGCTATCGAGGCGGTTTACGCTCTGAAAGACAAATACGATTTATATATTTTATCTTCCTCTCCGTGGGAAAATCCGACGGCTTTGGGTGATAAGTTGGCGTGGGTGAAAAAGTATTTTGGCGGCGAAGGTTCGGATAATGTTTTCTTCCGTAAGGTTATTTTTTCGTCAGCAAAGAATTTGAGTCGAGGCGATATTTTGATTGACGATCGGACGGCGAATGGTGCGGGCGAGTTTCCTGGTCGGCTTATTCGTTTTGGAAGTTCTGAATTTCCCAATTGGCAATCTGTACTTGATGAGTTATTATAGGTAAATATTATGCTAAGTATTGAAGATCTTATTACAAATTATCAGCCAACTGAATCGACAATTGAGTTGGTCAAAAGTACGAAAATTGCGCTGCTCGCGGGAATTTCTGGTGCGGGCAAAGACACGATAAAAAAACAATTGCTGAAGTCGACGGAGTTTCGCGATATTGTTTCTCACACTACGCGTGCGCCACGCACAAATAATGGATGTGCCGAGCAAGATGGAATTGATTATCACTTTATTGATTTGCAAACTGCCGAAAATATGCTACAAAATAATGAATTTATTGAGGCAAAGTTTGTCCACGGTACAGTTTATGGGACATCGGTGGCTGAGCTGAAATTAGCGCATGATCAGAACCGCGTGGCAATTACCGACATTGACGTTCAGGGCGTGGAGGAGTATGAGCGACTGGCGCCAGATAGCATTGCGATTTTTATTGTGCCGCCAAATAGCCAAACTTGGATTGAGCGATTAAAAAAGCGTTATGCAACCGAAGAAGATTTTCAGGCGGAGTGGCCAAAGCGCCATGCTTCAGCGATAAAAGAGTTGGCTTACGCGCTTGAAGTTCCGTATTATCACGTGATTATCAATGACGATTTGGAGCGAGCAATTCGAGTGACCGAGGAAATTATTTTGCGCGGCGACGTGTTTAAGCGTCAAGATGACGAGGCGCGTTTGGTAGCTCGAAATCTCCTCAATGATATAATTAATCTATGAGTTCAGCAAAAACTCCAAAAAAAATAGCAGCCAGGCAAGATCGCTCCTTGAAGACCTTGACTGCATTGTTAGACCAATCCTTTTTTATCTTTGCAGGTTTGGCGTCGTTTTGGTTGGCGTGGTTGGTGCTTAGAGAAGGTTGGGCGACGGGCGGTTGGTGGCTGGTTGGCTTATTCTTTGTTGTGTGGATAATTGTAGCATATTTGGCGTTGCCTAGACTTCATCGAATTTTGAGCAATATGTACGTACCGAATTATTTTATCGGCAGGACGCGAACGGCGGACGGAGTATTAAGCGACCCTGTCAATTTGAGCGTGCGTGGCTCGGAAGAAAAGCTCCATAAGGCAATGACTGAGGCTGGCTGGGTTTTGGCGGATGACATAACTCCAAGATCAGCTTGGAAAATGGTGCTTACTGTGCTTAGTGGTCGTAGTTATCCAAATGCGCCAGTGTCGCCAGCATTTTTGTTTGGCAGACGGCAAGACTTTGCTTATCAGCAGGAAGTTGACGGCAATCCAAGGCGTCGTCATCACGTTAGGTTTTGGCGATGCCCAACTGGCTGGCTTCTTCCTGGCGGTCATCGAGTTGATTGGTTGGCGGCTGGTACATACGATAAGAGTGTTGGCTTTTCTTTGTTTACTTTTCAGTTCACACATAAAATTGACGAGAATATTGATATTGAACGAGATTATATCATTGAGTCAGTTAAAAGTAACAATAAAAATGTTAGAGTGACGATATTAAAGGATTTTTCAACGGGTTATCATTCGCGCAATGGTCTTGGAGATTCTATCCGCACTGATGGCGATTTGCCAATTTTGGGAGTTGGTCGAATAAAGGCTGGTGATAATGTCACCGCTTCAACGCGGCTCGGGGTGATTATGGATGGCACAATTTATGATCGTCATCCACGAAATCACGAAACTTTATTGGAAGAGCTTTGGAGTCGCCGACCACCGCAGATTTTAATTGGCGGTGGACTAATGATTCTGGCGTCGTTATTCACAATTGGGCAAATGTTGGTGGACTTTTCTAGCTGGCCGACGACTTTGGTGCAGGTTGTGAATATTGACGGAATTGATATAAATGCCGCGAATACTATGTTGTCAATGATGGCTGGCTTTAATGTTCTGCTGGTCGTGGCGGAAATCGTGCTGGTTGGGTTGTTGCTTCGAGGAAGTAGTCGGGCGCGAATCTCACTACTTTCTGTGGCGACATTAGCTATTGTCACCGAATCTTTATCCGTGACAATTGGGCGAATTAATGCGTCGATTATGCTGCTTTTGATCTCAATTGGCGTGCATATTATGATCATGATGTTGTTCTCTTCAGATGCAGCGCGCTACTTTACGGAAAGACGATAAGGCTTGGCACTCTGCTTGTATGAGTGCTAGATTTGCGATATAATTGGACTATGACCGAACGTCAACAAGCAATCCTTGTCGCTATTATTGAGCAATACGCTGAAATTGCGGCGCCAGTTGGTAGTGTAACGCTAGCCAAGTTATTTGGCGTGAGTAGCGCAACGATTCGCAGTGAGATGGCAAAACTTGAGGAGATGGGATTTATTGAGGCGCCCCACACGAGCGCAGGTCGAATTCCGACAGATAAGGGATATCGTTTTTATGTCAATGGAATCACGGCGGCGCAAATGACGGAATTGCCGAGTGGTATTGATAGCAGCACGAAGGCAATTGAGGCGCACGTCAATTCAAATGTTGATACTTCAGACAAAGCGATTCGTCGAGCAGTTGATGGTTTGGTGGAAATGACTGGCAATTTTGGTTTTGCGTCGTTTGGTTCGAGTTTGTATATGAACGGAATGACTCAGTTATTCAGTCAGCCAGAGTTTGGTGATGGCGATCACGTCCAGGCGGTTGCTAAATTGATTGACAATATCGAGCCGTGGCTGCGCGAAGCGGCACCGGACGAACCGCTAAATGTGTTTATTGGTAGCGAAAACCCAATCGGTAAAAGTAGTGGAGCTACGTTGATTATAAGTAAATTTAAGTCATCGTCTGGCGGCGATAATTACATCGGTGTGATTGGTCCGACGCGACAAAATTATCGTCGAACGATGGAGCTGGTGCGCCGTACGGGTGCGATGTTGGAAGAAGTCTTGTAGTGCTTAAAAGGAGGAAAAATGACGAAGAATAAAAAAGCTGAAGATTTAGAGAAAGAAGTTGCTGAGCTGACGTCGGATCTGCAGCGGACTCGAGCGGATTTTGAGAATTATCGTAAGCGCGTGGAGACAGAAAAGCAATCAGCTCATGAGTTGGGTCAAACTAAGTCGGTGATGAAATTATTGCCAGTTATTGATACAATTGAGCGAGCTGTTGCTAACGTCCCAGAGGAGATTCAAGATAATGCGTGGGTTAAGGGCGTGGCTGGTCTGAATAAGCAACTTGACAAGCAATTGAAGGAGATTGGTTTGGAGAAAATTGACGCCAAACCCGGAACTTTGTTTAATCCTGAATTTCATCAGGCTGTTCAATTTGACGAATCAACGGATGGCGACAAGGAAGTTGTTGCCGAGGAGCTTCGTGCTGGCTATACTTTGAATGGTTCAGTCATTCGCGACGCAATGGTAAAAGTTGCTCGTCAATAATTTGATTAAGAAAAAACTATGTTTAGCACTCTTGACATGAGAGTGCTAATTATTTATACTGAGATAGTTGGCACTCGCCACGAAAGAGTGCTAGAATGAATATAAGATATAGACCAGATGTGATCATAACAGAAAGGGGAATCATATGGGTAAAATTATTGGTATTGACCTCGGTACAACCAACAGCGCGTTTGCGTATATGCTAGCTGGCAAGCCAGAGGTTATTTCTAATGCTGAAGGTAATCGCACTATGCCATCTGTGGTTGCGGTTAATAAAAAGGGCGAACGACTCGTCGGTCAAGTTGCTCAGCGTCAGCGTGTAACAAATCCAAAAAACACGATTTACGGCGTTAAGCGTTTGATTGGTCGTAAGTTTGATGACAAGGAAGTGCAAAAAGACTTGGATATCATGCCGTACAAGATTGTTAAAAAAGGTACTGGTGTGGCAGTCGAAATGGGCGATAAGGAATACACGCCAGAAGAAGTTTCAGCAATGATTCTTAGTAAAATCAAGGCTGACGCCGAGGCTTTCTTGGGTGAAAAAGTAACAGAGGCAGTGATTACGGTGCCAGCTTACTTTGACGATTCGCAGCGCCAAGCGACTAAGGATGCTGGTAAAATTGCCGGATTAGAAGTTAAGCGTATTATCAACGAACCAACAGCTGCGGCTTTGGCGTACGGTCTGGAGAAGGGTAAGAACGACGAAACTATCGTAGTGTTCGACCTTGGTGGCGGTACGTTTGACGTGTCGGTACTGGAACTGGGTGACGGCGTATTTGAAGTTAAGGCAACCAATGGTGATACACACCTTGGTGGTGAAGATTTCGACAACGCTATTGTCAATTACTTCTTGGACGACTTCAAGTCGAAGGAAGGAATTGATCTTCGTAAAGATAATGCAGCGATGCAACGCCTGAAGGATGAGGCTGAAAAGGCAAAGAAAGAATTGTCGACGGTTACGGAATATGAAGTCAACATTCCATTTATTACCGCCGATGCTGACGGTCCAAAGCACTTTGAGATGAGCTTGAGTCGTGCCAAGTTGGAAGATTTGGTTAAGGATTTATTGGATCGCTTGGATGGTCCAGTAGAAAAGGCTTTGAAGGACGCCAAGCTTTCTAAGTCCGATATTAACAATGTAGTTATGGTTGGTGGAATGACTCGTATGCCAGCTGTGGTCGAGCGCGTAAAGAATTTCTTTGGAAAAGATCCAATGCAAGGCGTGAACCCAGATGAGGTTGTGGCTGTTGGTGCCGCAATTCAAGGTGGTGTCTTGGCTGGTGATGTTAAGGATGTGTTGCTTCTGGATGTGACTCCGCTTTCTCTTGGAATTGAGACGATGGGCGGCGTATCGACGAAGTTGATTGACCGAAATACGACGATTCCAACAAGCAAGAGTGAAGTTTTCTCGACGGCTGCGGATAACCAGCCTCAGGTGGAAATTCACGTTCTTCAGGGTGAGCGCGAATTTGCCAATGATAATAAAAGTTTGGGTCGTTTTGTGCTTGACGGTATTGCGCCAGCACCGCGCGGTGTGCCTCAAATTGAAGTGACCTTTAACATTGACGCCAACGGTATTCTTAATGTTACGGCTAAAGACAAGGGAACAGGCAAAGAGCAATCAATCACTATTCAAAACTCTGGCAATATGAGTAAGGAAGATATTGAGAAGGCGCAAAAAGAAGCCGAACTTCACGCGGACGAAGATAAGAAAAAACGCGAAACTGTCGATACGAAGAATCAGCTTGAAAACGCTATTTATCAGGCAAAGAAAATGCCGGACGAATTCAAAGATAAGATTTCTGACGACGACAAGCAAGCGATTGAAAAGGCTGTCGAAGAGGCTGAAAAGCACAAAGATTCTGAAGATAAGGACGAATTGGACGCTGCAATTAAAGCCTTGAATGATGCGATTATGCCAATTGGGGCTAAGATGTATCAACAATCAGCCGACGATAAAAAAGCTGACGAAGCTGGCGACAAAAAGTCTGATAAAGATGAGCCGGTCGAAGGCGAAATTGTCGACGAAAAATAAACTTAACGTCTTTACAAAGAAGGCTGCTCGATAAAAAGAGTGGCCTTTTTTGGACTTAGCACTCTTGTACTGAGAGTGCTAAACGCGTATAATATATAAGGTATGAGCAAGCGTGATTATTATGAAATATTGGGCGTTCCAAAGACCGCTTCTGAAGATGAGATAAAAAAGGCTTTTCGTAAATTAGCAATCAAATATCATCCTGACAAACAGGGTGGCGACGAGGCTAAATTTAAGGAAATTAATGAAGCCTATGAAGTTCTGAAAGACAAACAGAAGCGACAGCGTTATGATCAATTTGGTCATGCTGGCGTTGGTGGCGCGTCTGGTGGCGGTTTTTCTGGTAATCCGTTTGAAGGATTTGGTGGATTCGGCGGTCAAAACGTTCACTTTGATTTTGGTGACGGTGGACTAGGTGATATTTTTAGCCAATTCTTCGGTGGTGCGGCTGGCGGCGCTGGAAATGGTCGTTCGCGTGGGCGTGATGTTGAAACTAGTGTAACACTAAGTTTTGAAGACGCGGTATTTGGTGTAGAAAAGAAAATTAGTTTAATGCTGGATGTTGAATGTGAGCATTGTCATGGCGATGGCGCCGAGCCTGGATTTGGAATGAAAACATGCCCAACTTGTAAGGGTGCGGGTCAGCAAACTCGAACGATGAATTCGCTGTTTGGGCAAATTCAGCAGGCGGTTGTTTGTGAAACTTGTCACGGTAAGGGAAAAGTTCCTGAAAAAGAATGTTCAGTTTGTCGAGGAAAAGGCACGACCCGACAGAATCAGGATATCACTATTAAAATTCCGGCAGGGATTGATGATGGCGCGACAATTCGTCTGCGAGATCGTGGAGAAGCAATTGCTGGTGGTAGTAGAGGTGATTTATATGTCCACATTCGCGTTAAGGCGCATAAAAAATTCACTCGTGAGGGTAATATTATTCTTAGCGAAGAGCATATTTCTATGGTTGATGCGGCGCTGGGAACGGAGATTGATGTGGAAACTGTGGACGGCGTGATAACGATGAAAATTCCAGCGGGTACTCAGAGCGGCACCGACTTCAAGTTGTCAGACCATGGCGTGCCGCACTTACATAGTGAATCTCGTGGTCCGCATATTGTGGGTGTTATTGTTGATACGCCAACCAAATTGACTAAAAAGCAGAAGGAGCTTTTGGAGCAGTTTAAGGGCGCGAAAAAACGAGGGCTATTCTCTTAAATAAGCACAGCTTAGATATTGATATATATCATAAATTATGCCATAATATTGACGTATGAAAGAAAAATCCATTATTGGGTCAACCGAGTTTGTGAACTTCGGCGAGCGAGCGCAAAAAGTCCCAGCTAAAATTGATACGGGCGCCGATTCCAGTGCGGTTTGGGCGAGTAATATTCGCATTGATAAAGATGGGGTGTTGAAATTTTCTCTGTTTGGCGAAGGCTCGCCGTACTATAATGGTAAAATATTTAAGAGAACTGATTATTCGGTGGCGAGGGTGCGCTCCGCAATGGGGCATGAGCAGATTCGTTATCGAACGCACTTTTGGGTAAAAATTAGTGGGCGAAAAATTAAAATGTTAATGAATTTGTCTGATCGATCAAAAAATGAATTCCCTGTGCTAATCGGAAGACGGTCGATTTCTGGAAAATTCCTAGTGGATGTCTCAAGAAAAAATGTTCGCAGGAAAAAACCGTCCGTAACTACTAGTCTTAATGAAGAAATAAAATTGAATCCATACGAATTTTATAAAAAATATCATCAGAAAGGTGAAGAAAAATAATGCGAATTGCAATCTTATCTAACGGCAACATTAATTATTCGACGCTTCGCCTGAAAGAAGAGGCTGAAAAGCGCGGTCATCAAGTCAAGGTTATTAAGTATAAAAACTGCTACGTTTCAATTGACGAAAAGCATCCGACGGTTATTTACAAGGGTAAAGAGATTGGTGAATTTGACGTGGTGATTCCGCGAATCGCGAGCCATATGACAAAGTATGGAACAGCGGTTTTGCGTCAACTAGAAATGATGCACCCGAAGGCGTTTTTTATGAATCGCTCGATTGCAATTACTAGGGCGCGGGATAAATTGCGCTCAACACAGTTATTAGTTAAAGCGGGAGTGTCGATTCCGAAGACGGTCTTTTCCCGAAACGCGACTGACATTGATTCGCTAATTGAAGAGATTGGTGGTATGCCGGCGATTATTAAGTTGGCGCGTGGTACGCACGGAAATGGCGTGGTTCTGGCGGAAACTAAAAAGGCTGCCAAGTCGGTTCTGCAGGCATTTTATTTGACAAATTCTGACGGCACCAACGTATTGCTACAGGAGTTTATTAGGGAGTCGGCTGGTGTCGATATTCGTGCGTTTGTGGTTGGTAGTCAAGTGGTGGCTAGTATGAAGCGTCAGAGTTTGGACGATGATTTTCGTAGCAATTTGCACAAGGGCGGCGAAGGAACCAGTATAAAATTGACGGATTCTGAACGTAAAATGTGCGTGAAAGCCGCTAAGGCAATGGGATTAACGGTTGCCGGAGTCGACTTCATGAGATCAAGCCGTGGTGCTTTGGTGTTGGAAGTTAATGCTAGTCCAGGATTTGGAATTGAGAAGATTACTCGCCGAAATGTGGCTGGAAAGATAATTGAATACATCGATCGAAACGCCAAGCGTGGCAATAAAAAAGATAAAATCGGCGCTTAAGCATAAACTTGTTATAATAGGTTTATGGACGAGCCTCGTCACTCGACAGTAACTCAAACTGTCATCAAATGGATATTTATCTGCGGTATGCTGATGGTTATTGGTGGGGCAATTTTTTATGCTTTTCGAACGGTTTCGCCAAAAACGGAAATGATTTACCTGAATAAGACGATGCTTCGTGCGGAAATTGCTAATGACGAAGAATCGCAGCGGAAAGGTCTGTCCGGAAGGCTGGGAATTGATGAGAATTATGCCATGCTATTTGTTTTTGATCATAACGATCGTCATAAAATGTGGATGAAAGATATGAAGTTTTCGGTTGATATGATTTGGATTAATGATAAAAAGCGCGTTGTCTATGTAAAACATAACGTCAAGCCAGACGCTGAGCCGCATGAAAAATATGCGCCACCAGTTCCGGCAAAGTACGTATTGGAGGTGAAGGCGGGAGTTGCTAAGCAGGCGAGCGCCACGGTTGGGTCACAGGTAAAATTTGATTTGGAGGAGGATAAATGAGTGTGATAATTTTATTTGGAGCAATTTTAGTAACGGTTTTTGCGGTTGCATTTGTTTCATCTCGAAGATTCGGTCCATTGGCACTGTCGTTGGCGACGGGATTTTTACTATCAGAATGGTGGGGCAGCTGGCTGACGGGGGTGTTGGACGGCTTGAAATTGGAAACTGGTTTATTGCCAAATGGTGTAATTTCGGGATTAGTCTTAACGTTGGTTCCGTTAATTATGCTTCTTCTAAGCGGACCTAGATATCAGAAAAAACATGAGAGAATTGTTTCTGCGGCGGGAGTCGCGTTTTTGACAGCAGCGCTATTGGTGGTTCCTCTGGGAAAATATATATCACTAGACGGACAGGCGCTGGAGTTGTATAAGATTTTTGCGAATAATTGGCGATACGTGGCTACGTTTGGTCTGGTGTGTGGTCTAATTGACATTTTTTCACTACATACTGGCGGACATAAACTAGCTAAGCATTGACCTTTGTGTTGGTTTGTGCTAGGATGAAGAAAGCGGATATTCCGAATGGGTCCATAGCTCAGCTGGTTAGAGCACCTGCCTTTTAAGCAGGGTGTCCCGGGTTCAAGCCCCGGTGGACCCTCCAAATTTGAAATCGACTCCCTTGGCGGAGTCTTTTTTATGGCTTTAGATCCAGCTATACTTTAAGTATGAATAGTTGGCTATTTAATAAGTTGCATATTTCTTGGCTGGTGGCGGCGTGGTGTCTCGGTTTGACAATTGGCGTAATTTCCATCCATTACATACCGCGGTCGTTTGCGGCGAATCCATTATTTTTATTGGTCGGGGTGGCTATTTTCGTAATTGTGGCAATTTGGCGCTGGCGATTTTTTGTGATTTTAGCAATTATTTCTGGAGTTTTGATTGGTCTTTGGCGCGGTGAAATCGGCAGAAAAGGCGTGGAGGTTTATGATTCGTTAATCGGAAAAGTCGCAATTATCCAGGGTCAAGTTTCGGAGGATCCTGATCTCGATAAAAATAGTCAAACGGTTCTTAGACTAGGCAATTTGCGGATGAATAATGAAAAATTGCCAGGGCAAATTTGGGTGACGACGCCAGATAAAAACTCAATTAAGCGCAGTGATATTGTGAGAGTTAAGGGCAAAATGACGGCGGGATTTGGGGCTTTTTCAGCAAGCATATATCGGGCGAAAATTATTAGTGCCGAAAGACCCGTTCCGGGTGATGTGGCGGTGGGAGTTCGTGATTGGTTTGCTGGGCGAGTTCGCACTCACGTTCCAGAGTCTGAATCTGCGCTAGGGCTGGGATTTTTATTGGGATTGCGACGTGCTATGCCAGCTGAATTAAGTGACAATTTAAAAATTGCTGGACTAACGCATATCGTGGTGGCGAGCGGCTATAATTTAACAATTTTAGTTCGTTTAGCGCGACGATTATTTGCCAAGCGATCAAAATATTTAGCGATGCTCAGCGCGGCTGTTATGATAATTGGCTTTATGGCGGTGACTGGATTAAGTCCCAGTATGTCGAGAGCTGGCTTGGTGGCGGGACTGAGTTTAGCGGCGTGGTATTATGGTCGGACAATTCATCCACTGATTCTACTTCCCGTGTCAGCGGCAATCACGCTATTGATAAATCCGCAATTTGGTTGGGGCGATTTGGGTTGGCAATTAAGCTTTGCTTCGTTTGCGGGTGTAATTATGTTAGCGCCGCTTTTACATTCTTACTTTTTTGGCAATAAAGAGCCGGGCGCGTTTCGACAAATTTTAATTGAAACTTTGTCGGCGCAAATTATGACATTGCCGCTACTTATGATGAGTTTTGGGGTTATTAGTAATGTGGCGCTAATTGCGAATATGCTGATCTTGCCGTTTGTACCGCTAGCGATGCTGCTGACGTTTATGTCGGGTGTACTGGTTTTTGTGCCGATGATTGGTGTTTTGATTGCAATTCCGACGACATGGCTACTTGGCTATATGATTCAAGTTACCAATTGGACGGCTGGATTTGAATGGGCTCAAATGGAAGTTAGTATCAATTTGTGGCAGTGTGTGGTTTTATATGTGGCGCTAATTTTGGCAATGATTTGGATGAAAAAGCAAACTAAATTAGACCTCGCTAAGATAAATATTGTGGAGTAGTGTATAATAGTAACAGATTGAAATAGCAAATAACTTTAGGAGAAATTATGTCAGGACACAGTAAATGGGCTACAACTCACCGACAAAAAGCGATTGTTGACGCTAAGCGCGGCGCGATTTTTACGAAATTGGGTAATCAAATTGCTATTGCAGCACGTGGCGGCACAGACCCAGCGCTGAACTCGAGTTTGGCGATGGCAATTGAAAAAGCTAAGGCTGCAAATATGCCTAGCGCAAACATCCAGCGAGCAATTGACCGAGTGGCAGATAAGAGTGCGGCGGCTTTGGAAGAAATTGCTTACGAAGGTTATGGTCCTGGCGGCGTGGGTGTTATTATTGAAACGGCGACAGATAATCGCAATCGAACATTGCCAGAGGTAAAAACTGCGTTGGTTAAAAATGGCGGGCGAATTGCTGATGCTGGTAGTGTGACGTTCCAATTTACGCGCAAAGGCGTCATTACTATCGAAGGCAGCGGGGAAGATTTGTTGCTAGCGGTTTTGGACGCTGGCGCCGAAGATGCTGTCGAGGAAGACGGTGAGATTATCGTGTATACGGAGTTGAAAGATTTGGCGAGTGTGCGAAATAAATTGGTTGAGCAAGGCTTGAAGGTTAAAGATGCGGAACTGCGATATATTGCCAATACGCCGATAGAAATTGCCGACATGGAAACTGCGCAGAAATTGATGAAGATGATTGATGCGTTGGACGATTTGGATGACGTTGTGAACGTTCATACAAATGCGGATATCACGGCGGAATAAAATTATCGCTTTAAGTAATCGCTCCTTTTCTGGGGCGATTTTTAATTTGACAAAAAGTACGCTAAACTAAAGATGATTAACCATAAGCAAGGAGCGAGCATGAAATATTTGCGCAACACACTACTTATGATATTAGCCGCGGCACTAATAATGCCGTCGCCGTTGGTTTTGGCGGAAGGTGCTTCAAATGCTACTCAAGAGTCGAAAGTTGATGACGCTCAGACTGTTGATAATAGTCTTAAATCGACTGAGGAAGCAAAAGATTCAGTTGTTGATAAGGAACAGATCGATAGTAATTCACCTTCTCAATCAAGTGAAAATCCCGAGACTCTACCGGAAAATCCGTCTACAAATGACTCGAATGAAAATCCTATTGCCAATGAGCCTCCAAAGCCTGAATCAAATTCCGAATCTGAGCCGCCAAAAACAGATAATTCAGATAAAAGCACAGAAGAAAATGCGCCGATATTAATTTCAAAGATTAGTCAGGACAAAAAATACGTTGAGATTTATAATCCGACGAATCAGAATGTTAATTTGGCTGGTTGGAAAATAGAGTATTATGCTAGATCTAGCGCTAAACCCGTTGGAAAAATTTTCAAGGATGAAGTAATCTTAGCGAACGGATTTTTGGTTTTGTCGAACGATAAGATGTTGGCAGGCGCCATAAAGTTTGATAATAATTTAGGTTTGGCTCAGAGCGATGGATCGGTCGTGTTGTTGCGCTCGGACGGGTCGGTCGCAGATACTGTTGGTTGGGGGAGTAATTCAAAGTCTGCAGGTTCGCCAATTAAAGGCGGTGTGAAAATTGTTTGGCGCTGTTTTGTTGGTGAAAATATTATTGATTCGAAAAATAATTCCACTGTTTTTTTGTCGAGTAAAGGTTTTGATAATCAGGAAATTGTGCCGTATTCGCGACCAAATTGCAAAACCCCAGATTCCAAATCTGAATCTCCAAAGGAGTTGAATAAATGTGAAGGCCTGAAGTTAAGTGAAATCGCGTCGAATGTTGATGAACAATTCATTGAAATTATCAATTCTGGCGAAAAAACCGTCATTACGACAGGCTGTAAATTGACAGTTGGTGATTCTGGCGTTCGTGAAAATATTGGTGACATCGAATTAAATCCTGGCGAATTTTTAACGATCAAAATAAAAAATACGAATCTGAAATTGCCAAAAACAAAAGGAAAAGTTTATTTACTGGATGAGGCTGGCTCGAAAATTGATTCCGCTGAATATGAGAAGTTATCGAAAAGCTCTTCGTGGAGTTTGATTGATGATGAGTGGATGCAAACGTTTATGATAACTGAAAATTCTGAGAATATCTTTAAGGAATATCCAGACTGTCAGAGTGGTTACGAGCGAAATGTGTTGGGTAAATGTGTGAAAATTTCCGTTCCGCCCATTGAGGTTTCTTGTCCCGCCGGTCAATATCGTCATCCAGAAACTGGCCGTTGTCGAAAAATTGAAGTGGAAAAAACTATTACGCCCTGTAAAGATGGCTATTATCGTAGTGAAGAAACTGGCAGATGCCGATCTATCGCATCGGCTGCGGCAAAAACTTTGAAGCCTTGCCCAGAAGGTCAATTCCGCAATTCAGCTACGGGTCGATGTAAGAAAATTGCCTCCACTGACGATATAGCAAAAGAATGCCCAGAAGGATTTGAGCGTAATCCGCAGACTAAGCGATGCAGAAAGATAAAATCGGCTAGTATGCCGACTGTTGGTTCGGCGGCCGCTGAAGTTAAGCAAGTCGCTGGTGCTACTTGGGGTTGGTGGGTATTTGGTGGCGTGAGCTTACTGGCCGTCGGTTACGGCGTATGGCAATGGCGGTGGGAAATTTCGCAATTTGTACGAAAAATCCACGAAAGCATTAAATCCGCTAACGGCAAATAATTGCTATAATAAAGATATGAGAATTATCGGGATTGACCCGGGAACGGGGATTTTAGGGTTTGGCGTGATTGATTTTTCTCGCGGTAAGTTCAAGATGGTCACGGCGGGAGTTGTGACGACGCCAGCACATACGCCAATTGACGAAAGGCTTGAAGATATTTTTGATAGCCTGACAGAAATTATTGCCGAAACAAATCCTGATGTTATGTCGATTGAAAAGCTATTTTTTGCGCGCAATGTTACGACGGCGATTTCTGTAGCGGAGGCTCGTGGTGTGGCGATGTTGACTGGGCGAAAAGCCGGAATGCTGATTGCTGAATATACACCGTTGCAAATAAAACAGACTTTGACCGGTTATGGAAAGGCTGATAAAAAGCAGGTTCAGGAAATGGTGCGCCTTAATTTGGGTTTGAAAGATGTTCCGAAGCCGGATGACTGCGCGGATGCTTTGGCTGCAGCAATTACACACGCGGCGATGAATCGGGTATAATTGAAATATGATTGCACATGTTTTTGGAAAAGTTGCTGAGAAGTTTAATGGCTCGCTAGTTGTTGATGTTCACGGTGTTGGATATGAAGTTAGCGTGGCGACTAATGATTTTGACGCGGTGATATTAGATCAAGAAGTAAAATTTTATACTTATCATCACGTGCGCGAACAGTCGGAGGAATTGTTTGGCTTTTCTAGTTTGGCAGCGAAAAAATTGTTTGAGATGCTAATCACGGTTCAGGGGGTTGGCCCAAAGGCGGCGCTGGCTATTTTGAGCTTGGGTGATGCCGAGCAAGTGCGCAATGCTATTGCTAATGCTGACAGCAGCTTTGTACAAAAGGCCACTGGCGTCGGCAAAAAAACCGCCGAGCGAGTGGTGGTTGATTTGAGTGATAAAGTTGGTTTACCGACTCATTACGGCCGAACGGAAGCTCCGTTACAGACTGAATTAAACACTTCTGATGAGGCCTTGGAGGCGTTGATGGCTTTGGGCTATACATTAGCGGATGCCACTAAGGCGCTTGAAAATGTCGATGTCAATTTGCCGACATCTCAGCGAGTAACTGAGGCGCTGAAGAAATAAAAAGGACGCTAAAAGCAATAGCGTCCTCGTAATGATAATTAGTTTTCTTACGGCTCAATAATAATTTTTTTATTTGACCAAAATGAAGGCTGGTAGTGAATTTTAATTTTTGAATCTTTCGCTACTTCAAATATGACAGAACCTTCTTTTTTGCCGTTGACTGCTAGGTCGCCAGACCCTAGGTTGTCGCTTGCAGTGAAGGCTGTGCCGCTTGGCCCTTCAATGGCACCATTCGCATCCTCAATTTTCCAGTCGAACGTATTAAATGATAGCTCGCTATCTGATTTGTTGACAATTGACACATTCACTTTAACGAATTCTTTTCCGTCATTAGCCTTAATAAACTGGTTATCTGATTTCCAATTGCGCTCAATTGATTTAACAGTCACCTCCTTGCCGTCGAAAGCGATAGTTTCGCCGACTTTGAAAGTAGTTTTTTCGGTTGGTTTATTTTCCGAAGTAGCGTTATTATTGTTTGTATTGACGACAGTGGCTTTGTTCTGTTGCGATGCGCTAGATACTCCAATCACAATAATAACAATAATTACCCAAAACCACACCTTCTTAAAAATTGGTTTTTTCTCGCTTGTGTTCATCATCCCCTCCTATGAGATGTGCCGCCCAACAAAAAGGACAGCCGTTAAATTTGGCTGTCTACACCTAGAACGCAAGTTTACGCTCGATAACGGCTGCCCATTATGCACGTAAACAATGCGCTCAAAACGCCTGGTTCTAGATGTAGACACCCCTATTGTACTACAAATGATATAATTAGTGTATGGCAATTGAAAGAATAGTTGATACAAGTTCGCATGATGATGATTCTGAAGAACAGCGAATTGAAGTTAGTTTGCGTCCGCAGAGTTTTTCTGAGTATGTTGGTCAGGAAAGATTAAAACGTAATTTGCGCTTGGCGATTGATGCGGCTAAAAAGCGCGGCGAGCCGTTGGATCATGTATTATTATACGGTCCGCCGGGGCTTGGTAAAACAACTATGGCGACGGTGATTGCTAATGAAATGGGTACGAATTTGCGAATTACCAGCGGTCCGGCTATTGAAAAAGCGGGCGATTTGGCATCGATTCTGACTAATTTGTCGGACGGTGATATTCTGTTTATCGATGAGATTCATCGGTTGGGGCGATCAGTGGAGGAGATTTTGTATTCAGCAATGGAAGATTTTAAGCTGGATATTGTGATTGGAAAAGGTCCGGCAGCGCGATCAATTCGATTGGATTTGCCGCGGTTTACGGTGATTGGTGCGACGACGCGAACGGGAAGTTTGGCGGCACCTTTACGTGATAGGTTCGGGCATATTTACCGCTTGGAATTTTATACGCCAGAAGATATTGCGAAAATTGTGACGCGTAGTGCGAAGATTTTGGAATCGTCAATTCGAAGTGAAGCGGCGAATCTATTGTCAACACGAGCACGCTTGACGCCACGTATTGCCAATAGACTTCTTAAGCGCGTCCGTGACTACGCCGACGTTAATGGCGACGGAATAATTGACGTAAAAACTACAACCAACGCTTTGGAGATGCTGGAAGTAGATGAGTTGGGCTTGGATCCGGCTGATCGTAATTTATTACAATCGATTTTGGAAAATTATGGCGATAATCCTGTTGGCTTAACAACAATTGCGGCACTGACTGGTGACGAGGCGACGACAATTGAGGATTTTTATGAGCCATATTTACTGCAAATTGGGTTTATTGAGCGTACGCCGCGTGGCCGTCGAGTGACAATTAAAGCGAAGCGGCATTTGGAAAAATAGTTATCGTATTCCTTGGTTTTTTGTGGTTTAGTTAGAACCGGCAAGTCTAACTGGGTGCTGGCGGTAAAAAACAAGCACACCTTGAGGCGTATCATGCTATAATATAGGCATGAATCCACAAACGTCTCCATCAGAAGATTTAACGCAGCCTGTTGCGTACGATGCTGATGGTCGACCACTGTACCATCATCCACCACAGACCGGTCGTCCAGCTCCGGTTGTGGCGCAGACGAATTCTTACGTGACGGTAAGGCCAGAAATTATTGATGGGGAGAATTTTGATCCGCGATTGCGTAGTCAGTATGCTAATGAACCGCAAGTCGTACATGTTGCCAGGGATATTGACCCGAAACCGTTTACTATCAGTGACGACCTAAAGCAAAAACATGAAAAATCAGTTCAACAATACCCGAATCTCAATTTGAGCGAAGGCGAATATATTATTTTGGACATTAAACGTCATCCAATTGGCATGCTAATCCCGACAGGAATCTCGGTTTTCTTAGTGGGGATGATCATGGTGTTTGTGATGTTTTATCCGTCAATTGCTCGAGATTCGATTATTTCGCCAATGCCGTCACTAACCGATGTGTTTGGCGTGGCAATGTTGCTTATTGGGCTGGTTGCACTTGGTGGTGCGGTGTCTTTGTGGATATATTTGCAGAATCATTTTTACATGACCAACGAAAGTGTGATTCAGGAAATCCAGGGTAGCTTATTTTATAGGCACGAGCAAACGGTGAGCCTAGGCAGTATTGAAGATGCAAGCTTCCGCCAATCAGGCATTATTCAGACTCTTTTCAATTATGGCACGATTCGCCTCAGCACCGAGGGTGAAGAAACGACATATATATTCCATTTTGTGGCAAATCCACGCAAGCAAATTGCGATAATCAATAATGCCATTGAAGACTTTAAGAATGGCCGTCCTGTTTGTGATGATTAGCTAACTATTTGTGGCGACTTTCTTTTATATAGTCATCTTCATCGACAAGCGTCGCAACGAGTTTATATGACTTACATTTTCCGTCATTACAATTTGAAGATTCATAACGATAACTGCTGTCTTTTTCGCCAATTTTCTTACCTTGTGGATCTTTCAATAACGCGGGATCCATAGTCGGAAGCGTACCTTCTTCCAACTTCTCTGGGTAATAGCCATTTTTAACATAAAAACCTTCTTCCAGGCTATAATGCATAGCGTTAATCGCGGTGCGTTTTTCGGCGTTGTTTGATTCGTTGGTCAATTTTGTATATTGTGAGAAACCTAAGATTGCGATAATAATCAAGAAAGTCGCTACAACCAAAAGTTCAATAATAGTAAAACCGTTTCGCTTATTCATGAATGTAATTATAGCAAATCTTGCGACAAATCGGTATAATAAAGGAAGTAACTAAGGAGGGAATGCTATGGCAAAATCAGACAGTAAAACAGTAAATCCAGAAAAGTCAAGTCAGGCATCGGATAAAAAAGTTGATGAAGGTAAGCTTAAGGCGCTTGGTCTAGCAATGGATCAAATTACCAAGCAGTTTGGCGACGGATCAATTATGAAATTGGGCGAGGCTCATAAAGTCGATGTTGAAGTAATTCCTTCTGGCGCTTTGAGTTTGGATTTGGCGCTCGGCGGCGGATATCCAAAAGGTCGTATCATAGAAATCTATGGTCCAGAAAGCTCGGGTAAGACAACATTGACGCTTCACGCTATTGCTGAAATCCAGAAGCAGGGTGGTACGGCGGCGTTTATTGATGCTGAGCACGCTCTCGATCCAGCATACGCTAAGCGTCTGGGCGTGGACACGGAAAATTTGTTGGTTTCTCAGCCAGATAACGGCGAGCAAGCATTGGAAATTACGGAGACGTTGGTTCGTTCGAACGCGGTGGATTTGGTGATAGTTGACTCAGTGGCCGCATTGACGCCACAGGCTGAAATTGATGGCGATATGGGCGATTCTCATATGGGTCTTCAGGCTCGATTGATGAGTCAGGCTCTACGTAAATTGACGGGAATTATCAATAAATCAAAAGCCACGGTGATCTTTATCAATCAGATTCGTATGAAAATTGGCGTGATGTTTGGCAATCCTGAAACGACAACTGGCGGTAATGCGTTGAAGTTTTATGCGTCGCAGCGAATTGATATTCGTCGAATTGGTCAGATCAAAGTTGGCGATGATATTATTGGTAATCGCACAAAAATTAAGGTTGTGAAAAATAAGATTGCACCGCCGTTCCGTGTGGCTGAATTTGACATCATGTACAACGAGGGAATTAGTAAAACTGGCGATATCCTGGACCTAGCGGCAACGCACGGTATAGTTGAAAAGTCGGGTGCGTTTTATAAATATAACGGTGAAACGATTGGTCAGGGGCGTGATAAGACGAAGACTTATTTGAAGGAAAATCCTGAGGTTCTGGTGGAAATTGATCAGAAAGTGCGTGATAAAGTGAAGGAAACGGAAAGTTAATTCATATATAGATGAAAATCACCGATATTTCTCTTCAGACTCGTGATAAAAATCGTGTCAATGTAAGCGTTGACGGGAAATATCGTTTTAGCTTGGATGTATTTCAGGTCGGCGAACTAGGCATTAAGATCGGTCGCGAATATACGGAAGAGGAAATTTCGAGGCTAGAAGACGATAGTCAGTTTGGCAAGTTATATGCTAGATCCATAGAGTACTGCTTAATGCGTCCGCGAGCCATCAAAGAAGTGCGCGATTATCTGCGTCGTAAAACGCTGGCCACTCGTCGACGTTCAACGAAAACTGGAAAAATTATTGAACGTCCCGGAGTGAAGCCGGAGATTACTGAGCGCGTCTTGGATCGTCTTATTGAAAAGAAATATTTGGACGATGAAAAATTTGCTCGATTTTGGTTTGAGCAGCGGTTCATGAAAAAAGGCGCCAGTATTCGTCGTTTGAAGCTGGAGTTGGCGCAAAAGGGAATTGATAATACAACGATTGAGTCGTTAGTTAAAGAGAATATTCGCTCTGATGACGAGGAATTGCGGAAGGTCATTGCTAAAAAACGTTATCGATATAGCGACCAGCAGAAGTTTATGCAATATTTGGCTAGGCAGGGTTTTTCTTACGACGACATTAAGAAGGCTCTTGAAAGCCCAAAAGATTAATCAACTTTCGTAGATTCTGGTTGTGGACGAGGCTGCTTGCGGAATGGATTTTCGTATGAATTTATCTGCGGAATAGGTGTTTTTTCGGCTATATGCGAGATAGTTGCTGATTTTACAACGATTTTATCATCGGTCACTTTTACAATCTGAGAACGATGAATAAGTAGCTCTGTGTCGCCAAAACTTTTCAAGAATGGTCGCCGAATTCGGAGCTGTTGTATAATAAAATTCCCAGCCGCCAACGTATATCCGATAACTTTTCCGATTTTCTTATTCTTTTCATCAATAACCAACTTGTCTTTTAATGCAAAATTGATTTCATAAATTTCTTTTATAGCAATAACATCATCAATGCCTATGATCTCATCGGTTGAATCAATAATCATACCGAGCGGCCCAATTTCTCTGACATCATCAATGCGAAGTAAACTAGGATGTTGGTCCAAAAGTCGCCCCTCGAGCTCATATGCGATTATAGACAGATTCTTCGGATTGATAATTTCCCGCGATGTTCGCGCCAGTTCGGAGCCCGTCTGAAGGCTCATGACGGGAATATTAAGGAAGCGATCTGCGGATATAAGCATAACTATATTATAAACGGTTGTGTTTTATTCGGCAAATGGATTGGAGCGACCAGTCGGCAGACTAAATGAGTCGTTTGTTGAAGTTGATGGTCGGAAGTCTTTAATAATTTTCATGGTTTTTTTATCGAAGCTTATTGATGCGGTTTGTGGTTCTTCGGTAGAAACTGCTAAAAGTCCGCTCAAAAGAAATATCGCGATCGCTACGCCTCCGATTACAACAACGCTATATATTATCACATGAAATCGCCACAGGAATTTGGACAGTGATTTTACGATTGGTTCAAGCTGTTCTGATATTGATGGACTCATCGTGTATAAACCTTTACTTCAAGTGATTGGATTGATATTTCATGATTATTTGCACCTCTGGAAATTGACACGCCTAAAAGCTGCATCCGGGTGACATTTTTTTCAATAAGACTAAGGAAATGTAGGAATTTCGTGTAATCTATATGATCTCCCAATTGAATTGATACGAAAGTGCTTTTCACTCCAGCAGGGCTGGCGGGTGTCCGCTTGCTAGATGTCGCCGTCTTAGCGGAAGTTGTTGGTTCGTTTTGGAAAGAGAAAGATTTAATTGGAATGCCAGCGCGGTCGGCGTAGGTATTTAAATCCTTAATAATCTGATTCTGATATTGATAAAGTTTCGATTCTGAGACGATATTCTTTGCTTTTTTAACTGTGTCGGAATTGCGGTCGAGCTGAGATTTTGACGCTAGCAAACTTTGTATTTTTGCATCAACTGCAATTGCTTCTGTTTGCATTTTTCCAACTTCTTCTGATGTTTTACTTAAGAATGAATAGGCGAAAATAACTAGTCCCACCATTGCTGATAATATTATGAGCAATAGTAACGACAGGACAATTCGCGCAATACTGGCATTTAGAACTTTTTTCATTGTTTTAAGACCTCTGGCTTTGGTGTAACGCTAATTGTTATAGTGATTGGATAATCCGCAGGCTTGTCTGACGATTGGCTTCCATCGCTATAAACAACAGTCTCCAAGTGAACGTCACTAAATATTTCTGACTTTTCTAAGCTGGTTTTTATTCGAATAGCGTCATCCTTATTTTTTCCAAGAGCTGTTAATGACAATGGTTTATCTAACGCTGAAGTGTCTAGCGTCAGAGAGTCCAAAACCATACCTGATGGGATGTACTGTGCAATTTTTGGGATAATTGTAGAGTAATGAGCCTCGTTGCTAATTATCGCCTTAGCCGAGTCGAGGTCTTTCTTAAACTCGCTAACTTCTTTTTGTGTCGATTGGTATTGAGCAAGCTTAGCGTTTCCTTCGTCGATGTTGGCTTGAGCTGAGGTGCGGCTATTTTCTAAGAACAGATAAAATCCGCCAATAGTTAAGAATAGCAGGCCTGCAAATATCAACGATATGATGCAGTACCGTCTTAAGATGACGTTTACTCGTCCAGCGCTGATTTGCTTTTTTTCTTGAGGAGGGAGAAGGTTAATCATAAATATCCTCCTGCTTGATTAAGGCTAGACCTGCGACTGGTGATAGCTGGGAGCGAAGCTGTTTTGCCGGCTGCTCTAGTCCATCGAAATTCAGCATTTGCCACGGACTTGCCACGCGCGCTGGCATTAATAGCTCGTTTGTGAAAAAATCACCAATTCCTGGTAAATTACCGCCGCCGCCGACTATGAGAATTTGCTCGATTTTTTTCTCATCAGGGAAGCGGTCTGTGTAATATCGCATAACGCGCTTAACTTCATTGGTCATTTTTTCCAAACTTGGGTGCAAGGCTCCTGCGATTCTGGCTTGCCTTGGACCAGGATTTAATCCGTTTAATACCTTAAATTGATGAGCTGTTTCAATTGGTACATTCATTTTTTTAGCTAAATTTAAGGTGAGTGAATAGCCGCCAACATTTAAGCCGCCCGTCACACGTATATCAGAATCTAGAATTGCAATATCTGTAGTTGATGTGCCTATGTCGACAATAACAGTAGGAAGCATTCCTTCTTCTGTGCGCTTCAGAAGTCTAGCGATTGCGCTGATGTTCGGCTCAATTATCGCAACTTCCAGACCACATTGTTTTGTGGCGTCTAACATGCTGTCGATCATTTTCTTCGGTGCGGCGCACATCAATACGCTAAGTTCATCTTTTGTGCGATTGATAATCCGATAGTCCAAATAAAGAGAATCTAACGGAGCTGGAATATATTGTTCGGCTTCCAAATTTACCGCACTGCGAATATTACTTTCTTCTTTTACGGGCAGGCTAAATGTTCGCGAAAATGTTCGGTTAGTTGGTATGCCCAGCGCTACGCGATTGCTGTTAATTTGTCCTACGACGTTTTTCTTCAATAACGTTTTGATGTTCTGCGCCAAATATTCAGTGTTGTCTGTAGAATTTCCGTCGCTTTTTTGAGAATCGAGGTTAATCGATCCATATCCATGAACCAGCATCCGATTTCTGTCAATCGACATTACTTTTATGCTTGTTCGGCTGATATCTAGGCCGATAATTGGTTTTTTTCTATAAAATATGCTCGACACGTTATTATTTTCCCACCTATATGTCAGTATTATAGCATAAGCTTTTTTGAAAAACTATTATTCCTTAACTTGACCCGCCATACTTGTAATTGGACCCATGACGCTGACCGCCACTAGGGCAATAACAACACCCATTGCGACAATCATCACCGGCTCAATAATAGAGCTAACGCCGTCAATCGCGGTGTCAACCTCTTCCTCGTAAAAGTCAGCGACTTTAACTAGAACCTTATCGGTTTGGCCGGTTTCCTCGCCGACAGATAACATTTGCGCAACAATCGGCGGATATAAATCATCTCGTTCGGCAATAATTTTTGACAAAACTTCACCGTTTTGGACTCGCTTAGTAGCTTCTTTTAGGGATTTTTCATAAGCGACATTTCCGACGGCACGCGAAGTTACGTCTAATGCTTCAAGCACAGCCACGCCCGCGCCGATAAGAGCAGAAAAGGTTCGAGTAAAGCGAGCGATTGCCACCTTCTTAACAATTGGACCGACAGCTGGAACTTTGATGATAATATTGTGAAATTTTACGCGACCTTTTGGGGTTTTAATATAGCGAATCAATAGCCAAATGCTTCCGACAAATATTGGAATGATTATATACCAAAACGACACTACGAAATCGCTGATTCCGAGCATAATCTCAGTAAGCATTGGTAGTTTAGCGTCAGGTCCGCCCATATCTTTAATGGTTTTACCGATGACCGGAATGATGAAGATCATCAGGATAAAGAAGGCAATAATTGTGATGATTAAAAGGACAATTGGATATGTCATGGCGCCTTTAATTTTTTTCTTCATGGATGAGTTTTTTTCTTGTTGTAGGGCTAGACGCTTTAAGATGTCATCCAAAATACCTCCAGTTTCACCCGCAGCAACCATATTCACGTAAATATCATTGAAGGTCTCTGGATGTTTGCTTAGGGCATCTGCGAAAGACATGCCGCCTTCAATGTCTTTAATCACAGCGTTGATCGTGTCTCGGAAATTGGCGCTTTCGGCGTGTTTTGCCATAGAGTTAAGGGAACGAAGAATAGGAACGCCAGCTGAAACCATGGCGCTTAATTGACGAGTAAACATCACCAATTCTTCAGTCTTGGCACCTTTCTTTTTCTTGCCGAAAGAAAAACTAAGCTCTTTTTTTGCGCCTTTTTCTTCAATTTTTATCAATTGTCCGCGTGACCTCAAATTATTAATGGCAGATAGTTTGTCGGCTGCTTCAATCGTTGAAGAGACGGTCTCTTTCTTTTTATTGACAAGCAAATATTCAAAAATTGGCATAATGTTACTCCCTTGTTGCCCTCAAAACTTCGTCCACGGTGGTGATTCCGCGCAGTGATTTAATAAGTCCGTCCATATGCATTGTCACCATGCCTTCGGAAATCGCTTGATCTTGAATATCGTTGCTGGTGGCGTTGGCGGTAATCATTTTTTGGATAGGGATGGAAATGCCAAGAACCTCGTAAATGCCAACGCGACCCTTGAATCCGCTATGTCCACACTTGTCACAACCTTCTGGGTTCGGCCTCCATAAGTGTTCAATTCCTGAATCTGTTGATCCCATGGGCGTGTCGCCACCAATTTTATCCTCAAAAGCCTGTTCTTCGAGGTTGTGAATTTTTTTAATCGACTCGGTGTTTATCTTAAACATCTCGGTGATATACTTTATTTCTTCTTCGTTTGGAGTATATTCTTGGCGGCAATTCATACACAGGCGCCTAACTAGTCGCTGTCCAATCACCGCCTTCACGGTTGAAGCGATCAAGAATGGCTCAATTCCCATATCCAGCAGACGTGGCAAACATGTTGCAGCGTTATTTGTGTGTAGAGTGGAGAACACCAAGTGTCCAGTTAGCGCCGCTTGAACGCCAAGGTTTGCGGTTTCGCCGTCGCGAATTTCTCCGACCATGATGATATTTGGGTCTTGGCGGAGTAGGGCTCTTAGTCCTGAAGCGAAGGTCATCCCGGCTTTGGCGTTAGTTTGGGTTTGATTGACTCCTGGGATTTTATATTCCACCGGGTCTTCAATTGTGGAAATATTGACATCTGGAGTATTGAGTTCAGACAAGACGCTAAACAAACTGGTCGATTTTCCCGATCCAGTCGGTCCAGTCACCAGGATCATTCCGTTCGGCTGAGCCATTGCGTCTTTTACAGTTGCGAGCGACAGGCCCCAATAGCCAAGCTGATCCAGTTTAACGGCCTGGTTCGATTCGTCCAAAATACGCATGACCACTTTTTCGCCGTCAGCGATTGGCAATGTCGAAACGCGAAGCGCGTATTGTTTTCCTGAAACTTTTATCTTAAATCGACCGTCCTGCGGCACGCGGCGTTCATCAATTTTCAGATTAGAGAGAATTTTAATGCGGCTCACCAAAGCGCCGTGAACGTTTCGTGGCAATTTGTTAACTTCCTTCAAAACACCGTCAATTCGGTAGCGAACCTGAACATAATCTTCGCGCGGCTCAATGTGAATGTCGGAAGCGTTGGATTTTATGGCGTATTCCAGCAACAAATTAACAGTTTGGGCAATTGGTGAATTCTCCGCAAAATCGTCTTGACTAACGTTTTGGTCTTCTGCAGACGCGTCTTTTTGGACTGCAATAACTTCGTCAAGCTCGGCGTTAATATTGCCGCGATAATTTTCCAAGCAGTCCAAAATATTGCTTTTTGTCGCTAGGAAAACCTTAGTGTTGTAGCCAATTTCTTTCTGAATAAAGTTCAACGCCTGCACGTCGTCTGGGTCTTCCATCGCAAGTGACAAGCTGTCGTCCTCATTTTTCTCAAAAAGCACAACATTATACTGGCGCGCGATATGTTCAGGAATTCGTTTCAACACATCTTCGGGAATATCCTTTGGCTCAATTCGCACGAAAGGTACGCCAATATAATCGCCGATCAACTTTGTCAAATCTTCCTCAGAAATGACTTTTTGTTCAATAGCGGTTTCTTGTAATGTTTGCTTCGACCGTTCAGCGATCAATTTCAAATCAGCAAGCTGCGGCTCATCAACAACCCCACCTTGTTTCAGAATGCTCTCAATTGTCTGGTCTGAAACACGCATAACTCTTATGATTATTGTACTATTATCGCCAAAAAAAAGCTAGCATAGTATAATATAAGAGTGAATATTTCTAGTGAAGAGAAAATGCGAGAATTGGGCGTGGCAATTGGTCGGGCTGTTTCTGGCGGGGAAGTTCTGGAATTGGTCGGCGATATTGGCGCGGGGAAAACCACATTGACGAAGGGAATTGCGCAGGCTTTAGAGATTGACGAGCCAGTTCAGAGTCCAACTTTCACGATTTCGCGTGTGTACGATTCGCCTCGCGGTCTGAGTTTGGCGCATTACGATTTTTATAGATTGGGAAATGCTGGAATTATGAGCGAGGAGATTCGCGAAGTGGCGGCTTCTAATTCGGTTGTTGTAGTTGAATGGGCTGGCGCTGTCGATGATGCATTGCCGAGTGATCGGTTGGTGATAAAAATTACTGCGATTAGCGAAGAAGGGCGGCTTGTGGAATTTTATCCTGGCGGCAAAAAATCTGATGAACTTTTGGGAAAAATAAAGGAGAATATGGCGTGATAATTTTATTGGACACTTCAACATCAACATGTTTTTTGACAATAGTCAATGGAGAAAATCGTCAGGATTTTGAGTGGGAAGCTGGGCGAACGTTGGCGCGGAATTTGTTGAAATTTTTGGAAGAAAAGACTGGCGATTTGCATCTGATAAGCGGCATTGGCGTGATGAAAGGACCGGGAAGCTTTACGGGGCTGAGAATTGGTTTGACGGTTGTGAACACTTTGGCGGATAGCTTGAATATTCCTATTGTTGGTGCGATGGGTGACAATTGGCGTGATTTGGCTTTGGGCAAATTGCGTTCTGGCGAGAATGAAAAAATTGTTATGCCAGAGTACGGTGCTGCTGCGAATATCACTGCGCCGCGAAAATAATTTTTATAGCCCAAACCGTCAAAGCCGTGTATAATTAAATTACGGCGGTTTGTGATTTTTGATTCGCCGAATTAGATAGTTTGAAGTTGATTGGCTGTTGATATTTTTCCTTGAGACGAACACTCAGGGGCGGCTGATCGGAAAGGAATGATAATGATAGAAGTAATTATTGCCGCGGCTATTGGAGCTGGCGCGGGTGCTGCTGGTCTTGTTGGATATCAGAGAACTCGCCAAATTAACGGTAAAAATCAGATTGAGCGAGATCTGGCGGATGCGAAAACTAAGGCGAGCGACATCGTCCTTAAGGCTAAGGACGAGGCGCTTAAGATTGAAAACGAGCGTCGCAAGGAATGGCAAAAGACCGAAAATCGCTTGGCGGATCGCGAGAGGACTCTGGACAATAAGCTGGAAGAGCTTGATCGACGAGCAGAAAAATTGCGCGCACATGAGGATGAAGTTGATAATCTTAAGAATGAAATTCGCGATATTCGCACACGTCAGCAGGAAAAGCTTGAAAAAATCGCTGGCCTGAAAAAGAAGGACGCTGCTGATAAGTTAATGCAGATGACTGAGCGTGACATTAAGCAAGACTTGGTCGGTTTGGTGTCAAAATTACAACATGACGCAATGGATGACGCTGAAGAACGGGCGCAAATGATTTTGGTGACTGCAATGGAACGAATGAGCAGTGAAGTTACCGCTGAGCGCACGGTGACTGCAGTCAAACTGACTGATGACGAGATGAAGGGTCGAATTATTGGCAAGGAAGGGCGTAATATTCAGGCGCTCCAGCGCGAAACTGGCGTCGATATTTTAGTTGACGACACACCTGGCATGATTATTTTGTCGAGTTTTGATCCTGTTCGCCGACAAGTGGCTCGTCTTAGTCTTGAGATGCTGATGAAGGATGGTCGTATCCATCCTGCGCGCATCGAAGAGGTTGTTGCTAAAGCTAAGAAACAGATTGAAAAAGAGGTTCGACAAGCCGGTGAAGATGCTATGCGTGAAACTGGCGTGATTGGTATTCCGAAGGAGATGCTATTGCTTCTTGGTGAGTTGAAATTTCGTACCAGCTTCGGTCAGAACGTCCTGAAGCATTCGACTGAGATGGCGCAAATTGCGGGGATGATCGCTGAAGAAATCGGCGCGGATGTGCGCATTACAAAGATTGCTACACTTCTTCATGACGTCGGCAAGGCGGTGTCACATAAAATCGAGGGTAAACATCATCACATTGGGGCGGAATTGGCTCGTAAATATGGCATGGATGAGAGAATTGTTCACGCAATCGAAGCGCACCACGATGATATCGAAGCGACAACTCCAGAGGCGATTATTGTTCGAGTTTGCGACGCGGCTTCGGCGGCGCGTCCGGGTGCGCGTAACGTTTCCGCTGAAAACTTTGCAGAGCGAATGCGTGATTTGGAAAATGTCGCCACCAGCTTTGAGGGAATTGATAAGGCTTATGCGATTTCTGCTGGTCGTGAAGTTCGTGTGATCGTGAAGCCTCAGACGATTGATGATTTGTCGGCGATTAAATTGGCGCGAGATATTGCGACGAAAATTGAGTCGACAATGCAATATCCTGGCACCATTAAGGTTAACGTGATTCGCGAAACGCGAGCAATTGAGTTTGCTAAATAATGAAATTTACAGATGAAGAGCGACAGGCTTGGCTGGCAAGTTTGGATAGGCGTTTTTCCAGTGCGGCGGTGTTAATTGAAAATGAGCAGGGCGAACTATTGATCGTCAAGGCTGGCTATAAAGACCATTGGTCGCTGCCTGGTGGCATTGTTGACGCTGGAGAATCCCCGTTGGAAGCGGCGGTGCGCGAGGTGAAAGAAGAAGTCGACATTCAAGTCGATCCTAAGGATCTGAAACTTGCCATGGTTGCTTCGCGTCATTCTGATGAGTTTTTGACGCATCAATTTGTGTTTTTTACAAAGTTAGAAAACGATGCTTTTTCTGAGATAAAATTGCAGGAATCGGAAATTGTGGCTAGTAAATTTATTGCCAAAAATGAGGTTGATTTTGAAGACATGTCGCTGCTCTGGGCAATAAGATTTTGGGCAATTGATAAATTCGGTTACGTAAATACGAAAATTATTGATAATGACGGCGTGAAAAAAGAAGTTGTAGATTTTTTTGCGCCGATGATTGGAGGGAAATAATGGGAATATTAGTTATTAGTCGGCACGGTGAGAGTGAATGGAATCTGCTCGGTAAGTGGACTGGCTGGACGGATGTTAATTTGACGGAAAAGGGTCATAATGACACAGTGCGATTGGGCGCTTTATTGAAAGACTTGTCATTTAATGAAGCTTACACTTCATCATTAAAACGCACACAACAAACTTTGGCTGCGCTACTCGAAGGATGCGGAGTCGAAAATCTACCAACAACGCATGCAACTGAGTTAAATGAGCGTGATTATGGCGATTTGACTGGAAAAAATAAATGGGAGGTTAAAGCGGAGATTGGCGAAGAGGCTTTTAATGGTATTCGACGCGGTTGGGATTATCCAGTACCGGGCGGCGAAACTTTGAAAGATGTTTATGCACGGGTTGTTCCATATTTTGAGCAAGAAATTTTGCCGAAATTGCAGAATGGTGAGAATATTTTATTGGTGGCTCACGGCAATTCTATTCGAGCTTTAATTAAACATCTCGACCAAGTTCCAGAAGCCGAAATGGCGAATGTAGAGATGCCATTTGGTCGATTACTGGTTTATACGTTCGAACCCGGTCAATCTTTGCCAATCAAAAAAGAAGTATTGTCGGTTGAGATTGAAGCCGTGAATGCTTAGCTGTTATATTTTTAGTGATCTCTTTTAAGTTTTATGGGATTTTCCTGTACTTATTTAGCGATATATGTTAAGATAGATCAGAGCGAATGATAGAGATATCTTCGGGGTGTGGCGCAGTTGGCTAGCGCGCGCGGTTTGGGACCGTGAGGTCGAAGGTTCGAGTCCTTTCACCCCGACCAATTGAAATCATTCAACGTATTAAAATAACTGGTGTTTAACCAGTTATTTTTTATTTTCGTATAGTCCAATAATCAAGTCGCCATCATGGAATTCTTGCTTTATTTGCCAATAGGGTGGAACTTGTTTTTTATATTCGTCATATGTTTTTTCGCGAAGAATAAGCCAGATTCTCGACGCTTTTACTGATTCTAATGAACTAATTTCTGGAGTATTCAATTTTTTAATTAATCCCCATTCGCCAACCCAACCTAGCTCTTCTTTCGGCTTCAGAAGTATAATTTCTTTATTTGTGCGGTTGTAATAGGAAGTGTGAAAGTAAGTGTAGATTTCACCAGAGATAATAGCATCACTACTCTGGATATTTTCATTTATATGATTCATGGCTGTGCTGGTGTTGTTCCAGGATGATTCCGCAATATTTTTACCGCCAATATGCCACATGTAATGACCAATAAATAATGTCAGGACAATAGATATTCCAATAGACCACCATTTTTTATTAGAAAAAATAAGCCCGATGAATACCGCAATCAAGCCGTAAAACGCCGGCGCTGAATAAGTGAAGTATCGATCTAAGTAAACTGGTCGACCCTGGCTGAGTATGTAAACGATGATCATCGGTAGCAGCAACCAAATTGTTAAAATCCAAATTGCTGCTTGGTATTTTGAGTGTTTTTTGGCTAGGATGAATGAAATTACGATTATAATTGGCGGCAGTAGCAGCCCAAAATAGCGAACAATTCTATTGTCATAAGTTAAGAACATTGATAATGTTGTCGGGATGGTAAATTTAGTGACTTCGGGAATCCAGAAGCCGCCGCTTACCCGGCTGGTTTGGGAGATCATAACTGGTAGCCAGGGAAGGAATAGTAAAAAGCATGTTCCTGCGGCAAGCCAAACGTTTTTGTCCTTAAATATATTTTTTATGGCAGTGTGATTTCCGCCAAGTTTTAGACAAATATAAACAAAATGTGCCGGTAATATGAGCGCTAGAAAATACTGAGTATAAAGACCGAGTGCTACTAAAATTCCGTATAGCGCCCACCAGAACTTCTTATTTTTGTGCTCGACTGCCACGACGAATGCGTAAGTCATTGCTACGGCTAAGAGTGCCGCCAGTGCATACATTCGAGCTTCGTCGCTATAGCGAATTAAGAACGGTCCTAGCGCTGCTAAAAAACTTCCAAATACGGCAATTCTTTTAGAGAAAAGTTTTTGGAGTAATAGAAATAACAGAGCAATTGTCAGAACTCCGCACGTAACACTAAATCCTCTGAGTGAAGCTACGGAATTGCCGAAAATCGATTGCCAAACGTGTATGATAACGTAATAAAGCGGCGGGTGGACATCCGTGGTTGTGATGGCGATAATTTCTCTGATTGGCTGCTGAATGATGGCCGCCGTATATCCTTCGTCATGCCAAATGTCAGCTTTTGTTAAATAGGCAAGTCGAACGTTGATGGCTAAAATTAAGATTGGAATTAGCCAAATCCAACCGGGCATTTTATGAAGAAATGCATATAGCTTTTTAAGATATATACGGATTTTTTTCATGAATTATCTGGATAATTTTAACGCTATCTCTCTCGCTTTATTCGCTAAAGTATCGTCAATTTTTCCCAATCCCGAGTCTGAACTTACGCCGCGTCGCTCTAGCGCCTCGCCAATAAGAAAGTCTGCAATTTGCGGGTTTTTAGGTAGAATCGGACCGTGGAGGTAAGTGGCAATGATATTGTTATAGCGAACACCTTCGTTTGCGTCGGTCATATTATTACCAGCGCCTTTAATAACTTGCCCAAGAGGTTTGGCGGTCTTATCTAAGAAAGTTTGTCCGCTGTGATTTTCATAGCCAACAATATCGCCAAATTCCTGGCTTCTAATGACAATGTTACCAATCATCCGCTCGTCGCCAGCAATCGTTTCAATCGGCAGAATGTTAGCGCCAACAATTTCCTCGCCCTTGAGTGTTCGGAAAAATCGACCAAATAATTGGTACATTCCGCAAATCATTAACATCGGCACACCGTCTTTTGCTAATTGTCGCAGTTCATCAGCTCGCGCCAGAAGATCATTTTGGATAATCGTCTGCCCAGAATCTTGTCCGCCGCCGCCGACAAAAATATCAATTTTAGAAAAATCCGTTGAATCGCCTGGATTGTGATCGATAATCTCAACTTCGAAGCCGCGTCGCTCCAGCCGTTTTTTTAGGACTAGCGTGTTGCCCCAGTCGCCATAAAGATTCATATCTCGCGGATAAAGTTGCGCAATTGTTATTTTCATTATGATATTTCCTCCACGTCGGTTTTTTCGCTCAGTAGGCGACGAATTGCTGTCATGGCTGTGTAGCTACAAAAAATCTGTTTTGGCTCGTCGGGATTAGTATTAATGAAATCTTCCAGGGCTTTCGAAATATTGGTGTCAATTTTCCCAATTGGAATGTCATCATATTGAAGCCGCAAAGCCATATCGTAAGCACGCACGCCGCTGATCATTGCTACGTTTTTTAATAGCGAAAAATCGACGTCCCAGAACCAACTTACATCTCGTCCGTCGGCGTAATTGTCATTAACGGCGATCATCGTAGCACTATTATTTTTGGCGAACGACAGAAGTGCCAGCCGAAAGCCGCTTGGATTTTTCACCAAAATAAGCTCAATTGGCGTGCCATTCAGGTAAATCGTTTCGCCACGACCAAACGCCGGCTTTATATTTTCCAGCGCAGATAAAATCGTATCGGTAATTTCCGGTCCCGCTATTTGTCGAGCCAGAGCAACCGCCGCCGCCGCATTGAGAAGATTGTAAACTCCAGTGAGTTGCAGATCTACGTCAATTTCTTTATTGTCAATTTGAAAAGTTGCCTGTTGAGCGTTAATTTTTTTCAATAAGACATCGGCAACTACGCTTTGATTTGCGACCGCGGTTCCGTATTTTAGAGTGTCGTCCGTTGGCATCAATTGAAGTAATTCGCTGGTTGTGCCGAAGAAAGCTTTTTTAGCCTGAATATGTTCGCTAATCTTAAAAATTCGCGGATCGTCGCGGTTGAGAACGACAGTGTTGCTGGTTGCTTCAGCTATTTTTTGAAGCAATGCGGCTGTATTGTCGATTTCTCCAAATCTGTCCAATTGATCGCGCATAACATTCAGAAGCAGGGAAAAGCGCGGACGAACAATTTGCACAAACTTAACCGCCCAAGCCTCGTCCAGTTCCAGAACTGCAATGTCGGCATCCAGCTTGCCGCGGATATTAACCTCGTCAAGTAGCGCCGCTGCCACGCCTCGGGAAAAATTGCTACCAGTGCGATTGGTGAAGACTTTCAGTCCGACTGATTCCAGCAACTCTACGACGATTTTTGTCGTCGTCGTTTTCCCATTCGTTCCGCTGATAATCACCACGCCTTGCGGTAAATCTGCCAACGTTCTTTGAATAAATTTTGGGTCAATTTTTTCAATCACCAAACCCGGCAAGGCTGAACCGCCACCGCGTAATTTAGCGACTTTCTTGACGCTTTTGCCAATAATAGTACTAATCATCTGTCTTGCCATATTGTCTATTATACTCTGCCGGGTCGATGTGCTACAATATCAATATGTTTTTGGTGGGTATCTTTCAGTGGTGGTATGGCAATGGCTTGTTGCAATATATCCGACAAAGTTTTCTGAGCGTTTTACGAACCGCAGATTTTTTCTCAGTCGGGCTACTTTTGAAAACCTTATTCAATCCGTTTCGCCAGATTTCAGCCGCTCCGGTTGGCGGCGACTTATCTGTGCAGCTATCTGCGTTTTTTGACAAAATGTTTTCGCGAGTAATTGGCGCGGTGGTGCGCTCTATGGTGATAATTATTGGAATATTGATGATATTGCTACGATTTTTGTGGATGATTGTAGGAATTATTATGTGGCTGGCGCTGCCGCTGATGCCGTTTATCGGAATTATTTTATGGCAATTGGGAGTTTCTGTATGGAAATAGAGCCGAGATTTAATTACGACAGTTTACGATCTCAGAAATCGCGATTTTCTGTAAGGTTTGGCAATGCTTGGCATATCGTGGCGATAGCTGTAGGTATTATGATGGTGCTACTTGGTTTGTGGTTGTTGATTGAACACGGGGCGATTGGCTGGCTATTATTTGGTCTGAGTGGTCCAATGATTATGGTGTCGATTTGGTGGGAAAAAGATCTTAAGACGGCGGAAATTAGTAAAAATCCTAAGACAATTGACGATGTGATGGCGGCGGACGTTTTGGGCAAATTGCCGCGCAGACCGACGCCGATTGATATTGCTGAGGCGATTACAGGCACGCGAGCCGGGCAATTTTTGGCAGTGCGGCTGGGTTTGACACCGAATTTCTTGCGCAATATTTCCGTCGACGATCCGAATCGAACGGAGCAGATTTGGAAAGCGGCGATTGAAATTTGGCAGAGCACGGAAAGTCCGAAGATTACTAGCGCGGTTTTGGCGGCGGCGATAGTGAAGCAATTGCCACAGCACGATTCTTTGCTGGCGAATATGAAGATCGATTTTCATGATATCGAGGAGGCTATTCGATGGTATGAGCGAATAAAGGCGCTGATTGATCAATATAAAGAGAAGCCGCTAAATACTGGCGGAATTGCTAGGGATTGGTCTTTTGGTTATACGCCACTGCTGAGTCGATTTGCTCAGAATATTAGCGTCAGTGTATCTGGCGGCGCGTTTACAACTAAGTTGGCTGCGCACGAGGAGGCGCTGGGGCAGATGCTTAAAACGTTTAGTTCTGGCGGGCGGCAGAATATTACGCTGGTTGGTGCTGACGGTGCGGGAAAAAGTACTGTCGTGTCGGCGTTTGCGGAAATGCTGATTGACGGGCATCGAGGCGTTCCTGGTTCGCTGATGTATCAGCAAATTTTTATGCTGGACGCGTCGTCGTTGATCAGCGTAGCGTCGGGTCGCGGGGAATTGGAAAATCTAGTTACGATGATTTTGAACGAGGCTTTTCTGTCGAAAAATGTGATTTTGTGTCTGGACAATGCGCAATTATTTTTCGAAGAAGGCGTTGGTTCGGTTGACTTGAGTAATGTGTTATTGCCAATTCTGGAGGCGGGCAGACTTAGGACGATTTTAACGATGGACGATCAGCGATTTTTGCAAATTTCTCAGACTAAGCCACAGCTTGCTCACGCTTTGAATACAATTGCAATTCAGCCGTCAAACGAACCTGAAACTATGAAAATTATGCGCGATCAATTGGTTTTATTTGAGGCGCAGCACAAAGTGACATATATGTATCAGGCGCTGGCGGAGGCGTATCGTGTTGGCGATCGCTATGTTCAAGATTTGGTGATGCCAGGTAAGGCGTTGAAAATTTTGGAAGCGGCGGCAAGTTATGCCAGCGGCGGGCTAGTGACCGCGCAATCTGTGGATGACGCGATCGAAAAAACTCTTGGCATAAAAATTTCGGTAGCATCTTTGAGCGACGAAAAGGAAAAATTGTTAAACTTGGAGTCATTAATTCATCAGCGAATGATCAATCAGACGCGAGCCGTGACAGTTGTTTCTGACGCTATTCGCCGCGCGCGCACAGGTGTTAGAGATCAGAATCGACCGATTGGCGCATTCCTATTTCTTGGTCCGACTGGTGTTGGTAAAACGGAGCTTTCTAAAGCTTTGGCGGATGTTTATTTTGGCGGTGAAGGCAATATGATTCGCTTGGATTTGAACGAATTTGTCAGGCCGGATGACGTGGCTAGGTTAATTGCGGATGGCGCGCGAGATCCAGGGAGTTTGACTGCTCAAGTTCAGAAGCGTCCGTTCTCTGTCGTGCTTTTGGACGAAATTGAAAAGGCTCATCCTCAGGTTCTGACGACGCTTTTGCAGCTTTTGGATGAAGGAATACTTCGTGATGAAAACAACCGAGAAATTAGTTTTCGCGATACGATTGTAATTGCGACGTCAAATGCTGGCGCGGATAGAATTCGTGAATATATTGAGCGAGGCTATCAATTGGAGCAATTCGAGCAGACATTTATTAACGAGTTGATTAATGCCAATTTATTCCGCCCAGAATTCTTGAACCGTTTTGATGAAATCGTTTTGTTCCGTCCACTAGGAAAAGAGGAGTTGTTGCAGGTTGTTGATTTGATTTTGGCGGGAGTCAATAAAACCTTGGCGCCGCAAAAAATTCAAGTTGCGGTCGAGGAAGAAGGTAGGAAATTGTTGGTCGAGGCTGGCTATGATCCAAGATTGGGAGCTCGCCCGATGCGCCGCGTTGTTCAGCGAGCTGTCGAGAATACCGTCGCTAAGCAAATGCTGGCGGGAACTGTCGCGCCTGGCTCGACCACAATTATCACCGCTGATCAAATTCGCCAAATTTTAGGTTCACAATCTGCGCAAATATCGCCAGAGATTCAGAACCCGCCATTGAATAGCTAGCCCAGCCGCTCGACTGGTGTTTTTATGGTGTAGTCATAAATAAAAACCCGTCATAATGACGAGCTATTTTGGTACACCCGGCAAGATTCGAACTTGCGACCCCTTGGTTCGAAGCCAAGTACTCTAATCCGCTGAGCTACGGGTGCGTATGAAGTTATTATATCATAGATGACGGTCGAGTAAAATGATATACTATATGCATGGACGTCATGACTAATATATCACTGAAACAATACACAACTATGAAATTGGGAGGTGAGGCTCGCTATATGGCGACAGCGGATTCTGCTAGTGATGTTGTGTCGTTATATCGTAATGCCCGAAAGGAAAATTTGCCAATTTTTGTGTTGGGTGGTGGCAGTAATGTGATTACGCATGATGAGGTTTTTGAAGGGATTGTACTGTTGAATAGGATTAAAGGTTTTGAGATTATCTCTGAAGCTGACGAAACAACTGATGTGAAAATTGGTGCGGGCGAAGTCTGGGACGAGGTTGTTGAGAGGGTTATTGGACTTGGACTTCAGGGAATTGAAGCTATGTCGGGAATTCCTGGAACGGCTGGAGCTGCGCCGGTCCAGAACGTTGGGGCGTACGGTCAAGAAATTGCCGACACGTTGATTAGTCTGGAGGCTTACGATTCAAAAACCGACACAATTGTAACTATTTCTGCTGATGAATGTGACTTTTCTTATCGAAACAGTATTTTTCGCGACAAGGAAAAAGGGCGATATTGTATTCTGAATATTACTTTGCGACTAAATAAAGCAGAGCCGAAACCGCCATACTACGCTTCTTTGCAGAAATATATTGATGAAAATGATATTCGTGAGGTCAATTTGTCAGTGATTCGCGTGGCAGTTCTTAATATTCGTTCGGAAAAATTGCCAGACCCAGCGGAATTGCCAAGTGCAGGCTCTTTCTTCAAAAACGCGCTGGTTGAAAAATGGAAATTGGAAGAGTTGCAAAAAGAATATAGCGACATTCCAAATTATGCAATGTCTGACGGAAGATATAAAATCCCGACAGGTTGGTTGATAGATAAGGCTGGCTTAAGGGGTTATCGCAGTCACGGCATGCGGGTTTATGAGAAGAACGCGTTGGTGCTTGTGAATGATTCGGCAACAGGATATGATGACTTGGCGGCGATTCGTGAGGAAATTGTGCAAATTGTCTTTGACAAGTTCGGTATAAAAATTGAGCAAGAACCGCTAGAACTTTCCCGACAATAAGCATATGCTTTTTTGTAGATTTGCGCTACAATATTGATATGAATCGTGGGACGGGTGGCTATACGATAGTTGAAGTGGCAGTGGTTATTGTGGTTGTGTCGATTTTGGCTAGTATCGCGTTTGTTGGTGGCGGAAGATTTTTGAATTTGACTAGAGATCAGGAGCAAAAAGCCGATGTATCTGAGTTGTCTTTGAGGTTGGAGCGATATTACAAGTATAAAGATGTTAGTTCTATTGGACACGAGTATCCTTCCTGCGCTGATCTTATTAAAAGTTTTTCGTCAATTGTAGGAGGTGATTCTCTGAAAAAGGAGATGATCAAGTGTAATCGTAGTGATTGGTCTGGCGGTAGCAATGGCGAATTGTTGTATGAGGCAGCAAACATAGACGATGGAGATTGCACGAAGTCAACTTCTGGTCCTATAACTGACGTGACGGCGGCAACTTGCGTGAAATATAACATTATATATAAGGAATTTTCGACGGGGTCGGAAAAAAGGGTGAATAGTATATGGCGCGACTAGTGAGAAAAAGCGATGGATTTACTATTGTCGAAGTTGCAGTTACTCTGGTTGTTATTGGTATTTTCATGGCTGTTATATTAAGTATGCAAGCGCAAGTTAGCCAGATATCGGTTTTAAGCGCTCAGCATAATAAAGCGAGTCTTCTGGCATATAATAATATGCGTCGTTACGCGAATGATTCCGCCCCGTCATGGTTTAAGTGTAATACGGCGTCGTCGAACACTAGGTATGAAGTTACAAGAACTACTGGTAATGTCGATGGGCTTCCTGGGGTGGTCAGTCAACAAGTATATGCATCAGCGCCATACGGATGTAAGAATGGAACAATTAGCTTGGGGATGCCGATTAAAGTGGAGTCTATCGTAGAATATGGATTGCCAAGCTCCGGCGTGGGTAGTGGAAAGAAGGTGGTACATGCGACATATGTGGCGTTCTAATGAGAGTGGTTTTACTGTAGTAGAACTAGCCCTGGTGATGGTCATTGTCGCGATGGTCGTCGGCGTGTTTAGTCAGATGTTAATTTCAGCAAACCAAAGCGCGTCTATCAGCAAGGCAAAAGTCGAGATTAGCCGAAATATGCACAATTCCATGGATGCAATTGAAACTGACGTACGTCAAGCTTCGCGCTTTAAGGTGAGTAGTTATGATGGAGAGGATACGTTTGCTACCGATAAAAATTTCTCTGGTGCGACGCCCAGAGAATGGAGATATAGAAGTAATCCGTATTCAAGTAGCGCCATTACTGATCCCGAAAAGAACTCACTTATACTGCTTCAATATGCTACAAATATGGGTCGAGGTGCCGATTCTAGGGAGATTGTGTATCTAAGAACTCCGAAGTTTGACTGCGGAGCAAATAAGACTCAGCAACCGAAGTATAAAAAAATAGTCATATATTTTTTGAAGAATGGAGAGTTGCATCGACGGACTATCTATAATGATTTAGTTGATTTCTCCAGTTACCCTCCAGCGCCATACTCAGGGTCTGCTGCGGGATATTTCTGTATGAATAGCCTGGATGCTGATAAGTTTAAAGATCGAGCCATGAAGCTTCGCGAAGATTCGATTTTGGCGACTGGAGTTTCGGAATTTAAGATTAATTACTATGATGGAAAAACGCTGATAAGCAAAAATAGCGACGCTCCAGATAGCGATAAGAAAGCTCTTGATGGTGCGGATAATGTAGAAATTACTCTGACAATTCAATCACCTAGCAAGCAAGTTTCCGATTCTCAAACATTAATGATACGAAAGATAAATAACTTATGATTCAACGAAAAAATGGCTATTCTTTGGTGCTAATTGTACTTATGAGTACTTTCATATTGGCTCTTTTGGCTGGTGCTATGAGGGTTGTAACTCAGTCATACGTCTACTCTCAGGAAGAGTATTATTACAAGTTAGCCCAAGAGGCTGGTGAGGCGGGTACGGCGTATGCTAACGCCTGCTTGGATTCTAATGGAGCTGAGCAATCATGGGGTTCGGTTCCTGGTGGAATTGGTCCGCTTCGTCCAGAAACCAATTGTAAGGGGGCTGTAGCTTTTCCTGGTAATAGATATGTATTTGAGAATAGCAAGTTAAGAACGACTTTTGAAGTTGGCAATTTGGAGGCTTCGACTAGAAGCGCGGCTCTGTCGGCTGCTACCGCTCAAATCTCATCTACTGGTCGCGTTGAAATAACAAATGGTAGTAGCACAGTCCTAAAAACTTATACTGCTGTTGTAAAGAAATCAGTTACTTGGCCAGCTGATATTGACGCAACGCGTACAGTAAGCGGCACTTATCGTACGTGCTCTATATTGTCGAATAATGTTTGGTGTTGGGGCAATAATGACAAGTATGAAAGTAATGAATATACTATGGGTCAATTGGGCGACGGAACTACTGTTAGTTCTAATGTCCCTGTGAAGGTGCGTTCTGTGGGCGATATGAGAAATGGGAAAATTATTGATATATTTGCGGCACAATTTCATAGCTGTGTATTGACTGAATTTAGTTCTGTCAGGAAGATATATTGTTGGGGTAATAATAAATTTGGACAACTAGGTAATGGAGATTTTGGCGAAGGTAAATATTCTAGTGTTCCAGTCGAGGTTAAACCGCCTACTGGCGCGCTAGCTGCAGATTTTGCTGGAAATAATATCAGTGCAATTGGAGGAACCGGCGATGTTTCGTGTGCTATTGCTGCAGGAAAGGTGTATTGTTGGGGCAGTAATAGTATGGGTCAATTGGGTTACGGCAGCCCCGGCAGCCCTAAGTCCAGCGCAACGCCAGTGCGTATTAACTCGGGCGGCCCCGACAGGCTTCCTAATAATTATTTTGCTACTAAGTTATCAACTGGCGGATCTCGTTCACAAACTATGTGTGTTATAACCACTGAAAAAAGAGCTTACTGTTGGGGGCAAGCTAGGTATGGGCAGCTGGGTATTGGTGCGACGCATTATATCAGCTATGGTAATGCTACCAGAGTTAAGGACTTGGAGGATGTGACTGATATATCTCAAGATGGATACACTTGGTCGGGCTCTCCCGATTATGTAACTCACACCTGCGCTATTGCTGCGGGTAAAGTGTACTGCTGGGGTGGCGCTGGGCGCGGACAGGCTGGATCTCCGGGGAGTGGCTCTCCTAAAAAGCATATTGAGCCGAGGTTGGTCGGTGGTTTGCCTGGAGTGGCGCTGCAGGTTGAGGTTGGCATTGCTCATTCTTGCGCCTTGGTGAACGATGCTGGTACTAAGAAAGTCTATTGTTGGGGCGATAACAGATTGGGTCAACTTGGAGCAAATAGGACGGACATTCAATATTCATTTACTCCTCAGTCGGTTAATGTTGGTCCAAATGGACTTCCTGCTTCAGAGAGTGTAGTAAGTTTGTCCGCTGGGGCAAACCGCGGCTGTGTAATTATGTCGGACAAGCGCTCTTACTGTTGGGGATTGAATGATAATGGGCAGATTGGTGACGGAACTTCAGGTAGTGAAAATAATAGGTTCAGCCCAACGGAATCTTTATTCTTGCGTCCAGTGCAGAATAGATATATATATTAAAAATGCTTGCGCTTTTAAAAACGTTGTAGTATTATCAAGTTACAAGTCAAACTAACAATTTAGGGGGCACATTATCGTGACTACAAAGAATATCAAAAATCAAGGTTTTACACTAGTTGAGCTTTTGATCGTTATCGTGATCATCGCAATTTTGACAGTTGTTTCTTTGGTTGCATACAACGGTTTGCAAAACCAAGCAAAGACATCTGCTGCTAAATCTGCTGCTGACGCTGTTGCTAAGAAAGCTGAGCTATACAATACAGCTAAGAGCAAGTACCCATCTAGCTTGGCAGACTTAACAAGTAAGACTGTTACTTCTGGCACTTCTTCTGTTTCACAGACTGGCGAACCATACTACTTAGACGAGAGTACTGTTAGGTCTGGTAGCGTATCTAGCGCTCCTTCAGAGGCTAATACTATTGAGTATGTTCCATGTCCGACTACGGGTGATGCTACGGGTGCGCACGTTAGGTACTTTAACTTCTCCAGTAACACAGCAGAAGAGCGAACAGTCGGTACTTGTGCTTCGTAATTAGGTATAGGTAATAAAAAACTCTGGCATTAAGCCAGAGTTTTTTTATGTGCGGGTTTATATTAAATATCGCGTAGAGTATGGCAGAATTCCATAACTTCTTTACGTAGTTCAGCCAACGCTTCGTCATTGTCACGATTATCTATTGACTGCTTCATCCATTCCGCGATTTTTTCCATGTCGTCTTCTTTGGCGCCTCGCGTTGTGACAGCTGGAGTGCCTAGGCGAATGCCGCTTGGTCTGAATCTTGGTAGTGGGTCATTTGGAATTGCATTAGCATTCAATGTCAGACCAATTTTATCCATGGCGATTTCCGCTTCCTTGCCATCAATGCCAAAACTGCTGTGAATATCTGCCAGAATTAAATGGTTGCTGGTGCCGCCAGTTACTAGCTTAAAGCCGCGCTTTTGCAACTCTTCCGCTAGTCTTTTCGCATTTTTAACAATTTGCTCGGCGTAATCTTTGAACTCTGGCTGCAAGGCTTCACCGAACGCTACGGCTTTTGCAGCGATGGTGTGCATGTGCGGTCCGCCTTGTGTGCCAGGAAATACTGCTCGATCAATCAACGTAGGTAAATTCTCAAGAGTTTTCTCTGGTTTTTTCAATGGATTGCCAACTATTCCTCGACTAAGAATCAGCCCGCCTCGTGGTCCACGTAGAGTTTTATGAGTTGTTGTGGTGATTACATGAAAGCCATAGTCGAACGGGTTTTTGGCAACGCCACTAACAATTAGTCCTGCAATGTGGCTCATATCTGCCATTAGCATAGCGCCGACTTCATTGCCAATTTCAGCAAATTTTTCGTAATCTAGCTCTCGTGGATATGCCGAAAATCCCGCCAAAATGATCTTTGGTTTGTGTTTAAGTGCCAATTGACGAATTTCTTCATAGTCAATTTCGCCAGTGTCGATATTTTTTATGCCATAGCGAATGAAGTTGTACTCTCTGGCGCTACGAGTAACTGGAGCTCCGTGTGTAAGATGGCCGCCGTGAGCCAAATCCATAGCCAGAATAGTGTCGCCGGGCTCGCACCAAGCGTAATAAACCGCCTCATTAGCTTGCGCTCCAGAATGTGGCTGGACGTTAGCGTGATCTGCTTTGAAAAGTTTCTTAGCGCGGTCAATTGCCAGCTGTTCGACTTGATCGGTGTTTTCTTGTCCGCCGTAATAACGTCGACCAGGGTAGCCTTCTGAATATTTATTAGTGAAAACACTACCGAGCGCCTGAAGTACATCTGACGAAACGTAATTCTCGCTAGGAATTAGTTCCAGGCCGTCCGTTTGGCGCTTTTTTTCTGCTTTTATAAGTTCTTCAATTTGCTTGTCTTTCATGACTAAACCTCCGTTTATACTTATTATATCATTGCTTATATATATCATCAGTGATATAATTTACGCATGATAAAAGACAAGTATCTTCAAAAAATCGGCAATTTAATCGCTGAAAATCGCCAAAAACAAGGTTTGACACAGACGCAATTAGCTGAGGCGATTGGCACGTCTCAGAGTGCTATCAATCGCATTGAAAACGGGGGTCAGAATATTAGTATTGATATGATCGCTCGAATTAGTGAAGTGCTTAATAACAATATTGTAACCGTAAATCATTCCGGAAAAATGAATTTTAAGGTAACTGGTGGCAAAAAATTGTCTGGTGAGATACAAGTTAAGACTAGTAAAAACGCTGCAGTGGGTCTTCTCTGTGCAAGTTTGTTGAATAAGGGGAAGACGACTCTTAGGAAAGTGGCGCGAATTGAAGAGGTTAACCGAATTATCGAGGTTCTGAATTCGATTGGCGTTAAAACTCGCTGGTTGGACGGTAGTGATCTTGAGATTGTGCCGCCAGCACGCTTGAGGCTTGAAGATATGGATATTGCTGCGGCGAAGAGAACTAGGACGGTGATTATGTTCCTTGGCCCGCTACTACATCAATATGACGATTTCAAATTGCCGTTTGCTGGCGGCTGTAATTTAGGGAAGCGCACGGTCGAGCCGCATCTTAGTGGTTTGAGGCATTTTGGAATGAATGTCACGGCGGAAACTGATTATTATCACGCAAAAACTGATGTCAATTCTGGTGATCGAACGATTTTGTTGACGGAGCGTGGCGATACGGTGACGGAAAATATAATTATGGCTGCGGCGTTGTCGCCAAACACTACCATCATCCGCAATGCTAGCCCAAATTACATGGTTCAAGACGTCTGCTTCTTCTTGAAAAAGTTGGGTGTGAAAATTGAGGGAATTGGTACGACAACCTTGAAAATCACGGGTCGTAAACGAATTAGTAAAAATCTGGACTATTATCCGAGCGAAGATCCGATTGAAGCGATGAGCTTTATTGCGGCGGCTGCAGTGACGGATTCGGAAATTACTGTTCGTCGTGCGCCGATTGAATTCTTGGAAATTGAACTAGCGACATTGGCGGAAATGGGTCTTAAATTTGAACTCAGTAAGGAATATTTTGCTAATAATGGGCAAACTCGTTTGGTTGATATTAAATTGCAGCGTTCCAAACTCCAGGCGGCAAAGGATAAACTTCACGCTTTGCCGTTTCCTGGAATCAATATGGACAATTTGCCGTTCTTGGGACTTATCGCGACGGTGGCTGAGGGGCGTACGTTGGTTCACGACTGGAGCTACGAAAACCGAGCAATTTACTTTACAGAGCTAAGCAAACTAAATGCACAAATTGAACTAGTTGATCCACACCGTGTTTATATCACCGGTCCAACAAGATGGAAGCCGGCCGATGTTGTTGCTCCGCCAGCGCTTCGTCCGTCCGTTGTGATACTTTTGGCGATGCTTGCCGCTCCAGGCGTATCGATTCTTCGCGACGTATATTCGATTAATCGCGGATACGAGGAATTGGCGGCACGCTTAAATTCGCTAGGTGCTGAGATTGAAGTGATTATTGAATAGGAATTCGCTTGATCTGCGGTTCTTTTTTAGGCTGGATTTGCGGTTTTGGAAAAATAAATTTGAGATAATCTTTCATCATTCGAGCGCCAGAGATAATTGGCAAATAGCTGCTTAATTGGTGGCGGATATGTTTTTCCAATAATTGGTCATTCTTCAAAATAGCGGCAGCTTTATGCATGTTGACGTACAGAGATGAAACTTCAGCTTCATAGTTTCTTCCGGTAACCTCGAGGCAAGCGATTGGCTGGACATCGGCAACGCCGCCGTCACTAGTGGAGATGAGGAGTTTTAAATTGGCGATGTCTTTCTCCCATGAGGTGCCGCACGCTTCTAATCCGACAATAGGAATGTTTATCGAGGCATCCGAGCCGATTGCTAACGCTCGTCCCAGCTCTTCATCGTAATCTTGTATGTAATGAACACGCTCCTTGAGAACTGGATCGTTATCAATCAATTTTAATACTTCGAGCAGTTTCTGATACATCGTCACGTCGCCTTGGTGAACTTTTCCTGTCAGAATATAATGCGCGTTGTGGCTAATGAGAATTTGGCGCAATGAATCTGGGTTTTCAAACGGCATATAAGGTCGTTTGTAATTGGCGAATCTTCGCTTGAAGTCGAATAATATTGCATTTTCTGGGATTTGTATGGATTTTCCGTACTGGTCTTGACGACTTAATAGGACTCGATTCAATTCCTTTCGACCGAGTTTTTTCAAATACCTCAAATCCGCGCTACTCAGCGAGTTTAATTTTTCAGAAAAATCATTCGTGGGCAATCCAAATTTATCAATAATGCCGTGATTGCGATATGTTTGCAACGTTTCAGGTAGCACCCATGTTTCAAGATCTATTCCATTAGTAATGGCTTGAAATTTAACTTTGTCGTTGTTGCGGTCGCGGAAATTTGCTACACGGGCGTGTAATTTACTAACGCCATTCTTCGCTTCAGTAAGTTCAATTGCCAAAAGATTCGGTCTCAGTCTGTCATTACGGAATTGTTCCATTAGCCAGCAACGTACAGCATTACTTTTTATATTTGGCAGAACTAATTTTTCAAATTGCGAACGATGAAATTCCGGTTCGGCCGCTTGAAGAAGCGTGTGGTTCGTGTAAAGTGTGTGCTTGCGAACGTAGACGATGGCCTCGTGTAAATTCATTCCGTTAGCGCATAGCTCGTCTAGCCGTGCCAATGCGGCAAAAATCGTCGCAGTTTCATTAAGTTGAATAACGGCCGGTTTAATGCCGAGGAGTTTTAATGCTTTATAGCCGCCAAATCCCAGCGCTACTTCTTGGTATAGTCTATGATCGCCAGATCCGTCGCCTTCGTACAATTGTCCAAAGTTCGGTTCTGAAATTGTAACAAATTGCGTTGAACCGAGCGTCTTCTTAAAAATGCTTAAGCTTGCATCTGGGAATCCGTTTGAACTTACGAAAACTTCGTCAATATATTCAAATCCGTAATCTTGAGGTGAAACGGATTCTGAAAACTCTTCTTGTGCGAGGTTGGTGATTTTTTGGTGTGATTCGCTACGATAAAACGGTGTCACCACTACGAATGGAACTTCTAATTTTTCAGCTACACGTCGCGTGTCCGCTGCCAAAACTCCAAGTCCGCCGCCACCCTTAATGCCATTGGACTTATCATAAATTTCCATTGTCCAGTAGACATATGGTCGGTTTTCAGACAATTGATGCGTTAAGCTGCTTCGTTCAATTACATCATAAAATTCGGACGCATCTTCAATATCATGCGGCTGGTATTTTGGCTTTTCTGTATAAATATATGGATCCATCGATGCCCTTTATGGATTGAAATTGTCAAACTTGGTGCGGGTGGGGAGAATCGAACTCCCATCTCAAGTTTGGAAAACTTGCATACTAACCGCTGTACTACACCCGCAAGCTTTTACTATTGTAGCAGAAAGATGTTATAATGTGAATACGCCCTGATAGCTCAGTTGGATAGAGCAGAGGACTTCTAAGCCTAAGGTCGTAGGTTCGAATCCTACTCGGGGCGCCATTTCATATAACTAACGGGGGATATATGGATGCGAACAAAAAGCCGCAAATGACGCGGGAAATGATGATTAGATTATCTGGCTCCTTAAGAAGATCAATTGATGGTTTTAAAGCGTATGGAGATACGGGCAGAATGCTAACCGCTAATCGTGGTGTGAATTCGGAGCGCCGATATATTAAAGGATACGGATCTTCGATATCTGCCAATAATTATGACAATCGAAGACGATTTGGTGCGGAAATAAGTGTAGCACCTCGGTCGGGAGTCGCTAACAATAATCCAGATGACGTTGGTCTGTCTGGCGGGAATCGACGAGTCAATGGTCTACAAAATAACAGTGTTCCGTCAGGTGCGAATAACTCTCGCCAATCTTTCAATGCTAATCGAACTACTTTTCGCGAGCCGCCTTCTCGCGGATATAATACGTTTGGATAAATAAAAAATCCTCACTTCAACGTGAGGTTATTTTTTGGAGGGCCAGGAGGGGCTCGAACCCTCGACACCCTGCTTAAGAGGCAGGTGCTCTAACCAGCTGAGCTACTGGCCCACGATTTCATTATACAACAATCAATAAAAATGTCTACCGTTTTATTGAAAATAATCTATCGGTGTGAATAAATTGTCGTAAAACTTGGGGCGAATGATGGGGTTCGAACCCACGGCCTCCGGAGCCACAATCCAGCGCTCTAACCAAACTGAGCTACATCCGCCATGATCCAAGCTTTTCAAATTATAACACACACTATATCTGTACTCAAGATGGTAAAATTGCTATACTTAATGACAATGAGAGAACTAAATGGCTCAGAATTAGCTGGATTTATCAAGGAGCGCCAGGCGAAACAGGTGCGAGCTTTAAGGCAGGCTTGGCATATCAATCCTCGTTTGGCGATTGTTACTGATGTCGAAAATCCAGTTATTGAAACGTACATGCGTTTGAAACAGAGATATGGCGCTGATATTTTGATTGACGTGGAGATTCATCGAGTCCCTGCGGGCGGTGCTTTGGAGGTGATTCAAGAATTGAACAATCGAGACGATATTCAAGGAATAATTCTGCAATTGCCGATTAGTAATTCTGATCAGACCGATGAATTACTCGAGAGTATTCGAGAAGATAAAGACGTTGACGGTCTGCGCAAAAGGGCGATTTTTCAGGCGGCTACGCCAACGGCTATTAGCTGGCTGCTGGCTGGATATGGCGTTGACTTGAAAAATAAAAAAGTCGCAATTGTCGGGCGAGGTCGTTTGGTTGGTGCGCCTCTTGAGAAAATGTGGCTGAAGTCTAGCGTTGATGTGACGGTTTTTGAAAAAGGTGACGATTTATCCCAATTGATAAATTACGATATTATCGTGTCGGCAACTGGAGTTCCAGGGCTGATTAAAAGCCAGATGATTAAGACTAAGGCGGTTATTATTGACGCGGGAACTGCTTCGGAAAATGGAAAAATTGTTGGCGACGTATCTGAAGAAATGCGTCAGCGTAATGATGTAATTATTACACCAAAAAAAGGCGGAGTTGGTCCATTAACAGTTTCTGCGCTGTTTGACAATGTAATTACGGCTTGTCTAAAAATTGCGAATCAATCAAAAAATTAAGCAGCTTTTATGGCAGCTTTGACTTGCTCGACAACTTGGCGCGGTGTGAGGTTTGCTTTTACGATGTAGCTATGAATTCCTAATTTCTTCAAATCGTGCGGAGCTTCTTCTTCGCCGAGATTAGTGAGGACGATAACGGGAATAGTTTTTCCCCAATCTTTAGACCTAATTCGCTTCAAAGCCTCCGCACCGTCCATTTCCGGCATTTGTAAATCTAGCAAAATAATGTCTGGCTGAAACTTTTCGACTACTTCTATGCCAATTTGTCCGTTGGCAGCCAAGCGAACGTCAAACCCGTCCGACTCGAACTTCATTCGGTACATCTGGCTGATAGTAGGGTCGTCTTCAATGATAGCGATTTTTATCATGCTCTAAGTATATCATATAAACTGTGCTATAATTTCTGGCATGGAAAAATTTAGAGGCGAACAGTATATTACAGAAACAGGTGATTTTCTTAATGGAGTTGATCATGAAGCTAATGAAAAATTAAATAGGGAAATTGCTGATCTTAGGAGTGAGGAATGTAGGGTTAAAATTGGAGAAAAAGCCGATCCTGCATATAATAATCCAGATAAAATTCAGTATATATACAATTATCTGGAGCAAGGCGGGGCGGAATTAAAGGATGTTCGTAAAGATATTATTCATAAAAATTTAGCTATCGCAGCAATTGCGAATGTTCTAGAAAAGATTCCTTTTGTGAGAGAAAATAAATGGGGTAATGATATAGATTCATATCTGGAGATTTCTCGTGATAAGTTATTGTATGGTAAATATCAAACTGATTCGCAGCCGTGGCACAATCAGCGAGGTTCCGCGCTGACATTTTTAACAATTTCTGAAGCTGATGATTTAAGTGTTTCTGGTAAAAATGGCGAAATATTGTCAGAAGGTAAATATCCAACTATGAGTGGTCCACTGGATGAATCGGTATTTGATGAGAAGATTAATGGTTTGCCGCTGACGGAAGTTATGATTCAAGATAAAATCAACAACGGCGTAGATAAAGCGACGGCTATTGAAGAAGTAGAGAAGAGAATTAGTGAAATCAGAGAGTTTATCCAGGCGCCGGTGACGGAGAAGTTTTCTAACGTCATTCGACATTGTGCGGATTCGCTTGGTATTCGTGAGCGAGTGGAAACAGTGAACGGTCTATCGATTGATCATTTGAAGAAAGTGGCAGAAAAAGAGAATCGTTCAATTGATGATATGTTGGTGATGAGTTTTGGTTGCGGAACGGGACTGGCGACTTTGAAGATGCTGAAAAAACTTAAGGACGAAACGGGTGAATCGCCAACGGTTATCCTGCTAGATCAAGATCCGTTGTCTCTAGCGGCAGCACAAAGCTTGGCGAAGAAATGGGATTTGGAAGATAAGATTGAAGTTCATTGCGAGCGATTATTCAGCAAGCTTGGTAAACCTTTGAGCTTGGAGGGAGTTTTGGGCAATCGTAAACTGGATATTGCGGAAGATTCTGGCTTGCGAGAATATCTGCCAGATGGTGTTTATAAACAATTGACGCGAGAATCGCTGAAGCTCTTGCGAACTGGCGGGTTGATGATTACTGGCAATATGAACGTAAATCGCCCACAAAAAGAATTTTTGCATGGACTAATGGGGTGGGTTCCAAAGGTTAGGATGCGCTCAATTAAAGAAGGCTTTAAATTGCTCCAAAAATCTGGCATACCAAAAGAATCTATTAAAGCTACAGTTACCGTAAGCGGCGTTTACACAGTTTTTGCGATTGAAACATAAAATTAAATGCTATAATAAGCATTAGTATGATGGTACGAGCGTTAGTACTAGGATTGGTTGCGTTGATGGCGCTAATTTTGGGCGTACTCGTACTTAAAAAGTCGAAGCGTCATCATGATGCGAAGCATTGGTTTTTTCTGGTTTGTCTATGTTTGGCTGTGTGGTCAGCTGGACTTGAGGTGTTTTCTTTGGCAGACAATAGTGTGATGCTGGACACTGCGTCTAGGTGGTTTTATGTCGCTTCGGCTGTTTTTTGTCCTGCGTTGGCTATTTTTACTACGAAATCGTTTCTTCCATCGACAAAATCAACGAAGAGTTTTATCTGTGCGTCCAGTATATTGATAACGATTTTTTCGCTATACATCATTTTGGTGCCTGAATTCATTATCAATACATCAGAAATCGTCACGCCAGTAGATTTTTCTCGAATTCCGATTCATGCAGTCAACTATGTTATTTTTGCAACTTTTTTCTCGGTATTCTTCTTAATTTCTATGTGTTTTGGACATATAGCATGGCGCAAATCAGATCCTGTTCGACGTAAGCAAGTCGCGATTTACATGATTGGTCTGTTGATATGTAGCATTCCTGGCTTTGTAGTGGATCTGTTTCTTCCGGCGCTTGGTGATTATCGATATATATGGATTGGTCCAATTGCTACGATTATTTTCTTATTTGCAATTATGTATAGCATCGTCAGATACCGATTGATGGACGTAAAAATGGCGGTGGCTCGAAGCGTTTCGTATATGTTGCTATTAATCGCACTAGCTGTCGTTTACGTGATTTCTGCATATGTCATTTCAATTTTGGTTTTCCAACGCAGCCTGACGGTTGATAGCCACGTAAATCTCATGAACATGATTTTGGCTATGGTCTTGGCGGTTGTATATCAACCAGTGAAGAAAATCTTTGATAAATTTACTGATAGGGTCTTTTACTACGGAGAATATGATGCTGATACGTTTACGCGTGAAATTAGTAAAATATTAACCTATACGGCGGATCTGCAACTCCTAACTCGACGCGTTGGCAATTATATAGCGACTTCTCTTAAGGCGGAAAAAGTGGCGTTTTGTATTCCGGAAAAAGGAATATACGGTCGGGCGGGTCGGCGACGAATATCTGTTGTCGAGGAAGACGTTCACAGGATTATGGATTACTACTATAAGAATTGCAGTTTTCCAGAAGTTATTTTGGCAAATCAAGTAAAAGATCCAGAGTTGAAGAAGCTTTTGGATATTCATCGTACGAAAATTGTTATGCCGCTGCTACATCAAAATCAAGAAACGGGAATTCTATTTCTGGGCGAACACAAGAGCTTGGGCTATAGTTCTCGCGATATTGAAATGCTGGAATCGATTGCTGGAGAGCTGGCGGTGTCGATTCGAAATTCTTTGTCATTGGAAGAAATTAATGAGTTGAATAAAAGTTTGCAGCGTAAAATTGACGAGGCGACGAAAGAATTGAGGTTCAGTAATCGACAGCTTCAGCGACTAGACGAGGCGAAGAACGAATTTATTTCTATGGCCTCACATCAGTTAAGGACACCATTGACTAGTATTAAAGGTTATCTGGATATGATGCTGGAGGGCGATTTGGGGAAGATTACACCGACGCAGCGTACGGTTCTTAGAGAGGCGTTTTCTTCGAGTGAGCGTATGGTGAGGCTAATAAACGACTTTCTTAATGTTTCTAGGCTTCAGACTGGTAAATTTAACATTGATAAACAGGAAACAGACGTTGCTCAAATTCTTCGGGATGAAGTTGCGTTGCTTAAGGTTGTGGCCGATCAGAGGTCTGTCGAAATGGACCTAAAGATTGATAAAAAAGTTCCATCGATTACGGCTGACTCTGAGAAGATTCGTCAAGTTATGCTGAATATGATTGACAATGCTATTTACTATTCAAATCCACATAAAAAGGTAATAATTTCTCTGAAAAATAATAATGGTGCGATTGAATTTACGGTGAAAGACTCGGGAATTGGTGTGCCAAAATCAGAGCAAGCAAACCTGTTTGGCAAATTCTTCCGCGGCACAAATGCCAGAAAAAAGCGACCAGACGGCACTGGCGTTGGTTTATTTTTGGCGAGGAAAGTTATTTTATCGCACGACGGCGAAATGATCTTTGAATCAGAAGAAGGAAAAGGTAGCACCTTTGGATTTAAGCTGCCGGTTCGTTAACGAAACAGGCTCAATATTCCAGAAATAACGATAATTAAGGCAATTACAACGAGTCCCGCCATGCCAATGGTGCGAATGAGCTTTTTTCGATCAAAAAACCATTGAGATAATTTGGAGCGATTCGTTGCTGTAATCCTTGTTACCTTTGGTCGCTGAGATGTCGCGTCCATTCCAGAATATTTTTTATTGCGCTTTTTCTTCTGCTTTGTCATGGAAATATTATACATTAATAGATAACGACGGAGAAGTGGCTGATTTGCTATAGACAATTCGACAATAATTTGTTATGATATCTGAAGTCGTGGCCTTATCGTCTAACGGTTAGGACACCAGGTTTTCATCCTGGCAATCCGGGTTCGATTCCCGGTAAGGTCACCATGTAACAGACAGAAGACCTTACTGGTCTTTTTTATTTGTTTTTAATCTTGCAAGGAACTTATGCTTACTATAAAATGATGCTAAGATAGTAGTAGCAAGATAGGGATCTAGTGATAAAGAGTAGCGCGATAAAAACAAAACACGCAAACGTTAGAAAGGTCCAGGGCGGTAAAAGATCGCCTAAAAACACTCCTGTGCAAAAAGTACACTCTAAACTAAAATCCACCCGAAAGCGTATACCAAAATTCTGGATTATAGCTGGAGTTGCTATGTTAATAGCTGCTATCTACCTGCTCATCAATGGCGGTGCCTTGATAGAGCAACATAAAATGGCGCAATACCTTAAGGAAAAATACGGGAAAGAGTTTGTAGTAGAAAATTATCGCATTGAGGGTGGCGGTATTGGAGTTGAAGGCGATCCGTATGTGGATGCTTATCCGGTTGATGATAGTAGTCTTAGGTTTGAAGTGTGGAATAGAGCTGACTATAGAAAAGGCGAGAGTGCTTACTCTGATACCTATCCAGATCGTATTTGGGAAAGAGAGTCTAGGAATGATATAGCTAACCTAGTTAGCAAGCAGTTTGGCGGTAGAGTTAGACTCAAATCAATAAGGATAAACAGCAATATAGAGGTTGGTAGAGCTATTACGAAAAACATACCCTCCTATAAAGATGCATTTAATAAATTTGGCAGAAAAATATATATGACAATATCTTTAGAGAATGACGTTAATTTTGATGATTTGTCAGAGCGTATATATAGAGTGACTTCTGAAATAAGAAAGCAAATGGGTGTAATGCTGGCTATAGACTATCATGATTCACTACATGAGTTATGGCTGGAGGATCAGGACATTAGCAATATAGAATCTTCGAGTGACGTAGATAAATATATAAAGAGGAGGTGGAGTGAACATAACTAATGAGCAATATCTGATATTAAATGCTGTGTTTTATGACTATGCCAGAAGTATTTTGGACGCACATTTATTAAAATATCTTCAAACCCTCTTTTCCGTTAGAAGGTTAAGCGTTATATAACAAGGTCTTCTTGTATATAAGTTATGTTTAAACTAGAATAATAATATCTAGAAAGTAGCTGGAGTGGGTGATGGCAAAATATGATAAAGTAAAGAAAAGTAAATCGTACAGATTATTGATTGCCATCTGTAGTGTGACTACACTTATTATTGTTATAGCGATTGCCTTACATGTCAAAAATGAAAATAAAATATATAATGCCCAGAATGGGGTGTCTGAGTATCTGAAAAATAAATACAACAAATATTTTGAAGTGGGTCGTCCAAAGCTTAGCGGTGGTGGGCTGGACGTCCTCGGCACTTGGGAGGCTGATGCTTATCCGACTGACGACAAAAGTATGGTGTTTCGTATTATAAAAGCGGAAAATAGAGATAATTTTTCTGATCAGTATACTGCAAAAATTTGGTCTCAGCGCGAGACTGCCCGACTGAATAGAATAGCTCAGCAAAATGCTTCAAGCTCAAAGTGGAAGGTTGCTGCTTCGGTAGAAATTTACCTTGCAGAACCACTATCTGATATCGCATTACCAGATAATCCGAAAATGGAGAATATTATAAAGCAAGACCACGGTTTGTCTTATACTGTTGGGCTATCTTATGAAGACTTAGAAAGTGATACTTCTATGGATGATATGGTGAATGATGCTAATCGTATTACTTCAGTTATCCGTGCTAGTAATATACACAATTTGGACATAAATTATTCTATAAGTACTAGGTATGGTAAAACTAAAAAATGTGAGACTACCTACGATAAACCATTCGACTATTCGTACGATAATATAAAAAACTGTCTAAAATGACAGAAATAGGAAGGGGTGAATAATGGTTTCAACTATAGATTATCTAAATCTTAGTGCATTATCCTATGGTGATTTTACGAAGGAGACAGAAGGTAAAAGCGTTGGTTATATTATAGATAAAAAGCTCTTTTCTAATAATCTCAAGCTATTAGACTCCGGACTCTCCGCTCTCAAAAGCTCTTCTAATCCTCTCCGCTCCTGGAAGATTATAGCCCAATCCCCGTTTAGCGTCAGCGAGGTAAAAGTTTAGCATAGAAATAAATTATAGAATTATCAGTCCGTTGCATCGTGCTTATTCTTAAGGTAAAATGATAAATAACTAAGCAATAGGGGCTATATTGTATGGCGAATAGTAAGAGCAAAAGAACGAGCAAATCGCATGTAAATAATAAAAAAATCTGGCAAATTATTTTAATTACTCTGTCGTTAACAATTGTGGTAATGACTGTAGTGTACATTGTAGGTGGAATTATAAAACGTTCGGTTAGCGATAAGACTGAACAGGCTAATATGACTAGCTATCTAAAAAACAAATATGACCAAGATTTTGAAGTAGAAAAACCTAGTTGTAATGGCGGTGCTCTTGGTATTTCTTGTGTGTGGTCTGCTGATGCTTATCCTAAATCAGATAAAAGCATAAAGGTGTATGTTTCTCGGGTAGATAATCAAACAAAATATAGTGATGACTATGTTGTAAGAACTTGGCAAAAAGAACAAACTGCCAAAATTCAACCCAAAGTCAGAGAAATATTTAAAGACATGCCCGTTGATGTAAAAGTTAGACTAGGCGTAATAGACCCAGACGTAGAGCGTACCTTCACTCTGAAAAAGCCAACTTTTGAGGAGGTGTTTTTGGCTGAAAATAAAGTCGGGCAGCGTGGCAATTTAGCTTATGGATTAGATTTTAAGTATGATGGTGACATTAAAGACGAGAGTCGTTTTGCTAGTGGTATACGCGAGATGATAGAGTATGCGAAAAACGTGGGAGTGAGCCCTAAAGATATATCTGTAAATATATACTTATCGAAGAATGGCAAGCTTATTTCAAGAGAATATTGTAATAGAGATAAGTTGTCATCAATTAATGAGATAAAAGGTTGTATTGATATGTCAAAAAATATGCCAGTAGAGGAGGGCGATAGATGGTAAAAACCATTGAGTACTTAAGTTTGTCAGCATTAGCTTATGTTGACTTTAAAGAATCTGACGCTGGATTAACTCTGGACGAGATTATTATAGATGAGCAGAAAAAGAAATCACGCAAAGATTTTAACCTTGATAGTCCTGAACTCTCTGCCCTCCAAAATTCTTCTAACCCACTTCGCTCCTACACTCTCATCCACTTTGAAAAAGACGACGTTTCTGGCTTTGCTGGCGCGGCTTTTAAGTCTCCTTCTGGAGATATTGTTCTTACTCTTCGTGGTACTGAAACTGACAAGAACGGTATACCAGTCTGGAACGACGGTCTTACAGATTTAACCATCGGTACTATGATTACACCTCCTGTGCAGCAGTTTTGGAGTACTCTGGATTTTGTTAAGTCTACTGTCGCTAAGCTTACTGGCGACGGTAATGTTAGTAAAGGTGATGCTCTTAGGTATCTGCGGGCTAGTAATGCTACTGTTACAGGTCACTCTTTGGGCGGTGGATTAGCCTCTTATTTGACATATATGACGTCAGATTTTTCATCTGGACAGCATTATGGAGGTATTAAAGCTGTTACTTTTAACGCTGTTGGGATAGCAACTAATCTTCTTGACGTTGCTGCCCTAACTAGACTTAGTGAGTATAACGTTGTTGATCATGTCAACTCTCTTGATTGGGTAGGCACGTATGGATTCCAGCTTGGACATACTGTGTATCATATAGATAAATCTGATCTAGATTATGCAAGGGTTAATTTCAATGCTCTTGGTGAAATGTTGGCTGTTAGATTATGGCTTAGTAAGGGTAGTATAAATAATTTAGAATATAAACGTAAAATAAATGATATAAAAAATACTATTGAAGATGAAACGGGCAGGTATACGGTTGCTGATACGATGGCTGTCTATAGAGGCTATGAGCAAGTTGGTGGCAATGGCGGTTCCGGGCTTCTTAACACCTCTCGACATAATTTGGATAGGTTTTTATGCAACGATCCTAGCAAGCCTGGTCTGCAATACAAAATGACAGAGACTATAGAGAATCAAGAGTTGTCGGTTCGCAACCTACGAGATTTGTTTAATTTAATTAATGCTTTCCAGGTTATTGAGCGTGCAAAAATTGACAATAATTACAATATGGATATCATTAACAAACCCCCATTGCTGACAACTATATCATATGATGGTATTACGTATTACAATAATCTTGTAACTCTATCCGATGGCTCAATATCTACTACGTCATATAATCATGATCAAATAGCGTATGCAAATTATGTTGTACAACAGTTTGAACGTAGCCTTGTTTCAGGCGAATTTATGGAATCGTATGTCGATATGCAGAAAGCCCAAGCCGAGCAGAACCGTCGTATTGATCCGCTGGTGTTTGATTTGGATGGCGACGGAATAACGACAGTTTCACTTGAGGAGTCAAATGCTTTCTTTGATTTGGATGATAATGGCTTCGCTGAAAAAACCTCGTGGGTTGGTGTCAAAGAAGGCTTGTTGGCATATGATAAAAACGGCGACGGGATAATTAATGGCGGCAATGAGTTGTTCGGCGACCGTACGTTAATGAAAGATGGCAAAACGTTGGCATCAAGCGGTTTTACGGCATTGGCAGAGTATGACAACAACAAGGACGGCAAGATTGATAGCAATGATGCGATATATACACTGCTGAGGATTTGGCAAGATTCTGACGGCGACGGTATTGCTTCCGCTGGCGAATTAAAGCAGTTGGTTGATTTGGGGATTGTGTCCATTGGCTTGTCGTATAACAACACTGGCGTGACCGACGGCGCTAATAACATCCAAGTGCGAACAGGAACGTTTACTTTGGCGGATGGCAGTACTCGGATGACTGGAGAATATCTGCTGAATCGTAATCCGGTGTATTCGGTGGATTCGTCGCAGGTAGAGATTTCCGATGATGTTGCGCTGCTTCCAAATGTACAAGGAGCGGGCAATGTCGGTTCATTGCATAAGGCGATAATGCAGGATAAATCCGGTTCTTTACGCGGTTTGGTCAATCAATTTATTGCAGAAAAAGATGTTGCAAAACGCGAGGCGTTAGCTGAGGATATTTTAGCGCGTTGGGCGGGAGTGGGTTCCGTTGATCCGAAAAGCCGCGGCGATGCGTTTGATGCCCGAAAATTGGCTGTATTGGAGAAATTTTTTGGTGCAGAATTTCAAGGGTCGCCAAACGCCAACTCGGCGCCCTTGCTAAAATCTTCGTACACTAAGTTGTTTGAGGTTGTGTATGTATCATTGGTTTCTCAAGCGCAGTTGAAAGATGTAGTGAATAGTGTGACTGATGACAATGATGAGGTTTCATTCGAGAAAGCTAAACAGATAATAGATGATGCTATCTCTCGAGACTCTGTTGCTGGCGTTAGTTTGCTGAGCGAGTTTGTGCGGGCAATGAAATATTACGGGCTGAAGAGCAGTGAAGAGTTTATTGTTTTGAGAAGTTATTATGTTGGTAAATCGGCGGAATATGGTCGTATTATCGACTTTGCTGGTGAACAGGTTTTACGCGGAACGGCTAGTGGAGATTCTCTCAGTGTGGGTAGTCAGTATACTTTAATAGATGGCGACTCTGGCAACGACTGGCTACGTGGCGACGCTGGCAACGACACTCTCAT
>NZ_JAJQJU010000001.1 GCF_022828365.1 Candidatus Nanosynbacter sp. TM7-087 | reverse complement strand
CCATGGTAGTAAGGGCGACGACCTCTACATCTTCAACAAGGGAGATGGAGTAGACTATATTGAAGAGACTGACGGTGTCGATACCCTTCAATTTGGTGAAGGCATTAGCCCAGAAGATATCCTCGTAACGCGTACTACAGTTAGTAGCGGTTACACCGCTAACTACAATCTTGAACTTTCCATTAAAGGAACCAACGACAAGGTAACTATTACAAGACAATTAGGTTACGGCGATAGCGCAGGTCAAAAAGATGCGCCAGGACAAGCAGTAGAAAGAATTGCCTTTGCTGATGGCACCATATGGACACAGGATACCATCTACCAGATGCTACATAACCGTACTGGCAGTGATGGGGGCGACACACTTGTTGCTTACGACGATGGCGCTGTTGAATACCACGGCCTTGATGGCAATGACACCTTACACGGCGGTATTGCTGACGACCTTCTCTATGGCGACTCTGGCAACGACTGGCTACGTGGCGACGCTGGCAACGACACTCTCATTGGTGGCACTGGTAACGACGCACTCCATGGTAGTAAGGGCGACGACCTCTACATCTTCAACAAGGGAGATGGAGTAGACAGGATTTATGACATGAACGGCCTTGCTGATGAAGTTCGGTTGAAACATAAGTTACAGGATGTTATTTTTGAGCGGCGCAGTGACGATTTAGTGGTATATATGCCGGGATCTCTGGATTCAGTGGTAATTGACTCATGGTATCGAGGAGATAATTATAAGATTGAAACGTTTACATCTGAAGATGGTAAATTTATCACACATACACAGATCGAGAGTTTGATTCAAGCAATGTCTACTTTCCAGAAGGATACGGGAATGACCTGGCAGCAGGCATTGTCTAGTCAGCCGTCTCAAGTAGAATCTATAGTTACGCAATACTGGACAGCTCCAACCGCTTAAGCTTTGGTCTTTGTAAAATTTCTGCTACACTTTTGATAAAATCTGGTGGGCTTGGATTGCGTATATGTCGGAGAAGTCACAAAAATCAAACTCAATAGACCCAGGCTTGTACTGCTTTATTACGATTGCGCAATTTCATGGTATTGCAGCTGATCCTGAGCAGCTGAAGCACGCCCTGGCATTGGAGGAGGGTATTATGAATGAGGTTGATATGCTTCGTGCCGCCCGAACTCTGAAGTTAAAGGCTAAGATATCTACGGTGAAATATAAGCAGCTGGAAAAATTACCAATGCCAGTGATTGTTGGTATGAAGAAAGATAAGTTTGCTGTTTTGGCGCGCATTGACAACGGTAAACTACTTATACTTATGCCTGACGGTTCGCCACCTCAAATTATCGAAAGAGCGGCGTTTGAAAAAGAATGGACTGGTCGAGTATTGTTATTTGCGCAACGGTTTTGGAAGGATGTCGAGCGTAAGTTTGATATCAAATGGTTTATTCCGACGATCATAAAATACAGGAGGCCATTATTAGAAGTGCTGCTGGCGGCGTTTATTTTACAGATTATAGGGTTACTTGCGCCGATTCTCACGCAAGTTGTGATTGATAAGGCGCTAGCACACCATAGCGTATCGACACTAGACGTGATTGTATTTGGACTGATTGTTGTTGCGTTATTTGAGATGATGCTTGGCATTGCGCGAAGTTATATTTTTACTCACACCACGAGTCGAATTGATGTGATTTTAAGTTCGCGGCTGTTTCGTCATCTATTTGCATTGCCGCTACGATACTTTGAGACTCGGCGCGTTGGCGACACGACTGCTCGGGTTATGGAGCTAGAAAAAGTCCGCTCTTTTCTGACAGGTGTGCCAATGACAACGGTTATTGATCTGTGTTTTATATTTGTATATATCGTCATAATGATATGGTATAGTACAACGTTGACCTGGGTTGTTCTAGCTAGCTTGCCAGTGTTCGTAATACTATCTGCTATTGTGACGCCTCTATTTAGATATCGGTTGGACGAGCGATTTAATACTGGCGCCGAAGCACAATCATATCTGGTGGAGTCAATCAATGGAGCCCAAACCATTAAGTCTTTTGCGCTAGAGCCGGAACTGCAAAAGAAGTGGGAGGGGCGACTTGCTAGCTATGTTCGAGCTGGTTATAAGACATCAATTTTATCAAATAATGCCGGTATAATCGGTCAGTTTATTCAGAAGATTTCTGATATTGCTATTTTATGGTTTGGTGCGCATATGGTAATGTCTGGCAGCTTGACCATTGGTGCTCTTATTGCGTTTCGAATGCTGTCGGGTCGAGTGAGCGGGCCAGTACTGCGGCTGGTGCAATCTTGGCAGGATTTTCAACAAGCAGGAGTGTCAATTAAGCGATTGGGGGATATTTTTAATAATAAAACTGAACCAACTCTTGATCCGGCCAAATCTCGATTACCAAGCATAAAAGGCGACATTCGTTTTGATAAGGTCTATTTTCGATATACGCTAGATGGGCCAGAGGTGATTCGTAATGTGTCGTTTGGTATTCATCCAGGGACAGTTGTGGGCGTAGTTGGGCGAAGCGGATCTGGAAAGAGTACAATATCAAAACTATTGCAAAGATTGTATATTCCAGAATCAGGAAAAATTCTCATTGACGGAGTTGATATTGCGACAACTGATCCATCTTGGCTGAGGAGGCAAATTGGTGTTGTTCTACAGGAGAATTTTCTGTTTAATGCTAGTGTTCGTGAAAACATTTGTATACACAAGCCTTCGGCGAGCATGGAAGAAATTGTTCGTGTTGCAAAAATTGCGGGAGCACATGATTTTATATTAGAGCTACCAGAAGGTTATGAAACGCAAGTTGGTGAGCGTGGTGAGGGCCTGTCTGGCGGGCAAAAACAGCGCATAGCAATCGCAAGAGCACTACTCCATGATCCAAAGATATTGATTTTTGATGAGGCAACTTCCGCGCTTGATTACGAATCAGAAAATATCATTCAGAAAAACTTGAAACAAATTGTTGCCGGACGGACTGTTATTATAATCGCACATCGGTTATCAACATTGAAATCAGTTGATAAAATTATGGCAATTGATAAAGGGCAATTAGTGGAGTATGGAACGCCGCGGGTGTTGCTGAAAAAGAATGGCTTGTATGCTTATTTGTATAATCAGCAAACGGGAGGTGAAGATGTCTAAGTTGTCAGCGTATTGGCGATATCGAGATCGGCGCTTGCAATATGAATTTTTGCCAGCCGCTCAAGAGATTATTGAAACACCAACCTCTCCGCTCGGACATATTGTTATTTGGATGACAGTTTTATTATTGATGACTGCTGGAGCTTGGTTGTATTTTGGAAAGTTGGACGTAGTTGTTTCAGGTCAAGGGAAATTAGCATCGGAAAGCGGTACAAAAATTTTACAATCGTCGGCGTCGGGAACGGTTGTTGATATAAAAGTGCGTGAAGGTCAGCGCATTAAAAAAGGTGATACTGTGGTTGAGTTAGATAAAAAAGTCGCCCAGCAGAATGTTGAATCGGTGGAGAAGACTTTAGCTATTGCTAAAATTGAGAGATCTATCGCAAAAGGAGTCTCGTCTTCAATTGTCATGGATGATATCAATAAGTCAGGTTTAACAGAGGAAACGAAGCAAAGTTTGATTGAAAAAATGCATGCGCAAAATGATATATTGGAATCCAGGAAGCTTCTCTCCTCAACAAATTTAACAAATCTTCAGAAGCAACTTTCCCAATTGGATAGTGTAGGCAAGGATCTTAATGATATGTTGACTAGAGATAAAGCTAAAGAGCAGCAGATCAATAAACTAATAGAGCATGGAGCGCCATTACAGCAAATGCAGCTTCGTAGTGATCTTAATTCTGTAAGACAGAAGATTGCTTCTCTTGAATCGTCACTATCTTCACAAAAGCAGCAGATGGCCCAGGTGGAGTCTGCAATAGACAATGCGAAAAATCAAGCCGCAGTGAGCTTAAATGAACTTCGGGTGAGTAATACGGCTACTGCTATCTCTCAGGACAATAAAATTATTGAACTTGAAAATTCTCTGACAAGAGCAAGGGTGGCATTAGAACAGACAACAATTGTGGCGCCAGTTGACGGTACAGTATTGTCGTTAAAGACAAATACCATTGGTGGCGTGGTGTCGGCGGCTCAAATAATTGCCGAGATCACGCCGCTTGAAGAGTCGCTTGTTGTGGAGGCGTCGCTACAAAGTAGGGATATTGGTTTTGTAAATGTTGGCCAACGAGTTGTTGTAAAAGTTGACGCATATTCGTTCCAGCGATATGGTTATTTGAGTGGGACGGTTCAATCGATTAGTCCAGATGCGATAGTTAACGATAAATTGGGGTTAATATATCGGATTAAGGTTAAGCTTGATAGCCTAAAAACCTCGAAAAATATTGAGCTGAAAATGATTCCAGGCATGAATTCTGTTGTGGAAATAACAACTGGAAATCGACGAGCCATTGAGTTTTTACTTGATCCATTGATCTCGCATGTTGACGGTAGTTTGGAAGTTCGCTAGTTGCTGTAATTATCAAAATATCTTATTATCATTTCGCGTAGTAGTATGTAAAGTTTTTCGAGCTGACCGTCAATACGAACGAATTTAGTTTTTGGATCTTTTTCACCAATCTCTATCTGGGATACAGTGCTAGTAAGAATACTTAAGAGAAATTCAACGTCATAACCTTCGCTATGCACAACTTGTTGTCGAGCTTTCTGTATTACTTTTAGCATTGTTTTATGATTTTCTATGCTTATTCCTAATTTTTCTAAGGCGATCTTAAGAGACTGGTTGAAAGTTGGGCGAGTTAAAAGATGGTAGACTATGTTGGTTGGCTTATTGTAGAATTTTTTAACATTATCATAAATATCGTCGCTGAGCTGAATCAACTGAATGGCTTTTTCAATACTTTTAATTATTTCGTTTTTTGATTTTCTATGCTGCTTTTTAAGTTCGTTTTCTGCGATTCCTTCTGCAAAACTTTGAAGGGCAAAAATTAGATTTGCAATATTCATATGAAATACATTTGAATTTGTATGAAAACGATAATCGATAATTCGCGTGAAAGCTAGCCCAATTTTACTATAAGATCCAAGAGCTTTTTGGTGGTTTGGGTTGATGAAAAAATGGGTCATTTTTATAAGAGTTAATGGTTTCATGGAATCTTGTAGACTTATTGAGGGGCGATATTTGGTCGGAGATACAGCTTCTAAAAAAGGATTCGCGAGGTGCAGTGTTGCGATTCCGTGCAAATCCACTGATTGGATAAAACAATGCGTATTGTCGAAGTGGCTAATCCAATATAATTGAAATGCGAGAAGTATTTTACCGATATCAGTTATCTGGAAAGATCCTTTTGTGTGAGAAAAGGTGTAATTGAGGTAGGGCTGAAGCCGAGATTTGTCTGTACTGATTGTCAATTTATTTGTGCGGAGGATCGAATGAGTTGCTGATATGATGAGGTTAATATTTTTATAGGTAGCATAACATATTCTAGAAGTGACCGCCCTTTTAGTAATTGTACTGGTAATATTTTTCATGTCGACATTGGTGATTACGGTATCAGGCGCATGTTCTGCGTTAATGAGAATATTTATTGTAGTTGATTTTCGAAGAATTGATTCTATGCCGGCGTTGACTGGCCATTTTAGGTAGGCGCGAACGTCATAAGCGGGGGCGTAAATAGAGTTTTCGCTAAGCTGTTTGCGGTAAAATGCAAAAGGCGTTACGTATTGTGAGCGAGTTTTTATGACTATAAATAACTTATTGTATGTGCCTGGGGCCGTTGTCGAAAGTTCTGCCTTAAGATGGTAATTGGCAGGGTCAAACTGACCAAATCCTTTAGCAACAATTTGCCTACCTACCACATCAAAATAATAGGCTTCACCAATTAAAATTTCGTCTTGAGGGTTTTGCAAGCTTATTTCCTGTTAATGATTATTGTCATATTATATTGTATCAAGCGTTTTTCATCACTGTTATTTCGTGATATAATTTTAAAAATGAGTGATAATATATTTAAACGAACAAAAATATTAGCAACAATTGGGCCAGCAACGTTCAGCCAAGAAAAGGTTTACCAATTGTTGGAGGCCGGCGTTAACGGCATCCGTATGAACTTTAGCCACGGCGCTAATGAGGAGAGAATTGAGCAGATCAATTGGGTGCGCACAGCTAGTAAACAGTTGGGCAAGCCTGTCGCAATCCTACAAGATTTGCAAGGTCCGAAGATTCGCCTGGGCGTTTTGAAAGATAACATGCTGAATGTTAAGGTTGGCGATATGTTGGTCTTGGACTCAGAAATTACCGAGCATGACGGCAGCTTCAATTTGCCAGTGCAGTACAATTTGGCGGAGAAGATGAAAGTCGGCGAGCCACTTTACATGTTTGACGGTAAGATCAGGACGGTTGTACGAGAAATTGTTAGCCCAACTGCAATTCGCGTAGAAGTTCAGAACGACGGTTTTTTGATGAGCCGCAAGGGTTTGAATTTGCCAGACACAGATTTCGGTGGCGACATTCTTACTCAGAAAGATATTAACGATTTAGAATGGGGCGCAAGCCAAGATTTTGATTATGTTGCATTGAGTTTTATTCAAAAAGCTGATGACATTATTGATTTGCGTCGTCGATTGACAGATTTAGGATCGACAGCCAATATTATTGCCAAGATTGAGACTAAGTCTGCCGTTGATCCAGAGAATTTGGAGGAAATCGTTAAGGCTAGTGACGGTATTATGGTTGCTCGCGGCGACTTGGCGGTGGAAGCTGGTGCGGAAATTGTCCCAGTTGTACAGCGTCGAATTATTGCCTTGTGTCGTAAATATTGCAAGCTAGTAATCGTTGCAACACAAATGATGGGTAGTATGGTTGATAATCCAGAGCCAAGTCGCGCTGAAGTAAGCGACGTTGCCAATGCTGTAATCCAAGGCGCTGATGTAGTTATGCTGTCTGATGAGACTGCCAATGGTAAATACCCTGTTGAAACCGTTCGTGCGATGCGTAAGACTATTATCTACACTCAAGAACACAGTGAAGTGATGTTGGTAGAAAAGGCTGAAATGCGTGAAAAAACTGACGCGATTTTAAGCTACACGGCAGCTCAATTGGCAAGGAGAATTAAGGCTCGAGCTATTATTGCGGGAACACGCACTGGCGCTACTGCAATTAACGTTGCCGCATATCGTCCGAACCTACCAATTGTTTGTGTAACCGAAGATATGAAGACTGCGCAAAAGTTGGCACTAAGGTATGCTTCTCGTCCATATGTTCGACCAAACGACCCAAATGCAGCAACTAAGCTAGCTGACGAGTTGAAACAAGAAGGCTATTTCGGCGCAGACCCAGTTACTGTTGTGCTTGTCAGTGGCCACAATCCAGAGCCAGGTAAAACTGACAATATCCAAGTCAAGACGTTGTCATAAGGAGAATTTGGGTGGGCAGAAAATTTCCGAAGCAAACAATTCGCGATGTTGATCTACGTGGAAAAACTATTCTTCTGCGAGCAGATTATAATGTACCGCTAACAAAGCGCGGTCAGATTTCTGATGATCTAAGAATTCGCGCTTCGCTGCCCACACTCCGATATTTGCTGGAGCAGAATTGCAAGATTGTTATCATGTCTCATCTGGGGCGACCAAAAGGTAAGGATCTTAAGTTTAGCTTGAAAGTTGTCGCAGATCATCTATCTAAGTTGCTGAGCCGTCCGGTAGGATTGCTGGATGATTGTGTGGGCGAAGCTATTCATCAAGCCGTTCGCCGCGCGCCACGAGGCAGCATTCTTATGCTGGAGAATTTACGTTTTTATGATGAGGAGGAGGCCGACGATTTAACATTTGCCAAGTCAATTCAACGCGCTGTCCGAGCGGATTATTTTGTGCAGGACGGATTTGCGGTCGCACACAGAGCGCACGCCAGCACTCATGCGATTACGTTGTGTGTTCCAGGGCTAGCGGGATTACTATTAGAAAAAGAATATGTAACTATCACTGAGGCGATGAATAAGCCAAAACGTCCGTTGGTTGCGGTTATTGGCGGCGCGAAAGTTAGCGATAAAATATTACTGATTAAGCGTCTGATTAAAAAGGCGGATCGGATTTTAATTGGTGGCGCCATGTCAAACACGTTTTTACATTGCCGTGGATTTAATGTCGGCAAGAGTGTGTTTGAGTCAGGAATGGAAAAGGTTGTTGCGGAAATTTATGATTTGGCAGCGGCTAAGGCTGGCGTAGAAAATGTTGACGATTTTTTGGTTTTGCCGATTGACGTGGCGGTTGCGCCAGAGATTTCTAAAGATTTTCCTCGTCAAGAAGTTAATGTTGGTAAGATAAAAAACTCAGATATGGCGCTGGATATTGGAAGTCAGACAATTGAGAAATTCACGAAAATACTGGCTGATGCGAAGATGGTTATTTGGAATGGTCCGCTGGGCTATGCTGAGATTGATAATTTTGCAATCGGTTCAGCGCGAGTAGCGTTAGCTATTGCCCAGAATAAAGGGATTGTTTCAATAGTCGGCGGCGGAGATACAGCTGATTTTATATTGAAATGGGACGGGCATGACGGTGCCAATTTTACCCATGTTTCCACTGGTGGCGGAGCTAGCATGGCCTTGATGGCTGGTAAAAAATTGCCTGGAATTGAAAGTTTACTAGACGCATACGGTTTGAGGTGATAAACTAAGCATAAGGATTATCTCATGAGAAAAAAGTTAATCATTGGTAACTGGAAAATGAACTTCAATATGCAGGAGGCTAGCTTATATTTGCATAAGCTGATGAACACGCTGCCATCGCATAGAGATGTTGAAGTGGTGCTGGCGCCTACTATTTTGACGCTGCAGAGTTTGAGTTTACAAATTAATCGTCGAATCGCTAAGCTGGCGGCCCAGAATTGCTATTGGCGAGATTCGGGGGCGTATACGGGAGAAATTCCAGCGGCACATCTTCGTGGAATTGCTGATTATGTGATAATTGGACATTCGGAACGTCGCTATATTTTCATTGAAAGCGAAAAAGACATTCGGCTGAAAGTTCAGGCGGCAATTCGAAATCGTATTCATCCGATTTTATGCGTTGGCGAGACGATCCAAGAGAGAACTCTTGGCGAAACGAAGGATGTTCTGGCTGATCAATTAACCAGCGGTCTGGCTAATGTGACGGCGGGCGAGCTGGGCGAAGTAGTCATTGCGTATGAGCCAGTTTGGGCGATCGGTACTGGTGATAGCGCTAAGGCGTCTGATGTAAAAAAAGCTACACAGATGATTCGACGACATATTTCTCATTTGTACGGTAAAAAAGCGGCGGAATCAGTTCGAGTTGTCTATGGTGGAAGTATTACATCAATAAACGCCGCAGATTATTTAGCAATTGATGAACTTGATGGTTTATTGGTTGGGGCAGCCAGTTTGGATGCATATCAATTTAAGGAGATAATCTCGAAAGCACATAAAGGTTAAAAAATAGGGGGCATATGACAGATATTGATTTTGATGAGTTGGATAGAGCGGTAAGCTCTCTTATGGATAAACAGCGAGAAAAAGAAGCTCCAGTGGTGGCTAATGAAAATAATAGCGAGGTTTCTGTGTCTGCGCCCGTAGAGGAAAAACCTGTGTCAGAGAACTCTATTGGTACTAGCTTTGCGCCTCCAGTAACTCCATTTACGCCTTCGTCTGTTGCTTCTACTCCTTTATTATCGATCTCTCAGCCTGAAGCAAAAAAAGATCCTTCTAGCGACGATGCGACTCCTAAAGAGACTGATAGTCCTACGAGCGAGAAAGTTGCTAACGACTCAATAGATAACAGAGCTCCTGGCATTACTGCTAACGAAGTCAAGGCTACGCCGGTAGTCGCAAGACGCTCGACTGGTCGTTTCATGGATGTTGTTAGACCTTCATCTGTCAGCACTATCCAAAAAACCGCTACTCCCGCTCCATCCCGAACTGGTACGACGATTCAGCCCTCACCTGATTTGGTGGACGTGATTAGCATAAATAATAGGCATTCTGCGGTAGGGAAAGAGATGTCTGATATAGTTGCTCAATCAGATAATCTTAGTGACACCCCCGATCTTAAAGACGTGCACAATGAATCTACTTTTGCGAAGATTGAAGATGCGCCCGCTGAGGAGTTGTCATTGACTGATAAGATAGCACAATCATTAGCCGTAAGTAATAGCGAAGCTCCTGCTACACCGATGACTACGCCGCTGGAGTCTCCGTTTATCGCTAATGTTGAAGTGGAGAAGCGACCGCTTGGTTCTGTTAACCAAACTATGACTAGTTCTGAGATGAATAGTGATGAAGATGCGTCTATGTCTGCTGATTCTGAGGATATAAAATTGGAACATCAATATAATACCAATTTATCTAATTACAGCATGAGCGAAAATTCTTTAGGCGATGCACCCGATTCGCCAATGGATTTGAGTCCGGAAATTATAGCAATTGAGGAGGCTGGCGTTCCTGAAGATTCAGACGATAAAATGTCCACTGACATTGACAGCTCTTTGATTGAGTCTTCTGAATTATCCGAAAAGGAAACTATGGATTCTGAGCCGGCACCGATGTTTGCTGCCGTATCTACAGAGGTCAAACCTTCAGCCGACAAAGAAAAGAAAAAGTCCGGATTATTGATAGCGTTGCTTATTGTTATATTTTTGGCAATTGGTATGGCTGGCGGCGCTGTTTCGTACTTTTTGCTGATAAAATAGATATATGTCTAATTTTACTGACGGATTAAATAGCGAGCAGGCTCGGGCAGTGACGCACGTTGATGGGCCGTTGTTGATTTTGGCTGGAGCTGGATCCGGAAAGACCAAAACTCTGACTCATAGAATTGCCTATTTGATTGGCGAGTTGAAAATATTTCCTAGTCGAATATTGGCGGTTACATTTACCAATAAAGCCGCGAAGGAAATGCGTCATAGATTAGCGCAAATATTGGGTGAAGATTCTGAAAATCGGCAATTTATGCCGTGGATGGGAACTTTTCACAGTATTTGCGTGCGAATGTTGCGGATGGATGGTGAAAATATTGGTCTGAACAAGCGATTCTTAATTTACGATACCGATGGTCAAATAAGCTTGATGAAGCAAATTATGAAGTCTCGCGGCTTGACGGATAAGGATATTAAACCTCGCGCTGTACTTTCGGTTATTTCAAACGCTAAAAATGAAATGCGAAATGCTGAGGATTTTTCGGCTTCGACCCGTGGCCCAAGAGAGCAAAAAATAGCTGAATTGTTTTTTGCTTATGAAAAAGCCTTGAAAGATGCTTCGGCGTTGGATTTTGACGATTTATTGATAAAAACTGTGGAATTATTGAGAAATAAGCCAGATATCCGCCATAAATGGCAGCAGCAATTCGAACATATTCTGATTGACGAGTATCAGGACACAAATGCGGTGCAGTATGCGCTAATTAAGCTGTTGGTTAATTCGCGCCGTAATTTATGTGTGGTCGGCGATGACGCTCAGTCGATTTATAGTTTTCGCGGGGCTGATTATACTAATATTCTCAATTTTGAGCGTGATTTTCCAGGTACGACGGTGGTTAAGCTGGAGCAAAATTATCGTTCGACTGGCGCGATTTTGAATATGGCAAATGCGTTGATTAGTCATAATATTCATAGAACTGATAAAAATTTATGGACAGCGAATGGCGACGGTGTTGAGCCGAAATTGTGGCAATTATATAACGAGTCTGAGGAGGCTTTGGCGATTGCGAATGAGATTCAGGCGCAAATTGCGAACGGCCGTCAATATGGCGACGTGGCGGTGTTGTATCGAACGAATGCGCAAAGTTACGCAATTGAGCGAGCCTTGCGTCAGAGCTATATTCCGTATAAAATCGTCGGCGGTCTGCGATTTTTGGATCGAGCAGTTGTTAAGGATTTATTGGCATATCTTCGATTATTATATCAGCCGAGTGATCGAGTTAGTTTTTTGCGAATTGTGAATACGCCAAAACGTGGTGTTGGAGCGGTAAGTATTTCTAAGTTTCTGGACTGGAATGACGCGTCAGGGAAAGACATAATTAGCGGGTTACTGGCGGTTGAGGAAGCGGATACTTTGACAGTGCGCGCAAAACGTCCGTTGCTAGAGTTTGGTCAAAAATTGCACGATTTGCAGCAGGAAATTGACGGATCTCCAGCCGAATTGATTGAAAAAATCATGAAAAGTACTGGCTATGAAGATTTTATAAACGACGGAACGCCGCAAGCTGAGGAGCGAATGGAAAATATCGGCGTGCTTTTGTCGGAGGCGAAGGCTTACGTTGACGTGGCGACGTTTTTGGAAGAAATGGCTTTGATGTCTTCGACGGATACGACTGCCGATCAACAAGTAACGCTCATGACGCTTCATGCGGCTAAAGGTTTGGAGTTCCCGGTGGTTTTTCTGGCGGGACTGGAAGAGGGGATTTTGCCGCACGCAAGAGTATTTGATAGCGGCAACGCTGATGACGTAGAAGAGGAGCGCCGATTATGCTACGTTGGTGTAACTCGGGCGAGGGAAGAACTATTCGTTAGCTGTGCTAGCTCTCGGACGCAATTTGGTCAGATCGGCTATAACATGCCATCGAGGTTTTTGGACGAGATGGGCTTGATGGCTGGTGGTGTCGATAGGCCAGCTCAACCGACGGTAGAGCCTGATTTTTATTCGGAAGATATTGGTTTGGAAGTTGGTGATCGAGTTCGTAGTCCAAGTTTTGGCTCGGGTGAAATTATTGACAGCGAAGGCTTGAGCGTTACGGTTCGGTTTGATAATGGAAATATTAAGAAATTGAACGTCGAGTTCGCACGCTTGGAGAAAATTTGATATAATAAGGACACCTACGTTGTGGGTGTGAACTTATGGGTATAAGATTACAGGCAAAACACTATTCTAAGAAAATTACGTTCGTTTCTGGCGCGATATTGGTGCTGGTTGGCGGTTTATTTTTTGTCAATCAAGCATTGGCTGACGCTACTAAGCCAGCAGCCAAGGCTGGTGAAAAATTGGTAACGATTTACGACAGAGGCACAGAAAAGACGATTGTTACAAAAGCGAGGACGATTCGCGAGGCTTTGAAATTGGCTAAGTTTTCTATTGATGAACGCCAAGACGTAGTCGAGCCGAGTCTTGATTCGGAGATGGTGGCAGAGAAGTACAATATTAACATTTTCCGCGCTCGTCCAATAACAATCGTCGATGGCAACAAACGCCTGAAAATAACCACTGCCGAACAAACACCAGCTTTGATTGCGAAGGCTGCTGGAATTGAAGTTTTTGAAGAGGACAAAACGACTCTATCCAATTCCGATAATATGGCGGTTGATGGCGCAAACATGGTGATGAAAATTGACAGAGCCTCGATGGTTAATTTTGTACTTTACGGCAAAGAATCTGTCATTCGCACACATGCTAAGACGGTTGGCGAGCTATTGAAAGAGAAGAATATTAACCCAAAGAAAGATGATGCGCTATCCGTGGATCGTTCGGCGAAAATTATTCCCGGGATGAAAATTGAGCTTTGGCGTAATGGCAAGCAAACCATAACCACAGAAGAAGATGTGAAATTTGAGGTTGAAAAAGTCCAAGACGCGAATCGAGATTCGGGATATCGCGAAGTAAAACAGGTGGGCGAGAATGGTAAGAAAAATGTCACTTATGAAGTTGAGATGAAGAACGGCATTGAGGTAAGTCGTAAGGAAATTGCTAGCGTTGTAACAAAAGAACCAAAGAAGCAGATTGAAATTGTGGGGACGAAAGTTAGTTTACCTTCTGGATCTCATTCGGATTGGATGTCTGTGGCTGGCATTAGCCCTGATGATTATGGCTACGTGAACTTCATTTTTACGAAAGAGTCAACTTGGCGAACAACGGCTAGGAATGGGCAATATGCTGGGCTCGGTCAGACGGATATAAATAAGCTTTCTCAGGCTTGTCCAAACTGGCAAAGCGATCCAGTTTGCCAGATTAGAGTTTTCAATAATTATGCCGTAAGTAGATATGGTAGTTGGGCTGGGGCTTACAATGCATGGAATCGCCAAAAATGGTGGTAGACTAACGCTAGTGGCGTAAGTTGATTGCAGTCTATAGATAAAAAGTGCTTAATTTGGTATAATTTATTTGACTAGGTTTACAAGTCATTATATGATTATGCGCGTAAAAGGTTTATTTTTTGGAAAAATTATTGGATTAGCTGTGTTAGTTGCAATTGCGACTCCGATGATTTCGTTTGCTGATGGAAAGACTTCCGGTGAGCATTTGGTTCGTATTTATGATCGCGGTGAAGAAAAGACGATTATCACAAATGCATTGACCGTTCGGCAGGCCTTGCGCGCGGCTAAGATTACGATTGACGAAAAGATTGACGCGGTTGAGCCAAATATTGATATGGAATTGACCGGCGCAAAATACCAGGTCAACATTTTCCGCGCTCGTCCAATAACAATCGTCGATGGAAATAAACGCCTGAAAATAACCACTGCCGAACAAACACCAGCCTTGATCGCGAAGGTTGCTGGGCTGACTTTATATCGCGAAGATAAGACTCATTTTACGAATTCCGACGATCTTTTGGTGAATGGTGTGGGTTTGGTAATGAAGATTGAGCGATCAAAACAGCGAACGATGACTGAAGAAGTTGATGTTAATTTTGAGATTGAGCAGATTAAGGACGATTCTCAGCCGATTGGATTTAAGAGTGTTAAGCAGCTTGGGAAAAAAGGTGTGCGGAAGGTGACTTATCAGGTTGAGGTAGAGAACGAGCGCGAGATTAGTCGTAAGGAAGTTGCTAGCAAAATCACAAAGCAGTCAAAGAAGCAGATTGAAATAATTGGTACGAAGCCTAAAAATCCATTGACGAAAAGTAAGGGCGCGCAGATATTTACCGACTCCAAGGGCGTAGCGCATCGCGAGACGTATTATGATTTGCCGATGAATATTGTGATAAAAGCTTGTGGTAGCGGCGGTACTTATACGGTGCGGGCGGATGGTGCGAAGGTTGATAAAGATGGTTATATTTTGGTGGCGGCTAATTATGGTAATTATCCGCGATGTTCGGTAGTGGAGACAAGCATGGGTCCTGGAAAGGTTTATGACACTGGTGGATTTGCAGCCAAGCATCCGCACGGATTTGACTTAGCGACCGACTGGACGAATGGAGATGGGCGCTAAATGGCTTCTTCTCGTGGACCAAAAAAATCGCTTGGACAGCATTGGCTGAAAGATCCGGAGATTTTGGCGGATATTGCTGAAGCGGCCGAATTGACGGGCGATGATGTTGTACTGGAAATTGGACCAGGACTAGGTACTTTGACCAGTCGCTTGTTGGCTCGGGCTAATTCAGTGACCGCCGTGGAGTTTGATGCGGATTTGGCGCGAAAATTACCAGGGCAATTTCCTGGCAAGAAATTAACTGTTGTGAATCAAGATATATTGCAATTTGACCTGAATCAATTGCCGAAAAATTACAAAGTTGTAGCTAATGTCCCGTATTACATCACCAGCAAAATTGTTGAAAAATTGATGACCGCGGAAAATAAGCCGAGCATTGCGGTGCTGTTGGTGCAAAAAGAAGTTGCCGAGCGTATCGCGGCAGAGGCTGGGAATATGAGTGTTCTGTCTGTGAGCGTTCAGATTTTTGCCGAAGCGGAGTTGGATATTGAAGTGCCGCGGCAATTCTTCACGCCGCCGCCAAAAGTTGACTCGCAGGTTGTGGTTTTGAAAACCCGCGACAATCCGTTAATTACCCCAGAAGATCAGAGGGATTTTTTCCGCATTGTTAAGGCTGGATTTTCTGCGAAGCGTAAGAAGTTACGTTCCAGCTTGAGCGGTGGTTTGAGGATTGATAAGATTGTGGCGGAAGAATTGCTGAAAAATGCAGAAATTTCACCAGATGCTCGTGCTGAAGATTTGGCGATTGAAGATTGGAAGAGGCTATTGAAAGAGTGGTATCTGCGATAATTGCTCTAGTAGTGATATAATATATATCATGACTAAGAAACACGCTTACATCACTACCGCTATTCCTTACGTAAACGGCTTGCCACACGTTGGGCATGCTATGGATTATATGTTGGCAGACGTGTGGGCGCGTTATTCCAGACAGAACGGGCGTGAAGTTCGTTTTCAAGCTGGCGTGGATGAGCATGGAAATAAAATTGCCGCCAAAGCTGCCAGTCAAAATCAAACCCCTCAAGAATATGTCGATCAAACGCACGTCAATTTTAAGAATATGATTGCTGAGCTGAATATTTCAGTGACTGATTTTATTCGAACAACTGATGCGCATCATGTTGCTGCGGTGCAGTATATTTGGCAAAAGCTCGTTGAGGCTGGCTGCATTTACAAAGGTTCATATGAAGGCTGGTATTGTCAGGGGTGCGAAGCTTTCGTTACGGATAAAGAAGCTGCCGATAATAATGGGGTCTGTCCAGATCACCAGACGCCGTATCAGCGTTTGAGTGAGGAAAATTACTATTTTAAAACCAGTGCTTTTTCGGACAACATTCGCCAGGCAATTGAGTCAAATAAAATGAGAATCGTGCCTGAATTCCGTAAAAAAGAGTTTTTGGAATTGATGAAAGACGGCTTGAAAGACGTATCAGTTTCTCGTCCGCGTAAAAATCTTAGCTGGGGTGTGCCGGTTCCTGGTGATGATAATCAAGTTATGTACGTTTGGTTGGATGCTCTGAGCAATTACATTACGGTTATCGGTTATCCTGATCGTCCAGAAGAGTGGCAATCTTTTTGGCCGGCTGACGTGCAAGTCATCGGCAAGGACATTCTCCGTTTCCACGCTGGTATTTGGCCAGCAATGCTCATGGCGCTGGATTTGCCGCTTCCGAAAGTATTGCTTGTTCATGGATTTATCAATTCTGGCGGAATGAAAATGGCAAAGAGTCTCGGAAATGGTGTTGGTCCAGCTGATATTATTCCAGATTACGGCGCTGAGGCGTTTCGATATTATTTCTTGCGCCACGTACCAACGCAAGATGACGGCGACTTTACTTGGGAAAAGTTTGAAGCTGCGTATAATGGCGAGCTTGGCAATGATTTGGGCAATTTGGTTCAGCGAGTCGCTAAAATGGTGCAGAGTTATCAAGCGGGTGTTATTGGCGACGCTCCACAATCGGAGCACGATATGGGACCGTATCGTCAGGCGATGGAAAGCTATATGTTTGATCAAGCAATGGACGAAATTTGGCTAATTGTTCGTTCTTTGAATCAATATATTGAGCGAGTTCAGCCTTGGCAAGTTGCTAAAAATCGCGATAAAGATCCAGAAGCAGAGTCGCATTTGAGTGAGATCTTGGCGCACGCTTGCGGCACATTATTGCAAGTGTCCGACATGCTGCGACCATTCATGCCGCAAACTGCCGATAAAATTCATGATATGTTTGCTAGTGGTGTCGTGCCGTCAGAATTGACGCCTTTGTTCCCGCGCAAATATATTCACACGCTAGATCCACGCGCTTCGAAAACAGAACCTCAGGTTAAATAGTTTATGATTGAGGCTGATAAGAAAAGTGCGACTGAGGGTTTACGTCTGATAGATTCACATTGTCATTTGCATGATACGGAATTTTTTACGGACAATCGCGAGCAATTTTACAAAGAAACGGTCGAGGCGAATATTGGCATGATTTGTGTCGGTACTGACCAGCGAAGTAGTCGCCAAGCTGTGGAATTTGCTGCGAATCATGAGTTTACTTGGGCGGCAATTGGCGTTCATCCGCACGATACGAAAGACGGCTGGGGAGATGTCAAAACTTTGTTGGAGAATAAGACGGAAAATTCTCAGATTGTGGCAATTGGTGAGATTGGGCTTGATTATTATTACAATAACAGTCCGCGGGAAACGCAAATTGAGGGCTTGGAGGCACAACTTCAAATGGCAATAGATTATGATTTGCCAGTAAGTTTTCATGTTCGCGATGGTGCCGCAGGTCAGTCGTCAGTTTGGGATGATTTTTGGCCAATCTTCGATAATTTTCCTGGACTGCGCGGTGTTTTGCATAGTTTTACAGATACGCGTGAAAATTTGGAAAAAGGTTTTTCGCGAAATTTGTACGTTGGACTTAATGGAATTAGTACATTCACAAAGGATCAATTTCAGAAAGAATTGTTCGCTTCAATCCCGCTGGAGCGATTGTTGCTAGAAACTGACGCGCCATTCTTGACACCAGCGCCGTTTCGTGGTAATATAAACAAGCCAGAATATGTGAGATTGGTGGCTGAATATTGGGCGAAGCAGCGAAATATTGATTTTGATGTTTTAAGCCAAGCTACTCTTCGCAATACAAAAGAACTTTTTGGCATTTGAAAGTGGAGAAAATGAATAGTACGCCGGAATGTGTTACAAAAACACCTGAAGTTGAAACTCGCGAAAAACTTGCCGCTATTTTTTCTGATGCCGAGCAGCGCGGTGACAATTCCAAAGTAAGCCCTGAATTAGGAAAGACTGCGTTTGACGTAAATAATCTTAAAGCGAATATCCCTAATAATGAGGCGGTTGATTTTTGTAAACAGGTGCTTGGTGAAAATGAGAAGCCTACCGATCCTGTTGAGTCTGTGAAAGAAATTGGCAATATGTTAGCAGATCTTCGAAAAACTAAAGCTAACGAGGTGCAATAAGTGACTAAGTTTTTGAAAAAAGTACGAAGTTTGGTTTTTGCTGATGATAGCGACGCGGTGTCTTTATTGAAATTCCGTAAAAAAGATCGTCCATTAAAGAAATTTACCGAGCGCGAACTAATCCAATTGGAAAGTGAAATTGGCGCAACAATTTTTGGCGAGAAGCCGGCGTATGTTGCGCGACGAGAATTTTTTAATTTAGATAAAGATACCTGGATTTGGTATGAAGAAGTTGCTGATGGTAAGGGTGGCCGGCAAGAATTGACGACACGTTATGAAGTGCAACCAAAGGGAATTTTGAAGATTCAGCCGAATTATCGCTATAGTTACTTGGAGGGCGACGAGCTTCAGAATTTTGTCTTGGCAACTAAGGAATATTACGAGCGAGTTTCTCGGCAATTGTATAAGAAAGATCCGCAAACCGGTCGGCCGCTTTGATATAATAAAAAAGTGAATAAAGACTATATCTATCTTGATCATGCTGCTGCTACGCCAATGGATCCGTTGGTGATTGATTCGATGCTACCATATTTTTCTGAAAAGTTTTTCAATCCGTCTAGTCCGTACGCTCCCGCCATATTTACAAAACGTGAATATCAAGACGCGAAGGCTCGGCTGGCACGCTGTTTGGGTGTGATGGCTGATGAATTGATAATGACAGCTGGAGCAACTGAGTCTGTTAATTTGGCATTCAATGCAGCAAATGGCGTAAGTTTAATTTCGGCAATTGAGCATGATTCGGTGATTAATTCCGCAAAAGCGCGTTCGGAAGTAAAGCTAATTCCGCCAATGAAAAATGGACGAATAGACCCGAACACGGTTAAAAAAATGTTAACGCCAGATGTTGGATTTGTTAGTATTGCGCTAGTGAATCATGAGCTGGGCTATATTCAGCCAATTGAAGAGATTGCGGAAATCGTAAAAACTGAGCGACTCAGGCGCCAAGAAAATGGCGAATCTTTACCGTTGATTTTTCACACAGATGCTTCGCAGGCGGCGGCTTTAATTGATGTGAAGATTAAAAGGCTGGGTGTTGATTTATTGACATTATCTGCGGCGAAAGTTTACGGTCCAAAGCAAGTTGGTTTATTGTGGGTGCGACCTGGTGTTGTTTTGACGGCCAATATTTTTGGTGGTGGTCAAGAATTGGGTCTGCGCAGTGGAACCGAAAACGTTGCTGGCGTGGTTGGTTTTGCGACGGCTTTGGAATTGGCACAAAAACGACGTTCTGCCGAAGTGAAGCGACTGCGAAAACTACGAGAAAATTTGGTAAAAGATTTGAGGCAGGCTTTTCCTGAGATGTTGATATCATCAGATATAAAAAAAAGTTTGGTGAGCTTTTTGAATATATCATTTTCTGGAATTGACGCTGAAAGATTGGTGTTTTTATTAGAATCTCGTGGAGTTCTAGTGGCTACGGGCAGTGCTTGCGCGGCTAATTCTGGAACGCGTTCTCACGTACTAGCGAGTGTTGGTCTGAGCGAATTAGAGATTGACGGAAGTCTAAGGCTTACCTTAGGCAAGTTGAACAATGATGAGAATATAAAGCGAGCTGGCGAATTTATCATTGAGGCTGTGCAAGCGGAAATGAAGAGGACTCGTCGATGATTCATAAACTAGTTGGCTTGATTGTTTTTGCTGCTTTGGTGATTTTTGGGCTTAGCGCATATTTGTCGCCGAATGATTTGGGAAAATGTCAAGGCGTGGGTGAAGGCGATTGTCGTAAGGCTGATGCAATAGTTGTTGTCAGCGGTGGCGATACGAATGCGCGAACTGACGAGGCTATTAAACTGTATAAAGAAGGTTGGGCGCCGTTGATTGTTGTATCTGGCGCGGCGGCCGATAAAACTGGTCCGTCCAACGCTAAGGCTATGTACCAGCGAGCGATTAACAGCGGCGTTCCAGAGAAAGCCATTGTTATGGACGAGTCTTCCGAAACGACCAGACAAAACGCCACTGAAGTGAAGAAGATTGTCGATTCGCGAAAAATTGAAGATGTGATTCTGGTGACGAGTGGATATCATATGCGTCGGGCGCAACTCGAATTTTCAGCGCAATTTAATGATGTGAAGATTCGAAGCCATCCAGTTGCTTCTGACAAAAACTGGAGTTCGTGGTGGTGGTTGACTCCGTGGGGCTGGTGGCTGGCAATGGGTGAATTAATGAGAATTGGGCTATTCGCTCTGGGGTTATCTAGATGAGTAAGAAAGTTTTTGTTGGAATGTCAGGCGGTGTGGATTCCTCCGTTGCCGCAGCACTTTTGGTTGAGCAGGGTTACGATGTAACGGGTGTTTATATGAAAAACTGGTCGGAAGATCTTCCTGGGATGCATTGTCCGTGGGCGGAAGATGTTGCTGACGCCAAGCGTGTGGCGGTTGGCCTGGGCATTGATTTTCGAGTTTTTGATTTCCAGAAAGAATATAAGCAAAACGTTGTCGATTACATGATTCGCGAATATCAAGCTGGCCGCACGCCAAACCCAGATATTATGTGTAATCAAGAAGTGAAGTTTAAGATATTTTTGGAGGCTTCGTTAGCGGCTGGAGCGGATTATATCGCGACAGGGCATTATGCGCGTGTTGTTCATGAATCGTCTTCGTCAGCCAAATTGTTACGCGCTCGTGATGATAATAAAGACCAAACCTACTTCTTATATCGAGTGACTTCGGAGGCTTTGTCCAAAACCATATTTCCGTTGGGCGATTTCACTAAGGCGGAAGTTCGCGAAATGGCGAAAGAGCGTGGTTTGTGGACGGCGAGTAAAAAAGAGTCGATGGGAATTTGTTTTGTTGGACAAGTTGGAATTCGCGAGTTTTTGTCGGAATATGTTAAAACTGCACCAGGAAATATCATTGATCAACAGACGGGATCTGTCGTCGGTAAGCATGACGGCGCAATTTTTTATACTCTTGGTCAGCGTCATGGTTTGAACGTTGGTGGCGGATTGCCTTATTATGTTGTGGGTAAGGATATGGAGAAAAATGAGGTTTACGTGTCGCGATCAATTGACAATGAAAGTTTGTGGCGAAAAGAGCTTAGGCTGGCGGATATTCATTGGATTGATCAAGCACCGCATAAAGATAAGAATGTACAAGTTCGGTTGCGTCATCGAGGCACTTTATTTGACGCGAAAATTGACGGAGATATTGTAAGTCTTTCTGCTTCGGAGCGTGCCGTAGCTGCGGGCCAATCTGCGGTAATATATGACGGCGATGAATGTTTGGGTGGCGGAATCGTGAAAACAGATTGACGTTATAGGAAAAATAGTGTAAACTGTTCTAAAGTAAGGAATAATAAAACGTAGAGTTAAAGGAAGAATTAATTTTATGCTAGCAATTCGTTTGCAACGTTTGGGTCGCAAAGGTTATCCAGTATATCGCTTGGCGGTACAAGAAGCACATCGTCATCCATCAAGCGGTCGTGTAGTCGCTTATGTCGGTAGCTACAATCCACATACTAAAGAATCAAATATCCAAGTTGAATTGGCTCAGAAATATTTGGACAATGGCGCACAGCCAACACCGCGCGTAGTTAAGTTATTGAAAGAAGCTGGCGTTAAGTTGCCAAAGTGGGTTAAGGAAGTCTCAGCTGACAAGCACAAAGCCATCCGTAATCCAGAAAAGCTTCGCAAGAATCAACCAAAAGAAGAGCCAGCTGAAGAAGTAGCTGAATAATTTGTTGAGATTGACGATTTGAACTATAAACCCCATCTGCAAGGTGGGGTTATTTTATGGTATAATAACACTCATGAATGCCCAAAAAATACGTAGTAAATATCTTGAATTTTATAAAAAACAGGGTCACGCCGTTGTTGAACGTGCGCCGTTGATTTTAACTAATGATCCGACGACTTTATTTACGGGCGCCGGAATGCAGCCGATGATTCCGTACTTGCTTGGTGAGGCGCATCCCGAAGGCAAGAGAATTGCCGATTCTCAAACGTGTTTGCGAGCGCAGGACATCGACGACATTGGGGACAATCGTCATACGACGTTTTTTGAGATGCTTGGAAACTGGAGTTTGGGCGACTATTTTAAGGAAGAGCAAATTGGCTGGATGTGGACGTTTTTGACTGAGGAAATTGGTCTTGATCCACAGAGATTGTACGTAACGTGTTTTATTGGTGCGCCGGAATATAATATCGATAAAGATGTTGAAGCGGCTAAATTGTGGCAGAAAAAGTTTGCAGAAAAGGGCATTGATGCAAAAATGGCGGATATCGGCAGCGAAGAGCAGGGCGCGGCGCGTGGTGTAAATCCAGGTGAAAGAATTTTCTTTTATGATGGCAGTAAAAACTGGTGGAGTCGCAATGGCGGTCCAGAAACTACTCCGGTTGGTGATCCGTGTGGCCCGGATAGTGAGATGTTTTATGAGTTTGATTTCATTGAGCATGATCCAAAATTTGGTGAAAATTGTCATCCGAACTGTGATTGTGGTCGATTTATGGAGATTGGCAATAACGTATTTATGGCATATAAAAAAGTTGCTGAGGGGCAATTTGAGCCACTTGATAAGCCAAATATTGACCATGGATCTGGACTTGAGCGAATCGCGGCTGCAGTAAATAATGATCCTGACGTCTTTAAGATTAGTTTGCTTTGGCCGATTATTGAAAAGCTGCAAGATCTGAGCGGCAAGGATTACGCTTCGCATACCGAAAGTATGCGAGTGATTGCTGACCATTTGAGAGCTGCGACGTTTATGGCGGTTGATGGGTGCGTGCCAAGTAACAAAGAGCAGGGCTATGTGATGCGTCGTCTGCTCCGTCGGGCAATTCGTTATAGTTTTGACTTGGGGATTGAGCAGAATTTCCTGCAAGAAGTTGTGCCGACGATTGCTGATTTGTACGAAGCTGATTTTCCAGAGGTGAAGAATAATCGCGACAATATAATTGCTGTTCTCGTTAAGGAAGAAAAAGCTTTTCGCCAGACTCTAAGAAAAGGCTTGCGACAAATGCAACGCTACATTGACGATGGCTTGACTGGTGAAGAATTGTTCACTTTGTATGACACTTTTGGTTTCCCAGTGGAACTCAGTACGGAAGAAGCGTATAAACAAGGAATTAAACTTTCGGACAATTGGCGCGAGGAATTTACCGCGAAAATGGATGAGCAGAGGCAGCGCTCTAAGACGGCTCGCAAGGGGCAATTTAGCGGTGGCTTGGAAGGTCATGACTCTATTCATTTGAAATATCACACGGCGACACATTTGCTGGGAGCGGCGTTACGTAAGGTTTTGGATGCGCCAGATTTACAGCAGCACGGAAGCAATATTACCGCCGATCGATTGCGCTTTGATTTTAATCACGATAAATTGACACCCGAGGAAAAACAGGCGGTTGAAGATCAGGTTAATGCTTGGATTGATGAGGATTTACCAGTTAGTTTTGCTGTATATCCGACCGATGAGGCATTGAGCATGGGGGCAATTGGTGCATTCGGTGAGCGTTACGGTGATGAGGTTAAGGTTTATTCTATTGGTAAAGATGATAATATCGTTAGCTTTGAAGTTTGCGGCGGCCCACACGTTGAACACACTGGAGTTTTGGCTGAAGATGGCAAGCGATTCAAAATCACCAAAGAAGAATCTAGTTCGGCTGGAATTCGTCGAATCAAGGCTGTTTTAAGATAGATAATTAACTGTTGCTCTAAAATCACAAGCGTTATATAATATTTCTTATATGGCATTGAAAGACATGTTGAAGAAGTCTGATAAAGATAGTCGCGAACTATTGGTTAGCTTAGATATTGGTACGGAGGTGGTTAAGGCGTTAATCGCTGAAGTTAAAGACGACGAGCTGAAGATTATCGGCGTTGGTCGAAAACAGCAGGAAATGGGCGATATGCACAGCGGTGCGATTGCTGATATTGCTGGTGTTGTAGCGAATTGCGAAGAGGCTCTGTCTGAGGCTGAGGATCAAGCTGGCGTTCAGGGTAAGCGGGTTGTTATTGGTATCGCGGGCGAATTAGTTAAGGGCGTTACGAATACTATTCGCTATCGTAGGCCGCAGCCGAATAAGCCATTAGACATTGCCGAGATGGAGTTCATCATTGAGAAAGTTCAGGAGCGAGCCCAGGGAAAGGCTCAGGCTCAAATTGCACTGGAAACTGGCAATGAGGATGTTGAAGTGAAGCTGGTTAATTCGGCGTTGGTGAGTATTCATATTGATGGCTATAAAGTTTCGAATCCGATTAGTTTTCAGGGGCGAGATGTGGCGGTGCAGATTTACACGGCGTTTGCTCCGATGGTTCATATCGGCGCGCTGGAGAAGGTCGCGGACGAGCTTGCGCTAGATTTGGTGGCTGTGGCTGCCGAGCCATTTGCGGTGAGTAGGAGCGTTTTGGGATCGGATACGGATAGTAATTTCACGGCGATTCTAGCGGACATTGGTGGTGGCACGACAGATATTGCAGTTGTTAATGACGGCGGAGTCGAAGGCACGAAGATGTTTGGTATTGGTGGACGAAGTTTCACTAGAACTATTGCGGCTGACCTGGATTTAAGCTTCAAAGATGCAGAAAAACTGAAGTTGAATATTGATAATGAGAATTTGAAGCCTAGCGTAAAGAAAAAAGTTGACGCGGCGATCGACAAGACCTTGGAAGTTTGGCTATCGGGCGTTGAATTAGCGCTGAGCGATTTTGATAATGTTGACTATTTGCCTAATAGGATTTTACTGTGTGGTGGCGGATCGAGCCTACAGAAAATTACTGAAGCTCTGAAAACTCGACGCTGGCCAGAAGACCTGCCTTTTACTAAGAAACCAGTAGTTCAATATATCAATCCGAGTGATATTACAGGGATAGTTGACGAAACCGGAGATGTTAGTGATCACACATTTGTAACTGCAATGGGCTTGTTGCGAGTTGGATATGATACAATTATCGGTAGCCAAGACGGTAATAGTTTAGTTGAAAAAGTAAATAGGTTGTTAAAGATTTAAAATGAATAAAGACGTTATTTATATCGATGTAGAAGACGACATTACGACGATAATTAGTAAGATTAAGGCGTCGAAAGAGAGGATTATTGCGTTAGTGCCGCCTCGAAGAATTGGCGTTTTACAGAGTGCCGTCAATATTCGATTACTGGCTCGGGCGGCAATTTCGGCAGATAAGAGAATTGTGTTGATTACGAATGATTCGGTTTTGGCTGGATTGGCGGCAACGGCGAAAATTCCTATTGCAAAAACGCTTCAGAGCAAGCCAGAAATTGCGGAGATTCCGGTTCTGAAAGTCGATGACGACAATGATGTGATTGATGGCGGCAAACTGGCGGTTGGAGATATGGCGGATTCCGCCAAAAGATCAAAGAAATCTGATGAAGATTCTGTCGTAGATAATGCTATAGCTGAAGCAAACAAGAAGGAGTCTAAGGGGCTGGATTCTCTGAAAAAGATGGTTAAAAAACCGAAAGTCCCTGATTTTAATACATTCCGTAAGAAGTTCTTATTGATAGGCGGTGGTGCTTTACTTTTGATCGTATTTTTGGTTTGGGCAATTTGGTTTGCTCCACACGCCACGGTCGTTATTTCAGCAAAGACTACTAGTATGACAGTCAGTGATACCGTCAGCTTGAATGAAACAGCCGCTACAAGCGCAAAATCTAATGTCATTAAGTCTGTAAAGAAAGAATTAGCAAAGGAAGTTAGTGTTGAATTTTCTGCTACGGGCAAGAAGAATGTCGGAGAAAAGGCGACCGGAATAGTTGTCTTCAGTAACTCGTCGTCAAGTAGTGTGACTATTTCAGCTGGTACAATTTTGAAAAATAGTGGGCTATCTTATACTTTGAATTCTTCTGTGACTGTCCCAGGAGCTACGTTGGGTTGGAGTTGTCCAGGATATAAATGTCCGGGATCTACTTCTGGGTCTATTACCGCAAGCGAGGGTGGAGCTCAGTATAATGCAGCCACTGGCAGTATGAGTATTTCGGTTGATGACATTTCTGCGTCGCTGCGGTCTGCTACTAGTGGCGGCACCGATAAAACTGCAACGGTTGTGACGGCTAGTGATATAGAATCGGCAAAAAGCAAGCTGAGCGAAAAGAAGATTGATGGATTAAAGGAGCAATTGTTGTCATCATTCGGCGATTCGGCAACGGTTATAACGGAAAGCTACGTTGAAAACCGATCAGATCCTAACCCAAGTGTAGCGGTAGACGGCGAAGCGACTGGAGCTGTAACTCTGAAATCTACAATTACCGCCAGCGCGTTGGCTATTGATAAGAATGAGCTAAAAAACTTTGTGGAAGCAAAGCTTAAAGAGGAGATTTCTGGTAAGAAGTCGCAGAGAATTTATGACAATGGAGTAAGCAAGATTGCGTTCTCGCAATTTTCTAAGGCGCATAATGTACAGACTGTGCGTTTAACTACGAATGGCAAGGTTGGCCCAGATATTAAAGAAGCGAACGTAAAGGATCAAGCCAAAGGCAAGAGTTACGGAGAAGTTCAGTCTGCTATTGAATCTATCGAAGGTGTTGAAGACGTCGACGTTAAATTCTCTCCATTCTGGGTTAAATCTGTTCCAAAAGATATCAATAAGATTAATGTCGAATTTAAGATAAAAGATGTCAAGTAAAAACTTTTTAGCGCTAGATGTTGGATCTCGGCGAATTGGCTTGGCTATGGCGGATTCGCAAGTGAAGATCGCTGTGCCGTTTGGTTGGTTGGAGAATAATGAAAATATCGTCCAGGAAATAACAGAGCTAGTATTGAGGCACGATATTGATACGATCGTAGTGGGTTATCCACGAAATCAATCTGGCGAACCAACAAAGCAGACGGAATTTGTAGAAGAATTTGTTAAGCAATTTGAAGACATTGAGCTTGATACGGAGATTGTTTTTCAGGACGAATCTTTAACAAGTGTGCAGGCCGAGCAGAGATTGGGTAATAAAATTAAAGATAAGGGCGAGATTGATGCGGAGGCTGCTAGCATAATTTTGCAGGACTTTTTGGAGGAGAATTATGAAAATTCGTAAACAACGCATTTGGCTATTAGTGTTGTCAATAGTTGTGGCTATCGCTGGAATCGGCACCCTTGGGGCAACAATGTGGTATAAGCAAATGCTTTCTCCTGTCGACGTAAATAGTCAGCAAACCTTCAGAATCAATATTAAAGAAGGTATGGGATCTAGTGATATTGCCAAAACTTTAGAGGATAATAAAATTATCAAAAACTCTTTGGCGTTTTCTATTTACACAAGGATCCATAATTCGGCGAGTAAGTTCAAGGCTGGTGTTTATTCTGTAAAAGCTTCACAATCTGTCGATGAGATAATTAATCATTTGACTAGCGGTAAAACTGATGAGATTGCTATAACATTTTATCCTGGATCGACTTTGAATAAAAAAATGAAGAATTCTGACGGCAGAGAAGTTGAATCCGTGTTGCTTAAGGCGGGATTCTCGGATGATCAGATAAAAAAGGCATTTGCTACTAAGTATGACAGTCCAGTTTTTGCGGGTAGACCGGAAAATGCTGGGCTTGAGGGGTATATTTACGGTGAAACATTCTATATTTCTCCAGACGAAACCGCAGAACAGGTTTTGCAGCGTTCAATTGATCATCTGGAGAAAATTGTTAAGAAATATAATCTGGAGGAGAAACTTAAAGCTCGTGGGCTGACTTTATATCAAGGTATAACACTAGCGTCGATTATTCAGCGCGAATCGATTGGCTGTGGGTCTGGTGCGGCAACTTGCGAGGATCAGCGTAAGATTGCTAGCGTATTTTACAATCGCCTGAAAGCCAATATGCCGCTTGGCTCTGATGTAACATATCAGTATATTGCTGACAAAACAGGGGTAGAGCGCTCGCCGAATCTTAAATCGCCATACAATACACGCATTCAAAAAGGCTTAACTCCTGGACCAATCGCTTCGCCTAGTTTGAGCGCGTTGAATGCCGCTGCTGACCCGATAAACTCTGATTATCTATATTTCCTGAGCGGCGACGATGATACTACGTATTTTGCAAAAACCAACGAAGAGCACGAGGCTAATGTCAAGGCTCACTGTCAAAAGAAGTGTCAGATTTCTTGACAAAAACGCATTTTATAAAATTTATTGACTTTATTGTCAATGTTGTGTAAAATAGATGTTAGATCATTTGTCTAATTTATCAACAGAGGTGAATTACGATAAATGACCTGCCAAAATTGTCGCTACGGATATAGCAAAACTAATGTAGAATAATAATAATCAATTAGGTCGACAACATATCCTGTTCTATTGCGAGAAGAAAGACAATTTGGTAGAGGTGCTAGTGGTAACATTAGCACAAGGAGAACGATTATTCGTAACCATTTTACATCTCTTCGGAGTAAAAAACGTAAACTGCAATCATTTGCAATCTACGGTGGAATATTTTTATTGACTATATCATTTTTGATCTACGGCAATAGTGGTAGTAATGTATCCGCTGAAAGATCAAAAACTTTGGCATCATCTGAAACTACTGGTGTTTCATCGGTATCTAAGTCTGCTAAGTCTAAAACAGCTTCAGTAGATGAATTAACGGCAGCTAATGCTGTAACTAATTTGGCAGAAACGGCGGAATTGCCTTCGGCTGGTGATTTACGCGAGTCTGAAACTTCACTAACGATTAAGAAGAATCTTTCTCAGAATGATACAGAAGTTATAACAAAACCTGACATTGTTAAGCCAGACACTTCGGCGGCGCGTGGTATTTCATCTTACGTAACCAAAGAGGGTGATACGATGGAGTCTATTGCTAAGAAATTTAAGATTTCATCTCAGACGCTTCGTTGGGCTAATAATACAACTTCAGACGCTGTAGAGCCGAATAAGACTCTAGTTGTGCCTCTTGTTGACGGTGTTATCTATACTGTTAAAGACGGTGATACTGCCCAATCTCTGGCAGAAAAGTATAAGACGAGTGCTGAACGTGTTGTTCTATATAATGATATCGATGACGGTGCTAAGTTGTCTACTGGCTCTAGAATTGTGTTGCCTGGAGGTGAGCTTCCAGAAAATGAGCGACCTGGTTATGTTGCTCCACGAAGTAGGTCTTATGGTAACCGATATTCTTCTTCGGCATCGTCTACTACTACGAGCGCAAGTCGAAGCTGGTTGACTGCTTCTGTCGGCAACCGCTATGCGGCAGGTAACTGTACATGGTATGCATACGAGCGTCGTTTGCAGCTTGGTCGTCCAATTGGTAGTTTCTGGGGTAATGCTAATACTTGGGCTACAAGTGCTCGTGCCGCTGGATTCGTGGTTAATAATACGCCAGCACCTGGTGCAATATTCCAGACGACTGCCGGATATTATGGTCACGTTGGTATTGTTGAGCGAGTTGAAAACGGTGTGGTTTACGTTAGCGATATGAACTATGCAGGTTATGGAATCATTACTCACCGTACGCTCAACGGTGCAGGCGGTTATCTATATATCCACTAGAACTAGTTAATATTAGCACCTCCGCTATCTCTCGGGGGTGCTTTTTGGTATACTAAAGATATGTTTGTAGATATTGCAAAAGTTTTAGTGCGCGCCGGTAGAGGCGGTAATGGTGTAGTCAGTTTTCGTCATGAGAAATACGTCGACAAGGGCGGTCCTGATGGTGGTGATGGCGGTCGTGGTGGTGATATTGTTTTTTTGGCGACGAAGAATCTTAATACGCTTTTGAATTTTAGATATAAGCCGGAGCTTAAGGCTGAAAAGGGTGGTGATGGCGGAAAACGTAATAAGCGAGGAAAAAGTGGTGCGCCGCTAATCGTTAAGGTGCCGATGGGCACCCTAGTGAAGCGCGACGGTATGGTAATTGCGGATTTGACCGAAGATCAGCAGCAGGCAGTGGTGGCTCGCGGTGGAGATGGTGGATTTGGAAATGCGCACTTTACGTCTAGCACGCGCCAAACGCCTAAAATTGCTGAACTTGGTGAGGCTGGCGAGGAGTTCGAGGCAGAGTTGGAATTGAAATTATTGGCCGACGTTGGTTTGGTTGGCTTTCCGAACGCTGGTAAGTCGACGTTCCTGAGTGTGGTTTCTAATGCGCGTCCGGAGATTGCCAATTACGAATTTACGACTTTGACGCCTAATTTGGGAGTGGCTGATGTTGATGATGGGTCGATTTTGATCGCTGATATCCCGGGGTTGATTGAGGGCGCATCGGAAGGTAAAGGTTTGGGTGATCAGTTTTTGCGACATGTCGAGCGAACGGCCGTGTTGCTTCATATGATTGATGTGTATAGCGATAATCCTGCGGAGAAATATCAGGCAATTCGTCGCGAGCTGGAAAAATATTCTGAATCATTAGCGGAGCGTCCAGAGATAATAGCGCTGACCAAGTGTGAAGGCTTGGATGATGAGATTATTGCTATGCAGTCGACTGCCCTTCAAAAAGTAGCTAATGGAGCGCCAGTTGTGGCGATTTCTTCCCAGACGCACGACGGAGTGACTGAGCTTCTACGAATGTTGCGCGATGAAGTTGCTGGGTATCGAGAGCGTGAAGCTGAGATTGTTGATGAAAAAGAGGAAGATTTGCCGACAATTTCGTTGGACGATCAGGTCGTTTCTGATGCTTGGTCTGTAAGGCGTGTTTCTGACGCTGAATCTAATGAGATTGACGATGAAGATGAGAAGATTGAGTTTATTGTTACGGGTGCTAAGATTGAAAAGTTTGCTCGTCGGACTAACTTTGATCAGTTTGAATCCGTTAATCGCTTGCGAGATATTATGCGAAAAATGGGAATTACTCACGAATTATTGCGTCAAGGGGCGATTGGTGAAAGCTTGATTCAGATTGGCGAATCTATGCCGTTTACATTGATCGAGCAATAGATTCTGCTGGTGTAAATTAGCGTGAGCTTGATGATATAATATAAATATGGCGCAAACATTTTTCTTCTACGATCTTGAAACTAGCGGTCTTAATCCCAGGCAAGATCGAATTATGCAATTTGCCGGTCAGCGAACCGATATGGATTTGCAGCCGATTGGCGAACCGTATAACATTCTCGTGACACTAAATGACGATACGCTGCCGAGTCCTGATGCGTTGATGGTGACGGGCATAACGCCACAAAAAACTGTCGAAGAAGGCTATACTGAGGCTCAATTTGCGCGTATGTTAAGCGAGGAAATATTTACGCCTGATACGATTGCTGTTGGATTTAATAATATTCGTTTTGACGACGAGTTTATTCGTCATTTGTTTTGGCGAAATTTTTACGATCCATATGAGTGGACTTGGAAAGACGGTCGATCCAGGTGGGATTTGTTGGATGTGGTGCGCTTGACCAGGGCGCTTCGACCTGAGGGAATTAAGTGGCCAATTGACGATAAAGGCGAGCCGAGTAACCGCCTAGAGCTTATCACGAAAGCTAACGGGATAGAGCATGAAAACGCCCATGACGCGCTGGCGGATGTGACGGCGTTGATTGCTGTGACTAAATTGATTAAGCAGAATCAGCCACAAATGTACGACTATTTGCTGAAAATGCGCGATAAGAAATTGGTTCAGAAACTGGTGAATGTCGATGATAAAAAACCTTTTGTTTATGCGAGTGGTCGTTATGATAAAGAGTTCGCCAAAACGACCGTAGCATTTCCGCTAACCACGAGCCGAAATGGTGGCGTGATTGTTTATGATTTGCGTTATGATCCGACGCCGTTTGTTGATCTGAGTGTTGAGGAATTGTCGGCGAAGATATTTGCAACATGGGAAGAAAGGCAAGCTGAGGATTTTGTCAAATTGCCAGTTAAGGAATTGCAATATAATCGTTGTCCGGCAGTTTCGCCACTTGGCGTGTTGACTCAGGGCGATGGCTGGAAGAAGATTTCTCTGGATGCGGAAACTGTACAGAAGCACCAAGATGTTTTACTTTCTCATCCAGATTTTGCTGAAAGGTTGCGCAGTATATTTGAGAATAAGCCAGAGTTTAAGAAAATGACCGATCCGGAAGCGCAATTATACGATGGATTTTTGGACAATAGTGATCAAGTTCGCGTTGAAGCCGTACGTAATGCTGATGAGCGCGAGTTGGCTGACTTTCATCCGGATTTTCAGGATGAGCGATTGTCGCCACTATTGTTGCATTATAAAGCGCGAAGTTTTCCTAATTTGCTCAGTGAAGATGAGTTGCGACAATGGGAAGAATGGCGAACTGAGCATTTACAGGCGCAACTGCCGCAATTTATGAAATCTCTGCAACGATTAGCGCCTAGTGCGACTGACGAACAGCAGTTTATTTTGCAAGAATTGCAGTTATGGCTGGAGTCGGTTTTACCTTCTGTTGACGCCTGAAATATGGTTATGCTAAAATCAGAAAGACGGTTTCGCATAGAAAAACAAAAAATGGGGGAGTGATGTTAATTAAGAACAGAAAACGTGCAGCATACAGGGGGATACTGTCTTTGGTATTCATATTTTCGTTGTCGACGTTGGCAGTCTTATCGCCTTTGGTTAGAGCAGAGGAATCGCCTAAGTATACATGGAAGGACGTAACCGTACCAGGAGATGATAAATTTAGGGAGGCGACTATCAGTCCAGACGGATCAAAACTTTTTGTCCGACGAGAAGATACTAATACTGGCGATATGAAATTGTTAATTTCCGCAGATAATGGTGTAAGCTGGAATAGTTTTGCAATGCCAGATTACGCGAATAGATTGCTAGTAAATACAGACGGATCTAAGATGGTTGTGAACGGTCGGCACGGAGAAAATTCTTTTTATACGTCAACTGACGGTGGGCGTAATTGGGTGAAGTCTAGTAATATAGACCCGAGTAATAATCATTTATTTATGAGCCCAGACGGTTCCACTCTGGCTAGGTGTGGAGATGATGGTGAAACTCCTCCGCTTTATGTTTCTACTGACAATGGTCAAACTTGGACGCAAAAAGGTAATATTTGTCCCGAGCGCGTGCTTGATGGCGGAAAGATGATTGCAATAAATACAACTCCGAGTGTGGTAAAGAGGTCTAATGATTACGGATTAACTTGGACGGATGCTGGAGCTCACAGCCCCTATGACGTAACACTTGCGTCTATTAGTGCTGATGGCAATAAACTGTTTGATGGTCACAAAATTTCAGTAGATGGCGGTGTCAGCTGGGCGCCTATTCCTACTAAAGTTCCGACTTGGAAGACGGGTGACTATATTACGCAGACAGGCATTAGCGATGACGGCAAGAAATTGTTCGCTTATGTTCGACCAGGTGTCCTAGACGCTTCAAATTTGCCATATATTGTAATATCGGTGGATGGTGGTAAAACCTGGACGACACAGAGTGATAGTGTGTTTGGTTTTGGTAGTGTCTATTCGTCTTCGTCGATGTCCAGAATGTTCGCGATGTTCTATGACATGACAACGGGCGCACCTTATTATCGTCTAGCAACCCTACCGACGCCCCCACCTGTAGCTCCTGGCGGTACTGGCTCAGGCACGAGCGGAGCTGCCACTCCATCCACAGGCTCTACTTCTGCCACTCCTGGGCAAAAGCCAGGAAAAGCATCAGGGCGTTTGGCTGAAACAGGAAACTCTGTTCAGTTAATCGGTGGATTGGCGGTTATCGCCGTCGCAGCTGGTGCGTTGGTGCTGAGAAAACGGCTGTAAAAATTAAGTCATAGACGGAGCGAGCTTTTGAGATTCAATCTCATCATAAGGCTCGCTCTTTTCCATATTGGAAAGTAGATAAATTGATAATAAAATAAGTTCGCTTTTTTGATTTGGTGTAAAGTAGCGGATTTTTCTGTTGATTCGTCGTTGCGCGATTTCGCCGGCAATGCTAATGAATTCCCAGAACAGGGCAGAAAGTGATTTTCTGAGGATAATTGCCAACGGTACGATAATTGCCCAGAAAATAACCATTAAAATTGCGGGCAGGCTGATGTTTGTGAATGGGATTTTTCCTAGGAAAAAGAAGAAAAAAAGTTGGTCAATTACAAAAGGCGCGAGTAGTATCGCTCCGAGTGTTATAACTAAGTAAATGCCCAGCTTTCTCATAGATCTAACTGTAGCAAATAAGATATTGACTTGCAATCATAAGCGTAATGTGTTTTAACTCTGATTTGCGTCGATATTTGGACTGGAAAAAATTGTCAAAAACCTGTATAATATAGCGGTTATGACAGAGGTAATTCGTGTTAAAGGTGCTCGTGAGCACAATCTGAAAAATGTAGATATTGAGATTCCGCGAGATCAGCTGGTGGTGATTACTGGGCTTAGTGGGTCTGGGAAATCCAGCCTGGCATTTGATACGATTTACGCTGAAGGTCAGCGTCGCTATATGGAGAGCTTGAATTCTTATGCGCGTCAGTTTTTGGGGACGATGGATAAGCCTGATGTTGATTCGATTGAAGGGCTTAGCCCAGCGATTTCAATTGACCAGAAGTCGACCAGCCGCAACCCGCGATCTACCGTGGCTACAGTTACCGAAATTTATGATTATCTTAGGCTTTTGTTTGCGCGAATTGGTGTGCCGCATTGTCCGATTTGTGGCAATGAAGTGACGCGTCGCACGACCGAGGTGATTATTGACGAGATTTTGCGACAATTTGTTGATAAGCGAATTTTGCTATTGGCGCCAATTGTTAAGAATAAAAAAGGTGAGTTTGCGCATATTCCGGAGCAATATCAGCGACTTGGTTATGCCAGGGTTCGCGTGGACGGCGTGGTGTACGCGCTGGATGAATTTCCAGAGCTGCAAAAAAGTTACAAGCATAACATCGAGCTGGTGGTTGATAGGCTGGCGTTGACGGCGGAAATGCGATCTCGATTGAGTCAGAGCGTTGAGCAGGCGCTGGACTTAGGTCAGGGAGTTATCGAGGTTTTAGACGCGGACAGTGATGAAGTGAAGACATTTTCGCAGAGATACGCTTGTGTTGATCATCCTGATGTCGATATCCCAGAGCTGGAGCCGCGACTGTTTAGTTTTAACGCGCCGCAGGGAGCTTGTCCTGTGTGTACAGGTTTGGGGTCGAGGTTGGAGGTTGATCCAGAATTGGTCTTTAATAACAATTTGACGATTTCCGAAGGCGCAATTCGACCTTATAATCGAATGAATTCTGACGCTTGGAATATGAAGCGATTGGCGTCTGTTGCTGAAGCTCACGGCTTTAGTTTGAAAGTTCCCGTAGACAAGCTTTCTGATGATGCTAAACATAAAATATTATACGGAACTGGTGACCAAAAATATCGCGTTGATTTGGGTGGCGGTCGGCATTATGATACGACTTACGAGGGCGTTATTCCTAATCTGGAGCGACGCTGGAAAGAAACTGATAGCGATTTTATGCGACGAGATATTGAGCGATTTATGCGCGAGAGGGATTGTTATGCCTGTAAAGGTGCGCGCCTGAAACCTGTGGTTTTGGCGGTGACGGTTCATGAATTGAATATCGTTGACGTATGTGATTTGAGTGTTGATGACGCGTTGGATTTGTTTGACAATAAACTTCAACTGACTGAGCAAGAAATGACGATTGCTCGCTTGATTGTGAAGGAAATCAAATCTCGTTTGGCATTTATGAGTAATGTTGGGCTGAACTACTTGGAACTAAGTCGAGCGGCTAACACGCTTAGTGGCGGTGAGGCGCAGCGAATTCGCTTGGCGACGCAAATTGGCGCTGGACTTCAGGGCGTACTTTATGTACTGGACGAGCCGTCAATTGGACTTCATCAACGTGACAACGACAAGTTGATTGATATGTTGAAGCGCCTTCGAGATTTGGGAAATTCTGTGCTGGTGGTTGAGCATGACGAGGACACGATTCGTCAGAGTGATTTTCTGGTTGATATGGGACCGGGAGCTGGTGTGAATGGCGGTCAAGTAGTGGCAATGGGGACGCCTGAAATTGTTGCGAAAAATGAGAATAGTATAACGGGTCGCTATCTATCTGGGGCGGAAAAAATTGCCGTTCCGAAAAAGCGTCGCAAAGTCGTGAAAGATAGAAAGTTGATTGTTCGTGGCGCTCGCGAAAATAATCTTAAGAACATTGATGTAGAGTTTCCTTTGGGTTTGATGACTGTAGTGTCTGGTGTTTCTGGTAGCGGAAAGTCGACGCTTGTGAATGACATTGTGGCGCGGGAACTAGCGGCGGAACTTAATCGCGCAACGACAGCGCCAGGGTTGCACGACGCTATAGAAGGTGTGAATTTGCTTGATAAGACGATTGTCATAGATCAGTCGCCAATTGGTCGAACGCCGCGCTCCAATCCAGCAACATATACTGGGATTTTTACGCCGATTCGCGAGCTTTTTGCCAGCACACCCGAGGCTAACGTTCGAGGCTACAAATCTGGGCGTTTTAGCTTTAATGTTAAAGGCGGTCGCTGCGAAAATTGTCAGGGTGATGGTGTGATAAAAATTGAAATGCACTTTTTACCGGACGTTTACGTTCAATGTGACGAGTGCCACGGCAAGCGTTATAATCGCGAGGCGCTGGAAATTAAGTATAAAGACAAGACGATTGCTGATGTTCTGGATATGACAATTGATCAAGCGGCGGAGTTTTTTGACAGTGTGCCGAATATTGCGCGTAAACTTCAGACATTGGTTGAGGTTGGGCTTGGCTATATTAAACTTGGTCAGCCAGCAACTACTTTTTCAGGCGGTGAGGCGCAGCGAATTAAATTGGCAACGGAGCTCTCCAAGCGTTCCACTGGAAAAACTATGTACATTCTGGACGAGCCGACCACTGGGCTTCATTCTGCTGACGTAAAGCGACTGTTGGGAATTTTACAGCAATTGGTTGAGGGCGGTAATAGTATGATTATCATTGAGCATAATTTGGACGTCATAAAGTCAGCCGACTGGATAATTGATATGGGTCCAGAGGGCGGAATTGGCGGCGGTACCGTTGTGGCTTGTGGTACGCCTGAAGATATCGCCAAAGTGCCAAATTCGTTCACTGGCAAATATCTGAAAAAGATGCTTTAAGGCTATTTTTTACGCTTGGTTTTTGAGAGGAGAACCGACAATTGTTTTCTTAATAAAGCGCGAGTATTTGGTTGTTTCAAAGCATGAATAATCATCGGCGAGACGGACAAGAAGATGATGAGAATAGCCGCAACTTCAATATTTACGCCTGCTTTGGTCAAAAACTCGCCAGCGTAGAATCCTAGATAAACGAATGCTGACGACCAAAGAAATCCACCGATAAGATTGAAAGTTAAGAACGTTTTATAGTGCATTTTACTGGCGCCGGCAACGATTGGGGCGAAGGTTCTTACAATTGGTACAAATCGAGCCAGGACGATTGTCGCTGAGCCGTGCTTGTCGTAAAACTTTTCTGTTTGCTCCAAATATTTTTTCTTGAAGAATCGGGAATTTTCTTTTTCAAACAGCTTGCGTCCAACTTTGTGACCAAAACTATAGCCAACACTGTCGCCTAGTACTGCCGCCGCAAAAACCAAAAGCGCAAAAATGTGGATGTCAATGTGCTGAGGATTTTGCTGAACCATATATCCAGCGGTGAAAAGTAGACTGTCGCCAGGTAAGACGAAACCAATCAGTAGACCGGATTCTGCAAAAACTACTAATAAAATTGCGAATACGCCAAAGCTAGTTATCAAGTGAATAAAAGATTCCATATCTTGATTATAACATAATTAGCGTATGCAGATTGAGCTATTCTTCAATAAATCCGCCAGATTGTCGCGCCCATAATTTTGCGTAAACACCGCGTTTTTTATTGATGAGTTCGTCGTGTGATCCGTCCTCGACAATTTTCCCATTTTTCAAAACAATTATACGGTCCAACTTAGCAATTGTAGATAAGCGATGGGCAATGACAATTGAGGTTCGATTCTCCATCAACGTTTCCAAGGATTTTTGGATCAACGCTTCTGACTCAGAATCTAGCGCTGAAGTCGCCTCGTCGAGGACTAGAATTGGCGCATCTTTTAGAATTGCCCTAGCAATTGCAACTCGTTGTCGCTGTCCGCCAGATAATTTAGTTCCGCGTTCGCCAACCATTGTGTCAAAACCGTTTTTAAGTCCAATGATGAAATCGTAAGCGCCAGCTTTTTTGGCGGCTTCTTCAATTTCTGCGTCCGTTGCATCAGGTCGACCGTAAGCGATGTTTTCGCGCACGGAGCGGTGGAATAGTAATGGCTCTTGTGGTACGTAAGCGATTTTGGCGCGCAGGCTTGCTTGGGTGACTTCGGAAATATCTTGTCCGTCGATGGTAATTTTTCCCGAGTCAATGTCGGCGAAGCGTAATAGCAATTTGGTGAGCGTCGTTTTCCCAGAACCGCTCGCTCCGACTAAACCTATTTTTTCGCCCGATTTAATATCCAGAGAGAAGTCGTGGAATAGAGTGTCGCCTTGACCTTCGTCGTGCGTGAAAGTTACTTTATCCATAGAAATTTCGCCGTTTGTGACTTTTAGCTTTGAATTGCTTTTATCAATCAATGTTGTTGGCGTTTGTAAGATTTCTACCATATCATTTGCGTTACCGATAATTCGGTTGTAATTGCGCATAATTCCGTTCATATTCCACAACTCATGTGCGACGCTTCCAGTGTAGGTGATAATAAGATAAACGGACGCCACGGACACCAAATTATTCTGGGCTGCGTACACTGCGAAGGCGATTGCTCCGATTTTAATAACCATGTTGATTGACGAATATATAGTGCTGACTTTTAAGAATCCACGCATTACGTCGAGGCTTGAATTTCGCCAAGAGTTGACGGTTTTTGTGAAAAATTTCTGTTCCGTAGCTTCGGCGCCAGATGACTTGACTGCTAGAACGTTTGAGATTACGTCGGCTAATTGACCGTTTAATTTGTTGCTGGATTTGGCTTCTTTTTTTGTCAATTTCGCCATTGGCTTGGATCCGTAATAAACGACGATGCTGAAAACGATTGAGAAGATGAGTAAGAATAACGCGTATTGCCAGAGAAGGGTTGATAGGACAATTATCGAACCGACCAGTGAAACAACTAGTGGCAAAATTGACCAAATTATCGTGTCCCAAAAACTTTCCACCGCACCAACTAATTTATTTGTTTGGCTAACGAGCGACCCGCCGAATTTATTTGAATGAAAGAATAATGTTTGGTTAGTCAGTTTGCTGAAGCATCGAGCGTACAAATCTCGCTGCATGGCGGTTTCGAATGTCCAGACGAGATATAAAACTAATCGCCAGCCGATGACGCTCGACCATAATTCACTGACGCCGTATAAAGCAATTAGTGTCCATAGATTTTTTGCGTCGTGTAGTTGATTGTGTTGGATAATACTAAGAAGTTGGGCAATTATGAGCGGCCCGACAAAAATAGTAACCACGAGAGTTAGCATTGCAAAAAATATTGCCAAGTTTCGGCGGTGTCTGTATGGTGCTGATGTTTTCCAAAATAGACGAAATATTTCTTTGCTGTTCGGTTTGTTTTTCAAATCAATTCCTTTCGATAATAAATTAATATTTATAAACTGCACAGAAAACTGAGCGTTCTTAAGTGTTCAAAAATGTATATTAGAGGAACTCGCCGTCGGGAGTTCATAGACTTTGACTATTATAGGGAATATATAGATATAAGTCAATTTGTGGAGCAAAGGTCTTGTTTATTTATTGTAAATACTTTACAATAGGAACATGACGCAAATTGTTAGGCGATCAACAAAATACACGAATGACGTGATGGCGATTTTAAAGAGTAAGCATCATGCGACGAATGCGGAAATTGCTCAGGAATTGCGGAACATTCATCCTGAAGTCAGCGACACGACGGTGCATCGAATAACTCAACGCCTGTGTGGCGACGGGATGATTGGTTTGGCGCCATCGACCAAAAAAGGTTGCTTGCGATATGATATTCGTAAGGACGATCACGATCATTTTGTGTGTAGTGACTGCGATGGCTTGATGGATATTAAAATTGCCGATGAGATGAGAAAGCAAATTGCGCATGAAATTAGCGATTGTTATATTGACGGCCCGTTGGTTGTGACGGGAGTTTGTAAAAAATGCCAGAAAAGGAGGAAATAATGGCTTTATATGAAATTACAACGAAGCAAGAATTCGAAGATAAGGTGCTAAAAAGCGACGGTCCTGTACTAGTTGATTTTTGGGCACCGTGGTGTCCGCCATGTCGTGCAATGGCTCCGCTTTTGCATCAAATTGCTGAAGAAACAGAGTTTGATATTGTTAAAGTTGACACTGAAGCAAGTCAGGAAAATGCACAATTAGCTATGGAATATCGCGTGCAGGGAATTCCAAACATGAAGATTTTTGTTGGCGGCGAGGAAGTTGCTGAAATGATTGGCATGAAGCCAAAGCAGACATTGATTGACGCTTTGGAAAAAGCTGCGAAATAAAAAATAGAAGGGGGATTTATGAAGGGTTTTAGTGGAAATATCGAAGAGCTTACATTGGCAAATAATAATTTTCGTCAAGTTCTATATACTGCCAGGCATTGTCAATTGGTGTTGATGAGCCTGCCCGTTGGCGGGGAAATTGGTTCGGAGATTCACGAGGAGAATGATCAATTTTTCAGATTTGAGTCTGGCGAAGGTAAGGTTTTGATTGATGGCAATGAATATATTGTTTCTGACGGTAGTGTGATTATTGTGCCGGCGGGCGCTGAGCATAATGTGATAAATACCGGCGAGGAGCCACTTAAGCTTTATACTATTTATAGTCCAGCACACCATAAAGATGGAATCGTTCGGGCGACTCGCGAAGAAGCGGAGGCTAACGAAGAAGATTTTGACGGCGTAACTACCGAATAAGCTGTCGCCAAAGGAGAAAGTTTTTACTAATTATGTCTCAGAAAGGGTCAATAGTCGGCGAGATATTCAGCTCATTCGTGCGGGCAATTTTTCGTGGAACTGCATGTGTCATATCGCTAGTTTTTAGGATTGTACCGCAGAAGGATCGCGTACGGGTGATAGTTTATCGTGATGATGGTAAGATTTTATTAGTTAGAGGTCGTTTTAGCCGCCAAAAGTGGGCTCTACCGGGAGGCGGGGTGAAACGTAGTGAGAGTTGTGAACAGGCTGCCGTTAGAGAAACCTTGGAAGAAGTTGGATTAAAAGGGTGCATAATCTGCGATATCTCGGAAAAGCTAATTCTCATGAATCATATGTCAAATTTTCAGTTCGAGTTTTTGCGGCGCACGCGTCTGACTATGACATAAAATGTAACTTTGAAATAATGGAAGCCCGGTGGCTTAATATGAATTATCTTCCTGAAGAATACACTTTACTAACTAACGCTTTATGACATAATTGTAATATGGAGAATATATTTGATATTATTGAGAAAAGTAACCTTCATGATCGACTAAATGACTTGGGTGGGCAATATGTTATCGTTGGCAGGCTGGGCTTACACGCAGTAACTAATGCTGAAGAAATCAATTGGGGCGAGCGAGTAGTGACAGTAGGTGGCGATACTGATTTTCCACGACTCCGTGAAAATGGTACTATCCGCGACCTAGATACGTTAGTGTGTAGTGTTAATACTGAGGTTGTAGATGAATATAAGAAGACTATAGTCAGGGCTATTGGTAATGAAGTGGTTGCATCAGTGTTTGGACTACATCAATATGAGAAAAATAGGCGTGGGTTGCTTGATTTCACGGGTAGTCGCTATTCTGATAACGAAGGCAACAATGATCGGTATGAAGTCAAAGCGGATGTCAATTGACGCTTTGGAGAAAGCTGTGAAATAAAATGGCTATTTGTAAAACTGGCAATCCACTTTTGTATGATCAGATAGTGTCTGATCCGGCTAACGCTGATTTTACAGAAAAAGGATGGTCGCCCGTATATTCCGCTTCACCAAATTCAAAAATTGTATTAGTTGGGCAAGCTCCGGGGCGGATTGCTCAACAAACATTGAAGCCTTGGAACGATGCAAGTGGACGTTTACTTCGTCAGTGGTTGGACATAACAGACGAGCAATTTTATGATCCCGATCTTTTTGCGCTGATGCCGATGGATTTTTATTATCCAGGCAAGGGTGCACATGGTGATTTGCCGCCACGTCTGAACTTTGCTAGAAAATGGCATCCGCGTTTGTTGGCTCAAATGCCGAATGTGCGATTGACTATACTGGTTGGGTCTTATGCTCAGAAATACTATTTGAATCATCGTGTTGAACATAATTTAACGGCAACCGTATCTAATTTCGACGCATATTTACCAGATTATTTTCCGTTGGTTCATCCATCGCCGCTTAACATTGGCTGGCGTAAGCGTAATCCGTGGTTTGAAATAGATGTTGTGCCGGTTTTGCAATCTATAGTTAGGGAATCGTTATTGTAATGCGACCCTGCTTTTATGTATAATATGAGTATGAACGATCGACAAATTTCCCAGCTTGAAATAGTAAAGGCTAAAGTTCGGCGGTTGCTGGGTGGCGACACTTCGGGGCATGCTGACGATCATGTCGAGCGAGTAGTGTTGTTGGCAGAGCGTTTCGCTAATGAATGCAGCGAATCGGTGAATCTGCAAGAAGTGCTGTTGACGGCCTGGCTGCATGATGTTGATGATTATAAATTAGTCGGTAAAACGCAGGCGGAAAAATTGACGAACGCGGTAGATATTATGGCGCAGGCAGAGGTTGATGATGATTTAAGTCAGGCTGTGTTAGAAAATATTGCGGCGATTGGTTATAACAAACGGCTGAACGGCAGGCAACCGCAGCGGCTAGTGGGTAAATTGGTGTCTGACGCTGATATGTGTGATGCTATTGGTGCGGTCGGCATTGAGCGGGCGTTGGTTTATGCTTGTCATCATGGTGGGCGGATTTTTGACCCTAAAGTCTGGCCTAATGTCAATCTGGCAGCGCGCGAATATAACGCTGATGGCAATACGCATGATACTGACGGATTTATCAATCACTTCTTTGAGAAGCTGCTGAAATTGAAAGGTTTGATGTTGACTGAACCAGGACGAATAGAAGCGGAGAATCGGCATCAAATTATGGCTGATTTTCTTCGTGCCTATTTCCGCGAGAAGAATGCCCCCGAATGGAGTGAATTTTTGGAGAAATATTTACGTAGCGTCGAATAAGTATTGAAGAATGGTTAGCTTTCGCTTTTTATTGATCTGATCAATAATTTGTAGTTATATGAAATTATGACAAAGTATAAAATTGAACGGATTTATGAGTCGACCGCGTCAGACGATAGCTATCGTGTGCTGGTTGATCGATTGTGGCCGCGCGGAATTAGCAAAGAGCGAGCTGCATTGGACGAGTGGAATAAAGAAATTGCCCCGACCGATGAATTACGTAAATGGTTTAATCACGATCCAGAAAAATTCCCGGAATTTTCTCGCCGTTATATGAAGGAGCTAGATAATAATCCTGCAGCTGCCGAAGCAAAGAGTAATTGGAACGAACAATCTGCAGTTACACTGCTATATGGCGCCAAAGATACGGAATATAATCAGGCGATAGTTCTCAAAAAGTGGTTGGAAGATTAGTTAATCGCTAGGAGAATGCTTGCATAATTGTCGTATTTAGATTGTAATATATTTAATGAATCAAGCATTGCAAGCCAAGCTGAAAACTTTACCGCGAACGCCCGGTGTTTATTTTCATAAGTCGGCGAGCGGCGAGGTAATTTATGTTGGCAAGGCGGCGGTTCTTAAAAATCGTGTACGTCAGTATTTTCAAGATTCGCGCGGGCGAGATAACAAAACTATGGCACTGGTGGCGGAAATTTTTGATACTGATTGGATTGAAACCGAGAGTGAGGTTGATGCGCTATTTTTAGAGAGCGAGATGATCAAGCGTTATATGCCGCGATATAACGTTCTGCTGCGCGACGACAAATCTCAGATGTATGTTCGGATTGATATGAAAAGCGATTGGCCGACGGTCAGTTTTACGCGGAATCCTGCCGATGATGGTGCGGATTATTTTGGTCCATTTTACAATGGTTTTGCGTTAAAAAAGGCATTGCGCTATTTGAGGCGAATTTTTCCATATCTCACTCGCCAAAGACGCCCTGGGCAATCAAAGTTGGATGAAGATTTGGGTTTAAGTCCGAAAATAAGTGATGGTTCGGACGCGTATAAAGCTGGTTTGCGTAAATTGATAAGTTATATTAAGGGAAATCGCAAGGCTATTGCTGTGGAGCTGGAACGTGATATGAAAACGGCTGCGGGACTTCACGATTTTGAGCGGGCGGCAAGTCTGAGGAATAAGTTGCGCGCCATGCAAGAGCTTCAGCGACGCGTTATGTTTGGCGACAAGGAATTTTTGGATATTTCAAAAGACAAGGCACTGGCTGATTTAGCGAAACTACTTGGCTTGAAAAATATTCCAGTGCGAATTGAGGGTTATGATATTTCGCATATGAACGGACGTCAAGTCGTGGCGAGTATGGTAGTTTTTACGAATGGTGCGAGCGATCGTACGGAATATCGCAAATTTAAGGTGGGTGAAAAAAACGACGATACTGGAAATATGTACGAGGTGATTTTTAGGCGACTTGGCGAGCGAAATATCAAAAGCTGGGGTCATCCGGACCTGTTGTTGATTGACGGCGGAAAGGGTCAACTTTCGGCGGCGATTAAGGCAAGGGATGAGCGCGGAATAAAATTGCCGATTATTAGCATCGCCAAACGTGAGGAAGAAATTATTATTCATAAAACTGGCTCGCAAATTGACGTAACGCGCATTGAAGAGTTGCAAAAATCTATTCATCAGGATGTCGCTATTCACGAAGACAATGATGTGTATGTGGTAAATTTGCATCCTACTCAGCGCAACGCCGGCTCTCATTCAAAGAATTTACGAGGCTCTGCTATTGATGACGATTCCAGCCGGGACAATTTTACAAAAAGTTCTATTGCGACAACGGACATTGTCAAGCTTTTCCAGCGGATTCGTGACGAGTCACACCGATTTGCTGTGAGCTATCATACAGCGCTGAAGCGTCAACATCAGACAAAAAACCAGCTGGAAGAAATTCCAGGGATCGGCCCGAAGACACGTGCGAAATTGTTGAGGAAGTTTGGTAGTGTGAAAAAAATTATCGAGGCGGATTATACGGAATTGCAGGCGGAAGTTGGCACGAAAAAGGCGAATTTAATTAAACGCTTGTCTTAAGTTTGGGCGACCAATCGACAATAAAGCATAAATTATATATAATAAGACTAATGAAAAGACAATTTGCGACGTTTTTAATTCGGCTGATTCTTAACTCGGTAGGTATTTGGGTTGCAGTGCGGCTACTTGGAAATGAAACTCCGGGCGCAACTTCTGTGTGGACGTTTATGATAGCGGGGTTGATATTTTCGGTAGTGAATAGCGTATTGAAGCCAATTGTTACAATTTTAGCTCTGCCAGCAATTCTACTGACTTTAGGACTGTTCACCTTAATTGTGAACGGCTTTATGGTTTATATCTCGCTCGCTTTGGCGCCAGGAATTTCTATGACTTTTGCGCATTCAATTATTGCCGGGATTATATTGAGTTTGGTAAACTATATTATAAGTAGCGCGCTGGTTTTGCAGCGGGAAGAAAAGGAGTAATATGTCAATTGATACAATTTTACCGTACGTGACGCTTGGATCTGCCGTACTGATGATTATCGCAATTTTGTTGCAACAACGAGGCGCAAGTTTGGGTGCAGGATTCGGCTCGTCTGGGGAATTATTCACTACTCGTCGCGGATTTGATAAAAACTTGTTTGATGTAACTATTGTTTTTGCGGTGATTTTTGTGCTATCGATTTTGGCAAGTATGATTTTGCCGGGATTGCAAAAATAGGAGAATAGATTTGAGCTCGGATAATTCGTCATGGAATCGTTTTGCGCGGCTAAAAGTTTCCAGTAAAGATGTCAATAAGCGTCTGCGCAAGATTGAAAAGGGAAGCTTGCGTCATGCACATAAATTCGTGACATCCAGGTTAGATCGTTTGTCTAATGTGCGACGTCGGGTTTCTGTTTGGATTATTCTAGTATTGGTGATGATTGGCGCCAGTGCGGTGCAGTGGCATATTTCTCGCAATTCTTTCACGACAATGGCGTATACTTCTGGCGGATCATATTCTGAGGGTGTGCTGGGTCCTTTGGAAAACTTAAATCCGATTTTCGCAAAAACCAATGCTGAAAAATCCGCCGCAAAGTTGCTGTTTTCTAGTTTGTATCGATATGACTCAACGGGCAATATCAAGGCTGATTTGGCTGATAGCGTCAGCGTGAACGATAAAGAAACTGAATATACGGTTAAGTTGAAGAAGGGCTTGAAGTGGTCAGACGGGCAAGATTTAACGGCGGACGACGTAATCTTTACGTTGAGGTTATTAGCGAATCCAGAAGTTGGAGCTGAGATATCTGGCTGGAAGTCTATAAAATTCGAGAAAGTGTCTGACGATTCGATGAAGTTTATCTTGCCGTCGTCATATTCGCCGTTTGTCCACGCTTTGACATTCCCGATTATTCCTAAACATATATTAAAAGATGTTAAACCGTCGAATTTACGTGAACATGATTTTAATAAGTCGCCTATATCCAGCGGTCCATTCGCCTTTAGGTTGTTGCAGAATGCAACTAGTGATGGCAGTAAAAAAGTGCTATATTTGCAGTCGAATAGCAATTATTATGGCAGCACTCCTAAGTTAGAGCGATTCCAGTTGTACGCGTATCCGACGCAGGATGATATTGCGAAAAGTTTGCGTACGCGAGAAATTACAGGAACTCCAGAATTGATTTATAACGATCAATCCGCCGAGGTAAAATCTATGTATGCCGCAGAAGCGCATTCTTTGAATAACGGAGTTTACGCGCTGTTTAATAACAACAGTCAGTTCTTGCGATCAAAAGCTGTTCGCCAAGCTTTGTCGCTTAGTGTCGACACATCCAAGCTGCGCCAATCTTTGTCATTGTCTACAGAGGAATTATCTGGTCCAACGCTCAACAAATTCCTAGGAAAGAATTCGAATTCGTCTAGTTATGACGTCAAGAAAGCGAAATCTCTACTTGACGCCGAGGGCTGGAAGAGTGTGAATAATGTTCGTCAGAAGGGAAATGATAAGTTAAAGCTCAACGTGGTTGTTTTGAAGAATAGCAATTACGAAAAGGTCACCAGGTATTTGGCTCAAGTTTGGTATGACGAGCTGAATATAGAATCGGATATTAAAGTTGTTGATCCAAATGATGCCACTCAAAATATTCTTCAGACAGTTTTGCAGCCGCGCAATTTTGACGTGCTGGTTTATGAACTCTCCTTGGGGGGCGACCCCGATGTTTACGCCTATTGGCATTCTTCACAGGCAACCAACAATGGTTTGAATTTCTCTAATTACAATAATGCGATAGCGGATGATGCTTTGGAGAGCGGTCGATCTAAGATCTCAGCGAAGCAACGCGCTGATCGTTACGCGAAGTTTACTGCCACTTGGCAAGCAGACGCCCCGGCAATTGCCTTGTATCAGCCGAAGTTTGACTATATCCATATTCGGAACGTTAAAGCTCTCGACGCAAGTACCGAAGTTGTCAATCCCGTCGATCGTTATGTTGATGTTCAATATTGGGCGACGGAGAAAAAGTCCGTTTACAAAACCCCGTAATCGGGTATAATGGTAAGTGGTTATGCGGGCGTGGCGGAATTGGTAGACGCGCTAGCTTGAGGGGCTAGTGAGCATTGCGCTCGTGGAAGTTCAAGTCTTCTCGCTCGCACCAAACATATTGCAACTATTAGACGATCTGTTCGTGATATGTTTTGCAAAATCTGATATAATAAAGGCGGTGGCGCGTTGGCGGAGCGGTTACGCAGAGGTCTGCAAAACCTTTTAGACGAGTTCGACTCTCGTACGTGCCTCCAATTTTTGATAAATAGTCCTGAGTATTGGGCTATTTTTTATTTTGCGAAATTGTACAATTTACTTAGTGAATATAGTATAATATAAGCAGTCTGGCGTGTAGGCGTCTGGATTGTATATAAATAAGCGCGAGTGGCGGAATTGGTAGACGCGAGGGACTTAAAATCCCTTGACCAAAAGTCGTGCGGGTTCGATTCCCGCCTTGCGCACCAAAGTTGTAAAGAAAATAATATTGAATAGGAAAGGGACAAAGGTAAGAAATGAGTCCGTTGGTAATTGTACTTATTGTTGTAGTAGTAGTTCTATTAGCACTCGTAGGAGTTGTAATCGGTGCGTACAACAGCTTAGTGGTACTGCGCAACCGCGTAGAAGAGGCGTGGAGCGATATTACTGTTCAGCTAAAGCGCCGAACTGACTTGATCCCAAATTTGGTCAACTCGGTAAAAGGTTACGCTACACACGAAAAAGAAGTGTTTGAAAAGGTCACAGAAGCTCGTTCAGCAATCATGAATGCTGGCAGCGTGGCTGAAACCGCTAAGGCTGAAAATGCTTTGGAAGGTGCATTGAAGAGCTTGTTCGCTGTATCTGAGGCTTATCCAGAATTGAAAGCAAATCAAAACTTCTTGCAATTGCAACAAGAATTGGTTGACACTGAGGATAAAATCCAAGCAGCTCGCCGATTCTACAACGGTGGCGTTCGCGACCTGAATACGAAGATCCAAACTTTCCCAACAAATATAATCGCAGGAATGTTTGGCTTCCAATCTAAAGAATTCTTTGACGTTGAAGACCGTGCAAGCGTCGAAAATCCAGTTGAAGTAAAGTTCTAATTGAACCTTGAAATGAAAATCGCTCGCCTATTTTTAGCGGGCGATTTTTGGTATAATTAACATATGTACAATGCAGTTTCTCAAAACAAACGCAACACAATATTGATAATGTCGGTCTTTGTGATAATTATTGGAATTATCGGCTTATTTGTCGGCGCGGCAACTGATAGCTATTCATTAGCGCTCATCATTTTTATATGTGCAATGTTATATGCTTGGCTGCAATATTTCATAGCTGGCAAGTTGGCTATGATGATGACTGGCGCTCAGGAAATTAGTAAAAATGACGCTCCTGAACTTTGGCGAGTGGTGGAAAATTTGTCTATAGCTTCTGGTGTGCCGATGCCGAAAGTCTATATTATCGATGATCCAGCTCCAAACGCTTTTGCGACTGGTCGCGACCCGAATCATGCAATTGTTGGTGCGACTACTGGGCTTTTAGACATTATGGATAAGCGTGAGCTGGAGGCGGTTATGGCGCATGAAATGAGTCACGTGCGCAACTACGACATTCGCGTGAGTATGATTGCTTTTGGTCTGGTTAGCGCAATTGGGTTATTTGCAGATTTGGCACTTAGAATGATGTTTTATAGTGACGACCGTGATAGTGATGTTAATCCTATCATCTACGCTCTCGGGCTAATCGTGGTTATATTGGCGCCGCTTTTGGCAACGATAACTCAATTGGCGGTCAGCAGGCAGCGTGAATATCTGGCGGATGCCTCAGGTGTGCTATTGACACGAGATACTGAAGGGTTGGCAAGCGCGCTGGAGAAATTGCGCCAATACGGCAGACCAATGCAAAAACAAAGTTCTTCCACTGCCAATTTGTTCATGAATAATCCTTTGAAGCCCGGATTTTTCTCAAAACTATTTAGTACTCATCCACCGCTAGAAGATAGAATTGCAAGGTTGAGAAATAACGCAACAAAGATGTAATTATGGCAACAAAAACCTCCAAAAAACGAGTAGTCAAGAATCCTAAGAAGCCAAATGCTGATCATAAAAAAGGTGTATGGCCTGGTATTAAACGTGACTTTAGTAAATTGAATCAGCAGCGGCGTAATTTTTTGGCGCGTCGACCTCATCATAGTTTTCGGTTAACGAAGCGACGAGATCACCAACGAGATCTTAAAATTCCAGGATATTGGTCACTGACTAGCGAAGCTTGCCGTCTAGTGTGGCGAAATAAGAAAACTTTTTTGGCGTTAATTATCGGCATGTCGATATTGACGTTTGCCTTAGCCAGCGTCATGTCGCAAGACACATACCAACAACTTAAAGACGTGATGAATCAGGCCGAGTCGAATGGATTCGACGGAATTTATACAACAATTAGCCTATTTTCTGGCGTTGCGGTTAGTTATATTTCCGGTAGTGGAACGGCTGGTGGAAATGTTCAGCAAGCGGCGGGAATCTTTCTGGGACTATTAACTTGGCTGTCGTCCGTTTGGCTGACGCGAGCTATTTTAATCGGTAAAAAACCGAAAATGCGTGATGGCTTATATAGTTCTGGATCGCCTATAATTGCGCTGATAATTGTCATCGGGGTTTTCCTAATTCAAATGGCTCCTGCGGCAGTGGCTGTGATTATTTATAGCGCGCTTAATGCTTCGGGAGTGTTAAATCAAACGCCGATTCTGATGGCGGCTGGCGGTGCGGCGATTCTGATAGTGGCGATGTCTGTCTATTGGGCGACTTCTACGGTTTTTGCGATGATCATCGTAACATTGCCGGGAATGTATCCGTTTCACGCGCTGCGTTTGTCGGGCGATATTGTGACGGGACGAAGACTAAGGATTTTGCTGAGATTTGCGTGGGCTGTTGTTTTGGCTGTGCTTTTGTGGGCTGTTATTCTAATTCCGGTGATTCTGTTTGATGGAGCACTGAAGGGTTGGATTAGCGGTATTGATTGGTTGCCAATTGTCCCAACAACTGGCTTGATTTTACTCTACGTAACGATAATTATGATTTCTGTATATGTCTATTTGTTCTACAGAAAGGTGGTTGAAAGTGACACCAAAAAAACCAAGAATTGACGAAATCAAAGACCTGTTAAATCGTTATAGCTACGAATATTACACCTTAGACAAGCCGAGTGTGAGCGATGCGGTTTATGACAGTCTGATGGACGAGCTGAAGAAAATTGAATCGGATCACCCAGAGCTGATTACTGTCGATAGTCCTACGCAGCGAGTTGGAAATAAGCTGCTCGACGGTTTTCAAAAAGTAAAGCACGTGCGCCGAATGGTTAGTTTGAATGACGTTTTCAATAAAAGTGAAGTTGAGGCGTGGATTGAGCGAACTGATAAATTGATACCAGGTCAGCAACATGAATTTTTTACGGATATAAAAATGGATGGCTTGGCGTGCGCGTTGATTTATGTCGACGGTGTATTGTCGCAAGCTGTGACACGTGGCGATAGTTTTATCGGCGAAGATGTAACGAATAATGTTCGGACTATTAAAAACGTACCGCTTCGTCTGCGTGAAGTGGCGGGTTTTGAGAATTTTTTGCACGGTCGGACAGAGATTCGTGGCGAAATTGTCATGCTGAAACGGGATTTTGAGGAGCTTAATAAAAGGCAGAAATCTCTAGGACTGCCTACATTTGCTAATCCGCGCAATTTGGCTGCGGGGACAATTCGTCAATTAGATCCTGCGCTGGTGGCGGCGCGCCCGTTGCATTTTCGCGGATATGATGTGATTCGCGATGATGGTTCGGAAGTTCCGACGAATAGTTTTGCTTATGAGGCTTTGACGGCGCTGGGGATTCCTTGTAATCAGCAGGCTAGCGTTTTTGACAATTTGTCTGATGTGATGAAATTTGTTAACGAGTGGAGCGACAAACGTCATGATTTGCCGTTTAATACGGACGGGCTAGTTGTTAAGATTAACGATCGAGAGATATATGACAATCTCGGGATGGTGGGCAAAAATCCGCGTGGGGCGGTGGCTTATAAGTATGCAGCTGAAGAAGCTACAACGATTGTTCGGGATATAGTAATTTCTATTGGGCGAACTGGCGCGGCGACTCCGGTGGCTGTGTTCGATCCAGTAGTAGTGGCGGGAACTACGGTGCAGCACGCCAGTTTGCATAACGCCGATGAAATTGAGCGTTTGGATATTCGGCGAGGCGACACTGTGGTGATTTTTAAAGCTGGCGATATTATTCCGCAAGTTGAGAGTGTCTTGAAGGAATTGCGACCTGCAGATTCTGAGCCAATTGATTATGAGGCAGAATTAAAACGGCAATATCCGGAGTTGGAATTTGTGCGACCGGAAGGTGAAGCCGTTTATCGAGTTAAGGGCTCTAGTGGTCCGCTGATTTTGAAGCGAGCTTTGGCGCATTTCGCGTCTAAGGGTGCGCTTGATATTGATACGCTTGGCGAAAAGAACGTGGAGGTTTTAATTGATAATGGTTTGGTCGGTGATTTGGCGGATATTTTCACACTTACTAAAGACGATTTGCTGAAACTGGATCGGTTTGCTGATGTTTCTGCACAAAAGTTAATCTCGGCAATTGCTGATAAAAAAAGTCCAGAATTAGAACGATTTTTGTACGGTCTGGGAATCCGTCATATTGGCGCGCAAACGGCGATTGATCTGACGAATCATTTTGAGAGTATGGAAAATTTGGCGAAAGCGACGATTGATGGTTTGCGACAAGTTGATGGCGTGGGTGAAATTGTTGCTGAATCTGTAGTGGCGTGGTTTGCTGATGAGGATAATGTAAAATTACTCAATAAATTCACCGAGCTAGGTGTCGTTCCTCGGTTCAATAAAAAGGCTGGTGTTTTGAGTGGAAAAAGTTTTGTCATCACGGGTACTCTGAAATCTATGGGGCGCGACGCTGCTGCGGATAAAATTCGTAATCTCGGTGGAGTTTTTCAAACTGCAGTTTCTAAAGACACGACATATTTGGTGGCTGGCGGTAAGGTTGGTGCTAGCAAATTGAAAAAGGCCGAGCAGTACGGCACGAAAATCATCGATGAGCAAGAACTATTGAAAATAATAGGCGACGCAGATCAATAGTCGCAGTGAGACATAAAGCTTGTGTTTTTTTGGGCGATAATGCATAATTAAACATGAGCTGGTACGCATAGGGGCATTCTCCTATGCTTGCCAATTGAAAGACAAACACATATTCAAATATGCCCCGGGTGGGCGCGTAGCAGCTCTTCTATAGTGCTTATGGTATGATATAGTTATGGTTACTGTTTCAAAAAAAAGGGAAGAAAAACTAGCAAAATTAGTGCGAGAATTTTTTGCTGTTCATCCAGATGTGAAGCTTGTGGCAATAACTGGTAGTGCCGGAAAGGCTAGCGCAAAAATAGCTATCGGTACGGTTTTGGCGCAACAATTTGATATTCAACTTCGCAATGAAGAGCCGAAGACGAAAGCAGACGTTTTCCTTCAGATGATGGGTGTGAAAATGCCTGAAAAAGGCTTGTTCAAATGGTGGAAAGTGATGCGCGCCGTAAAGAAGAGAATTAAGGCCGAAAAACCGGAAGTCCAGGTAATTGTTCAGGAATTTAATCCAAAGGAACTTGGCTATAATGATTGGTTTAAGGCTTATGTTGTGCCAGATATTACGGTTGTAACTTCTGTGACGAATGGTCGAATGCAGGTTGAATATTCCTTGGAGGAAGTGGCGAATGAGATGATTTCGCTGGCGAATTTCTCGCGAATGGCGATGATAAATCGTGATGACATCGACGGGCGTTTTGCTAGCTTTTTGACGAATCCTAATATCACTACTTACGGAAGTGATCCCGTGGCGGAGTATAATTTTGACGATCGTAATTTTTCCCTGAAAGACGGACATCACGGCTTTATTATGTCGCCAGAAAATCCTAATGGATTAGAAGTCAACGTTAAGCTAATTGGCGAGCATAATATTCGTCCAGCGATCGTGGCGGCAGCTATTGGGTATGTGTTTGGTGAAACTGAGGGGAATATAAAAAAAGGTATAGAGAATTTGCGTCCACTGCCTGGCAGGATGAATTTGCTGAAGGGCGCGGATAATACTTGGTTGATTGATGATAGCTATAGTTCGACGCCGTTGACTGCCTTGGCGGCTTTGCAGTCTTTGTATCGAATTGAGACTCCGCAGCGAATTGCTGTGCTTGGCAATATGAATGGCTTAAAGGGGATTTTTGAGCAAGCTCACGCTGAACTTGGTTCTCATTGTAGCCCGGATTTGTTGGATTGGGTTGTGACGGTTGGTGAGAAGGCTAATCAATATTTGGCGCCGGCCGCTCGTCAAAAAGGTTGCCAGGTGAAGGAATGTAAGAATGCCATCGAGGCTGGGTCTTTCGTACGCGACAAATTGAAATCCGAAGGCGTTGCTCTGTTTAAGGGTTCAAGCGGCGGCGTATGGCTAGAGGAATCTATAAAAATCAACCTTCATAGCACTGAGGACGATAAATACTTAGTCAGGCAAACGCCGGAGTGGATTGCTAGGAAAAACCAATTTTTCTCACAATTTAAAGATTAATGTGATATGTTAAATTCAAGTTATACAAAACAAGGGGGAATGATGGATCAAGGTAATCAACCTGCACCGCAGCCACAATATAATGGCGTACCGATGCAACCAAAAAAGAAGAAAACGGGATTGATAATTGGTATAGTGCTGGGAGTTATAGCTCTTATTGCTATTATTTCTGCTGTGCTAGTTTATTTCTTGTGGTGGCAGAATCCAGAAAAGATGGTTACGGATGCTGTGTCTAATGCTATTATGGCAAAGAAGATGACTGCCAACGGTAAGGTAGTTGTTGATATGCGCGACCAAGGAAAAATAGAGCTAAACGTAAAGACTGCTACTGATTCGGGAAAGTCAAAGGCGAATATTGACGCTAAGCTTAATATCAAAGGAATTGAAAAGAGTATTCCGCTAGATGGTGATATGGTTCTTGGTGATGATGGGACGATATATGTGAAGATAAATAACTTCAAGGAGTTGTATGGCACTTTGCTTGAGATAGTTATGGAGTCTTCGTCTGGCGGTAAGATGTCAAGGGCTCAAATAGAGGCTTATCGTGATCAGACTTTGAGGAAGATGAGCTCTGAGATAGATAAAATGGGTAATACATGGATGAAGATTTCTCCAGATGAAATCGGCGATGAATACAAGTGTGGCATTGATGCTTTGAAAAAGTTTCAGAATGACGAAAGCGCTCGCAAGGAAGTAGCTCAACTTTATCAAAAGAACAGCTTCTTCACTATAAAAGACTCAAAGATTAGTGATCGTAATGGTGGGCGTGGTTTTGAACTGCAGGGTGATAACAGTAAATTATCGAAATTTAGTGATGAGCTTAAAAATTCATCAGCAGGCAAGGCTCTCAGTAAGTGTGGAAAATCGAATGGCTACAAGAGTAGTGAATCATCATCTATTGACGAATCTTCATTGAAGGTGTGGGTTGATAGGTCATCTCATGAACTGAAAGCCTTAGAGTTGAAAGGTGATAGCAAGAAGGCTTCTGTAGAAATTTCATTTGACATTAACATGAACAAGTCTGAGGAGATTAAGGCACCGTCGGACGCTGAGAGCTTGAAAGAGTTTATAGAAGGTTTTATGGAAGGGTATTCGAGCGGATTATCATCAACCTCGACTAGGTAAATAACTTAATTGCCTAATAATAATCCCGTTCGTAATGAGCGGGATTATTTGCTATAATTACAGATATGAGACGCTATAATCCGACAGAAATTGAACAAAAATGGCAAAACAAATGGGAGGCTGACGGCACTTACGCGGTTGATTTTAATGACACGACCCGACAGAAATATTACAGCTTGAGCATGCTTCCGGGGATTACAGGGGCGGGAATTCACATTGGTCACGGTCGTACTTTTCAATTTGCTGACATCAAGGCGCGATTCAAGCGCCAGCAGGGCTATAATGTCTATCATCCAATCGGCTGGGATAGCTTTGGTCTGCCGGTTGAAAATTACGCTATTAAAGTCGGAAAAACGCCACGTGTAGCGCACGATGAGGCGAAAGTCCACTTTAAGGAGCAATTGAAGCGACTTGGGTTTAGTTATGATTGGACAAAAGAAATTTCTACAGCCGATCCAGAATATTACAAATGGACTCAGTGGATTTTTACGCAATTATACAAGCACGATTTGGCATATCAAAAAGAGCAGCCGCAATGGTGGTGCGAAACTGATAACACAGTGCTTGCTAACGAACAGGTTGAAGGTGGCAAATGTTGGCGCTGCGGCAATCCTGTAACCAAGCGAAATCTCAAGCAGTGGTTTTTCCGAATTACGGCGTATGCAGATGAAATTTTAGAGGCAACCGATGCACTTGATTGGACGGAAATGGTTAAAACCATGCAGAAGAATTGGATTGGTCGATCGGTCGGCGCGGAAGTTGAGTTTGCTGTTAGCGATCAAGATTCCAAGATTACAGTTTTCACAACTCGTCCTGATACGTTATTTGGCGCGACGTATGTAGCTTTGGCGCCGGAGCATCCTCTGATTCCTCAGTTGGTCAATTCTGATACGCGCGAAAAGGTTGAAGCGTATGTCCAAGCTTCGCAACAAAAATCTGATGTTGAACGTCAAGAGAATAAAGAAAAAACGGGCGTATTTACGGGAAGTTATGTCATAAACCCAGTCAATGGTCAAAAATTGCCAATCTGGGTGGCGGATTATGTTTTGGGCGGCTATGGAACCGGCGCAGTCATGGCTGTGCCAGCGCACGACGAGCGCGATTTTGCGTTTGCCGAGAAGTTTGACTTGCCGATTGTCCAGGTTATTGATAAGCCTGAGCATTCAGCTGATGTCGGCTGTTATTCTGGTGAAGGTGAATTGATAAATTCCGGACAATTTAACGGGACCAGGAGTGAGGATGCTCGCGAGCAAATTGTTGCGTGGCTGGAGCAGCAGAATTCTGGGCGAAGCAAAACCACGTATAAAATGCGCGATTGGCTAATTTCTCGTCAGCGCTATTGGGGTGCTCCGATTCCAATTGTTCATGTTGATGGTCGTGCGCCAATTGCCGTGGCTGATGAATGCTTGCCGGTGATTTTGCCAGAGGTGGATAACTTTAAGCCAACGGGCGGTAATACTTCTGTTTTGGCTCAGGTTGATGATTGGGTGCGAGTATGGGTGGATGTTGAAACTGGAAAAACTGTACCGATTACAGAAAGTAAGCCTGATGGCGACAATTGGGTAGAAGGTCGACGCGAGACCGATACTTTGGATGGTTATGCTTGCTCTAGCTGGTATTTCTTACGATATCTCGACCCGCACAATGATAATGAAGCATGGAATCCTGAGAGAATTAGCCATTGGATGCCGGTTGATTATTACAATGGTGCCGACCACGCCGTGGCTCACTTGCTATACAGTCGTTTTTGGATGCGATTTTTCTATAAGCTCGATCTCGTTCCGACTCCAGAACCTTTCAAGCGAATGATGTACAATGCGTACATTATGGCACCAGACGGTCAGAAAATGTCCAAGTCTAAGGGTAATGTCATTGATCCGATGGAGATTATGGATAGTGGATATGGCGCTGATGCGTTGCGAGTTTACGAAATGTTCATTGCTCCTTATGACATGGATGCGCCATGGGACCCTCGTGGTGTTCCGGGAACTTACAGGTTCTTAAATCGAGCATGGAACTTGGTTCAGGAGTTCGTTGATAAGAATCCAAGCGATTCTCTTGACGCGAATGAAAAAACAGTTCAAGAATTATTGCGATTAACTCATTTGACGATTAAAAAAGTTACTCGTGACATTGAAGATGAGAAGTTTAACACGGCCGTGGCTTCGATGATGGAAATGGTCAATGGTCTGTATAAGATAAAAGAATCGCACGGAATTGACATGTCAGATGAATGGCGATTTGCATTAGAAAGCTTGATTCAGATTTTGGCGCCTTTTGCTCCGCATATCACAGAGGAATTGTGGCATGAAATGGGTCATGGTGATACAGTTCATGTTGGTCACTGGCCAAAGTGGGATGAAAAATATCTAAAGAGCAGCGTGATGACTATTATAGTTCAGGTGAACGGCAAGCTTCGTGCGAAACTTGAACTACCGAGTGATATGGACAAGCAGGGTGTTGAAGCGGCAGCCCTAGCTGATGAGAATGTTCAGAAGTTCACAAACAATAAACCACCTAAAAAGATGGTTTATGTTCCGGGTAAGTTGGTGAATATTGTTAGCTAAGTTGACTTAGCGTGTTATCTCTACCACCACTACGTCTCGTTTACCGTCGTCATTTACGTCTGCAATAACAGTCTTGACTTGATCGCCATTTTGCATTTCCACTGACGATGAAGGTCCCGCTCCTTGTTTTTTATTGAAGTCGTATGCTGTCTGCGTACTCGTTAGAACGCTTTCACCTAGATGATTCATTTCGTCTTGGCTGAAGTTGTTCTCCTTGGCTAGTTTGGTGGTTTCTTTAACTATATTTCCGCCTTCTTCTATAGTGAACGTCTCCACTACTGCATCATCAGGCAAGTCTACCGCTCCTTCTCTGTAGTCATCTACAAACCGAGCGATCTCTTCTTGTGTGCTAGGTTTTTGCTCGGGCATATTGGCTTGTCTTGCTACATATACGAGAGTACCTCCAGCTATTAGGGAGAGGGCCAGGGCTATCCCTCCTAACTTTTTAGGAAATTCTGTTGTCGTTGTTTTATTTTTAGATTCTACTCTATTTGGTGATAGTTCTTTACTCATGCTCTATATATTACCATAAACGACATAAAAAGTCAATATTATTATCTAATTTGCGGACAAGCCCTTGAGATTGTCCAATAAAAAAGGTATAATGGTACGTAAGTTTTATGACAACCTAAAAGAGGAGAATAAATTATGGCACAACCTAAGAAACAGAGTAGTTCACGTAAAACTGGTCTTCGTCGCAGCCACTTGGTATTAAAATTGGCACGTCGCGTTAACGCAACTTCACCAGTTAAGGTGAAGACAACCAAGCGTGAAACTGGTAAAACAACAAAATAATAATTACGAACAGGACGCTTAATAATGGCATCAAACCGTCATTTGGGACGAATTGTCGCACTGCAAACACTTTATGAACATGAATTTCGCAAAGAGGTTGGTGATAGCGATGTTGACTATAAGACTATTTTAAAGCGTAATTTGGCTGAATATAAATCATCAGTTGACGATATTGAATTTATTGATAATTTGATCAGCGGCATACTTTCGACACAGAGTCAATTGGATGAGAAATTGCAGCCATTGGCGCCAGAATGGCCTATCAGTCAGTTGCCGCGAATTGACCGGGCGGTACTTAGAATTGGTTTATATGAATTGCTATATTGTGCAGATACCGTTCCGCCAAAAGTAGTGATTAACGAAGCGGTAGAATTAGCAAAAGCGTTCGGTTCGGATAACTCGGGTAAGTTTGTGAATGGCGTGCTTGGCACGGCACTCCGTACTCTCGTGGAGGAGTCCGACAGTGAGAACAAGCAACTTTGATAAGATAAAAAAATATTTTAGTGGCAGCAAGAAGCCATTGATTCAGGAAATTGTACGCGAGCCAACTGCTGGTGGTGTGATTTTTCGTCGTAATAAAAAGGGCGAGGCGGAATTTTTACTATATCAGGACGCTCGCGACCGCTGGACAATTCCCAAAGGACACATTGAGCCGGGCGAAACGGCTCAGGTGACGGCTCGTAGGGAAATCGGTGAGGAAACTGGACTGAAGAAAATTGAGCTGCACGGCTGGCTGGGCAAGGTGAATTTTCGTTATCGTCGAATTGATAAATTAGTATTGATGACAACGCAAGTTTATCTAGTTAAGGCGCTGGATCCTAATGAGAAACTCCAAAAGGAAGAGTGGATGAATGGCCTTAAATGGTTTAGCTTTCATGAGGCGCTGGATGAAGTTGAATATGAAGATATTGGCAAGCTGATTCTTTTGGCGATGAAACGAATTAGACAGGAGAATTTATAAATGAACGGAATGAACACTGCGCCATATCAAGATTTTGCGCGCGAAAAATTAGGTTTTGAGTTTGAGAATTTGGATTTGCTAATCACGGCTTTGACCCACCGCAGTTATGTTAATGAGCATCGAAAATCTGTCCATCATCATAATGAGCGATTGGAATTTTTGGGTGATGCAGTTTTGGAATTGGCGGTAACGGAATATTTGTTTACGCATTTTTCTGAGCCAGAGGGAATTTTGACTGCTTGGCGGGCAGCTTTGGTGCGAACGGAAAGTATTGGCGACGCTGGCGATAAGTTAGGCTATGGTCCGCTGATTCGTATGTCAAAAGGTGAGAAAAACGGCTCAGAGCGAGCGCATTTACAGATTTTAGCTAATGCATTTGAGGCGGTAATCGGCGCTATTTATTTGGAGCGCGGTTTTGATGACGCTCGCGATTTTATTCATAAGCATATAATTGTTAAGCTGGACGGAATTTTGGAGTCGGGCAGTTGGCGTGATCCGAAGTCGTATTTGCAGGAGATTTCTCAGCGAGTTGACAATCAAACGCCGGTATATAAAGTCCTGAGCGAAGAAGGTCCAGATCACGACAAAGTCTTTACCCTTGGGGTTTTTGTTGGCGATAATATGATGGGGCGAGGAATTGGTCCGTCAAAGCAAGTTGCTCAACAGCAAGCTGCTCGCGCTGCAATTGCCAAATATAAAGAATCTGGCGAGAAATAATTAAAGTTTGCACGGCGTAAACTGCTCGTGTATAATGGAAATACAGTTTAATTCCAGGAGGAGGGGCAGAATGTCAACAATAGATCAGCAGTTTGTAGAATATACTGTAAAGGCGTTGGTTGGACATCCAGAAGACGTCGTAGTAGACCGAACAATTGATGAAAAGGGTGTTTTACTAACATTGACAGTTAATCCAGCAGATTTGGGTCGAGTTATTGGTAAGCGCGGCAGTACAGCACAGAGTTTGCGTACACTTCTGCGAGCTTTGGGCGCAAAGAATGACGCTCGATATAACTTGAAGATTGTTAACAATGATGGTTTTTCTGGTGAGCGCGAAGAAAATGATTATAACGGTAGTGCTTCTGTGGATAACTCAACAGATGAAACTGTGGAAAATGGATCATCTTACGCAGAAAACACCAGAAAAGAGCTTGCAGAACTCGACGATCTTGATATATAATTAAAACCAGTTCAAGCACAGACATTATGCGAGAACAGCTCTATGCGAGACAATGGGAAACCATTGAGAGCCTTATTTGTGCTAAAAAACCGTCCTTACTGGGACGGTTTTTTGGTGGGGAATAATTTCTATAAAAAGACATGAAAATAGCCCGCCGAGAGGCTCAAGCCGAGACTTAATGTCTCAACGAGCTATTCTCATTGGCGGGCGTTAGCCCTTTGTGATGGGTCGAGAGATCCAACCGCCAACATCCTCTAGTGGGAAGGGTAGTTGGAGCGTGTCGATCCAGAAAATGAGTATCCCCGGCGGGAGTACCATAAGGACTTCCACCAGGAACACCACTGAGTCTTGACTCACTCGCCGTCCTTCTTATCCAGGTACTTCGTGAGGTAGCCGACGAGGCCACCTGCAGCGACCTTACCGCCGCTCCAGATGATATTGGTGAGGGCACGCACGATCAGCGGGGAGACGACGATGAGAACCATGACGATGAACATGGAAATGAGAGCAGTAGTAGTCATTGTAGTTGTCCTTTCTATGTAAGGGCTACTTCTGTTCGGTTGAACAAAAGCTAATACATATATATCATACCTGGACAAAAAAGTCAATACTTGCTACACTGTAACAGATGAGAAAGTTTCAGGTAATTACACTTTTCCCAGAAATGACAACGGGAGTTTTTAATAATTCCATGATGTGGAAGGCTCAGAAAGACGGTATCGTGGAGCTTACGACGGTGAATCTACGGGAGTTTGGTTTGGGTCCTCGTCGTCAGGTTGATGATACTCCTTATGGCGGCGGCGACGGGATGCTTCTTATGGTTGAGCCGTTATGGAAAGCGGTAGAATTTGCGAAATCTCAAGATGAAACAGCGAAGGTGGTGTTAATGAGTCCGCGAGGGCAACGCTGGAAGCAGGCTAAAGCTCAGGAAGAAGCCGATGATGACAGGGGTGTGATATTTATTTGCGGGCGATACGAGGGTGTTGATGAGCGAATTTTAGAGCTAGTTGATGAGCAATGGAGTATTGGTGATTTTGTGCTGACGGGCGGAGAGCTGGCGGCAATGATGATGATTGATTCTATTGTTAGGTTGATTCCTGGAGTTTTGGGCGGCGAAAAGTCTGCGGAAATTGAAAGTTTTTCAGATGGAGAAACGTTGGAATTTCCACAATATACACGACCTGAGGAGTTTAAAGGTTTACGTGTGCCGGATGTTTTATTGAGCGGACACCACGGAAAAATTGCCGAGTGGCGCGCTGAACAATCGCGGATATTGACCAATAAAAATACCCCATAGAGACGGGGTATTTTAAGTTGTGGTGGATTTGTCGTAGAGCGAAAGATACTGTTTTATGGTGTTTATTTTTGTAACGTTCGCTGATTTAACTTTATGACGTTTTTATAAAAAGTGCAAGTGCTTTCGTAAAAAATACAACAAGCTTGAGCTTTTTTGACGCGCAAGCTATACTGAAATTATGTCTAGAAAAGTGAATAAAATTGTTAAATTGATTGCAGGACTATTAATAATGGTGCCATTATTATGTCAATTATTTACGTTTGAGAAGTTTTCTGCGGTATTTACTTCTGCGGGAATTACGCCATATTTAAGTCTTCCGATTGCGATATTACTAGTAATCGCAGAACTTGTGTCGTTGCCGTTTTTAATTGGTATGAATATGTCAAAAAGAATTACCCTAACAAGTAGGACGGCTGGTTTTTTGAGTTTGGGGATTATGACGGTAATTAGTTTTTTGGCGTTTGTGAATGGGCATGCGGCAGTGATATTTGGCGCAACGATAAAGAATGTGAATAGTGTGGCTGCGATTTTTCTGGTATTCGTGATGTGGATTTTGTTGATTTGCGCAAATTTATCGACGAAAAAAACAGCCAAATAATTGGCTGCTAAATTTCAAATTTGGCTGGGATGGAGGGATTCGAACCCCCGAATGGCGGGACCAGAACCCGCTGCCTTACCACTTGGCGACATCCCAACGGCAAGCATAATTGTACTATAGAAAAATGATTTCCGCAAGCGTTTACTGGCCAGCGTTGACGCGATATACTTATAGTATGGATTTGCAATGGATTGTGAAGCTAATTGCTGACGGACTAGTGGTGCCGGTCGTGCTAATTGGTGCGTACGCGTTGATAAAGTTGGTTCCAAATAAAGAGAAGTATCAAGTTTACAGCCAAGTTCTGATGGCTGGTTTGACTGCTTACGTGGCAGCAAAAATCATCGGGTCAATTTATCAACCAGATCAAATGCGCCCGTTCGAGATTCTGGGCGTATCTGCCGGCGCGTCATTCCTTAATAATCCGGGTTTTCCGTCTGATCATGCGCTGTTCACAATGGCAATCACTCTGGCGGTATTTTTCGGAGCAAAGAGTTGGCGGCTGGCTGTTGTTTGTCTGGTTATGACAATCTTAATATGTGTAGGTCGGGTTATTGCTCTGGTGCATACGCCGCTTGACGTTGTTGGCGGATTATTGATTGCTTGTGTAGGGATTATTTGGTATAAACCGATGAATCTTCTGAAAAAGCATAATATTTAAGCATATACATTTGCAATATTGACAAGTTTACGTTACAATTTACGTATGAAATTATTGTCAGCTATTTTCCGTGAAGAAATATCAGATTACACATATCCATTTTCAAGGCGAGTTTTCTTGAGGATTTTGGCGATTTTAGTTGCTAGCGGCGTGGCTATTTGGTTGCTGGCACTTGCGTTTGATAAATTTATGATTACACCCGTATTTTGCGCGAACGCTGAGCATATTTCTATTTGCGCAAACAGCACAAGCATCGCATCTTACGTCGCGTTGGTTTTGGCGGGAATTATGCTAGTTCCAGTGTTGGCGGTATTTGGCATCAAGCGACCTCTGCTAGTAGTGATCGCGGCAACTGTGTCATTGTGGGGTGCTACATTATGGGCTGGCGGATCTTGGATTTTGTCATTGCTATGGGTAGTTTTGGCGACAGTTTTGGTATATTTGTCGTTAATCTGGTTAAATAGAATTCGTGGCAACGGCGCAGCAATTTTATTTATGACTTTATTCGCAATCTTAGCACGAGTTGTCTTGGCGCTATAATCACTGTACACTAAGTGTATGGAAATCATTATCATTATTCTCTTAATTGTTATTACTATTGGTTTGGGTGCGACTTTATTTGTCCTGCAATCAAAAATCAGCGAGCTAAAAAATCAATCATCCGTCGAGCTAATTAAAACCGATGTCGTGGAATTGGGGCGAACTATTGCGAAACTGAATGAATCCGTTAGCGATAAGTTGGAGCGAAGCAATGCGCAAGTCCAGACTTCCGTACAGAAACAATTGTCAGAAAGCGCGAAGTTGGTAGCTGACGTGACGCAGCGATTGGCGAAATTAGATGAGACCAATAAGCGTGTGGTTGATGTGGCGACCGATCTGAAGACTTTGCAAAACGTGTTGCAAAACCCAAAGCAGCGTGGTGTTTTTGGTGAGTTTTATCTGGAAAGTGTGTTGGATAATGTTTTGCCAGCCAAGCAATATCAAATGCAATATCGCTTCAAGGACGGTGAAATTGTTGACGCGGTTATTTTTCTGGACAAGGGTCAAATATTGCCAGTGGACAGTAAATTTTCTTTGGAGAATTACAATCGCATGATTAATGCCGAGACAAAATCTGAGCGTGAAATGTGGCTAAATAAAGTAAAGGTTGACCTTAAGGGGCGAATTGACGAAACTAGTAAATATATTCGTCCGCGCGAAAACACCATGGACTTTGCCTTTATGTTTATTCCGTCAGAGTCGCTATATTATGATTTACTCATCAACAACGTTGGTACGGGCGGTTCGAGTCGCGATTTGATCGAATATGCGTTTCGGGACAAGCGGGTTATTATTGTGAGCCCGACTAGTTTTCTCGCGTACCTGCAGACTGTTCTTCAGGGGCTTCGTAGTTTGCAGATTGAAGAGCAAGCTAAGGATATTCAAGTTCGAGTTGGTCAATTGGGCGTTCATATTAAAAAGTTTGACGAGTTGATGACAAAAATGGGTAAGAGTCTTAGTACGACCGTTGGTCATTATAACAATACGTACAAGGAATTGGGGAAGATCGATAAGGACGTCGTGCGAATTTCTGGTGGCGATAACCAAGCGCAGCCGGAGCTGATTGATCGGCCGACTCAGGAAGATTGACATAAAAAATACCCCGCCGATTAAGCGGGATATTTTATTGTGAAGTTATAATCTATTCTTCGTCTTTGTTTCGGTAATTGACGAGTAGAAATAGGTTACCGCCTAATGCTGCGCCGATTAGGGTAGCGGCAATCACTTCCAGGCTAAAGCGTGAATAGCTTTTTTCGCCTTCAGCTGGCAATACTCCGTTGCTGCGTAGTTGAGAGTCGGTTTTCTCTGTAACAGCCAAAGAAACTGCCGGGTTCAAAGTTGCTCCTGAGATGTAGATTTCGCGTGGGTAAGTGCGGCCATTTTTCTCAGTTTGGGCAGTACTTTGCTCTTTTTGGATTTTTGCAATAGCAGTACTTTTAATGTACGAAGAGATTGAGCCAGATACGACAAGACCAATCATCAATGCTAAGCCAATTCCAAAAGCTTGACCAGCTGCTTTGATTTCTTTGCGTTGTAACACTGCGGCAATGCCAAATACAAATACAGCAGTACCGACTAATTCCATCGCAAAGATGCTCCAAGAGAATGCAGTAAATTGGTCGAAGCTTAGGGCGAATCCGCCGTTTGTTAATGAGCCAACAAGCACGATAGCCGCCATTGCGCCGAGGAATTGTGCGCCCCAGTAAAATGGAACAAGTACGGTCTTTAGCTTACGCATTGTCCATAGACCAAATGTGACAGCTGGGTTTACGTGTGCGCCAGAAATGCTGCCGATAGCTGCAACGATGAACATCAACGCAAAACCGACATACATTGATGACAAAATATCTGATGCGAATAATGCGGCAAGTGTCAAAATGAATGTGCCGATGACTTCCGCAATGACGATGTTAATTAAGTTGTTTGGTAATTTAGAATCTAGTTTGACACGCTTGCTTTTAGCGGTAGATTCAGCAACGACGCGCTTGACGGTCGTTTTGGTTTCAGTCTTAGCGGCAGCGGTTTTCTTTTCTGCGGCTTTAACTGGGGCTTTCTTTGAAGTTTTCTTCGTAGCCATATTCCCTCCTTAAAGTAATATCACGACTATTATAACATAATTTGCTATACTGTAGTTATGGGATTATTTGTAAATCAACAAGATCAGCGTAGTGAATTGCAAGAGCGAATTGCGGCGGAATTAAGAGAGAAGGCGAAGGCTTCGAGTTTGCAAGAAAAAGCAACTATGGACGGCGTCGACGACATAAGATATTTGGAAGGCACGAAACAGACGACGACTTTGGCGTGGGCGTGGATTTTAATCGCTATTATGGCTGGTGCGGTGATTGTAATGTTTTTAATGCAAGGACGATAAAATGGTTGACTTAGACGAATTGAGAAGAGAAATAGTTTTGGCGGTTTCGCAATCCAAATCTCCGCGTGAGTTTTTGCGCGATCGACGACTTAGGGAATTGTATGATCAAATCAAGTCATTGCCGCCAGTTGAGCGTGGTTCGTTTGGCAAGCAGATTAACGAGCTGAAACAAGCTGTTGAACAGGCTATTGCTGTGCGATTGGAAGAGCTGGAAAAAGTTGACTTGAAACCGATTGATGTTACGGCGCCGATGGATGTAAATTCTCCAAAACCTGAACTTTTGCCGAGCGAACAAGGCACGATTCATCCGCTGAGCGCTGAAATTGAGCGCATCTCTGAGATCTTTAATCGCATGGGATTTGTTACGGAAGAATCCAGAGAGATTGACGATCAATTCCATATGTTTGAGAGTCTGAATTTTCCAAAAGGTCATCCAGCGCGCGACGATTATGACACGTTTATGACCGAGGAAACTGATTCTAATGGCGATCGTTTGATTGCTCCAGCACATACGTCGACTATGCAAAATCGCGTGTTGATGAAATATCGCGACAATTTGGAAAAAGGCGAGGCTATTGCCGCTATCGTTCCTGATCGTGTTTTTCGCAACGAAGATTTGGATGCACGCCACGAGCATACGTTTTATCAAGTCGAAGGCGTGTATGTTTCACGCCGAGTTAATGTTGGTAATTTGATTGCCACGCTACAAGAATTTTTGCAGGAATATTATGGCAAGAAACTTGACGTCCGCGTTAATCCATTTTACTTTCCGTTCACTGAGCCGAGTTTTGAATTTGCGTTAAGTTGTCCGTTTTGTGAAGGAAAAAATCCTGATTGTAAAGTTTGTTCTGGTGAGGGTTGGATTGAGCTATTGGGCTGCGGAATGATTCATCCGAATGTCCTTCGGGCGGCACAAATTGACCCGAATGAATATACAGGATTTGCTTTTGGTTGCGGAATCGACCGCTTGGTTATGATGAAGTATGGAATCGAAGATGTCCGTCATTTTGAAAGCGGCAAATTGGACTTTTTGGAACAATTTTAAGCAATATGAAACTTCGACAGATTAAGGATTTTTTGTGCAAGAATCGCCTTCAGGCACTCTGTATTCTTAATGGTGTCGTTTTGGCTGTGGGCTTGGTTGTGGCGATGCTGCTTTCTGATGATAATCGGTGGACGAACTGGAGCTTGAGTAGATTGGGCGAAACCACCTCGAATCGTTTGTCTGCATTTTCGTTCAATTCGGGAGTGTTTTTATCTGGTTTGATTATGGTGACGATTGGGTTTTTTATGAATCGTGGTTATCTTAAACTTGGTCAAATTCGCTCTGCCCGAATATCTGGCTGGACACTTTCATTGTTTGCGATTTGTATGATAGGAGTGGCGCTTTGCCCGAACGACACAATGCACGCGGCTCATTTTGTTTTCTCGCGCGGCATCGTGATATTGATGGTGCTTTTGATGTTTCTTCTGCCTTCGAGTTTGAGCTATTTAACTCATCGTGAGCGAATTTCATCTTTCAGTTTTCCGATTTTTGCGGCAATTATAGCGGCGCAAGGTTACACAATGGGCAAGTTTTGGTTTGTGATAGTAGAAGTTTTATTGGGGATTTTTGCGACGATGTGGCTAGTCCTGGTTTGCCGTAGAATGGAACTTAAATTGTCCGACCTGAAAACTTCGTAAAATGCTATAATTACTTCAAAAGGAGGAATATGAATCACACAATTTTTGACGACATCGTATCTGGAAAAATGAAATCTTGGAAGATTTGGGAAGATGAGAAATTCCTAGCATTTTTAACACCGTTTCCGAATACGCCAGGTTTTACTGTGGTGATTCCGAAGCAGAATCCGGGCGATTACGTATTTTCTTTGGACGATAATTTATATTCCGAAATGATGCTGGCAGTGAAAAAAGTTGCTGGTATTTTGAAAGCGGTAAGTTGGACTTTTTGGAACAGTTTTAAGGAGCTATTACACACGATAATAGTAGTAGCTCAAAAACTTGTAATAAAAGAGGCAGTTCTGTGTGCCGATAGAGAATTTGTTGCAGCGAGAGAGATCGCTAAAAAAGATAGGAGGAGGTAAAATGGATATACAACAATTTGACGCACTCATCATTGGTTTTGGCAAAGCTGGCAAAACATTGGCGGTAGCGCTGGCAAATGCGGAAAAAAAGGTAGCGCTAGTGGAGCGGTCGTCAAAGATGTATGGCGGCACCTGTATTAATATTGCTTGTATTCCTACTAAGGTGCTAGTCAATGCAGCCGAACATCATCAAAGTTTTGATGAGGCGATGGCACATAAGACAACAGTGGTAGCGCGGTTGAATGAGAAGAACTATCATATGCTTGCGGATCGTGAAACAGTGAGCGTCATTGAGGGTGAGGCATCGTTCGTAGATGATCGTACTGTGAAGGTTGTGGCGGGTAACGACGAGCTAGTAGTTAGCGCACCGCAGATTTTTATTAACACCGGTGCGGAATCAATCATCCCAGATATTACAGGTGTTGATAAGCCGTTTGTGTATACCAGTACTGAATTGCTGGATAGAATGACGCAGCCAAAACAGCTAGCTATCATTGGTGGCGGTTATATTGGGTTAGAATTTGCCTCAACTTATGCCAAACTTGGTACAAAAGTAACAGTATTTGAGAGGGGCGATGCTCTGCTTGCGCGTGAAGATCCAGCAATTGCTCGGGCTGCTACTGAAGCATTGCAGGCACAGGGTGTTGAGATTGTGTTTAGTGTGGATGTGACAGCGATTGAGGGTGAGTCTACTGCGACGATTCGCACAGTAAATCATGATGATTACGCTGGTTATGATGCGGTTTTGATGGCTACGGGCCGTCGCCCGGCAACGATAAGCTTGAATTTACCAGCTGCTGGTGTAGCGACGGATGAGCGCGGGGCAATTGTGGTTGATGAAACACTTCGCACTAGTCGGTCGCATATTTGGGCAATGGGCGATGTAACGGGCGGGCCACAATTTACCTATGCGTCGCTGGACGATTTTCGGATTGTGAGAAGCCAGTTGCTGGGTGATGGTCTGTACACTCGCGCCAAACGAAAAACCTTGCCGTACACGGTCTTTATGCAAACGCCGCTAGGTCGGGTGGGTATGACAGAGGCTGAGGCGCGTGCGACGGGGTGCGAAATTATCGTAAAAGAGCTGCCTGCTATGGCGATTCCACGCCTACATGTTGATAATGCTACAACAGGATTGCTGCGTGCGGTGATTGATGCAAACACTGAACAAATTTTGGGTGCTAGCTTATTGTGTCGTAACTCACCAGAAGTCATTAATATTATCAAAACTGTAATGGATAATGACCTGCCGTATACTGTACTGCGTGACCAAATATTCACTCATCCAACGGTGAGTGAGGCATTAAACGATTTATTTGCATAAAGGAGTAATTATGAATCACACAATTTTTGACGACATTGTATCTGGAAAAATGAAATCTTGGAAGATTTGGGAAGATGAGAAATTCCTAGCATTTTTAACACCGTTTCCGAATACGCCAGGTTTTACTGTGGTGATTCCGAAGCAGAATCCGGGCGATTACGTATTTTCTTTGGACGATAATTTATATTCCGAAATGATGCTGGCAGTGAAAAAAGTTGCTGGTATTTTGGAAAAAGCATTTGACACGCCGCGAGTGGCGCTGATTTTTGAAGGCACGGGCGTAGCACACGTACACGCCAAGTTGATGCCGCTTCATGGTGATTTGGCAAAGGGAATTGGTTCGCCAGTGTCACACGAGCAGGTATTTTATGAGAAATATCCCGGATGGCTAACCACGGCTGACGGTCCAAAAATGGATGACGCTCAATTGGATGAAATTCAGGCGCGAATCTTAGCTGCGCAAGGTAAATAGGATAGCTAGTTTGCCTCTAATTTTACGTCTTTTCCTTCGTATATGTCCAAATAGAACGGATATAATTTGTCGGCGTGCTTTTTAACCTCATCTTGGTCTAAGGCTACAATGTCGTGACCGATGTCAAATGAGGCTGGAATTGAATAATATTGGAATTTGGCGCCAGAAGCTGCAGCCATTTGCTTAGGTATGTTGACCGCGAGATTTTTATCAATTGCGGTGTCGTTTTCGCTCGTTACAACCCCGACGTATTTTAATCCTGGAGCTTTTAGGTCGGATTTATAGTTCTTGGCGATTATTATATATTTTCCAAGAGCGCGATATGACAAATTGCTACCTGTGAACGAATCTGGAAGAATATTACGTCCATAAAGATTTCGTAAAAGCGGAATTTTCCAGGAAGGAGTTTCTGATGCTGAAGGTTGATAAAAAGGTGATAGAAATAGCGCTCGTGATATCGTTTGGCTATTGTACTGAGTAATCCAGGTTGCCATATTGGCGCCACCAGAAAGTCCTATAACGCCCACTTCATCGCCCAGGCCGCTGATAATGCTAGTACTGGAATTCATAAATTGTGCCATTGCTGGAATGGTAATTTCTCCATGCCGTTTGTTATCGGTGAGGCCATGGCTGGGAACGCGGGGAATGTAGACGTTGTAGCCAGCGTTGAAAAAGGTGTCGCCCAGGTCTGCGAATTGCTGTGGGCATGCGCTTACGCCGTGAATCATCATAACGGCTTTGGCGGTTCTTTTGCCGTGGGTTTTAATAATCGATCGACATTCTGATCTAACGTCGGTATTTGAAGTGTCTTCACTAACAGTACGATTTGCAGCGGCGATGGCGTCGTTATAGTTCAATTTCTCAGAGCTTGAAGATTGCAATTGCTTGGATGTTGCTGGCCAAAAGAAAGCTGCGGCGACTAATAAGGCGATTATAACGACAATTGAGCAGACTACCCGAATAGTAATTTTTATGATGCGATTTTTTCGTGAAGTATTCATGGGTATATTATAGTATATTTTAATATTATTTCAGCTTAAGCATTATAGTAGGCGTATAATAACCAACATAATGAGAGTCAATTATTTACAATTATCAAATATCCTTAGCTTTAAATACGAGGAGGATATAAACAGCGCCTTTAAGATTGAATTTGACCCAGATCTTAATATTATTATTGGAGGGAACGGATCTGGCAAGTCAACGGCTTTAGAGGCTATGAATTTTGTATTCACAAGAGTCCTATTTAAGTATTGTGAGTTTAGGGATTATAATTTTTCGTTGTCAGGTGAAAATCGAAGAAATGTCCTTGTGATAGATGATCGATCTAATAATATTTCAGGTCTTCGACTCCAGCCTAATTGGAATTCGGAATCGAAACCACAGAGAATAAGAATATCATTTACACTTGATGATGTTGACAAAACTAACATGAGCCATATAACAAATAATTACACTCATATAAAAAATATATTTGAGGAGTATTCTCATATAGAATTTCCCATAGATTTTAGGCCTATAAATGGCGATATAAAAATTGTTATAGATATTATCTTTAATTATGAAAAAAGCACATACAAGGTAGAATATACTAATTCCACATCAGATTCCGCACAATTCTATCTAGAACACTACCAGGCAATTAACGAGGCTATCTCGATACATAATAATGAACATGCCGACCATATAAAATCTCTTGGAAGTACATTTTCTATGTTGTCTGCTTTTCGTAATTATAATACTTTCTCTCTGCAAACTTCTTTGCAATCTAACCCGGTAAGCCAACTACGAGAAATCAGACGTGATTCTTCTTATCGCAGTAATCATGATCAATCTGGTAGTGAGCCAGCTATATTCAATATTGTAAAGCTCAAGCTTGGTGAGGAATATCTTAATTTTTTAAAAGGCAAAAAGGATATTGATGAGGCTAAAGATTCTGTAAATAATTTGAATATGGTTAATAATATAAACAAGAAGCTTGAATTATTGAATTTAAAATTCTATATAGAACTCACAGACTTAAGAACTTGGTCATACGAATTTAGATTTTACGATATAAAAAATGAGCGAAATCTAGGAGACATTAACAGTCTTAGCGCTGGACAAAAATCAATCATACACTTAATATTTGAGGCGTACGGTCGAGATGATGTAAATGGCGGTCTTGTTATTATCGATGAGCCAGAGATTCACTTGCATTACCAATTTCAATTTGAGTATCTTAAAATACTCGAAAAACTAGCGGAAGAGCAGCGCGTACAGTACGTTATTGTAACTCATTCGGAAGGATTCATAAGCAACAAGACAATAGAGTATGTCAAACGATTCTCGCTAAATGAAGAGCGTAATTCCGTGGTGTGTAATCCCGATATTAGGGAAGATCAAAAGAAGCTGATAGAAATCCTAAACAATACTTGGGCAGCTCGAGTACTATTTCTAGATAGAGTATTGCTGGTTGAAGGTCAGGATGATGAATATTTCTTCAGAGCTGCCATAAAGAAACTACAACCAGATCTCAGTCAAAATATTACTGTATATGGGGTACGTGGAAAAGACAGTATATCCTCATTTAAGTCCTTCTTTGAATCTTTCGGGCTAACGGTGTATCTTATTAAAGATTTAGATGCTACAGGGAGAGATTTTTACAATTCTACCGTGTCATTCAAATATGATAAACGGACAAAACAGGCGGGGCTTGATAAACGTAAAATCGACAAATATAGAAACGAGCATCCTGACCTAGACCAGCAAATAGAATCAAGATATTCATCCGACGAGTTTTATCTAAAGAAAGGAGCCGTCGAACAGTATACCAAAAAACCAAAAGGAATTGAGCATGTAATTGATTTTTGTGAAAATGAGATGAATAATTTTCTAAACAGCGATGACGACAGAGCAAAGGAAATTCGTAAAATTATAGAAATTATCTCAAAATAGAGTGGCTTTCGGCTAAACGAGATATTTGAATATTCATTTATATGATGGTTTAATTATAGCAAGAAAGGTAAATGATTTTATGACCACACACCAATTAAAATTGGCGACTGAGCCGTTTGCCGCTATCGCATCTGGTCGGAAAACCATTGAGTCGCGACTATATGATACTAAACGACAGAAAATCCAGATCGGGGATCGGATTATTTTTACAAATAGAGATAATTCTGAGCAAACTGTTACCACTGAGGTTGTTGGTTTGCTGAGATATGCGACATTTCGTGACTTATTTTCTCACAATAATCCGCGAAAGTTCGGCAGTGATAATGTCGAATGGTTAGAAAATCAAATTTCTGAATTTTATTCTATTGAAGACCAAAAGATTTATGGAGTGATTGGTATTGAGTTTAGAGTTTGTCAGTAAGCTTGCATATTGGCGGCGTTAATATTTCCTCTTCAGAATCTTTTCTCTGCTAGAAAATCGGCTAGAGCTAATAATCCAGGACTAGCGTCGCCTTTACTTGTTTTAGGATTGCGTTCATATTTGCGGCGTTTATAGTTTTCGCTAGATCAATGTTGGATTGCATCTCGGCTTCTATGTGTGAGATGGACTGTTGAATAAGAGACACCTCAAAAGGCGTTATATCGTTGATGGTTTTTTCAAATAATGCATTAGACTCGCTTGTGAATAGTGCGGACGTAAAGAATACGCTTGATTCGCTAGTCGTGCCATCCAACTCTCCAGCGAAAGCCCGGTTACCGCCAATTTTTTCCGTTTCCTTTAAGAATCGCCTAATGATCAGATGCTCAAACAAGTGGCACGTGTCGTGGTCTGCTGGTAAATCGTAGGCAGAGTATAGCTTATGAATCATAGGTTTATTATAACAAGGTAGTATTCTACCCAGGCAGCTTTATGCTACTAGGACGAGGTCTTCTCGAACTCAGAAACACTCAGTCGGCATAAACCTACCAACTCCGTTTTTGTTTGACTGCTGCCAGATAATAGTGGCAACGACCATTTGGGTCTGAGACGAAAAATAGTTCTTCTACTTCATCATTTGGACAGATTCTAAGGTGCTGGTCATTGGCATATGGCTTGATAAGATATGTGAACTCAAACTCAAAACCACCAGATATTTTCTTTACTTGTTGGCTCTCGTCCATTGGGTCGGGATAGTCAATTGCTATAAGTATGAGCGACTGGCCAGTTGTTGTTTGAAATAGATAATAGACTGCATCTGGATATAGCGTGATGAAAGAAGCAAATTCACGAACATATGTCGCTTCATTAAGTAAAGGAAAAGCTTGAGTGATAAAATCTGGTATTGTGATGCCGATGCTATTTTTCATGTCTTTACAATTGTACTATTTTGAGTGTGAAAAATGGACAGTTTTATGACTTGTATCGTGGTCTGCTGGTAAAGAATATGCTGAATGCAAGTTGTGAATCATGAATTTATTATATCAGTATGGAAGTTAGCTTAAATCTTATAAGCTCGGTGGCGTGTTTGTACGAAGAAAAGCTTTATTCATCATAGTCAAACAAATTCCCAGCCCCCGCCGCTTTATATAAAGCATCTATCGCTAAGAGTATATCATTCTGAAGTGCTGGTTGGTTGTCAATATTCTTATCGTAAAAATTCCGTAATGACTCCGGATAGTGTTCGTCGGGCATATTGTACAGGAACGTATCATGCAGTAGTTTCTTCTGCTCGGGTGAAATATCATTAAAAAACTCTGGATGAAAATCATAAAACCATTCTAGGCGAGTTTGCAATTCTAGATATCTATCGTAGTTCATAGCTATATTATAATTCAGGGAATGACCCCTCTCCAGGTCTGAAGAGGGAAATGTCCTTGAGGATTATCTCCCGCCTACCCGAGGACGGCTGTATTTTATCCTAGAACAATTTTTACCTTGGTTATTTGTAGTTTTCTAAGGTCGATTACTTGCCGGTAAGATGATATAATTACATTAGTATGAAAGTTAGCTTAAATCTTATAAAACAATTGATTAATTTTGAGTTGCCGCCAGTTGATGAGTTGGTGTCGCGTGTCAATCAGCAGCTTGGTGGTGTCGAGGAAGTGATTGACCTGAAGGCCAAATATGGTGGCGCGCACATTGTGCGGGTTGTTGAGTGTGAAAAGCATCCGAATGCGGATCGTTTGAGCGTGACTAAAATTGACGATGGTGGCGTAGCGGACGTTCCAAGGGATGATAATGGTTACGTGCAAGTGGTTTGCGGTGCGCCGAATGTTCATGCTGACATGTGGGCAATTTGGTTGCCGCCAAAAAGCACCGTCCCAGCAAGTTTTGATGACGCCGAGCCGTTCGTGCTGGATGCGCGACCGCTGCGTGGAATCTTAAGCCAGGGTATGTTGGCGGCGGCTGACGAGCTGGCGATTGGTACGGATCACGAGGGAATTATTGAGATCAATGAGCGTGATATTCCGGCAGGCGTTACACTTCAGGCTGGCGCGAGCTTTGCGGAAGTGTTTGGGCTGGACGATTACGTGCTGGAAATTGAGAATAAGATGTTTACGCACAGGCCGGATTGTTTTGGGCAACTCGGTGTGGCGCGTGAAATTGCTGGGATTTTTCATCAGCAGTTTAATAGTCCTGACTGGTATAATGCTATTCAAGAATTCGCAAATAGCGATGGCTTAGAGCTTGAAGTGTTTAATGAAGCTAATGAGCTTGCGCCCGCATTCTCTGTGATTGCTATAAAAAATGTAGATATTCATTCAAGCCCGTTGTGGTTGCAATGTCAATTAGTCGCAATGGGCGGAAAGTCAATTAACAATATTGTTGACGCAACGAATTATGTAATGTTTATGACGGCACAGCCGACACACGCTTATGATTACGACAAGTTGCGCGGGCATAAACTTGGTGTGCGAATGGCGCACGATGGCGAGAAAGTCGGTTTGCTTAATGGCAAGGAATATGAATTGACGTCTGGCGATATTGTCATTGCTGATGGCGAAGGTGTGATTGGGCTAGCGGGAATTATGGGCGGCGTTGATACGGAAGTCTCGGCTGAAACGAAGAACATTGTCCTTGAATGTGCCAATTTTGACATGTACGCGCTACGTCGCACTGCTATGCGTCACGGAATTTTCACCGATGCCCTGACTAGGTTTAATAAGGGGCAGTCGCCAGCACAAATTGACCCTGTCTTAAAATGGTTAATTGGTATGGTTGGTGGTGAGCAAGCTAGTCCTGTGCTATTTAAGAACCATTCTTCATTGCGACAAGTGTTGGTCGATGGTAAGCACTGGCACGGTGGATTGTTGATTCCTAAAAGGTTTGTCGAAGAACGTCTGGGTGTTGACTTTGCTGAGAATGAGATTGAGGCACTACTAAAGAATGTTGAATTTATCGTTGACGATGGTAATAAATATGGCGAAGCTGGCGTGATGGTTTACAGTCCATTTTGGCGAACAGATATTGAGCTTCCTGAGGATATTGTTGAGGAAGTTGGGCGATTATATGGCTTTGACAGATTGCCACGTCATTTGCCAGAGCGCAGCATTAAGCCTGCGTCGAAGAATGAGCGTCGTGAATTGAAACAGAGAATTCGCCAAAGTTTGTCTAGGTCTGGAGCGAACGAAGTTTTGACGTATAGTTTTGTTCATGAGCGAGTTTTGAAAAATTCCGACCAAGATCCGATCCGTGCGTATCGCTTGAGTAACGCGCTTAGCCCAGACTTGCAATATTACCGAATTAGCATTTTGCCGAGTTTGTTAGATAAAGTTCATGCCAATATAAAATCTGGACATGACGAATTTATGCTGTTTGAAATTGGCAAAATTCACGATAAGAAATTAGGTTTTAACGATGAGAATTTGCCGATTGAAAAGACTTTCATTGACGGAGTTTATGCGAATAAAAAGCCTCAATCTGGCGCACCGTTTTACAAGGTGAGGAAAATGGTTGAAAAACTGGTGAAAGATTTGGGCGTTGAGGTTGATTTTGTGAAGATTGCGGAATCTGACAGCGACGTCCCAGCGCCATTTGATGCGAAACGTAGCGCTTGGATTGTGGCGAAGAATGGCGACAATTTGGGAATTGTTGGCGAGCTGGTTCAGTCTGCCCGACGCAACTTCAAATTGCCAGATTATACCGCGGCGTTTTCTATTGATATTGAAAAATTGCAGGAAAATCTGAGTAAAAATCAGGGCTATAATTACCAGCCGTTAAGTCGATTCCCGTCGACCGCCAGAGATATTTCATTGAAAATGGATTCGAATGTTGATTATGCGAAGGTTTATGCTTGCGCTGAAGAAGTTGCTAAAAAACACGGTGAGTTACAAATTAGCATAACGCCAATTGCGATATATCAGCCGAAAAATGACGATTCGACAAAAACTGTAACTTTGAATGTAAAATTTACGAGCGCCGAGCGGACGCTGGAAGATAAAGATATTGCGCCGATTATCGAGGAGATTGCCGCGATGGCTGCGGAAGAATTCGACGCCGCTCAGGTTTAATGTGATTTGTTGCGCTTGATAAAAATTGCTATAATTGAAAGGTAAATAAAGGAGGAATATGGCAACTACAAAAGGCCAGAGAATAGGTATTTGGGTTATTGCCGGCATGATGTTTTTAGGGACCGTTGGCGGATTTGTCGCTATGATGGTAGCGCCTGGAAATGAAGCTAAAGATCAAGCCGCGTTTAAGAAAGCTCAGGATGAATACACCAAGGCTACTGACGAGCGAAAAAAGAAAGTAGAGGCTCAAGCTAATGAATTGAGCCAAAAATATTACAGCAAGTTTTCTGAGTTTAGCTCACGAGTTGGTGCGTTTGAAGCTGGTGATGTGAAAGAGCTTGTTAAGGAAGATTTGGTTGAAGGCGAAGGTGCCGAGGTTAAGGATGACACCAAGCTGGCGGTTTACTACATTGGCTGGAATGCCAAGGGTGAGATTTTCGATCAATCAATCGCTGACGGCAAACTGAAAGCTCCGCTCAATATGAATGGCCCGGCAAATACTGCAGTCATTCAGGGTTGGAAAGAGGGCTTGATTGGTATGAAAATTGGCGGCGTGCGTGAATTAACAATTCCAGCCGACAAGGCTTATGGCGACAAAGCTCAGGGCGATAAAATTCCTGCAAATTCTCCGCTTAAGTTTGTGGTGATGGCTGTTGAAAAGCCGGCTGATATTCCAGAGCCAGAAATGCCAGAAGTGATGAAGCAATATTATCGATCGCGAGGTTTCAATGTCTAAAGATGTTATTATTGTTGGCGCTGGTCCAAGCGCGTTAACGGCGGCAATTTACTTGTCGCGCGAAGATGTCGACACGACGCTATATGAGCGTGGCGTGGTCGGCGGAATGGCGGCGATTACTGATCAAATTGACAATTATCCTGGATTTGCTGAAGGCGTTACTGGAATGAAATTGGCGTCTGAATTGCAACAACAGGCAGAGCGATTTGGTGCGAAGATTGAGTATGGCGACGTGACGGAATTGAAGCAAGTTGATGGCGAATTGGAGCTGACAATTGACGGTCAATCTGTCCGCGCGAAGTCAGTTTTGCTAGCGACTGGATCGAATCATCGCAAATTAGGCGTTCCGGGCGAAGATGAATTATATGGTCGAGGCGTGCATTACTGTGCGACTTGCGACGGTGCGTTTTATCGTGATAAGAATCTAATCGTTGTCGGCGGCGGAAACTCAGCAGTGCAAGAGGCAATATTTTTGACGCGATACGCTAGTCATATTGATCTGTTGGTTCGCAGTAAATTACGCGCCAGTGACATTCTGCAAAAAGATTTGCAGAAGTATGTCGATGATGGAAAAATTACCGTTCACATCGGTGCAACGACTGATGAAATTATTGTCAAGGACGACAAGTTTTACGGCGTTAAATCGACCCAAAACGGCGAGCAGAAAGAATTTACCGCTGACGGGTTATTCGTATTTATCGGGCTAATTCCGAACACACAATTCCTGACAAACTCGGATGTTGAGTTGGATTTGGGCGGACACATCATTACTGATGAGCATCTGCACACTAATATTCCTGGCGTTTTTGCTTCTGGCGATGTGCGCTCGGGAGCAACTATGCAAATCGCTTCGGCGGTTGGTGAAGGTGCGGTGGCAGCGCTGCAGATTCGTGAATATTTACAAGAAAAAGCCAGAGAGGAGTAAAAATGGCAGATTTTAATCAAATTTTAACACCTGGTGATGTCGATAACGGCATCGTAAATGTAGTTGTTGAGATTCCACAGGGATCAAGTCATAAAATTGAGTGGAATCGTGAGCTTGCAGTGATGCAGTTGGACCGTGTTGAGCCAGCTATTTTTGCAAAGCCAACAAACTACGGTTTCATTCCACAAACTTTGGATGAAGATGGCGACGAATTGGACGCGCTAATTATCACTGACGAACCGTTAACGACCGGTATTTTTATGGAAACAAAAGTTATCGGCGTGTTGGAATTTGTTGACGACAATGAAGTTGATGACAAGGTTATCGTTGTGCCAGCCGACGACCGAAACACAGGCAACGCAATCAACTCACTAGAAGACCTGCCTCCACAATTGTTGAAGCAAATTGAACACCATTTCAATCACTACAAGGACTTGAAGAAGCCTGGTTCAACAGTAGTCAAGGGATTCGGCGACGTAGAAAGAGCAAAGCAAATTATCCGCGAGTCAATTACTCGTTGGAACGAAAAATAAATCACGTTTGATTATTGATTAAAACTGGGAGACTGGCGAGCGTTACTTGTGTCGGAAGAACGAGGAAACGCCGCCAGTTAATTGTTGTAAGATGCCGTTTGAGCGGGATAATTGTAAGCGCAATTTGTCTTTGGCGTGTGGCGTAATTATGACGTCCCGCCAATCTGGTTTTGGACGAGCGGATTTGCTTGTTAAGACTTCAATTGTGTCGCCGTGCTGTAATTTGTAATTGAACGGTTTCATCACGCCATTGATCTTAAATCCACTTGCGCGCGCCGCGATATCGGAGTGAATTCGGTAGGCATAATCCAAGGGAAATGCCCCGCGAGGCAAATCATAAATATCGCCCTTTGGTGAGTACACGAAAATCCTATCAGAAAACAGCTTCATTCGGAATTTGTTGGAGTCGAACCGTTTTCCTTCGCTAATTAAGGCAGCAGCCTCCTGAAGCTCGCGAATCCACGATAAATCGGCTGGCATAGTTCCGATTTTTCCTTTTTTATAGGCGTCGGTCAATTTTTGCTCATTGTAATGGAAACTAGCCGCTAATCCACGCTCTGCGTATTCGTGCATTTCTTTGGTTCGGATCTGGAACTCGACAATTTGTCCGCTCGGAGTTTGCACGGTTGTGTGCAGACTTTGATAGCCATTTGGTTTTGGATTGGCAACATAATCTTTAATCCTCTCATACATCGGCTGATACATCTCGTGTAGAATTCCCAAAACCAGATAGCCGGTCGATAAATCATCAACAATTATTCTTAGGGCAATCAAATCATAAATCTTATCGATATCGCCAACTTTGTCCAATTTCTTAAACAGACTATAAACGCTCTTAACGCGTCCATCCATCTGAAAAACTAGCTTTTCCGCCTTCAGTCGCGCTTCAACTTCGCGGCGAACGTGATCCAATTTTCGTTGCGATTTTTTCAGTCGACTGTCCATCAAATTTTTGGTTTCTTGAAAAGCTTTCGGCATCAAATATCTAAAACTCAACTCTTCCAATTGAACACGAACTCGTCCCATGTTTAAGCGGTCGGCCAGCGGCGCAAAAACCTCAATCGTCTCTCTGGCAATTTTTTTCTGCTTTTCTGGCGCCATAAATTGCAGCGTTCGCATATTGTGCAGGCGGTCGGCTAGCTTGATAATTATCACACGCACATCTTCGCCCACGGCAATCATCAACTTGGTCAAATTGTCCTTGGTGTGCGGCAAATAACTATCCAAATTTCGCATCCCGGCGCGAGCTTGTGAAACTTTAGTTACGCCATCCACCAGAAACGCCACATCGCGTCCAAACAAACTCTCCAAATCGTCCAAAGTTGCGTCAGTATCTTCAACGGTGTCGTGCAGAACTCCCGCCACGACTGTATCAATATCCATGCCCCATTCAATCAGAATCCCCGCCACTGCCAATGGGTGATTGATGTAGGGTTCGCCACTTTTGCGCTTTTGTCCAGCGTGCTTTTCCGTGGCGTAATCGATTGCGCTCGCTAAAACCAATACTGGCACTTCGTCGTATTTTTGTTCAGCAATTGACAATAACTCTTCGCGCGTCATGTATATATTATACAACTTTGTAGTATAATTAAGAAAAGCTAAAGCGAAAATATCTAACAGGGAGGGCGATATGGCTGTAACGAGAATAGCAATTAACGGCTTCGGGCGAATTGGGCGCAATGCGTTTAAGATTGCTAACGAGCGAAGCGACTTGGAAATTGTCGCGATCAATGATTTGACTGACACGAAAACTTTGGCGTATTTGTTGAAGCATGATAGCAATTACGGTGAGTACGGACGTCAAGTTGATTTTACGGAAAACGAGCTGATTATTGAGGGTAAGTCGGTTAAGGTACTGGCTGAGAAAGATCCAGAAAATCTGCCGTGGCGAGATTTGAATATTGATGTGGTGATTGAATCGACAGGATTTTTCACCGATAAAGATGGCGCGGGCAAGCACTTAACGGCTGGCGCAAAGCGTGTGGTTATCAGTGGTCCGACGAAGTCTGAGGGAGTCGATACGATTGTTTTGGGAACTAACGACGATAAGGTGAAAAACGCAACGCCAATCGTGTCTAATGCTAGTTGCACGACCAATTCTTTGGGTGCGGTTATGGCGATTTTGGACGCGGAGTTTGGTGTTGAAAAGTCAATGCTAACGACGGTGCACAGTTATACGGCTAGCCAAAAACTTCAGGACGCGCCATCCAAGGATCTTAGAGAAGGTCGCAACGCCGCCGAAAACATTGTCCCGACTACGACTGGCGCCGCAATTGCTGTGACTAAAACCTTACCGCAATTAACTGGAAAATTTGATGGACTTAGCGTGCGTGTACCGACTCCAGTGGTGTCGCTTAGTGATGTGACGGCGCTTCTCAGGAAAGATGTGACTGTTGAGCAGGTAAATGACGCGTTCAAAAAAGCCGCCCAGAGTAATTTCTATCAAGGCATTTTGGGTGTTTCTGAGGAGCCTTTGGTAAGCCGCGACTTCATTGGTAATTCATATTCTGGAATTGTCGATCTTCCATTGACGAAGGTGGTTGGTGGTAATCTGATCAAGGTTATGGTTTGGTATGACAATGAATGGGGCTATTCGAACCGGCTGGTTGAACTGGTGGCGGATGTGGCGTATTATCTGAAAAAGAGTGAATAAGGCCATCTTCCAAAAAGGAAATAACCCCGCACCGTGATAGTGCGGGGACGCCGGGATTTCCGACGGTTTTGTTTTACAGAATATTTATCTTAGCGCGCCTTCTGCTGGCGCAGAGTACCTCAGTCCTTCTCAGACTCATTCTCCTCGGGCTCATTGGCCCCAAGGGAGTGCGTCAGATATTTCACCAACTTTTTTTTGGCGACCTCTCTACGGTGCTGCTGGATAGCTGCGAGTACGACGCCCGTCGTCAAAAAGACGACAGCCGCCCAGGCGGTGGCATCATACACTGCCGTCGGCAACGAGGATACTCCCGGATGCGGTACCTCCTCCGCTGCTTCCTTCCACGCACTCATGACAAGTGCGATATGGATGACACCGAATTCGGCTGCAGCGAACACGCTCGCTCTAACCAGTCGGCGACGGTGCAGCGCCTCAGTCAAAGCTGCGGACAGTCCTCCCACCAAGGCAAAAACCGTGATGGTAGTCAAAATCTCAGTAGACATGATTTCTCCTTCCAGAGAAAATTTTGAGGTACAGCCTTTCAAAGCCGCAACCTCAAGCGGAGTGAACTCTCCGCGAGTTTGCTTTTCGGCTTGAAAAGCTAAATGTATATAGCATACCAGTCGCGAAATGTCAATACTCTTTGTCAAATAGTTACACCCTACCTCTGATAAAATACCTAACTTTTCCTTGCAAAAATCACCGAAAACGCTTATACTAAAATTATGAAAATCTACCTCGGATCTGATCATCGCGGCTTTATGTTGAAAGAAAAAGTTTTTGCCTATTTGGTTAAAAATGGCTATGACGTTCAAGACGTTGGCGGTGTAGAATTAAATCCTGATGACGATTTTCCGCAATTCGCTCAGGCGGCGGCGTTAAAGGTCATTGGTGATGATAGCAAAGATCCGCGCGCGATATTAATTTGCGGTGGCGGTCAAGGAATGTGTATGGCGGCGAACCGATTCAAAGGAATTCGTGCCAGCGTGATTTGGGATGCTTTCGAGGCAAAAATGACACGCCAAGATAACGACTCGAATGTTCTATGTTTGCCAGCGCGAGTTTTGGAAGACAATGAGTCGGCGTGGAAGGGAATTGTGGAAACATGGCTAAACACTCCTTACGCAAATGCTCCGCGATTTAATAGGCGTAATGCGCAGTTGGATGAATTGTCATGAGTAATTCTGTAATCGCACCAGCAATTTTGGCAGAAAATGCCGATCAATATAAAGAGCAGGTTGATAAGATAACTGGGCTTGTTGAGCGTGTGCATATTGATATTTCTGATGGCGAATTTGCTCCGACTTTGACTGTTGGAATTCCAGAATTATGGGCGCCAGAGGGTTGGATGATTGATATTCATGCAATGGTTAATGATGTTGCTGACTATGTTCCGAAGTTGATTGCCTTAAGGCCGCATATGATTATTGTTCATGCAGAGGCTACTGGTGACGTAAAGACCGCACTCATGCAGATTCGTCAAGCTGGAATTATGGCGGGGCTGGCATTACTTAAGCCGACAGTTCCGCGAACGGTTGAGGAATTGATAAAAATAGCAGATCACGTGATGATTTTTAGCGGTGAGTTGGGGCGATTTGGCGGCACTGCTAGTTTGATGCAACTAGAAAAAATACGACTTATTAAAGCTATTAATCCTAGTGTTGAAATCGGTTGGGACGGTGGAGTGGCGGTAGACAATGCGTACAGTTTGGTCCAGGGCGGTGTTAACGTTCTGAACGTTGGCGGTGTTATTCAGAAATCGTCAGATCCTCGCGCCATTTTCTCCAGATTGCAGCAGGAGATTAATAAAACGAGCGTGCTTTAATGAATGTCGACCAAATGGCGAAATTAAAGAAAATATCGCAACAATTGCGAAAGTCTGTCATTCGTGAGCTATCCGAGGCTGGTTCGGGTCATTCTGCTGGGTGTTTGGGTTTTGCTGATGTTATGGCGGTTTTGTATTTTCATGCCATGCGACTAGATCCTGAGAATCCAGATTGGAAAGATCGGGATATTTTCGTGATGAGTAACGGTCATTATGCTCCGCTTTTATATGCGACGCTGGCGGAGCGGGGATTTTTCGATAAAAAAGAGTTGGCTAATTTGCGAAAATTTGGCTCTAAGCTTCAAGGTCATCCAGAGCGCGGCAGTTTGCCTGGAATTGAAACGACTAGCGGTCCTCTGGGCTGCGGTCTAAGTCAGGCGGCCGGCATGGCGTATTCATTGCAATATTTGGGTGGCAATTCTGAGCGGTTCGTTTACTGCAGTTTGGGCGATGGCGAGCTTGACGAAGGGAATATCTGGGAAGCGGCGATGTTTGCGAAAAAATATAATCTGGCGAATTTGATTGCGATTGTTGATAGAAATAATATTCAAATTGGTGGCGATACGGAAAAGGTGATGCCGCTAGGCGATTTGGCGGACAAATGGCGAAGTTTTGGCTGGGATGTACAGGAGATTGACGGGCATGATCATTTGGCGATAATTCAGGCGATTGATAAGGCAAAGAATTCTCGGCAGCCGAGCGTGATAATTGCGCATACAATTCCTGGTCGTGGCGTTGATTTTATGGAATACGATTACCGTTGGCATGGAAAATCTCCAAATGCTGAGGAGGCGGAGCGAGCGCTTGCTCAATTGAGTGAAGGGGTTGGTGAATGAGTTTCTTAATGGAAAATTGGCAGAATTCAGAACTTGCGGCAATTCGCGTTGGCTTTGGCGAAGGCTTGGTGGATATTGCGAAGAAAAATAATTTGGTGGTGGCGCTGAGCGCGGATTTGATGGAAAGCGTTGGCTTTGGCGGGTTTTATGAGGAAATCGGGAAACCGCGGGCAATTGAAGTTGGTGTGGCGGAGCAGAATTTGGTTACCGTAGCGTCTGGGTTGGCGGCTATGGGAAATATTCCGTTTGCGGCCAGTTATGCGGCGTTTAGTCCGGGTCGCAATTGGGAACAGATTCGAACGACTATTTGTCTGAACAATCAACCAGTTAAGTTGGTGGGTTCTCATGCGGGGTTAAATGTTGGTCCTGACGGTGCGACGCATCAAATGTTGGAAGATATTGCTTTGATGCGAAGTTTGCCAAACATGGTGGTTTTGGCGCCCGGTGATGCTAATGAAGCCAAGCTAATGGCGGCGGCAATGGCTGGAGATAAACGTCCGAATTACGTAAGATTACCGAGAGAAAAAACACCGCTATTCCTGAATCAATCTACTTTTGAGATTGGAAAAAGTTATACGTTAAGGCGCGGTAAAGATGTTGCCTTGTTTGGAACTGGCACGATGACTTATCAATTGTTGTTGGCAGCGGAAAAGCTTGCAAATGAATATGACATTCAGGCGGAAGTGATTCATTTCCCGACGATTAAACCGCTGGATGAAGAGGCCGTACTTAACGTAGCTCAAAAATGCCAGGCTGTCATTACGGCGGAAGAGGGGCAGATTGCTGGTGGATTTGGCTCAAGCGTGGCAGAAGTTCTTAGTGATAATTTACCGGTGAAGATGAAGCGAATTGGTGTCAATGACGCGTTTGGTGAGTCGGGTAAGATGTCTGAATTATGGAAAAAGCATGGTTTGGATGTCGATTCGATTGTTCGTAGTGTTGTCAATTTTCTCCAGTGAAAAACCCGCCAGGAGCTACCGCCAAGATCTAATTAAAGACCTCAAAGCAGTAGTCCTGACGGGTATGTGATTATCTACGATGATGTTTCATACCGTAGATAATTGAGAGGAGTGAGATACTCCCCAGCGCAAATGCCACTCCCTCGAGCGGTCCATAGACTGCTAGTAGACAGATAAGTGCTGCCAACCATACCGCGCACATCATCAAGATGAACAGGATAAACCCGCTAAGTGCGAATTTGGCTATCCTAACAACAGGGCTCATTTTTCTTCCTTTCTGTGAAGAAAACGCTCAAGGCTAAAGGACTCTTTCGCCCTAAGACAGAGCCTTGAGCAAAAGCTATTTTATGTTATCACCAAAACAACATGATGTCAATTCTCTTGGCATAGCGGGCGGTAATTGATATAATTACCATAAGTATTTAGGGGGCAGTATGGGATTATCGATTTCAGAGATTCGGAAAAACACGACGCGGGCGCGTCATTTAATGCAGCGAACACGGGCGCAGCGTTTTGCGGTTGGGGCGTTTAATATTGACAATCAAGAGACGCTGATTGCGGTGGCGCGGGCGGCACAAAAGCTTCAATCGCCAGTGTTGGTTGAGGTTTCTGACGCCGAAGTGAAGGCTATGGGTCTAGAGAACGTCCGTGATTTGGTGGACAATTATAAGACTGAGTACGGAATTGAAATGTATTTGAATTTGGACCACGGTCCGACGGTTGAGGGTTGTAAGCGAGCGATTGACGCTGGATATGAGTTTGTCCATATTGATATTTCTCAGGCGAATCACGACGCTTCAGATGAGGAAATTATTGCGAAGACTCGTGAAGTTGTTGAATATGCCAAGTTTACTGGTGCGCTAGTGGAATCTGAGCCGCATTATTTTGGCGGCAGCTCAAATGTTCATACGGAAGATATAAATTATGAGGAAATAAAAAAGACCTTTTCTACACCAGAAGGCGCGCGTGCGTTTGTCGAGGCGACTGGAATTGATACTTTTGCGGCGGCGATTGGTAATTTGCATGGCAAATATCCAGTTCCGAAAGTGTTGGATTTGGATTTGTTGGCTGATATTCGTGAGGCGATTCATTGTCAGATTTCGTTGCACGGTGGGTCTGGCACGCCGCTACATTATTTTGAGGACGCTGCGAAAATTGGCGTTTCTAAAATCAATATCAATTCTGATATGCGTTATGCTTTCCGAACGACTTTGGAGAAAACCTTGCGAGAAAATCCAAATGAGTATGCCATTGTTAAGTTGATGCCACCAGTTTATGCCGCTGTGCAGGAAGTGGTGGAGTCGAAGATTAAGGCGTTTAATTCCGTACGAAAGGCAGTGGTTTAATGGCAAAAATCATTACCGTTGGTGCGGCAATTCAAGACGTATTTTTAAGCCAATCAGACGCACTGACACCAGTTTGTGAAAGTCCAGAACACTGTTTTGCGCGACTGGATTTGGGGGCGAAAGCCGACGTAAACCAGATTCATTTTTCGACTGGCGGTGGCGCCACGAACGCCGCGGTAACGTTTTCCAGGCAAGGGCATTATGTTAGTTTTATGGGCGCAATTGGCCATGATCCAGCTGGGCAAGCAGTGATTGCTGACTTGGATAAGGAAAATATTGACACGCATTTGGTGAGATATTCACCAAAATACAGTACGGGATATTCAGTTTTACTATTAGCCTCAAATGGCGAGCGGACAATTTTAACATACCGTGGTGCTTCAACGCATTATCACGAGTCAGACTTTGATTTATCAGAAGAAGATGCAGATTGGCTGTACGTTTCAACATTGGCGGGAAATATGTCAATGCTTCATAAGTTATTCCAGCAAGCCAAGCGTCGCGATATGAAAATTTGCTTCAATCCTGGAAAGAAAGAATTAGCGCAAAAGGATAAATTGCTGGGGTTATTGTCTGATGTCGATGTTTTAACTCTGAACAAAGAAGAAATGCAGCAATTGGTGTCTGGCGAGGATTTGGAGGCCTTGGTTAGAAGAGGTTTGAGATTAGTTCCGGTCGTTTTGGTGACGGACGGCGTAAATGGCTCAATCGCAAGCGACGGAAAAACCATCGTGCGAGCGCTGATGTACGATGACAGGCCGTCAATTGACAGAACTGGCGCTGGAGATGCGTTTGCGTCGGGATTTTTGAGCGAATGGGCACGAGGTGGCAATTTGAAAAACTCTGTAATTATGGGCAGCGCGAACGCTAGCTCGGTGGTTATGAAAATTGGAGCAAAGGCTGGAATTTTATATGCTGGCACAGTACTTCATGCTATGCCAATTCAAGAAAGGGAATTATAATGGCGCAAAATTTGGGGAAATTGTTGGGTGGTGACGCGAAAAAACGTCGAGCATTAACCGAGCTCAGACAGATGACTAGGGATGATAGCGACGTGCGATTGATTGCGGAAATATTAGCTAGGGCGCACTCAATTATTCGTTCTTTAGGTCTGGATCCGTCAAACGCTACGGCAGAAGAAATTTATCAATCACTAATGGCTATTGCGCCGAAAGTAGACAAATGGGCGCCATTCAAGGCTTCTGAATGGGTGCTTTTGGACGTTGATGGTCAAGTGATTTCGTTTAATCCAATTGACATTATAAATAACTATCACTGCCAGTTACCTCTGGGAAAGCAGCAAACAACGTATGGCAAACGAGGCTTGGGATTTGAGATTACGCGCCGATATAAAAACCACCCGCGCACATATAATCCAGCTGTGGAGCGAGTGGTTTGTCAGGGTGGAATTTGTTGGATTGAGCCGAAAAACTAAAAAATAATTATCGGTCGCAACAAGTTCGCTGATTTTTGATCAAATTAACCACCTCTGGAATATCTTCGGTGATTGTGTAGGTTTTTTCATCGCCGTCAGATATTAGCTTGTTTGGTAGCATGTTGTCGCGAACAAAATCATCCCATTTACCCCAGAATTTTTTATCAAACAGGATAATTGGTACTGGCGCCATTTTCTTAGTTTGTGTCAATGTGATAATCTCACAAATTTCATCCATCGTACCGAATCCGCCGGGGAAACAAACGTACGCGTCAGCCAGAAGCGTCATAACGATTTTTCGTGGCGCGAAGTGAGTGAATGCGAACGAATCTGTCGTGTAGTTGTTTAAGGATTGCTCGTGTGGCAAGCGAATATTGAATCCGACTGATTTTCCGCCAGCTTCCATAGCGCCGCGGTTTGCCGCTTCCATAATTCCGCCACCGCCGCCGGTGATAATTGTGTAGTCTTCTTTAGCTAATTGGAATGCTAGGTCTTTGGCTTTTTGGTAATATCCATTATCTTCAGTTATCCTGGCTGATCCAAAAAAAGTCACGGTTTTATGATATTTTTGGAGAATTTCATAGCCAGCATGAATTTCGTCATCGACTTTTCCTAATCTGAACATCGCAGCCTGAAGTTGCAATTCGCGCGGAATACAAACATTTTTCGGTGTCATCATTATCCTTTTTATTTTATGATTTTAACTTTATTACTATATCATAAAATGTCTATGGTTACAATACGTTGACGGCAAATAATCCATCATACACAATCAAAGCACAATCTAAATGGAGGTTTTATGGAGAACAAATCAACGGCTAATAAATGGCTGATTGCGGCGGTGATTGTTATGGGCATAATCATTGTTGCTATGGCTACTTGGATAATTGCTGGTGCTATGCATAAAAATAGTGATTCTAACTCTTCGGTAAAAACCAGCCAAACAAAGAAAGATTCATCTGATTCACTGGAAAAATCTCGCGATGAAGGCGAAGAACCGTCAGATACGGCAAAGAAAGAATATAAAGATTTCCGGACTAAAGGCGACGGTACGGGCATTCGTTTAACTTCAGCAAGTGATGTTGATAAATTGGATATTGACAGTTCTTTGAAGAAGTTCTTGAAGTCTAAAGTCGGTCAGTCAATTCCGGAGCGTGAAGGTTCTGTGTATGAGCCAATCATCGACCGTGCATACGGAAAATATGCGGCAGTATATGGCTTGACGAACGCTTATATTATTATCGGACCAAAGAACGGTACTGGTGAAATTGCAATTGTTGCGGGCACGCAGCAAGGTGGCATGCCGTGCTCAGACTTGAAGTTGGCATCGGTTCCGAGTCGCTTGGTTGACGGCAAATGTGAAGTTTCTGGCTCGTCTCAAACTTATAATCAAGACTAGTTTTTGTAAATATAGTAAAATAGAGAGGTGAATAAATTTCGCCTCTCTTCTTCATATAAGCCCACAGGCGATCAGCCGCGAGCAATTGCTCAATTAGTTGATGGTTTGGAAAAAGGTCAGCGCGAGCAAACCTTGCTGGGTGTAACTGGTTCGGGGAAGACGTTTACGATGGCGAATATTATTGCCAAGCGCAATGTGCCGACGCTGGTTTTGGCTCACAATAAGACTTTGGCGGCGCAACTTTTTTCTGAGTTTAAGGAATTTTTCCCCGACAACGAAGTCCATTATTTTGTTAGCTATTTTGATTACTACCAGCCAGAAGCATACATTGCTTCAAGCGACACTTATATCGAGAAAGATTCGAAAATCAACGACGAAATTGATCGACTTAGGCACGCTGCGACTTCCGCGTTATTGACGCGCCGCGATGTAATTATTGTGGCTAGTGTAAGTTGTATTTACGGCATTGGTTCGCCAGAAACTTACGCTGACATGGCTATTAAATTGACCGTTGGTGAGCGCCGAGTCCAGGACAAGTTTATTCGCCTATTGACCGACATTCAGTATAAGCGCAATGACGTCGATTTTGCGCGCGGAACTTTTCGGGTGCGCGGCGATGTCGTGGATATTTTTCCAGCGGGTCAAGATACTGCGGTTCGCGTGGAATTCTTTGGCGATGAAATTGAGCGGCTGACGAAGATCGACCCTTTGACTGGCGAGATTTTGGATCGGCCAGACCAATTGACAATTTTCCCGTCCAGCCACTATTCGACACCACGTGAACGAATTGAAAAAGCGATTGTTGGGATTGAAAATGAGTTTAATCAGCGACTGAAATGGTTTGAAGATAATGGCAAGTTTTTAGAGGCACAAAGGCTAAGTCAGCGCACCAAATATGATTTGGAAATGCTGAAGGAAACTGGTTTTGTGAAAGGGATTGAGAATTATTCGCGCTATTTAACCGACCGAGAACCTGGTGAGCAGCCTGCGACTTTGATTGATTATTTTCCGGACGATTGGCTACTTTTGGTTGACGAATCGCACATGACATTGCCGCAAGTTCGAGGAATGTACAACGGTGATCGCGCCCGTAAGGAAGTTTTGGTTGAGCATGGTTTTCGTCTTCCAAGCGCGCTGGACAATCGCCCACTTCGATTTGACGAGTTCAATCAGCATATTCATCAGGCAATTTATGTTTCCGCTACGCCAGGAGATTATGAACTTTCTCATTCGCCAAAGCCAGCTGAGCAGCTTATTCGACCGACCGGATTGCTTGATCCGCCAATTGAAGTTCGACCAACCGACGGGCAGGTTGATGATTTGATGGAGGAAATTCGCCAGACGATTGCGAAAGGTCATCGCGTGTTGGTGACGACATTAACCAAGCGAATGGCGGAGGACTTGAGCGCTTATTTGACGGAAAACGGCGTGAAGACGGCGTATTTGCATAGTGAAATTGACACGTTGGAGCGTGGCGATATTCTGAAAGATTTGCGTCTTGGTACGTATGACGTGTTGGTTGGAATTAATCTATTGCGTGAAGGTCTGGACCTTCCAGAAGTCAGTTTGGTGGCAATTATGGACGCCGACAAGGAAGGTTTCTTACGTAGTGAGCAGGCGCTAATTCAGACGATTGGAAGGGCGGCGCGGCACGTTGATGGGCGAGTTATTATGTATGGCGACAATGTTACGGATAGTATGCGTCGAGCAATTGACGAAACGAATCGACGTCGAGCGATTCAGCAGAAATATAATGAAGAGCATAATATTACGCCGCAAACTATTCAGAAGAAAATTGACGATGGTTTGCGCTCGATTATCCCACAGAAAGAGTCTGATAAAAAGCCAAAACTTAACCTGAAGAAAATTCCAAAAGACGAATATCCGACTTTGATTAAAGATCTGACGGCGCAAATGGAATTACATAGTGCCAATCTGGAATTTGAAAAAGCGGCAGAACTGCGTGACTTAATTGCAGAAATTCGTCATACTATGTAGAATAAAAATATTATTAGATTAGGAGGGATTATGGCAGCAAAAGAACAGCCACAGCCAACAAACGTCGCGCAACCAGAAATGCCGATGCAACCAAATGCTTACCAGGCATATCCACCACAATACGCATACGAAGACCCGAATAAGGGCAAGGCAAAGATGCTAACTTTGGAATACGCTTTGGCAATGGGTTCAGCGATTATTTCAATCATGTTGCTGATTGACATCATAACTAAGGTGTTTGGTTTGTGGACAAATTCAACATCAATGTTATTAAGAAGTGTCGGCGGATTTTTCGCACCATCGATGGTAACTCAGGGAACAGGAATTATTGCAGCGTCAGTATTTGCTGTGCTTTTGGCTGTATTGTCACTAGTTCTATTCTCCCGCGTATCAAAAGCTGTTCCGGAGCGTGAAGGCTACACAAAGCGAACAGCTTACAAATTGGTAACTTACGGCGGTTTGGCTGTTTTGATTATTCCAGCCGTTGACTTGGTTGCTCGATTGGTGAGTATTTTGATCAACTCATTGCTATTTATTGGCGTTGGTGACGGCGGCGAATTCTATAAGAGTTTGTACTTGGGCGAATTCTTGCCATACGCATTAGCTCTTGCAATTGTTGCTACTGGCGCTTACTTCATTTGCCAAATTGTCAAGGGACGCAACATGTCAAAGGCTTTGTCTTTGATGCTGATTGTGGCTTCTTCTGTCGTATTATTGACTGGCGCTATCACAATCGCCGTTAAAGCACACGACACGGGTAGCTCAGTAAAGACTATTCCATCAGATTACAGTCGCTACAAGAACTACCAAGATTACTCAATGTAATAAAACTTGGAAAAATAAAGTCGCTCACTTTGATGGGCGGCTTTTTTTAGTGGTATAATATTGATATGATAACTATTTCTACCAGCGATATTCAGCACTTGGCGAGTTTGAGTAGTCTGGCATTGACTGATGACGAAACCGACGGACTGCGCCAAGATTTGGAAAATATAATTGGCTATATTGAGCAGTTGGGCGAGCTTGACGTGTCGGGTGTTGAGCCGACTTATCAAGTTACAGGACTGAGCAATGTCTGGCGCGAAGATGAAGTTCAGGCGGGGATTCCTGTTGAGGAGTTGCTTGATTTGGCGCCAGAAAAACAGAATAATCAAGTGAAAGTTCCGCAGGTATTGTAATGAGTAAGATTAGTGATTTTATTGGCAAGGGCGCGGTCGAGAACGTAAAAGAAGCATTGCGACGAGCGCGTGAAATTGAGGAATATAATGCGCTGCTTAGCTTGACAGAAGAGCGTGCGCTGGAGCGAGCAGAAAAAGTTGATGCTGGCGAGATTTCTGGACGATTGGCGGGCGTGCCATTTGTTGTGAAGGACAATTTTTTGGCGTTTGGTGCGCCAACGACTGCCGCTTCAAAAATGCTAGAAAACTTTAATGCGCCATTACAGGCGACGGCTGTTGAGAAATTGGAAGCTGAAGGTGCGATTTGCATCGGTAAGGCGAACTTGGATGCTTTTGCACACGGTGGTTCGACGGAAAACTCGGCATTTGGTCCAACCAAGAATGCTGCTGATAAAACGCGAGTTGCTGGCGGATCATCTGGTGGATCGGCGGTAGTCACGGCGCTTGACGTGGTTCCGTTTGCGCTTGGTACAGATACTGGTGGTTCGATTCGTCAGCCAGCCAGCTTTAACGGCGTAGTTGGAATTAAGCCGACTTACGGGGCGGTTAGTCGTTATGGCGTAGTAGCGATGGCATCAAGTACGGACACGATCGGCTGTTTTGCTACGAATGCTGAAGATACGGACTTGGTGATGGAAATTATGGCTGGTCGCGATGATAAGGATATGACGACTTTGCCTGATTTTTGGAATAATCAGCCAGAATTTGCAAAGAAAAAGATAGGTCTAGTCAAGCAATGTATGACCGACGACGTGGACGCGGAAGTTCGCCAAAAAACGCTTGATTATGCGGAGAAATTGAAGCAGCTTGGCTACGAAATCGAGGAAGTAGATTTGAGCATGATGCAACATTCTCTGGCGATGTACTACATAATTGTGCCAGCGGAATTGTCTTCGAATTTGGCGCGATATGACGGCGTGCGATACGGCCATCGAGCGGCGGAAGTAAAGACTTTGGCGGAACTTTATGGTCGTAGTCGAAATGAAGGTTTTATGACCGAAAATAAGCGACGAATTATGATAGGAAGTTTCGTATTGTCAAGCGGATTTTTCGATGCTTATTATATGCAGGCTCAAAAAGCCAGGACGCTATTGATTGACGAATTTAAGAAGTTATTTACCGAGTATGACGCGCTATTGATGCCGGTTGCGCCGACTCCTGCGTTTAAGATTGGGGAGAATGCTAGCGATCCGATAAAAATGTATTTGGCGGACATTATGACCGTGTCAGCAAGTTTGGCTGGACTTCCTGCAGTTTCAGCGCCGGCTGGGAATAGTGATGAAGGACTGCCAATTGGCGTGCAGCTTATTGGCGATTACAAGTCGGATAAGAACTTGCTGAAGCTAGTTTCGGAAGTGGAGAAGATTTGATGGACGGATTGATGGTTGCGATAGTTGTTGCGGCGTTGATTATCGGCGCCTTGCTGATGATTTTCATTCAATTGACTTCTCGTGGTCGCGGTCAAATTGACAAAGAAATGTACCAGAGGGTTTGGCGGCAAATTTTGCGCAATGTCGAAACCAGAAAATCGGAAAGTATGCAGATGGCGATAATGAAGGCGGACAAGTTGCTAGACAAAGCTATGCGCGACTGCGGCGTGGCTGGCGAAACGATGGGCGAACGTATGAAATCTCGCAAGGGATATTGGAGCGATGAAAATGGGCTTTGGGCGGCGCATAAATTGCGTAATCAAATTGCCCACGAAACCAACGTAACGGTAACGGCGCAGAGTTTTCGTCGAGCTATGGCGAGTTTTGAACAGGCATTAAAAGATTTGGGAGCATTATAATGAGTGTATATGACGATTATGAAATGACAATTGGTATCGAATGTCACGTTCAGCTGGCGACGAAAACCAAGCTATTTAGCCCGGCCGACAATGACGCTCGTGACGCTGAGCCGAATACTAAGACGCATCAGATTGATTTTGGTTTGCCGGGGATGTTGCCGGTTTTGAATAAACACGCTGTTGAGCTGGCAGTTCGTGCTGGAAAAGCTTTGAATTCGCCGATTGCGCACGTTAGCCGGTTTGATCGAAAGCATTATTTTTATCCAGATTTACCAAAGGGCTATCAGACTTCGCAGATGTATAATCCGATTATTTTGGCTGGATATGTCGATGCGCCGCTGGAAGATGGTTCTTTGAAACGCGTGCGAATCCATCATGCTCACATGGAGGAAGATGCTGGTAAGTTAACGCATCACGACGGCTATTCGTTGGTCGATCTTAACCGTGCTGGCACGCCGTTGATTGAGATTGTTTCTGAGCCGGATATACATTCGGCTGAGGAGGCTAAAGCTTACGTTTCGGAACTACATAAATTGATGGTTTACGCGGGTGTGACTTACGGCAATTTATATCACGGAAATATGCGATTTGACGTCAATATTTCAGTAGCAAAAAAGGGTGCGATGGAGCTTGGAAAGCGCGCTGAAATTAAGAATCTCAATTCCTTCCGTAGCGTTGAAAGGGCTGCTGAGTACGAGTTTAAGCGTCAAGTCGATATCTTGGAGCGTGGCGAAGAAGTTGTTCAGGAAACCAGAGGCTGGAATGATGACAAGCAGATAACTATTTCTCAGAGGTCAAAGGAGGACGCGCAGGATTATCGTTATATGCCAGACCCAGATATTCCGCCAGTTGTGTTGACTGACGAGGTGATTGCTGAAATTCAGTCCAAAGTGCCGATGCTTCCGGGTGAATATAGGGAAAAATGGAGCGCGCTAAACTTGGATAAATCTGTTATCAATTCGCTTTTGTCTAATCAGAATTATGCCCAGATTACATTGGAAGTTCAGAAAAAGTCTGGTGAGGCTTCCGCTAAGCGAGTCGCGCATTGGTTTGCGAGCGCATTGACGGCTTCTGACGAAAGTGACGCGCAAACGGACAATGAATCTACACGTGTGGCAGTTGACGATTTGATAGAATTGGCTGAAATGACAGAGAAGTCTGAAGTTTCCAGCACGAATGCGAAGGAGTTATTTAATGAGCTTCTGGCTGGCGCGAAAAATCCGCGTAAACTTGCCGAAGAGAAGAATTTGTTGCAGGTTTCTGATGAGTCGGCGATTACTGCAATCGTTGACGAAGTTCTGAGTGATCCAGCTTCAGCGGCGTCAATTGCAGACATCAAGGCTGGAAAAGATAAGGCTATCGGCTATTTGGTTGGGCAAGTCATGAAGAAGTCTAAGGGTCAAGCCAATCCAAGCCTTGCGCAAAAACTGATTCGCGAAAGACTTTAGAATTGCTGAAAACAATAGGGAATAGGAGCTGAAATATGAGAAAACCAACTAAAGCCATCATCGCTGCTGCCGGTTTTGGTACGCGATTTTTGCCACAAACTAAAGCCATGCCAAAGGAGATGTTGCCGCTGATTGATAAGCCGATTATTCAATACGTCGTCGAGGAATTAGTTGAGGCTGGCATTAAAGATATCATCATTATCGGTAGCGCGAATAAGCGAGCAATCGAGGACCATTTTGATGAGCCGAACGAAGAGCTTTTGGCTAATTTGCGCGCTGGCGGTCCTAAAAAACAGCCGTTCATTGACGAGGTGCAGAATTTGGCTGAGATGGCAAACTTTATTTATATCCGCCAGAAGGGCCCGTACGGCAACGCAACACCTTTGGCCTGCGCTTCGCATTTGATTCATCATGATGAGCCTGTGATTTACACATTTGCAGATGACTTTATTGCGGCTAGCCCAAGTCGTTTCAAGCAGATGATTGAGGCATCAGAAAGCTTAGATGGAGCGGTTCTGTCATGTAAGAAGATAACTGATGACACGGAATTTGATCGTTATGGAGTCATCAATGGTCAAGGAGTGAAAGACGGCGTTATAAAAATGACGAACATTGTTGAAAAGCCAGGTAAGGATAATGCGCCTTCTGATTTGGCGAGCGTTAGTAGCTATTTACTTCCGGGTGAGATTTTTGGCTATCTAGATAAAGCCAAGGAAGAATTTGACGGCAACGGCGAGTTTACAATCCAGCCAATTATGCAGCAAATGATTGACGACGGATTTGATTTTTACGGCGTAGAAATTACGAACGGCACTTATTATGATACTGGCGACAAATTGGAATATCTAAAAACGGTGATCGACTTTGGGCTGCGTGATCCTAACTTTGGTGATAAATTGCGCGCTCATCTGACGGATCGCCTAAAATAATGTATAATAAATAGCATGAACGGATTGCTTATTATATTAGTGATTTTGATGGTGATCTTTGTCATCATGATGATCGCTATGACAATTTCCATCATCAAATTAACGCGTCAAATTCGTCAAACCCAGCAGAACGTGGAGGTAATAAGTCAGCGAATTGCTAGTCTGAATGGAATTGTGAGTACGGTTTCAATTGGCGTGGAGCTAGCCAAAAGCTTCGCTTCAAAAAGTGGATTTTTCTCGAAATTTTTCTCAAAGAAGAAGGTAAGAAAGAGTGAAAAAGTCAGCCAAAGAACAGCCAAATAAGCTAACAAAAAAAGTCGTTCGCGATAATGAAAATGACGCCCGCAAGGCAATTTTGGAGGATTTGTTCTTTGATTTTCATAAATCCCGGCACCAAGTTTATTTGATGAACTTTGTTCGAGGAATTTTCTTTGGATTGGGGAGTGCTTTGGGCGCAACACTGTTGATCGCACTGTTGATTTGGATTTTAGGGCAATTCGCTGACATTTTCCCGCCGTTGGCTGATTTTATCAATCACTTAATTGAGACAATGCAGCGTCGTCAATAGCGTGCTATAATTGTTATTAATGACTGAGGGGACAAGCGAACAATCATCGTCGGCGGCTTTGAAGCCGTCAGATTTCGTGCATCTTCATAATCACACTTTTCATTCGGTGCTGGACGGATTGACTAAGATTCATGACTTGGTCGATAAGGTTAAGGAGCTCGGAATGGAGGCTGCTGCCGTAACTGATCACGGCACGATGAGTGGCATTTTGGACTATTATAAAACTGCCAAAAAAGCGGGTATTAAGCCGATTATCGGAATTGAAACTTACGTGGCGACTCGTTCTCGGTTCGATCGCGATCCAGGTAAGGATAAACAGCGTTTTCACTTGACTGTGCTTGCGATGAATAATACGGGCTTCCATAACTTGATGAAGTTGTCGACGCGCGCCAATCTGGAGGGAATGTATTACAAACCGCGAATTGACCATGATTTACTGGAGGAATTGAACGAGGGATTGATTGTTCTGAGCGGTTGTGCGAGTGGTGAAATTGGCGTGGCGCTGAAAGAAGATGATTATGATCGCGCTCGTGATATTGCCAAGTGGTATAAGTCAATTTTTGGTGATCGTTATTATTTGGAGCTACAGGATCACGGACACCCGAAGTCGAACACACACTGGGACGTGCAGGCGAAGATCAACGAGGGCTTGATTAAGCTTTCAAAAGAGCTTGATATTGAGATGGTGGTGACTTGTGATGGTCACTATTTGACGCATGAATATCAAGACGCGCACGAGATTCTGCTTTGTGTTGGGACGGGTTCGTATCTCAGTGATGAAAAGCGAATGAGCTTGAAGGATTTTGAGCTTCACTTGACGGATCCGCGTGATATTATCGATCACTGGGGTGAGGAATTTCCTGAAGTTATTCGCAACACGAAAAAAATAGCCGATCGCTGCGACGTTGAGATTGAGCTTGGGCGAATTCTTATTCCAAAATATCCATTGCCAGACGGCGAGAATGAACATTCGTATCTGCTTAGATTGACATATCAAGGTTTGTTGCAGCGTTACAATGGAGCTTCGAAGGAGGAGGCTGAGAAATTAGACCCTGACGAAATTATTCCGAAGTTGTCTGATGAGGTTCGTGAGCGCGCTAAGATGGAGCTTGGTGTGATGGGAAATATGGGCTATGAAGGTTATTTCTTGATTGTCCAGGATTTTATCAACTGGGGAAAATCTCAAGGAATTGTTTTTGGGCCTGGGCGCGGTAGTGCGGCTGGTTCAATTATTGCGTATGCGCTTAATATTACAGATCTTGATCCGCTGAAATATGGACTACTGTTTGAGCGATTTCTTAATCCTGATCGTATTTCTATGCCCGACATCGACGTTGATATTCAGGATACGCGTCGCGATGAAGTGATTGAATATTGTGCGAAAAAATATGGCGAGGATCATGTCAGTAATATCGCAACGTTTGGTAAGATGTTTGGTCGTATGGCAGTGCGTGACGTCGCCAGGGTTTTGGAAGTTCCGTACGCTGAGAGTGACCGCTTGGCGAAGTTAGTTCCGCCGCCAAACCAGGGGCGTCATATTCCGTTGTCCGTGAGTATTAAAGAAGACGCGGACCTTCGGAATGAATATGAAAATAATCCGACTGCGAAGGAAGTTCTGGACTATGCAATTCAGCTGGAGGGGACGATCCGTAGTCACGGAGTTCATGCTTGTGGTGTGGTGATCGCGCCAGATACGCTAGTCAATTACATTCCTCTTGAAATGGCACAAAAGGGTGTAGTGGCGACTCAGTTCCCGATGGGCGAGGTTGAAGAGTTGGGTCTATTGAAGATGGACTTTTTGGGGCTTTCGAACCTTACGATTATCAATAACGCTATGAGGATTATCCGAAAAGCTTACAAGAAAGAGATTAACCTTTCGGAGTTGCCACTTGATGATAAAAAGACCTACGAGCTGTTTCAGCGCGGCGACACAACTGGTGTTTTTCAGTTGGAATCTGCAGGAATGAAGCGATATTTGCGCGGACTAAAGCCGACTACGTTTGAAGATATTATTGCTATGGTGGCTCTTTATCGTCCGGGCCCAATGCAGTTTATTGACAGCTTTATTAGGCGCAAACACGGCGAAGAAGAGATAACTTATTTGCATTCTGGAATGAAAAACTCGCTGAAAAATACTTACGGAATTTTGGTCTATCAGGAGCAGTTTATGCAGATTTCTAAGGAATGGTGTGGATTTACTGGTGGTCAGGCTGACACATTGCGTAAGGCTGTTGGTAAGAAAAAAATTGACTTGATGAAAAAGGTCAAGCCTGAATTCGTCGAGGGTGCGGTTAAAGTTGGTGGCGCAACTAAGGAAATTGCGGAAACTTTCTGGACTCAGCTGGAAGAATTCGCTAACTATTGTTTCAATAAGTCGCACGCCGCTTGTTATGGTTTGATTGCCTATTGGACGGCTTATTTGAAGGCGCATTATCCCGACGCATTTATGGCGGCGCTTATGACCAGCGACCATGATGATACTGATCGTCTGGCAATTGAAATCACCGAATGTAAGCACATGGGAATTAGCGTACTTAGTCCTGACGTAAACGAGTCGTTCGTTGAGTTTGCGGTGGTGCCGAATGAGAATAAAATTCGTTTCGGAATGTCGGCAGTGAAGGGCGTTGGCGTTGGTGCGGTCGAGGAAGTTCTGCGGGCGCGCGAAGATGGGCCGTTTACGTCGGTTGAGGATTTTGCTAGGCGCGTTTCAACCAGCAAATTCAACAGAAAAGCCTGGGAGTCGCTTATTAAGTCTGGTGCGTTTGATGATATGGGCGATCGATCTGATTTGCTTTTCAATCTGGATTCCATTACGTCATTTGCGTCCAAACTCCAAAAAGAAGCCGCCAGCGGGCAGACCAATTTGTTTGGAATGTTGGGTGGCGATGATGCGGCGAGCGTCCAATCGACTCTTCATCTCCAGAAGGCTCCTGTGAAACACGACGATAAAGAGCGCTTGATGTGGGAGCGGGAACTGCTGGGGTTGTATATTTCGGCGCATCCGCTTGATAGATATGAAACATATTTGAGCGAGCAAACTCAACCATTGACACAATTAGTTCCTGAGTACGACAGTCGAATGATGACGGTCGGGGGAATTATTAGTACCGTTCGCACAATTGTCACAAAAAGCGGCTCGAAGATGGCGTTTGTGGGAATTGAGGATAAATTCGGCGAGGGTGAAATAATTGTTTTCCCAAATCTGTATGAGAAAGTTGGCGCCAAGCTAGTTCAGGACGCGGTGATTCGAGTTTCTGGTAAAAATTCAGCTCGAGATCGTGACGGAAATCTGGGCAATGAAAGTAAACTAATTGCCGATGATATCATTGTGATTACGGATAACGATATCAATGGCTATGAGTCGACTGGCCGTAAAATGGATGCGCCAAAAATTAGCTCTGCTGTGAAAAAAGAGCGCCGTGAAGCTTATCGTAATCAGAAAAATGGAGCTTCTCCGAAGTCTGCTGTGAAGAATGACGCCGCCAAACCGCAGCCAAAAACTCATTCGGCGCCTGTTAATGTTGCGCCAGAAATTCCCGCTTCAAAGTTATTTGTGTATATTAAAGACCCGAATGACCATTCGCGGTTAGTGAAAATGAAGTCTGTTTGCGGCGAGAATGCTGGCACGACTGATGTGGTTTTGGTGCTGGGCGAGAAAGAGAAATCAGCCATGCGTCTGCCGTTTAAGGTGGATGCTAATGATAACCTATTAAGCCAATTAAAAAACACTCTGGGTGAAGAGTGTGTAATTCTAAAGTGATAGTTAGCCCGCTGACAGAGGCCTAGCCGGAGCTGGTTGCTCTACGGCGGGCTAACTATACTACTGTCAGCGGGACTTATTGTCCCGCAGTTCATTCCTCACCTCTGTCTTACCCCTCTCTTGTAGGGTAGTGTAAGTGGCCGCCGTCGTGCAGTAGAACAAAGCCACCAGCACCGTGTGGTACATCGGCCGGTGTGGCGATTCTGCTACCATGAAGTAGATGAAAAAGACTGTCATCCACACGCCAGCCGCGGCGGCTAGCGTGTGCCATATGTGGCTAACCCCCGAAGGGGCCCTGTAGGCGTACCATGCAACATACATGGTTGCTAGAATTGTGAGAATAAAGAAAACGTCAAACATTTCCTCTAACCTTTCATGTAGGGGACTACTTTCTCCGGGGGATTCCAGAGAAAGCTCATACAAATATAACACATATGTTTAATAAAGTCAATAATCAGACTTGAGAAGTTTATTTATGTGTTGTTGAGATTATTTCATCTTAGGAAAAATAAGTCCGAACAGCGCAATTCCTGTTGCGACCGACACGTTGAATGATTCTTTTTGACCGAACATTGGGATTTCTACAGTGAAATCGCAGTTGTCCAAAAGCTCCGGCGTGATTCCGTGGACTTCTTCGCCGAGTAGCAGCGCAAATTTTTCAGGCGGCTGAAATTCTGATAGCATCACACTGTCTTTTGATTGCTCCAGCGCGATAATTGGCAAGTTTTCTGTTTGCTGATTCTCTTTAATCCAATCGTTAATATCTTCATAAAACTCAAACGGCACCAAACTTTCCGCGCCTAAGGCTGTTTTATGAATTTGGCTGGTGATTTTTTCGCGAATGTGCGGCAGGCGAGGATCTTCAGATCGAATTTCTCCATCAACAAGCGCACAAACAGGCGCCTTGCTGCATAAACTCAATTCTGGATACGGCGTGTAGCCACTAAGAATAATCTTCTTCACACCAAATCCTTCGGCTGTGCGAAAAATTGCCCCAACATTATGTGTTGAGCGAATATTGTGGACTAACAGAGTAATTTCTGGATTCATATCACTATTATATCACTCGTAAAACCGTAAGCTTTTTGGTATAATTTTCATATGGACGAAGATAAAATTCAGGCGCGACGCCGTGAGCAAGATGAGGAAGCGACTCGTCGTCGAGCGTCAATTTTAGGACTTCAATATCTTGATGGGCGGGAATTTGAAGATACTTTACCTTTGCTTAAGGATGTTTTAACGATAGAAGAGATGTATAAGGGTCGGCTGGTTCCGCTGGCTTTTAATGAGGAAGACCAATCTTATCGATTTGGTGTTACGTCGCAAACTTCTGAATCGTTGATGAAGCGGATGCGAGATCAGTATGTTGAAAATGGCAAGCGAATCTTCTTCTTCTTAATTTCCGGTTCGGCGTTTCGGTCAATTATGCTTAGGTTTGATCCGCCAAAAAAAGTGATTTACGATAACATCGAAATTGCCAAGGAGGGCGATAGCGATACTCTGGCGCAGGTTACTCAGACTTTGGCTTCTGTGGGTACGAATGACGTGTTTAATTATTTGATTGACCAAGCGGATCTGTTGGGCGCGTCGGATATTCATATTGAGAACCAGCGCGAATCGATTCGAATTCGGATGCGTGTTGACGGAGCTTTGCACACGGTGGCGGAGCTTAGCAGAGATAGATATCGAGTGATTATGGCGACTTTGGCGTCGCGTGCGAATATTTCTACCGCTTCAAGAGAGCCTCAGTCGGGCCATATGCAGCAGGAAATTCATAGAGATGGCGCATCGCATGTGCTGAATTTGCGTGTGGAAGCCGTGATGACGGTGTATGGTTTGGATCTGGTGCTTCGATTGTTTAATTTTGACGAGTCAATGTTGAACTTGGATCTTTTGAGTATTTCAAAGAAAGAGCGCGAGCAAATCGATGAAGTCATTTCTCATCCGCGCGGGATGCTGTTGATGGTTGGTCCAACTGGTTCGGGAAAGTCTACGACGTTATATAGCATTTTGAACGCTCTTAACACGCCAGATAGAAAGATTATCACGCTGGAAGATCCTGTAGAAAATACAATTCCCGGGATTGCTCAGATTCCAATTGATACGACAAATGGACAGAGGTTTGCTGACGGTTTGCGCAGTGTTTTGCGTCTTGACCCAGATGTGGTGATGGTTGGCGAGATTCGCGACAATGAAACTGCGAAGACTGCGATTCAGGCGTCAATTACGGGACACTTGGTGTTGTCTAGCTTTCACGCCAATTCGACTGCGGCGGCGTTTAGTCGTATGATCGATATGATTGGGCAAAACCCGATTTTTAGCTCGGCGGTTCGGCTGGTGATTGCTCAGCGACTGGTGAGGAGATTGTGGGATGATAGCAAGGAAGAATATGAGCCAGATGAGGCGACTCGCAAGTGGGTGAAAGAAGTCTTGAAGGATCTGCCAGAGAATGTTGATTGTCCAGATTTGGATACGTTTAAGCTTTGGCGTGCGGTGCCGACGGATGACGTTCCGTTTGGCTACAAGGGGCGAATTCCAGTAATGGAGCAGTTGGTTGTAAGCGAGAATATTCAGGAATTCTTGCGCGGCGATGTTGAGGATGTTCATACTGAGGCAATCGAAAAAGCCGCAAAAGAAGATGGCATGGTGACGTTACTCCAAGCTGGCGTGTTGGCAGCTCTTCGTGGTGAAACGACATTAGAAGAAGTTAATAGAGTAATATAATTGACTTTATAGCCATAAACTGATAAAATATTAGTTTATGAGCGAAATGTTGGAACATCCTCATTGCGATAATGAATCTTCAGAGTCTGAGAAAGACTCTGTCTGTGAAATTTTTGGTACTGCCATCAAATTTCTTGAATATATATATGAAGATGTGACCAAAGATTCATCTATATTTAAGGACTTGGTTGAGAAATATAAGCCTGTAATTGATAGTCTTAAGCAGGCTAAGGATATATACGGACAGTCTCCTGAATATTTGGATATCCGCTATGATTTTGACGAAGTGAGTTCTCGATTGAAAGAAGAATTTAATAAGGAGTATAAAGCCTCACTAGATGCTTTTATATCATCGTTAGATAAGATTTTTCCTGATAATATAGCGGAAGTTAATGTTCCGAAATACTGCAATCTTAAGGGGTGTAAAATTCCTAAAGTAAAGAAATTTCAGAGGAATAATAATCTCAGCCCAGATGTTGCCGACTCTGAATATATGCAACTCACACTAGAAACTAAGAGGTCCGTGATTGATAGGATTTATAGAAAAGACAGCACTTTTCCGCCTATAGAATTTGGAGTAAGTCGACCTGAATACGATCCAGTTCGCGAAAAGACACATCACTTGGTTGAGCTATTGACAAATTTTTCAATGCTTAAAGCTGATGAGCTTGAGGCGATGTCTGGGAATGAAAGTGGTGCGCGTATGGAGCGCATTGAAGCCTTCTTTAATTATGAAAGAGACTTGGAGTGGGCCAAAACCATACTCGACTGCACAGACGAGATGAGAGATCTGGACGAGGAATTGTTGGCTCGTGAATATACGGAAATTGTATTTGAGGAAAATTGTCCGAATGCACAAACTCTTGCCAAGTCTGTGGTGGAAGAAAAAATGAAGTCAATTCTAGAAAGCGAGCTAAAGGTTCTTTCTGAAAAATTCACAACTTACGAAGCGGCGGGTGAAATTGCGAGTGGGTCTTTGAAAAAAGTCGCTAAGAGAAAAAGGTCAAGCAAACCGAAGCTGACAATCGAAAAAAGCAGCTCTCAGTTGGTAGAAATTGGATTGAAGGCGGGAGATGCTGTGATACTTGATAGCGAGATGTTTCCGTGGCTCAAAGAAGATTCTATTGTGGATGTACTGCATGTTGAGCGTGGTGGTGACGGTACTGTGGTCGCAGTAGTTGACGCGCGCACTGAAGAGGCCAAAAAGGTCGAGCATAAAATGACTGGATACGAAAACGACGAGAAGAAGCGGGACATTCTGCCTATTATTAAGGATAAATTAACTATGGCTGCTAAATGTGTAGCAACTTCAGAAGATAAGTCTGTCGGTTTGCCAATTGGTTTGAATAACAGATTAAAAGAGCTTTATCCGTTTATAATTTACGCCTGGAAAGAACAAACGCATAACGCCAAGAGGGTTTATGTGTCAAAAGTCAACATTGAAGATATGCCCGATGAAAGTGAGACTAAAAAATCTCTTCAGGAAGCTGGAGTGACTGAAATGGTGCTATTTTTGGGGGCTTGCGACAAACAGAACCAGGAGTCGTTAGTGGCTTTGTTTATAGATGGAGATTCTCGTGATGCTGCTAAGTACGGTGCTGGTGCTTAGGCTTATCTAATAACATTTGCAATAGCTTCAACGACACCCTTATCAAATGCAGTTGGGACGACTTTATCAACGGTTGGATTTTCGACCAGGTTAGCTAGTGCTTCAGCAGCCGCCAATTTGTGCTGATCGGTGATTTTCTTAACTCCGTGATCTAATGCGCCGCGGAAAATTCCAGGGAAGGCCAGAGAGTTGTTGACCTGATTTGGAAAGTCGCTACGACCTGTACCGATGATTGCGACGCCAGCTTGTTTGGCGACATCTGGCATAATCTCTGGAACAGGATTTGCTAGCGCGAATACGATTGGATCTTTCGCCATTTTTTGGACTAATTCTGGAGTGAGAAGTCCTGCGCGCGATACGCCGATGAATACGTCTGCGTCGGTGATGGCGTCTTCAATTGAGCCAGATTGCGATGCGTCGACATATTCCAATAGTGCGGTTTTTTCAGCGTTCAAATCTGTGCGTGATTTTCCGACAATTCCTCGGCTATCCACCGCTACGATGTTTTTTGCTCCGTAAAGATTTAATAATTTGATGATTGCCGTGCCAGCTGCGCCTGCGCCGATGACCACGAATTTGCAATCTGCCAGGTTTCGTCCTGTCAGCTTAGCGGCGTTAATTAAGCCTGCTAATACAACGACAGCCGTGCCGTGTTGGTCATCGTGGAAGACTGGAATATCTAATTCTGCCTTCAATCGTTCTTCAATCTCAAAACATTTTGGTGCGGCAATGTCTTCGAGGTTGATGGCTCCGAAACTTGGCGCGATGGCTTTAACTGTGGCAATAATTTCTTCTGGCTCGTGAACGTCTAGCACAATTGGCACTGCGTCGACATCGGCAAAATGCTTAAATAGCAAAGCCTTTCCTTCCATGACTGGCATGGCGGCTTTTGGTCCCAAATTACCTAAGCCCAAAATTGCTGAGCCGTCTGAGATTACAGCAACTAGATTGTTTGTCCAAGTGTACTTTGGTAAATCGGCTGGATTTTCGGCAATTGCTTGGCTAACTGCGCCGACGCCAGGGCTGTAATAAGCGCTAAGCTTGTCGCGATTAAGCTCCTCTTTATCTCTGAGGCTAGTCGTAATTTTACCTTTGTATTTTTCGTGTAGTTCGAGTGCTAATTTATTGTAATCCATAACTATATTATACTCCAATTTTATTTAATTGATATTTCTTTAGATTTGTGTTATTATCTTATGTAGTTGTACGAGAGTTAAATATTCGAGCCTTGTTTGATATGGAGCCGCAGAGGTACAACTGCGTGGCCAGTCGGAGCGAGTTCGGAAGATAGGAAATATTATGAGTTTTGAGTTAATCAACAAAATCAACCAAGCACAAAAAAAGCAAGCAGTTGTCGATGCTCGCAGTGGTGACACAGTTCGCGTTTACCAGAAAATTAAGGAAGGCAACAAAGAGCGTATTCAGATGTTCGAGGGTGTTGTTATCCGCACCGATAATAAAAAGTCGCACACATCACGCATTACGGTTCGAAAGATTGCTTCAGGCGTTGGCGTTGAAAAGTCATTTTTGATGCACAGTCCACTGATTGAGAAGATTGAGATTGTTCGTCGCGCTAAGGTTCGCCGCAAGTTCTTAAGCTTCCTTCGCCAGCGTAGCGGTAAGTCAGCTCGCTTGACGGCTAAGAATTTCGATCGCGCTGCTGTTAATGACATTCATGACGTTAAGGCAGAGGCGGAAGCTGAACGCTTGAAGGAAGAAGCTGCTCAGGCTGCTGCTGCAAAGCAAGCTGAAAAAGATGCTGCTCAGGCTGAACTTGACGCCAAGGCTGCTGAAGTTGCAGCTCGCCATAAAGACGCGTAATTGTCAATTGGTTAATCATTAAAACCGTCTCTTAATCTGAGGCGGTTTTCTCATGTTATAATCTCAATATGGCAATATTCCACTATATATCCGTCCTTGTTCCGACGACTTTGGCTGTGGCGGCTCCTTATGTTTTGAAGAAAAACGGCTTTGATAGTGAGCGAAAATATCGTTGGCTACTTTACGTAGCGTGTTTGTCGTTTTTCATATCTTGGTATTTGCCATCGCCATTAATTGACGGGCAGAACACTAGTTTTACGACGCACTTTGTGGGCGGTGGACTATTTGCGGGGCTGTTCTGGGCGTATTTGGTTTCGTCGATGAAATGGCGGGCGCATTGGCTGATTATGGCATTTTCGATTTTTGCTTTAGTTTCGGCGTTGGGCTGCATTAATGAATTGGCAGAATTATTTATGGTCAAGGTGGGCTTGGCGAGCATAAAATTGGACGACACGAATTGGGATATTTTGGCGAATACATTAGGCGCGGCAACAGTTTGGATTGGCTGGATTATTGCTGATTTTATGACGAAAAAGGGAAGATTGTCGGGTGATTCTGGGAATTGATGAAGTCGGGCGCGGCGCGTGGGCTGGGCCGTTAGTGATTGGCGCGGTGGTTTTGGGCGGCGCTGAAATTGAAGGGCTTGATGATAGTAAAAAATTGACTAAAAAACGCCGTGAGTTGCTCGATGAGGAAATTCGCGAGCAAGCGTCGGCTTGGGCGTTGGGCTGGGTTTCTGCTGAGGAGCTGGATGAAATAGGAATGAGCGAGGCGCTTAAATTGGCGACGCGGCGTGCAGTTAAAGAAATCCAAGCGAAATGTCAGAAAAGTGGCTCGACGTTTGATGAGATTATTATCGATGGGACGGTCAATTTTTTGGCGGGTACACCGCTAGAAAAGTATGTAACAATTATAGCGAAAGCCGACGGTCTGATTCCGAGCGTTTCGGCGGCGTCGATTATTGCTAAGGTGGCTCGCGATAAATTCATGGCGAAGCAGGATAGTATTTATCCAGGATATGATTTTTCTTCGCACGTTGGCTATGGCGTAGCGAAGCACCGAGCGGCTATTGATAATCTGGGTGTAACTCCGCTACATCGACTAAGTTTTGCGCCGTTGGCTAAATATGCTAATACTGGGGCGAATTCTCAGAATACGTCTGACGATAGAAAATCTAAAAACCAGCAAAAAGACACAACGCGTCAAATTGGTGATAAAGGTGAGCAAGCGGCGGCGGATTGGTTGGTGGCTGATGGTCATGAGATTATAGAGCGGAATTGGCGGACGCGGTATTGTGAAATTGATATTGTTAGTAAAAAAGACGATGTTTTATATTTTACAGAGGTCAAATATCGGAAAAATGACAATTTCGGCGATGGATTGGCGGCAATTACAAATAAAAAACAGCAACAAATGCGTTTTGCTGCTGAAATATTCATTGCCAAAAATGCGCAATATGAAGGCTGTGATATGCAAATGCTGGCAATTTCTGTTGATGGAAATCCGCCTGTAGTTGAAGAGTGTGTGGTGTTGGAATAAATTGTTCGCTTTCGTCGTTTCCGACTCATCAGCATAGACACACATCTATGGAGCAAACATGACAAGTGAGAGAATCTGACGGAGAGTCTACAGACTCGCCATGTTTGCGAGGTTATTGCCTGCTACTCCTGGTTGTTGGAGAAGTAGACGACAACGCAAGGATCGGGAGTAGTTACCCATGGGTTGGATTCTACGTATCTGAATTCAACGTCACGGATCTTCTCTTCGAGGCTCTGGAGCCTCTTAAGGAGCGCCTTGCGACACGTAGGATTGCCCGCAACTGCTGAGGTGATTCGACGATCATGATCATAGATACAGATCTCGTCCGGAAGCTTACCCGTCATCAAATATGCGTCGACTGCGGCTTTCCTGGCTTCCTCGCACAGTGTGGGGATTCCCTCTTTGAGGAAACGGGAGATTTCATTTCTCCTGAGCGTCTTCAGTGTTTTCTTCCTATCATTGATGTCGGCAGCCCTCTTTGCCTTGACTTCATCGGTAATGAACGGCATTGTAGTACTCTCTCCTCATCTGGGCGAACGCCCGTGCTGGAAGCACTGATCAACGCCCGGATGGCATAGATCGAAGATGAGGCTTTGAGGTACTTATTAGAATACCGCAAAATCTCACCTTCGTCTTATAGATTCTCTTCACTTGTCAAAGTACGCTTTCGGACAAGGATTTACTCGGCTTGTCAACAAAAGCCACTTCTATTTATATCACCAATAGGATAAAATGTCAACGGATTTTGTCAAAAATGTGGCATAATATATCACAGTGCTGTTTGCAAAGCAGAGAGTACGTCCGCCTTATCTCGCTCAATCAACTCGACACGTGCTGATATTTCGGTAATTCCTAATTTAATTGTCCTGGCGAGGGCTGGAATATTTTCTATCGGTTCAAAGAATTGTCGAAAGTCGTTAAGTTCGTTGGTTGTCAGTAGCGCTGTGGCGGCATAGCGAATGAAATCGTCGTAACTTTTATCTTCGCCAAATTTCTCTTCGACCCATGCCCAGTTTTCTTTCAGCCAATTCCAAGCAATCTGGCGGCTTTCTCTGGTCCGAATCAAATATACAAACCAACGGCTAGCGTCTTGCGGGCGGATAATATTGGAATCTTTAATGTTGGCAAGAATTTTTTCTGCTGTTTTAGGGTTTTTGGTGGAAGTTAGTCCAATTGCAATATCATTCTGCAGGTCATTTGACGGCGTGTTCTTATATGCAGTAAAGAGATTTTCAGTCATCTCTGGCGTCTCGAAATGCCTCACGTTTGTACTGATAATTAAAGCTCGAATTTCTGTCGGTAAGTCTTCCAATTTATTATTGTCAAAACGCGTTTTTGCCTCGTTCAAAACTTCTTTATCTTCGCTATATATCATAAAACTCAAAGCCGTAGTGCGCCGCTCGCGGTCGTCATCCGATTCGCCAGCTTTTTCATCCCAGCCAAGCTCTTCAAATGTGGCGCGCGCAAATTCTCCAGAAATTTTCTTTAATGAATCTCTGGCAGCGTCATTATCATCGACGAATTTTCGCAGTTCCGTCAAAGCACCAGCCGCCATCCCGAAGACTTTTTCGTTGGTTTCGGTTTTTAGCGACAATGCTAATGGAAGTAGCGACGCCGAGTTTTCAAATCCAGCGCGGGCGAGTATTGTAGCATCTTGTAAGATGCAAATCTTATCCAAGGTTGGAAATTCTGTAATGTTTTTCAATAAATATTCGCGAGTGGATTCGTCATATTTGGTGATGAAGTGGGCGCTTAAGCCGCAATTTAATTGTAATGGCTTTTCAACAGAAACGGTGGTTTCTTTTTGATTTAGAACCTTTACGTCAAGTGGCTGATTTGCGAATAATGGAATCGGCCATAATGCGTCGGATGGTTGGTGTTCGCCGATGAAGAATCGTTCCTGACTTAAAATCGCCGCGTCGTGACTGTTTGAAACTGATACGACAGGAAGGCCAGGTTGGGAAATCCAAGCGTTCATTAAGTTGACAATTGGCTGACCGCTCGCTGATTCCAATTCTTGCCATAAATCATTTCCGACAGTGTTTTTATACGCGAATTTTTCAAAATATGATTTAAGTCCAGCGCGAAATGCCTCTTCGCCAATAAGCTTCCTGATCATAACTAGCAGTCGTCCACCCTTGGCGTAAACAATTGCCGGGTCGAACAAAGTGCTGATTTCGTCTGGATGATTGACGTCGGCTTGTACTGATTGAACGCCGTCCAAGCTGTCGCGCCTGAGTGCAGCCGTTACCTCATTCGTGGCAAAATCTTCCCACATGCGCCATTCGGGGTGTAACGTATCAATCGCCACGTATTCCATCATATTGGCAAAGCTTTCATTGAGCCATAAATCATTCCACCAGTTCATGGTAACGAGATTGCCAAACCATTGATGGCTAAGTTCGTGCGCGATAACCGTGGCAATGAAGCGCCTGGATGATTCTGGGGTCAACTCAGGGTCTGCCAGTAAACAACTTTCTCGGTAGGTGATTAAACCCCAGTTTTCCATAGCACCAGACGAAAAGTCAGGAAGTGCTACGTGGTCGGATTTTGGCAATGGATATTTGACGCCGAAATATTCATCATAAAAATCAATCGAACGAGCGGCTATATCTAACGCAAAATCTAATGTATTTTCATTCTGAGCAGGAGTCGCCCAGACGTTGACCTCAACTCCAGATTTGGTGTGTGCGGTTTTTTTGTGCAATTCGCCAATTACAAAAGCCAAAAGATAACTGCTCATTCGTGGAGTTTTCTCGAACATTGTTGTGAGTGAATCGCCATTTTCTTCTTCGCTTTTTACGGGCATATTTCCCAAAACTGTTATTCCTGTTCGGGTGACCAGTGTCAAATCATATTCAGCTTTGGCGGCTGGCTCGTCAACGCAAGGGAAAACTTCGCGGGCGTGATGCGATTCAAATTGAGTTGCAAAAAGCTGTTTTTTAACGCCGTCGTGGGTGAAGTAACAAGGATACAAGCCGTGCATTGCGTCGGTGATGGTTCCGGAAAAATTGATACAAACTATGTGGTTGCCGCTTTTAAGTTCAGGTTGAAATAATCTCAATTCGTCAAACTCACCAAATGAAACGTCGGCGGGCTGATTGTCAATTGTGGCTGATTGAATTGTTAAGCCTTTGGAATGTAGCGAAATTGACTCGCCAGTTGACTCGCCAGAAATGATAACTGTGCCAGAAAATTCTTTTTCCTCGGCGCGTGTTAAATCGAGAGTTAGGCTGTAATGATTTGGTGTGAATGTGTCAAGTAAGCGTGGAACTTTAGTCATAGTTTAATTATAATACAGTCATGAGGGTGAATAAAATACGACGTCGGCAAGTGGTGATTGCGCTGGTAATTTTGGTGGCTGGTGTGGCGGTTTGGGCTTCGCGAATTTCACAACCCGAACCTCAGACAATTCAAACTTCAACACAACGAGAATTATTTGGTAATTCGAATGCCAAAGCGGAATTGGAAAAGATAGAAGTTAAAGGACGTGCGCCAAAGACTGGTTATTCCAGAAAGCAATTCGGCAACGGCTGGGGCAAAATTAACGGCTGCTCTGTGCGGGAAGTGATTCTGGCGCGAGATTTGACGGATGAGAAAATTGATGAAAAATGTCGAGTTTTGTCGGGTGTGTTGAACGATCCGTACACCGGTCAAGTAATCCAATTTCAGCGCGGCGAAAAATCGAGCTCTAAGGTTCAGATTGATCACGTAGTGGCTTTGAGCGATGCTTGGCAGAAGGGTGCGCAGCAAATTTCTCCAGAAGAACGAGAGAAATTAGCGAATGATCCGTTAAATTTATTAGCGGTTGACGGCCCAGCAAATCAAGCCAAAGGTGACGGCGACGCGGCAACTTGGCTGCCGAGTAATAAACCTTTTAGGTGTCAATATATTGCGCGACAAGTGGCTGTGAAACGAAAATATCGCTTGTGGGTAACGGAAGCTGAAAAAAGCGCGATGTCGGGAATCCTGGAAAAATGTGTGGAAGTATAATATTGACAAAATACGTTTTTATGATAAAATGGTAGAATGAAATCTGAAGTATGTCTTACTAAATTGTCGGTGATTGATGATGAGGCTTTGGAACGGGCGGCTTTGGCTCACTCGGAGTCTGTTTTGGGCTGCGAGTTTACGGATAGTGCGAAAAAGGATTTAATAGAATATGTAAAAGGCATGAATAATTACTACGGTAGCGACGTTTTTGCTATCGATACTTCTGGTGAAGAGTTGTCATCTGGGCTTATGACTGTATGCTCTAATGGTGACGGCGAGATTACTATAGAAGATCTTTTTGTTAGGGAAGTTGCGCGCAAGCGAGGAATTGGTCGGGCGGCTATTGAAGCTTTGGCTAGTGAATATCCAGATGCGCGTGCTGTCAAATTGTATTCCCTGAAATCCGCTGAAGAGTTTTACCAAAGAATTGGATTTGACCAAATATCGCCATCCACTAAGAGATGTTTATCTCTTTGGCGAAAAGAATTGGATTGACAGAATAGAATCTTTCCGCTACAATAGAAAAGTACTAATCCGGCCGGCAGGTCGGAGTTTTTCGTTTATGGAAGTTTGAGACGGAAAAAGATATAATTAATAAGAAGGAGAATGTAATGGAAGACTTGAACATTAAGCAGTTGACGTTGGCAGTGCGTACGATTGCTGAGGAAAAAAACTTGCCAGAAGAAACAGTTTTGAGCGTGATTGAACAGGCGATTGCAGCGGCTTGGCGTCGTGATAATGGCACACGTGACCAATTGGTTCGTGCTAGCTTGAATGTCAATAACGGTACGGCTGTCGTGTCGGTTGTTAAAACTGTTGTTGAAGAAGTTGAGAATGACGCCAATCAAATCGACCTAGAGGAAGCTAAGGAGATAGATCCTGCGGCTGAACTTGGCGGTGAAGTTGTGATGGAAACTCATAACGTGACGACTTTTGGTCGAGTTGCGGCTCAGACTGCTAAGCAAGTGATCTTGCAGCGTTTGCGCGAAGCTGAGCGTGAAGTTGTTTTGGCGGAATTTGAGGATAAAATCGGTACGGTTGTTATCGGTACGGTTCAGCGAGTTGAGCCACGCGTTGTGCGAATTGAGCTTGGCAAGGCTGTCGGAATTATGCCTCAGAGTGAGCAAATTCCTGGCGAATATTATGGTGTTGGTCGTCGAATTAAGGTTTACATTAAGGACATTGAGCGCGAAGGTCGCGGTCCGCAATTGATTCTTAGTCGCGGCAATGAAGAGTTTGTGCGATTCTTGTTCAATCAAGAAGTCCCAGAGATGGAAACTGGTGCAGTTGAAATTAAAGCAATCGCTCGTGAAGCTGGTCGCCGAACCAAATTGGCGGTTTCTTCGGCGCTACCTGGCGTTGATCCAGTTGGTACGTTTGTTGGCGGTCACGGCGCCCGTGTTCAGGCTGTGATGAATGAAATTGGTGAGCAGGAAAAAATTGACATTATTCCATACGAGGAAGACGCGGCTGGATTTATTGCTAATGCGATGAGTCCGGCAGAGGTTTTGAGTGTGACTGTCAATGAAGATGAGAAGCGTGCGACGGTTTATGTTAGCGAAGATCAGCAATCGATAGCAATTGGTCGTGCCGGACAGAACGTTCGCTTGGCAAGTCGATTGACTGGCTATGAATTAGACATCGAAGCAAAAACTCCCGTTAAGGCAGAACCAAAACCTCGAAAGAACATTGAGGATAGTTTGATGAGCGTAGTTGAGGAGGTGGCGGAATAAGCTGCCTTCTGCGAATCGCCGAAAACGAAAGGAGGGCGATATGTCAGAAGATTTTTCTGAATTAGAACCTCGGTTGACGGAAACGGCTCGGGCCAGTTTGGGGCGGGCTGGTTTTCTGGCGCATAATGAGGGGAGTGAATATGTTGGCACGGAGCATATTTTGCTTGGTGTGTTGGCGCAGAATTCGTCATTGGGTGCGAAGATTTTGGCTGAAAATGGCGTAACTTTGGATCGTGCGGAAATGGCGTTGAATCTGACCGCGAAGCCGCTGGTGATTACGATTGTAAGTAAGGGTTTGAGCGCTGAAGTTGTTGAATTGATAAGGATTGCTTGGCAATTAGCGGTTGAATTTGGACAGGAAAAAATTGGCACGGAACACATCGTTTATGGAATGCTACAGCAGCACGAGGCGCGAGCGACTAAATTGCTGCGGGATATGAACGTTGACATTGACAATCTGCGTGGAAGTTTGGAGGATGTGTTTGATAAACAGCAATTTGAATCTCTGCAGAGTGAACGCAGTACGGCAAGTAAAAATTCTGGCGATTTACGAGTTTTGGAGAAATTCAGTGTCGATTTGACGCGGCGTGCTAGCGAAGGATTTTTGGATCCGGTGATTGGTCGAGCGTCGGAAATTCAGCGAATGATCACGATTTTGGGCCGGCGTAGTAAGAATAATCCAGCGCTAATTGGCGAACCTGGCGTCGGTAAAACTGCGGTCGTTGAGGGCTTGGCGCAGAGGATTGCTGATAATAAAGTTCCCGAATTTTTGAAAGGCAAGCGACTTTTTCAACTGGATTTGACGGCGATGATTGCTGGGACGAAATATCGCGGACAATTTGAGGAGCGATTGCAAAAAGTTCTGGCGGTCGCCAAAAAACATCAAGAAGTTATTTTGTTTATCGACGAGTTGCATCTGTTGGTCGGCGCTGGTTCGGCTGAAGGTTCGATGGACGCGGCGAATGTATTGAAGCCAGCATTGTCGCGAGGCGAGGTGCGACTAATTGGTGCGACGACGTTTGATGAATATCGAAAACACATCGAAAAAGATGCTGCGTTGTCACGGCGCTTCCAGTCGGTGACAGTCAATGAACCATCATCGGAAGAGGCGGTGGAGATGATGCGAGGATTGAGAAGAAAATTAGCTAAGCATCATCAAGTTCAAATTCCTGACGAAATGCTGACTGAGGCGGTGGATTTGAGTCAGCGTTACGTGACGGAGCGATTTTTGCCAGATAAAGCGATCGACGTGATTGACGAGGCGGCGAGTTTGTTGAAGTCTAGCTCACCAATAAAATTGTCGCGTAAAGATAAGTTGGCTCGCCAAATTAAGCGATTGGCTGGGAAAATTGACGCCGCGGTCGAGGCTGAAAATTACGAAAAGGCTGCAGAGTTTAAGATGCAAATGCGACAGCTGGAATTGCAAGCCGAAGTGCTGAAAAATGAAGCTAGTGATGAGCCGGTATTGACCGATGAATATTTGCGTCGAGCGGTTTCGGCAATGACAAATATTCCAATTGACAGATTATCGTTGAATCAGATGAAAGATCTGATTCGCCTGGAAAAACGACTGAGCCAGAGCGTTCTTGGTCAGAATGAAGCGATTGAGCAACTGGCGCGCGCGATTCGCCGCAATAAAGCTGGACTAAATCGTCAGAGCGGGCCGCTTGGGTCGTTTATCTTTCTGGGCCCGACTGGAGTTGGTAAGACGGAATTGGCGCGAGTTCTGGCGCGGGAAGTTTTTGGCGGCGAGGATAGTTTAATTAAAATTGACATGAGCGAGTTTTCTGAGCGTCATACGGCTAGTCGTCTTGTCGGTGCGCCGGCTGGTTATGTTGGCTATGAGGATGGCGGGAAATTAACGGATAAAGTTCGTCGTCGACCATATAGCGTAGTGTTGTTCGATGAGATTGAAAAAGCGCATCCTGACGTTTTGAATTTACTTTTGCAAATCCTGGAGGACGGCAAGTTGAGCGATTCTCACGGACGAACGGTGAGTTTTCGACAGACGATTGTCATATTGACGAGCAACGTCGGCGCCGAGCAAATGATTCAGGATTCGGAGCTGGGATTTGGTGTGTCTGGGCAGAAAAAGTCGGCTAGCAAAAATCGTCACGAGAAAAATTCGCGTGCCGCTCTGCGTGAGCTTGAGGAGTTTTTGCGTCCAGAATTGATTGGCAGATTTGATAACGTGATTACATTTAAGCCGCTGTCTCGTTCGGTCGTGCGAAAGATTTTTGACAATCTCACGTCTGACTTGATCAAAGCTGTTGGTCTACATGGAATGACGCTTGATATTACTTCTTCGGCGAAGCGTTGGTTGATTGATCGGGGATTTGATGAGCAACGCGGCGTGCGAGTTTTAAGACGAACAATTCAGTCGGAATTGGCGGATCCACTGAGCGATGTTTTACTGTCCAATAAAGCAAAACCTGGCGACACGCTGGAGGCTAAAATTGATAATGATAAGGTGGTGATCAATGTCAATCGTGCGTAGAATATTCAGCGTCCTCACGCCGATAATTGTACTTTCTGCTGCGGTTTTTGTGATGGCGAATCGTCAGCAAATCATTGATGAGATTACGCTGTGGCAATATAAACCAAGTGCGGAAATTGTAGCTATTGCTGACCGCGTGAAAATGTCAGACACTGGCAGAAAAATGTTCTATGTTTCTAATCCGCAGATCAAATCGGCAAATGAGTTTAATGAAGATTGTCGTCGCGTGGAAAAGGGAAACGCAATTTTGGGTTGTTACAATCCGTCGTCTAGGGATATTTATATTTATAACGTGACCAATTCTGAGCTTGATGGCGTGAAAGAAGTGACGGCAGCGCATGAGATGTTGCACGCTGCCTGGGAAAGGCTGAGTGAGTCGGAAAAATCTCATTTGAGCGAGCTTTTGGAGCAGGCCTATAATAATGTGAAAAATAAGAAATTGTCCGAGCGAATGGAGTATTATGATCGTGCGCAACCTGGAACAAGGGCTAATGAATTACATTCAATTTTAGGGACAGAATTTGCCAATTTGGGCGACGAGCTGGAAGAATATTATCGACGATATTTTACTGATAGATCCGAAGTCGTGAAATTGCACGCGCAATATCAAGAAAAATTTGAGTCCAGAGAAAATGAAGCGCAGAAATTGAGCGAGTCGTTGAAGGTTCGAAAGGAAAAATTGAATAGAGAATTATCGCAATATTCGACTGATTTGGCGGATTATAATGGTCGCGTGGCGGACTTTAATCGGCGAGCGGGCGTTAGTGGCGGATTCTTGTCACAGAGTGATTTTTATAGTCAACGTAAAGCTCTGAAGGTGGAACTCTCGGAGTTGAACGAAAGGCGTGTCAATTTGAATTCTGAGATCAATTCTTACAATTCCGATGTTTTGCGACTCAGGGAATTGGGCGTGCAGATTGATGAATTGAATAAAAGTTTGGATAGTTTGGAGGGGGCGAAATAATGGCGAAAGCTAGAAGTCAATTTGTTTGTCAGCAGTGCGGAGCTAGTTTTTCAAAGTGGGCTGGCAGGTGTGAAAATTGCGGGGAATGGAATTCGCTAGTCGAGCAGGTCGTTTCTTCTGGCGGGTCATCTGTTGTAGATAAATCGGCTGGGCGCGGCAAAGCCTTGAAAACGTCTAGCATTCGTGAAACTGCTTCTGAGTCTGGATTAGAAAGATTAAACACTGGAATTGACGATTTGGACACTGTTTTGGGCGGCGGTTTTCTGGTTGGCGGCGTGGTGTTGGTGGCGGGTCAGCCAGGAATTGGAAAAAGTACGCTTTTGGCGCAAGTTGCGGCACATATTGCCAAGTCAAAATCGGTGTTATATGTAAGTGGTGAGGAATCGGTTTCTCAAGTGAAGCTTCGTGCGGAGCGTTTGGGTGCGGCTGACTCGGAAAAAATGCAGCTGGCGTCCAGTAATAGCGCGGAAGATATTGCGGCTTCAATTCAGCAAGGCGGATATGATCTGGCGATTGTCGATTCGGTTCAGACAATTTCTCTCAGTGAAATTTCCTCGGCTCCTGGGTCTGTTAGTCAAATCACCAACTCGTCAAATGTAATTATTCGTGCCGCCAAAGCTTCGGGTACGGCGGTGATTTTGGTTGGTCACGTCACCAAAGAGGGTTCAATTGCTGGTCCGAAAATATTGGAGCATTTGGTGGACGTTGTGCTGAATTTTGAGGGTGATCGATATGGCGGTTTTCGAGTTGTTCGGGCGCAGAAGAACCGATATGGTTCGACTAATGAAGCGGCAATTTTTGAGATGGACGAGCAGGGGCTAAGAATCGTGAAGAATCCGTCGGCGGAACTTCTGGCGGAGCGTCAGAATCTGGATGGGTCAATTGTGTTGGCGACCATGGAGGGCGCACGTCCGCTTTTGGTGGAAATTCAGGCGCTGGTCAATCCGACGAATTTTGGCTATCCTAAGCGCACGGCGAGTGGTTTTGATCTGAATCGATTAAATCTGTTGGTGGCGGTCCTGGAGAAGCGAACGAAGTTGAAGTTGGCGGACAAAGATATTTATGTCAATGTGGTCGGCGGTCTGAAATTAAATGATCCAGCGGCCGATTTGGCGGTGGCGATGGCGATTGCTAGCGCTAGTGCTGGTCGAAGTCTGGACGAAGGCGCCGTGGTGTTTGGCGAGATTGGTTTGGGTGGCGAGGTCCGCTCGGCGACGAATTGGCAAGCTCGAATTAAAGAGGCGAAGAAGCTGGGCTTCACTTATGCGATTGCGCCAAAAGTTCATAAAGATAAATTTATAAAAGGCGTCAGCGATATGCGACAGGCGCTGATTGACTATTTACAATAGAAAGGGAAAAAATGGAAGATTTTTACGGATTGATAATAATTATAATGTTGCTTGGTTTGGCGACTGAGGTTTATTTCTTGGCAAAACCGCGACGAAATTCATCTGTGGGCGCGGCGCCGATTTTGGTCGACACGTCAGTACTCATGGATGGGCGAGTGACTGAGCTAGCGAAGACCGGATTTCTGCTGGGCAAAATTATCGTACCAAGGAGTGTTTTGACTGAGTTGCAATTATTAGCCGACGGCGCAGATCATGACAAGCGTGAAAGGGCGCGGTTCGGTATGGATGTTGTTAAGGGGCTTAAGGACATTTTGAAATCTTCTTTTGAGCTATATGACGATAATATTCGCGTGCCGGAAGGTGTGGATTCGCGCTTATTGAAATTGGCAAAGGAAATGGATGCGGCAGTGTTGACGCTTGATTACAATTTGAATAAGGTGGCGCAAGTTGACGGCGTTAAGGTTTTGAATATCAATGAGCTGGCGAAAAGTTTGAGGATGAGTTATTTGCCTGGCGACGAGCTGGATTTGGAACTGTCGCAGAAGGGGCAAGATTCTCATCAGGCTGTTGGATATTTGAAAGATGGAACGATGGTGGTTGTTGAGAACGCCAAGCGCTACATTGGGCAAACGAAGAAGATTGAGATTATCCGAAGCTTGCAGACCGACGCTGGAAAAATGATGTTTGCGAAGCTTGTGGTTGAACAGAAAAAACCTGTAAAGCAGAAGACTAGCGTTCCTAAAAAGCGCACAAATGGTCGCTCAAAAACATCAGCTCAACACGAGGCTGAGCTGATTAATTTGGTAAATAAGCAATAGTTTATTTAGTTAACTTGAATGCTGCCAGTTGAGGTGGCGGTGTAATATGCAGAGTCTCTGACGGTTACAGAAACCGTGTGTGTTCCTGCCGTATCAAGTTCTACTGTAGCGGTCTGCTTGCCGCTTGAAGTAATTTCTGAACTCTTAATGCTCTTTCCGTCCACGGTAATTTCGATTGCCGATAAGCCCCAAGTTCCTGCTGTAACGTCGACATTTATCGTATATTTCTTACCACTGTTGGTGTATGATATCGCTCCAATTTGCGGCTTAGTGTCGTCGCACTTGTGAACGTCATCTTCTGCGTTCGCGTCGTAGCCTGAAGGAACGGTAATTGATTCTTTCTTAGTCAAAGGATCAATAATCTTTGTTACTTCAATCTCTTCCTTTGCGCCATCCGGAGTACAGTTTGTTGCCTTTTTCTTAGAGACTTTGTCGAAGGTAATTTTCTCTGTAGATTGACTTTGTTTCTTATTCCACCATGACGGGTAGAGCTCACCGTTGACAGTCTGGATTCCGCTTGGTCGCTCATACCATTGACCTGATTTCCATTTGCCTTCCTTGGCGTAAACTTGGGTGTGGGCGAACTCCATGACGCTTCTAATTACCGGCATGCCGTAGTTGGAAGCTGATGTGCCAATCACGCTGGTGTCGGAGTTTCCGAGCCACATTCCCATGACCAGAGCTGGGCTGTAATTAACAATCCAAAGGTCTTTTGGTTGCGAACCTTTGTCCGATGTACCAGTCTTTGCAGAGGTTCGAACGCCATTAACGCCCATCCAGCCGTGAAGTCCAGGGGTTCGGTCGGACAAGATGTCGTTCACGATGTATGCTGATTGCGAGTCGACAACTTGCTTGCCTTCATCTTTCCATTTTTTCAGAGTTTCACCTTGGCTATTCTTTACCTCGATAACACTTGAAATGTCTTTTTGAACTCCCATTCGCGCTAATGTTGAATAGGCATTCACCAATTCTGTCTGCTTGGTTCCACATGCGCCAATTGCTGCACCGAGCCCATAACCGCCGGCGTTTTCTTCCTGTCGGCAATAGTTAGTGTCGCCCATTCTGCGAATTCCCTCGACGACTGGCTTAGCGGATCCGTCACCAACGATGTAAGCGGCTTTAATGGCTGGGACGTTTCGAGATAGAGCAAGCGCTCTTCTAATATTGATAGCACCCATAAACTTATTATCCCAGTTCCTTAGAGTTGCGCCGTACAGTTTATCAATATTCTCATCGGCTAAGACTGTGCCGCTACCATATGCTTGCTTGCTGTCGTGTTTGTCGAACAATTGAGCAAAGACAAGCGGCTTAATTGTGGAACCTGGCTGGATATAGGAAACTGCGGCGTTGTCCTGACCGAAGCCAGCGTAGTTAAAGTCGCGGCTACCAACAAGTGCTACGATTTGTCCAGTCTGAACGTCTTCGACTGTTGCGGCGCCGTTACTGATTCGCACAGAATCTGGTCGACCCGTTGCAAAGAACGATTTCATTTCATTTTCAAGTTTCTCCTGAATTCGCCAGTCGAGGGTGGTTTTAATCGTCAATCCACCGCGTCCAACGACCGATTCGCCAAGCTCTTTACTCAACTGATTTCGGACCATCAATAGGAAGTGAGGAGCCTTAATATTCTCCAAGTGCTCGGTCTGCGGCTTAAGTGTGCTTAAGATGTCAATCTTTTTAGCCTTTTCAGCCTCATCCTTGGTAATAACTCCTTGCTCGGCCATGTAATCCAGAACTGTATGTTGTCGGGCAATTAAAGCCTTATTTCCAGCGGTGTTATATGGATTATAGTAAGTTGGATTCTGCGGAATACCAGCAATTAGCGCCGCTTCCGCCAGCGTCAGATCTTTTGCATGCTTACCGAAGTACGTTTGAGCGGCAGACTCTGCGCCGTTACGACGGCCGCCATATGGCGACTCGTTTAAGTATAGCGACAAGATTTGATCTTTGCTGTACATTCGCTCAACTTCAATAGCCAGGATGATTTCCTTGATCTTTCGAGGAATACCGCTAATTGATCGGTCGCCAGCCTCATCTGCGAAGAAGACTTGCTTGACTAGCTGCTGCGTCAGAGTCGATCCGCCCTGAACTTGGCGTCGTGAAGCAGTTGAGAGCATTGCGCGCAACATACCGCTAATACTGATGCCGTGGTGATTATAGAAGTTTCGGTCTTCAATTGCGACAGTGGCTTTTTTCAAATAGTCGCTAATCTGGTCAGATTCAACAACCAATTGATAATTGCCCGTACCTTTATCTTCCCAAAGCAAATTATCGTTGCGGTCGTAATATTTAGTGACAGTCGTTTGAACGCGCTTAGCAAGCTCGCCAGGGCGAATTTTATCGAGGTCTTTACGGAAATAGGCGAACATTCCGCCGATAAGTAGCAACATCAACAAAATACCGACGCCAAGAATTTTCAGAGCCATCAGTCCGCCTCGCTTGGAGAACCAATATTTCGCTAGTCGCTTCGGATGTAATCGATAAAAGAATCGCTTTACGGGATGTTTCGGCAAAGTCGCCAAATATTCCGCTCGTTCGCGCGCGTCCTTGTCTTTTTTAGTCTTATGTTTCTGCGCCAAATTGGCATATAAGTTCATCCGTTTCGACGGAGATTTCTTATCGCTTGAGCCGTGTCCGGCGGTGCTTATCGTAGTCTTTTTCTTCACAATTCTATTATATCACGCATATGTTTCGCTTCAATTGTAAAATTGATATACTAATATATAGAAAAGGAGTGATATGAAATTATCAGAAGAATTACAATGGCGTGGATTCTGGAATCAGACCACATTTACTGACGACAAACTTATCGATTCGGAGAATTTCACGCTCTATTTGGGGACAGATCCTTCGGCGGACAGCTTGCATGTTGGGCATTTGGCTGTTTATATGATGGTTCGACATTTTCTGGAGCGCGGACATAAGGTGTTTTTGCTCGTTGGCGGCGGCACAGGAATGATTGGCGATATGCGTGATACGGAAGAGCGAAATCTGCTTCCGTACGAGGAAATTGAGCATAATAAACAAGCCTTAAAATCCCAAGTTTCTAGGATTTTTGCTGGACGAGATTTTACTTTGGTTGATAACGCTGACTGGCTGGCTGAGTTGGAATTGCTGCCGTTTCTTCGCGATATCGGTAAGAATTTCAATATGGCAGATTTGGTGAGCCGCGAATTTTTCAAGGCGCGCATTAACAACGGCAAAGGTTTGAGTTTTGCGGAATTCACTTACACTTTGCTTCAGGGCTATGATTTTTGGCATCTATTTAATCAATATGGCGTGAATCTGCAAATTGGTGGATCGGATCAATGGGGCAATTTATTATCCGGCGTGGATCTGATTCGTAAAAAAGAAAACGCTGAAGTCTACGCAATGACTGCGCCGCTACTTATCAATAAGTCGACTGGCCGTAAATTCGGTAAATCTGAAGGTGGCGCGGTTTGGCTTGATGAAAATAAAACCAGCGTCTATAAATTCTATCAATTCTGGCTGAACGTCGATGACGAGAGCGCGATTGAATATATGAAGATATTTACGATGTTGGATCGCGATACAATTGAGGCTATTGCTGAAAATCATGCCGTAAATCCTGGTGCTCGTTCGGCGCAGAAGGTTTTGGCTCGTGAAATTACTGATATTGTTCACGGTAGCGCGCGTCGTGAATCTGTTGAGCGTGTGAACGAAGTTTTGTTTGGTGGTGGTGATTTTAAGAAATTGTCGGATGATGATTTGAGCGCTTTGGCTGAAGAAATTCCTTGCGTTGATGCTGGAATTGATGTGATTGGAGCGTTGGTAGAATCCGGTGCAGTTGGCTCTAACGGCGAAGCAAAGCGATTGTTAAAATCTGGAGCTATTAGCCTAAACGGCGAAAAACTTGCCGAAAATAAAGTCGTCAATGACACGTCGCTACTGAAGAAGGGTAAAAACACATTTGTATTAATTATGGGGGAGAATGAATAATGAAGAAAATTATCGGTTTTGATTTGGACGATACATTAGCAATTACAAAGTCGCCAATTAGCGATCGTATGGCTGGGATTCTTAGTCGATTACTTGAGAATTATGACGTTTGCGTGATTACTGGCGGCACGTTTCAACAGATAAAGAAGCAGGTGATTGATAGGTTGAACGTTACTCCAGAGTTGCTTCAGAAGTTCCACGCGATGCCGACTTGCGGTACTCGATATTATCGATTTGACGCCGCTGATGATGAATGGAAAATTCAATACGCGAATGATTTATCTGACGAGCAAAAAACTCAGATAACTGCAGCGTTGGAAGAAGTTGCGAAGGAAATGGGCATTTGGTGTGAGAATCCTGCGGGTGAAATAATTGAAGATCGACATAGCCAGATTACTATGTCGGCTTTGGGTCAGCAGGCTACACCTGAAGATAAATATGCGTGGGCTGAAAAATATAAGGATGTCCGTCCGATATATCGCGACAAGGTGGCGGAGAAGCTGCCTGGGCTTGAGGTGCGAATTGGCGGTACGACCAGTACTGACATCACGCTTCCGGGAATTGATAAGGCCTATGGAATTGGCAGGTTGCTTGAACTGAATGGCTGGTCGAAAGAAGAAACTCTATTCTTTGGTGACAAAATTGAAGAAGGCGGCAATGATTTTCCAGTGAAGCAAATGGGCGTAGATTCAATCGGCGTGAGGGGTTGGGAAGATACAGCCTACGCTCTGGAAGGCATCAACGCCGTTTCGTAGATGAAGCTAACAACTCCTCTCGAGCAAATTAAAGGCGTCGGGCCAAAAACCGCTCAGGCTCTAGCAGTGGCCGGTCTTACGACGGTTTCTGATGCCCTGAATTTCTTACCGCGAGCATATGACGACTATTCAACTGCGGTTAATATCGCAGATCTTCAGCCGGGAAAAGTTACTGTTAAGGCGCACTGCGAGTCGGTTTCGACGCGTATTGTTCGGCGCGGACTTAGAATCACGACCGCGGTTTTGGCGGATAAATCAGGCAAAGTTAAGGCGGTTTGGTTCAATCAGCCGTACCGCGAAACGCAATTAAAATCTGATGCGGAATTTATTTTTTCTGGCCAATTTGGTATGCAATATAATCGCTATCAAATCAATAATCCGTCCGTCGAGCTGGCAAAAGAAATTGCCAAAACTACTGCGGAAAATAATTCTGGAATTCAGCCAGTTTATAAATCGATTAAAAGTATCCGCCCGAAAACCGTGCAAGATTTGATGAAAAATATTCGTCCAATTATGGATTTTTTGCCCGAGACTTTGCCGGAAAATATTATTCAGCGCCAAAAATTGGTTAGTCGTTCTGAGGCAGTTAAATTTCTTCACGCGCCAAAAACTCACGAGGAAATTTCCCGCGGTCGTGAGCGTCTGGCGTTTGAAGAGTTGTTCGAGATGATATTGGCGGCGCAATTTAACAAGCAAGAACAAACCAGATTAACAGGCTGGAAAATTCCGTTCAATAAGTCGGTCGTGAAGAGTTTCGTCGACCAATTGCCGTTTCCTTTGACGAATGCTCAGCGTCGAGCTGCGTGGCAAATTCTGCAAGATTTGGAGTCTGATCATCCGATGAATCGGTTATTACAAGGAGATGTTGGCTCGGGAAAAACTGTCGTTGCGGGATTGGTGGCGGCAGAAGTGGCTAAGGCTGGTTTTCAAACGGCAATTATGGCGCCGACGGAGATTTTGGCGCAGCAACACGCGAAGACGCTTGACGAGTTATTGTCACCATTTGGTGTGTCTGTTGCACTTCTGACGGGTCACGTGAAAGGTGCGGCGCGCAATCAACTGTTGGACAACTTGGCTAGCGGTAACATTGATGTTGTGGTCGGCACACACGCGCTAATTCAGGAAAAAGTTACGTATCATAAATTAGGTTTCGCGGTGATTGACGAACAGCATCGATTTGGTGTGAAGCAACGACAAGCTTTGTTGGAAAAGTCTGATTTTATGCCACATCTTTTAAGCATGACAGCCACGCCAATTCCGCGCAGCTTGGCGCTGACATTGTACGGAGAGTTGGATATTTCTATTTTGGATGAACTGCCCTCTGGTCGCCAGCCGATTCAGACTAAGATTTGGTCGCCGGCGTCAGCTCTGAAGCTTTACGAATCGATTGAAAATGAGCTAGCCAAAGGTCGCCAAGCTTACGTTATTTGTCCGTTGATTGATGATAATCCAGACAATGATAAGAAATCGGTGGAGGCGGAATATAATAAATTGTCCAAGACTGTTTTCAGCCATCGTCGAGTTGGGTTGTTGCACGGAAAGCTTCCTGCTGAAGAAAAAGCTGAAGTGATGCAGAAATTTGCGGACGGCGAGCTGGATATGTTGGTGAGTACGACTGTGGTTGAGGTTGGTGTGAATGTGCCAAATGCGACGGTGATGTTGATTGAAAATGCGGACAATTTCGGACTGAGTCAATTGCATCAATTGCGCGGGCGGGTTGGGCGCGGGAAGCATCAGAGTTTTTGCCATTTGATGATGAGCGGCCACGATAAGCCGAGTCAACGACTTCGGGAGATTGAGAAGTCGCAAGACGGATTTTATTTGGCGGAGGTTGATTTGAAATTGCGTGGACCTGGCGAGATTTACGGCAAAATGCAACACGGGGATTTGAACTTGAAAATTGCCTCGCTGGCGGATACGGCGTTGATTGCTCGTGCCCAAGTTGAGGCTGAGCGTTTTGTCAAAGAGGGGCAAGATTTGCTACAATATAATCATCTGGCGCACGCCGTCAGTCGCTATCAGCGATTAACTGTTTTAAATTAATATGTATGCAGGAACAACAATTAGGGATAGCTCTGGTCGATTTATTGGCGTCCACCAAAAAATAGATCGAGTCGCAAGGAGAAATATAAAACCAATTCTTCCTGATTGGTGTGATTTTCCTGACATTAAAAACATTCTTCATTTTGAGGGCAAGAATGGTCCTGATGGCGTCAAGCGAAAGAGTCCGGCTGTGGACGAGCCGTGGCATTTTATAAATCCGGACGATCCGAATGACACTGCACTTTTGGAGATGATTGACGGACATATTGGCAATTTAGCCCGAGCACTACGAACAAATAATTCCGAGCGAGCAGCGTTTGAGGCGGCTTGGATGGCACATGCGATTACCGATGGTTTGACTCCGGCTCATCATTTTCCTCTGGAACAGGCTATGGCAGAACTTCGCGGCGGTGAAGGGTTGGAGACGCGAACCTCAATTTTGAAGAAAAATCTCATGAAGGGCGATAACGGAATTGAACTGATTAAGAACAACTGGAAATTCTGGGGCGCCAAAGGTATGATGACGACACACGTGGCGTTTGAGGCTGGCGTAGCTAGCGTGGTAGCATATCCGCGTTTTAAGGACGCAATTCCGAGTAACGATGAGATATTGCAAGTGAAAAATCACGACTATCGTGAGTATTATTTGGACCAAGTTCACGCCGTGGCATCGATGAAAATGTATGACAATTTTAGCAAGAGCGGCTGGACGACGGAGCTTGCTTGGCAAACAAATCACGAGCTAATGCCGATTATTATAAAGTCGGTGATGTTGGGCTGGCTGGCGTCTATTTGGAAGCTCGAGGCAGAAAAAAAGTGAGAGTTAGGATTATCTCTGGCGAATTTGGCGGACGATTCATAAAAACTCCGCCCGGCTCAACGACACATCCTATGGGCGAGCGAGTACGCTCGGCTATGTTCAATTCTTTGGGTGAATCGATACGCGGCGCGCGGGTTTTGGATGCTTTTGCGGGGTCTGGTGCTGTTGGACTAGAAGCATTAAGTCGCGGCGCAGAATCGGCGGTTTTCGTGGAGCGAGATCGAGTCGCTCAGCGAGTAATTGCTGAAAACATAAGCATTTTGGGTGTAGAAGAAAAATCTATTGTAATAAAAACAACGATAGTAAATTGGCTGGAAAGTGCGAGTTCAACAGGGGAGTTCGATATTATTTTTGCTGATCCGCCGTACCATAATCCACAGTTTTCCACAGTTTCCAAGTTAATGAGACTACTCAAACCTGGTGGAACTATGATATTATCACATCCAGGAATAGGTGAGGTGCCGGTTCAAGACAAAACTGTTGTGGTGGACAGTCGTAGTTATGGGGAGGCGCACCTCACCAAGTTCCTACGATTGTAAAAATACAGTATGACTTAATAATCTCGTTCTGATGTTTGTCAGGACGATTTTTGTTGTATAGCAAAACCCGCTGGAAGTAGAGAGCCAGCGGGTTTTCTGTTTGAAGAGGTTGGCAATCTGAAATTGATGACCTCTTGTAGACAGAACAACTACACTGGCTGCATTGAAAGATATAGCTCAATCCGACTCAATAGCGAGAATTATAGGAGTGACGGAGATTGGTAGTGTTGTGAAGTTAACTCTACCACTACATCTGGTGGCGGTGTATAATAATTTATAGATAAAGTGAAAAAGAGGAGGAATGTAGAAAATGCCGTGTATTGATTATTTGCCAAGTGGAACAAACACAAATTCGCAACGACTAATATTGAACGATAATCTGGGTAACTTCGGCTCTTATAGAGAAGCTAATAAGGTTAGTGACGAGGAGTTAGAAAACGATACGACAGAATCTAGCCAAAACAGCTATCCAGATGTTCTTGATGATTACTATTCAGACTTGGAAGCTCTCACCGAGGCTGCCGACGATGAGAAAACTAAAAAGAAAATGGCAGATCTGGCGGCTCGATGTGCGGGCGTTTATCCTATAGAAGAGTGTGATACTGAAACTGGAGCCTTATTCTAGTTGAGTGTTTTTATTATTGGACAATAAGCAAAACCCCGCAATGTCCTGGAATTGTCATTTGGAGATTTTCTGCGGTAATTAAATTGACAGAGTGAGTCGAGGTGATAATCTTGGCGTTTTCTGGAACGGAGAAGCTTTGTTTCTCGTCTGCGAAATTGATGAAAATGTAAGCACGTTGACCAACCAGTCCTCTTTTTAATCCAAGAATAAATCCGTTGCCGGTGTTTTCTACAATACTCAAATCGCCATTTTTAAGAATCGGGAGAGTTTGGCGCAATTTTAGCAGCTTTCGGTGCATATTAAGCAGAGAATCGTTTGCGATTTTTTCGCTATCAACGTTAATCTTCGTGTGATTATTATTAACGGGAAGCCAAGGTTTTGCGCTTGAAAAGCCTGCAAATTGCGAATCATTCCATTGCATCGGCGTGCGCTCCAAATCTCGACTGTCAACAACAGAATTGGCGGGACTAAAATTATCTCGAATGTCGTCAGCGGTCAATTCTCCATTCATCATGCCAATTTCGTCGCCGTAATATATCACGCTAATTCCTGGAGTGAGGAGATTTAAGAAGCTGAGGACGCGGGCACGTTCTTCGCCCAATCTGGAGACAATTCGCGGCTGATCGTGATTTCCGATGCAGAAAAATGGCGTGGTTGAGCTTGCTGATTGTAGATAATTCTCAATTTTTTTCTCAATATTTTTAGCGTGCCATTCGTTGTCACGATATTCCATAAAAAACGCCGAGGCTTTTGGGTGAACTGTCAGGATTTGGCTGTATTGATGATAGATATCGCCCAGCTTATCGTCGGGATAAAATTCAAACACCATTTGCTTGTCGTTATATTCGTCGCAGACTGACGCCAATTCTTGCAAATATTTCTGAAAATGCGGTCCCATTTTACAGCGGTCATGAATAAATGCTCCGTAATTGTCTGGATTGCCATAAAAATCAGGATTTGTAGAGTCGTCTTTAAAATCAGGATCTTTGGAAATTCCCCAAATTGCATCGACGCGCATTCCATCAACGCCCATATCAAACCAAAATCGCACTATGTTTTTTATTTCAGCACGTACTTCAGGATTATCCCAATTCAGATCTGGCTGCGTTTTCAGGAATGAATGCAGGTAAAATTGCCCGGTGAGCTCGTCAAATTCCCACGAACTGCCGCCAGACAAACTTCGCCAATTGTTAGGCTCGCTATTATCTTTTCCGTCGCGCCAAATATAGTAATTTCGCTTGGGGTTGTCGCGTGAAGATCTGGATTCTTGAAACCACGGATGTTGATCTGAAGTGTGGCAGGGAACGAGGTCGATCATAACTTTAATGTCGAGGTTGTGAGCCTTTTTAAGTAGTGCTTGGAAATCTTCCATTTGACCAAAAGTCGGATCAATTGCTCGATAATTTGCGATATCATAACCAAAGTCAGTTAGCGGCGACACGAAGAATGGGGAAATCCAAATCGAATCGATACCCAGCCATGATAAATAATCCAGCTTCTCGGTAATGCCGTTCAAATCGCCAATTCCATCGCCATTCGTATCTAGAAAACTGCGCGGATAAATTTGATAAAGAGAGGCGACATCTTGCCAAATTTTCATAGTTTAAGTATAAGCGAGATGATAGGGAAAATCAAAACAAATAAATTACATGTGATGATAATGATGAGTCAATGCGTGACCTTTGCCTCGGCGTAACAAATATAGATTGACGGGATACGATACGGCAAACGCGGCGAACATACAAATTAGCCGGCTAACCCAATAAATCGGATGAGCTAAGTTCTTATCCATGGCGCCCGGAATGATTAGCATGATTATGTTGTCTACGACGGTCATTGACAGTATGGATAGTGTGTCGGCGGCAAAAACTAACTTTAAGGATTTCATGAGCGATAATTTGGCGCGTACTAGTGGTATGATTGACGCGGTGTAGCCGGAAATGAAAGCTAAGACTGATGCCAGAATGACCGTAGTATGTGGCGCAAATCCAGCGTGCGTGCCGATGGTAACGCCGATCATCTCACCGATCATACATCCCGCCAGGCAGTGTAAACTTGCCGATAGCGCCATACGTTTGATTGAATTTTTTGTATTGCAATGATTATTAGATTCGTGATTCATTATTTTGTCCTTATATTATTTAATTCATATAGATTGAGTAATTCTTCTATCGCTTTACTTTGTTGATCTTCGGCGCCGGACGCCATTTTATCAGCAATGTGCGTGCGGAGATGTCGCTCCAGAATAAGTTTGTTAAGTGACGCCAATGATTTTTGTATTGCTAGACTTTGAGTTAAAACATCCATACAATACGCGTCGTCGGTAATTTGTTTCTCGAGTCCGCGCATTTGTCCTAATATGATCTTTGTGCGATGCAGGGCTCGTCGTTTGATGTCTGCTGTATCCATAAAACAATCATATACCCCCTGGGGGTATTATGTCAAATGTAATTAGTTATCTAAGGATTAACATACGAAAAAACCACCCGTTCGGATGGCTAAATATCGAATTGGTGCGGGTAAGGAGACTCTAACTCCTGGCCTCTTCCATGGCAATGAAGCGCTCTAGCAGCTGAGTTATACCCGCATGTAAACAATACATGCTCTTGTAAATAGATGCTTGTTTTCTAAGCCTATCTACGTTTACGATGTAATGTTCTATCTTTCGATCATGAACTTAGTATAGCAAACAAAGCTGCTTATGTCAATAAGCAGCGGCTGTTTTATGTAATTGCCCCTTATATTTCGCCGTGGGCGCGGTCGTAGATGGCTCGTAATTGCGGATTTGTGTAGTGCGTGTAGACCTTGGTTGTATTTAGATCAGCATGTCCCATAAGGTCACCAATGTAGCGTAAATCTACGCACCTATTCAACATCTTGGTAGCAAAGCTGTGGCGTAGTGCGTGAGGTCTAATGCCGACAAATTGTCCGCCAGAACGCGCGCATGCTGCCTCAAACGCATTACGGACGTTGCCTGGTGTCATTCTCTTTTCGGTTTGGTATGAAATGAATAATGCTGGGTTATTGTCTGTACGAATATTTAGATAATCTGCGATACATTTTTCAGTCTGAGAATCAATGAAACATATCCGTGAGTCTCGGCTTTTACCAACGATAGTGAACTGGCGATTCTTAATAGAATTACGATTCAGAGAGCACACCTCACTAACGCGTATGCCTGATGAGAATATTAGTCTGCCGATGGCAACATTACGCAGCCTATTAGCATTACAGTAGCCGCGCCGCTTCATGGCTAAGATGGAAATAAACTCTTCAACTTCATCTTCGGTTGGAATGTCTAGGGTGCGTTTTTCACGCTTAGGTATCTTAATGTCTTCGGTGTCGAATAATAGCTGGCGACCCTTGCGCTGGCAGTATTTGAAAAAACACTTGAGGCAAACTATATAGCCTCTGACAGTATCTGGCTTCTGGTATGAGTAGAGCATCTCACGCCATTTTCTGGTATCTTCTAGAGATACGGAATCGATAGGTTTGTTCCCTAAGAAATTGATCAGTAGTCTGCAAAAGCACTGGTAACGCTCTATGGTTTTGCTACTCCTGTCGCATAATATGACTTCGTCTCGCAAAAAGTCACTAAAGCAATCTGAAATATTATTCATCATAAAAAACTCCACTGATCTCTTTATAAAGATCGTTATAATGAAAGATTTACTAAAATAGTTCTTTATAGAGCTGTTTATTGGCTAAAAAATATAAAAATCATGCTTAATACCCACCTTTCTTAAAAAATAATACAAGAATCGGTCAGGATTCAGTGCGACAAAGTCTTATTATTTGAAAATATAAGCATTTTGTTATATAAAAACAGAGGTCAGACAGCAAGAAACACACGGTCGTCGCCGTGTTAGAGAAGAGAATCAAACAGCTCTATAGCAGTAAATTACCAGCTGTAGACTTACGCTGCTTTTTAATTTCAGTTAGCTTCAATAGTCCAGCTGGATTTATCCGCTTCAACTGTTTAGCCACTTTGGCGTCATGAACCTCCTTAGCGTGTCTAGCTATTCGCCGTGCGATGTATTTAGCCAGCATCTTCACAGAGGCTATCATGTTTTTGCACGACCATACTTTAGCTAGCCATCGCTTTGGGTCTTTCTTGCGTGCAGCTTGAATCAGGCTCTCTTCGAACTCTTTGGGATAGCGTATCTGCCGGTTTCGAAACATAGGTAGGTACGCGTCGTTTGTTATTAAATCTGATGCTTTGCCAAGTCTCTTGCGCAGGGTCTTGACACGAGGATCAGAATCCTTATTACCGTCCACTAATTACCCTCAAAACTTTTACTATTTTAGTGTCGGGACAAATGAAAACCCCGCACCAAAATATGGTGGCGAGGTTCAACTAATGGGTTTAGCTTACTACCACCATAGCAGACGATTGCGAGAATAATCAACATTTTGTGAAAAAATGTCAAAAAACCGCCTCCGAACTTTCGAGGCGGTTTTAACTCAACTATAAAGAATCACTTTACAGTTCAACGTTTCTCAGTGCCATACACACCGCGAGCTTCACGCTCAGCTTTGCGATTAGCCAGCCACATGATAGCTTCCTCGATTTTTGTAAGAGCCACACTGTTTTCGCGGCACGGCAACTCTCGATTGTAGCCTGCTAATTTTGCGTAAGCGACAATAAGCAAATCCTCGATAAATACGCCATTACGTTCTGTAGTAGCTGTGCCGCCAGTTTGAAACTTGATTTTCAGTACCTCTTTGCCGCCGATATTAAGAGAAACTTCATCGCCTGGTGTGTCGCGATTCAGTTCGTTATGCAATTCTTCTAGCGCGTTGTATTTGGTAGTTTCCATTATTTTGACTCCTTCTTTATTTATTTATAACTTGCCCCGGATATATCAATCCGCGGTTAGCAATTCCATTTCGCTCAGCTAGCCGCTGGGTATAGCCAGAATCACCAAACAATCCGTTCGCGTCATGCCAGCCGTTCCTCAGTGCGATGTCGCCGAGCGTATCCCCGCGGCGCACGACGTAACCGCCAGTGCTTCGCTGAACGTAGCCTGTCGAAGCCGGCGCGGTTGCTCGTGGAGCTTGCGCTACTACGCGAGCATTCACCGCTGCTTGAACTTCGGCTGGATTGTAGCCAGCAGCTTGTAGCCGTGCTACGCGGTCATTGCCGCTGCCGTACACACCGCGCAAAACATCTGCGATAACTTGGTCGTTTACTGCTTTTGAGCTGGCTGCTGGAACGGCTGGCGCGCTAGCGGTGCCATTCCAGATGTTAGGGCGGTAGTAGCCGATGATAGAGTTGCGGTAACCGCCTAGATCCGCCAAATTAAAGGCGTTGCCAACGTAGATATTGCCTGAGCCTTGGTTCTGTCCGAAAAACCTACCCTGATAATACATAGCGACGTGCCCATACTGTCCACCACCGAATATTGCCCAGTCGCCATCACGCATGCCGGCTTGCCCAGAGTGCCAGGTAAAGCCGAGTGCTTGTATTTCGCCTACTTGATTTGCGTAGCCACTCGCACCGCCTGTTCTGGTCGCCACGACGCGTCCTGAGAGACTAAACATAAACTGCTTAAACCCTGCCACGCACTGTAGTCCGTAGCCCTCATTAAATCCGCGGCCATTCATAGCATTGACAAACGCCGTAGGACTGGATAGGTCGGTCTTGTAATAAACGCCAGAGCCAAGCTGTGCTAATTCTTTGTCCTTTGGTTCGCAGCCGCTGCCTTTGTCTTGTGGCGCATCGAAGCCAAGCGTGCTTGCGATAGCCGCGTCAGTCGAAGCTTTGACCTTACAGTGCGCCTGTTCAATTGCCTCGCTGTATTTTGGCGCTTTTCTGTCAAACGTGCGAGTGCCGTCGTCGTTCTGATGTGCTAGTGTTGCCATCGTGCCAATCACAGCAATTACCGCAATAACAATGACCGATGCCAAATGACGCTTAATAAATGCTATTACTCGTTTCATTTTTCGCTCCTTTCGTTCTTGATTTTTTCAGCCGTGCTACCGAAGAAATACATATTTACCAAAGAAATTGTACCCGTGATTGACGAGAAGATTTGCTTTGCTAAAGGGGAGAATCCCCATGTATCTCCTTGAAACAGCACGAACGCCGCGAAGAATGACAATATGCCCATTGCCAGTGATATTTTTTGATTGGTGGATTTGTCGAACTTCATTGTAGTCCTCCTTTGTCGTTATTGTTGCTTCGAAAAATCAGGTAGAGAATAAGCGAGATTGTGGTTAGTGATATCAGTGTGGCGATTACGGTCATTTCTTTGCCTCCGCCTCTAGCCGCGAATTGACGTAGTGATTAGTCTTATTGATCTCGTCTTGGGTCTTCTGTATTTGAGTAGTTATCTGGCTATTGTAAAGGTAGAATAATATTGCTGCGATGATAATTTTACCGATTTCCTGGACCATTGCGTCATTGAACCATCTACCGAGCTTTCCGGTGAACGTAGCAGCATTGACGTTATTTTGTCCTTCCAGAGTATTTAGACGATTATCGTAACTCTCTTTCATGGCGGAGACGAGAGTGGCTAGTTCATGGTGTTCAGAACGGCTAACATTATCTTGGCTGGCAAGCGTGCGTTTTATCTCGTCAACAGCCTCTTTGACATGCTTTACGTCTGATTTCATTTCGCCAAATTCTGTTAAGTCTATTTCTTTCATTTGCTATCCTTTGCCAAAATAAAAGACTGCCGCTGATCACCATTAGATCAAATTGGCAGTCTCTACATTGTAGCTAACTGATTGTATTATATATTGTGAGGCGTGATTTTATCAATAAAACAGACAAAATTGCGCAACATCGAAATTGTAAGAACGTACCCTTGAGGAGATTGCGGTGTGAGTATAAATATGTTTATGTTAAGTAACCTACGCTGACTTTACCTTAACTACTGAATAATTACCACGGATAGTACCAGTGCAGTCATGCAGTACAGAGACCCTATCGCCCTCGTTGACACTGATAGATGCAAAGAGAGAGATTCCGCCATAGCCACTTGAAGGCCCAATTAGGGTTTGTTCAAGTCGTTCATAATCTCGTGAACCCTTCCTCTTAATTTGGGCAAGGAGATATAGATAGGTCGACAACCCCTCTGCCATAACAGAGGCGTATACTTCAACTTCAGATATATCTTTGCCGACTATAAACTCATTGTTTTCTGTATCAACAGTAATATTACCATGTTGTTTGATTACTTTTTTGAGCCGAACACGGTTAGAGCCGCTATTGTAATAATTGCCAGTATCAGGTCTAACCGTTACGGAAGAGAATCCTAGTTTATTGAGCGTCGCTAAATTGATGTTTTCTGGAGTGAGCTTACCAGGTGCGGTCTTTCCTTCTTCTCCTACCATAAGCACACCTGTCTTGGTGCCTCCATTGATAGAATCGAGAGGTATGGATTTTTCTTTTGGCTTGCCTTCGAGAGTTAAGATTGACGACATGCCATCAATCAAATCGTTATGCAATACAGACGTTGAGATGTTGTATTCAACCACAGCACCTTGCTCGTGCGGCATAGCCGGGGCAGTACGCCCTCGAACAGCGTTAGTGCCATTGTTTCCAGATATCAGGACCGTGACGACTTCCATTTTGTCAGGAGTCTTTTCACCAGCAGCGTCAATTCTATCGATGACAATATCAATACACGTACTGGTTTCCGCACCTACGGTAGAGGATAGCGGAATCGTCGTATCTGTATCGCTAATTGACGCACTTAATGTTGTAGGCGGTATGTTTGAAGTTTTTCGTAGTTTATCCATTTCATTTTTCCTTTAGTTATTTACTTCTTCCAGCTGGCAGGGTCTGGCACTTTCTTTGGTATGACCACAGATGTGATCGTGGCTATACCATAGGAGGCGTTGCTCGATCTGCCGTCTACTCGGTAGTTATTGACCACCTTATTTATTTTCAGTGATTTTTTAGTACTTGGGTCGCTAAAAGTTACGTGCCCTCCTTCTGTATCGTTAAATGCAAAATCGTTGAATTTATCGCTGTTAAATCCGGTCGTTACCATGGCACTAGAGACCGTAATGTCTTTCAGAGTGTGCAAAACACGTTTCTTGCCGGTGCCGCTCACCGCAATGGACAATGATCCGCTCACGCGTAGTAGCTCGATGTAGGTCTTCTTCATTTTTGCCCAGCTCATATGTCCCTTATCGAAGTGGAGCAGTCCTGTCCGGAACGTAGACACAAAAGGCTCGCCGTCATCGGTTATGTACTTTTCGCTAAACTCGACAATTCGATATTTGCCGTTGTTGTCTGGTGTTGAGCGAAGTCCCATCAATCGCTCGCGTCCATCGCTCGGAGTAAAGGTAATAAGCTTCTTGATACCAATAGTCCACGGACGTATCCATGCCTTCAGCTGCAAGTCCAGTATCCAGATTTCATTATTAACCTTGGATTGGGCGGCTGGTACGGCGTCAAATATTTTTCCATCAAAGTGTACACTCGATATCCCGCGGCCATATAGCGGGTTGATACCATCAAAATCTGGGCGAATAGCTAGACTAACTTCTTCAGTACTCAATACGTTCAGCAGATCAGGTTTAGCGCCAGTGGTATTTTTGCCTCTGGAGCAGGTAAAGAATAGGTTGTTATCTGCCTCAGTAACTGAGCCGGCGGCGTATGTACCGTAAGAACCGACAACCCGGGCGATATTCGGTACAATGAACGATGTATTACCAACAGTCATCGAGGTGAGCGTAAGCTGGTTTTGAGAACCCTCACCAGATGCGGTTGTCATAAACACTACGTTTACTGGTTCACCGCGCCCATCACGATAACTGCGGACGGTGATTGGTATTTCACCAGTACCTTTGTTTATCTCGACCCAGCCGCCGCCGTAGAAGGCATTGAATGCACTGATATATTTACCAACGCCGCCCCAGTAAACCTTGTCGTCTACACCAACGCCAAATATACGGTAGCTCGATCCAGTGATATCACGAAGAACGGGACCGGACGTGGTGTCGGCTACAGGAGCCTCCACGGCTACGTTTTGTGCGGTACGCCCCAAATCTCGATACGAGTTAGTCGATACCGAGTCAATATACGTTTCATCATTCGACATGTCGCTGTAGTAGATGTTGTAGCGGGTGGCTTTTGGTACGGCATCCCAGGTTAATTCCAGATAGTCCTCAACTTCGCCTGTCTGGCGCCACTGGTTGCGGATACGGTTGGTTTTTACGGAGATCTCAGCTGATGCCATTGTTTCGCCAACCTCATTGACCGCCGAGACTTTATAAAAGTTGGAATAGCTGCCGGTTGCTAGATTCTTAGAATTGGTAACCTTGAGGTTTTTTGGCGTGTCGATACCTTCAAACTTCTTCACCTTATTGTTGGCGATGTCGTAGAACGCCAGAACATCCTTACCATTGACGATGTATACGCAATCGTCCACTTGATAGAACTTTGCTTCATATCCAGGTGTGAGCTTTTCTCCAGTTGCTTCCTGCCATGCTCCGCCGTTCGATCGCTTGACGACGCCGTCTTCCACGATGATCACCCATTCTTCTAGCCCGCTGGCCGTTGCTAGCATTTTTACGGTGAACTTATCAAAGCCGTCGGGCATTTTATCTAGAACAGGGAAAAACGTTTTTGTGCCCCAACGTGGATACAGTACACCATCCTGTCTTAGCATGTAATTTACGGCAGAACGGAGCGTGTTATTCGGTAGGCGTGCTTCGTCTAGATAGCTGTTAACACCACCGCTAAAATTCGGGATGATAATGTTCTGTGTTTTAGCGCTGCCGCCTGTCATACGTGGGGGAGTTTGTACTGCCATTACCAATCTCCTCCTATCCCAATGTCGCCCTCAAGTCCGCTAAACTGCCCATCAGGAACTAGCTCATTGCGCTGCCGCATATTTGCTAGGAGTATCATGGCGTCACTGTTATATTTCGTGTATAGGTTGGCATCGTCATTTACGAACAGTTCTGCTGTTACGTAGGCTATGGCGAAGTTTGGGTCGCTCATTTCTAGTACATCATCTAGTTTTGTTGGAATAAACGGATCGCGATAGTATTTAACGATGATAGTTTTGCCAATTTCCTGATCGCTAGATTTTGGTATCCAACCTAGCCGAAGCTTGTGTCCGATTTGTGGATTTCCCAGAATAGTAACAAACTTGCCATCTTCGCCAGTTAGCTGGCTAGGGGACTTTACATATAGAGGCTCTGAGCTGCCCTGTAGGTAGAATCCGCTAGATAGCGAATATCCTTCCGGCAGGTCATACTCGCGCTGTCCAGGTTGAATAGGACCGATATCGCCTACACTAAACAGCTCATTCCATTTAGTAGCATTATCCGTTGACCAGCGGTGTACAGCCTTCTGTAGCAGGTTTAGTCGTATTTGCCCGTCCTCATCATTGAGTGCAGGCGCATCCGCTGCTTGTTCGTATGCTACGTGGACACTCTTTAGTATCTCGTTGACTTTCATTCTGAACTCCTTATCTTACGCGCGGCGTTGGTAGCGCCGACTTACTAATTTTGAACTGTGACGGGGCTTTGATGCCGGTAACGATGCTCTTGTTTGAGCCGACGTTGCCAAGGCTTACGTTTGGATCTTTTGCAAAGCCGTACGGGCTAGAAAGCTTCATCATCTTGACGTTGTAGTCTGGTACTGAAACCCCACTGACAGTACCGCCTCGTCGTCCACCGCTACCGCTTGAGCCGCGTCTAGCACCTCCGCCACCATTTCTGGATTGCGAAGTAACATTACCGTTTTCGTCCATGATTAGGGACCGCAGGGCTTGGTACTGATCTTTGGAGATACGTCCGTCGTTGTAGAAATTCTTCAGCATAGAATCTTCTACAAAACACTTGTCGGCGATCGACTTCCTGCGTCCAGCGTATAGAGTGTTAACCAGCTGCTCATTCGACATGTCCTTGGTTGCCTCTTTGAGGTATTGCAGTTTAACATCTGCTTTATAGCTTGCCTGCGTTGCATAGGTTAGCTGTTCCTTGTCAATGCCATTTTCTGCAGCGTAGCGTTCTTTAACCCAGGCCGGCATATCGGCGTACTTCTTGTTCTTGTTCAGGTCGATAGCTTGATGGACTATTGCTTTATCGTTTGATTGAGCGGCGAGGGCAGATAGTTTATCGGTAATATCGTTTCCGGTATTGCTGCTTGTTTCACTCGAACCTCTCTGCTTTAATCCGTAGCCTAGTACGTAGTTGCGGTAGGTGGCGTCTGATTCATCTTTTGAATCTTTAGCAAGTCTCTTATGAACTTCTCGAGCAACTTCGCCGCCTTTTGTTCTGATCGTCCCATCACCGTCTTGTGTGTAGTCGCCACGAGCAATCTTGGCTTTTAGCACCACGGGCAGTCCGTCTGAGCCAGTCGCCTGAGACATTTTGCTGAGTTTATCCATTGCTGCGGTGTCGCCATTTTTAGCACGCTTCTCCAGAATATCCATCTTCCTTGAATCCTGAACGAGGCTATAATACCGCTTAGCCTCTTCAGGATTGTTGGATAGCATCTCTCTAAACGCAGCACTGTCTTTATCACTGAGCGCATGCTGCTTGGTGTCATAGAACTGCTTCTGCTCATCAAGGGCATTCTTGCCGAAGAGCATTCCTTTAACGATATTTGTTGGCGAGCGGTCAACAGGTGTCTGAATGTTGCCTTTGCTATCCTGTGTATAGCCATCTTTTAGGGCAGTAGCCCCTTGAATTGTGCGCTTTATCTGCGCACCGGTTGGGACTATATCAAGCATTGCGGTGCCAATCTTACCAGCATCACCGCTCGATAAACCCTCGCCAGCGGCAAGTCCAGCCTTAATCAACTTTGATACAGCGGGCGTGCCGTAACGGGAAATGTCTGAATCTTCGCCAAAAATGGTTTTCTTAGTTTTGTCGTCTATAAATGCTCCAACAAGTGCGGGACCACCCGGAACAAACTTGGAGGCTTCGCCTAGAAAACGCTGACCTGCTTGCGCGGTATTATTTAGAAGGTTGTCGTTAGCATCGTCCTCGTTACTGGCAAAGTCGTTATAAGTGTCTATTGTCGCCTTCAGGAAGTCTGGCAGTTGTTCTTGTCCGGTTACCATCTTCAGCCCATAGTTAGCAGCTGCTGCTGCGATGATGAATTTGGCTTTCTGGGCGGGTGTAAAGTCCTTAAAGAACTGTAGTCTCATGTTGTTTACTTCTAACCCAAACTGTGTGAACACACCGAGTACTTTCGAGTTCATGACCAATGGTCGGTCGCCAATGCCGCGCCCAGCTAGAGTAGCCTTGGCAGCTAGGTCAGCCTGCCTAATGGCTGCGTCTCCAGTCAGTCCTTTGCTGAGTGCCTCGTTATATGCGCTGCGCCAGCTCAGCTCTCCAGTAAACTTCTCAATAGCTTCCATCGGAATGGAGGCAGCATCAGTGTACTTTCGGATGATGCCGCGCCGCTGCGATGAGGCGTCGGTATAGCGGGCTTTCATGAATGAAGATTTATTCAGCGGGTCGCTTGCTTCGTCAAAGCCAGAGTGGATCATCTGCTTGACAGCTTTCATGAACGATGGCAACCCGTCTCGAGCAATTGTCTGCGGAACACTTAGGACCTGCGCTACGGCTGCCGTGGCTGAGCCTGGTATAGTGTTAGCGCCGACGATACCTTGTGCCTTGATTGAAACATCTACAGCCCTACCAAAGCCTTTATCAACGGCCAATCGGTCAATGGCGTTCGTTTTTCCAGCAAGGATATTGCCATATTCCTGCCATGCGGCGATGAGAGGGGAGCGCTCGCCTTCTTTGAAGTTCTTGTGTTTTGGCTTGCCGGTCTCGACTTGCGCCATCGCTTCGTTAAATCCGAGTTCTTCGATAGCTTTGTCTAGCTTAATCTCCTTAGCTTTCTGGAATGTTCGGAAGGCGTTTTCAACTACCCGCACGCGTGAAGCAGCAGGAGTCATGTACTGGTTGTAGAGCATTGCCTCGTAGTACCTGTCGATAGCACCGAAGAAGTCCTTGTTGGCTAGTTCGCCGCGGCGTGTCTGTGCAAATGGATTCCACTTGCGGCGTGCACCAGTGTTTTCAGTATTTCCGACTATCTCGTCAGGAACACCCCCGCGTACTCCGCTAGGGATTGCTTCACCGCTCACCGAGCCATTCATTCCGGTGATGTCCTTAATCTTCAGTCCAACCTTCTCGAAGAATGACGGGTCGCTCATGATGTGCGAGATGTAGTTCTTGCGGCGCGGTATTGGGTCATAGCCGTTTGCTTCCAGTACACGGTTAGTGTTGTTGAGGATATCGTCTGCGTGAGTACGCCACCAATCCACCGCTGGCTTCATGTAGGTGTCTACGTAGTCTTTGCCGTATTTGGCGTTCAGGTCGGCAACATCGACTTTCTTTTCTACGAGGTCGAACATATCTTCGGTTAGGTCTTTTCGCAGCTGGCGAGATGGTAGGTTGTCTAACATCTTGCTTTCTAGTTTCGTTAGTCCATCGCGGCGAGATTTCAGCTCGACTTTCATGGCTGCTTCTTGGCTGTCTTTGAATACGGAGGTAAATTCCTTGGTAGCTGCGGCCGTTGCGGCATCTGGAGCATTTGCGTCGATGATACGGTCAATGTCTGCAAGTGGGTTATTCCTGTTACCCCAGCGTTCAATATCTCCGACGACAGCACCCAGATTGACTGGTTTACCCTCAACATACGCATGCTGATTGCCGTTCTCATCGATACCGACGTAGCTGCCAACACTCTTGCCATCTTTGTCGACTACCATACCAGTACTGCTGATAGTATGTTTATTGCCGTCAAGCGGGACCAGGTCGAATATCGGCTTGCCTTGCTCGTCCACACCTTTTGCTAGAGCAAACTCTGTTAGATCAGGTTTGCGATTAGCTTCCGTACCCTTGACGTGGATTTTTTTGCTAGCGTCAATCCACTCCTGGCTGCCGACGACGCGGTTATATGCTGACTGTACGATGGTTGGATACTGTTTCATACCTCGTATGTCGTGAACGTCATAGCCGGTTTGTTTGCGGATCTCATCGCGAACTAGGCGGCGCTGTGCTGGAGTACCGGCGTTCAGTTTGTCGATAACATTATCAACGGTCGCTTGAGGGTAGGGGTTGATGTCTGCGGCTTGGCTTTGTGACGTAATATTATCGATTCTGTACCCGTCGGCTACATCGGTGGCGCTTCGGGCTGCCGCTACCGCCTGTAGGTCTGCTGTATTGTCAGGAGCGACGCGTTCGGTTGTTGTGACGCCGGTGTCCCCGTTAGTGGTGGATGTTAGCTTTGAGCCGTCGCCGAGGTCTAGCTCCTCCTTGACTTTTGGTACAGTACCCTCAACTTCGTATGTTCTCGCCGGCTGGTTTGGACCGTCGAGGCGGGCGTCACTCTCGCGTAGCACCCCCTTAATACCATACTTACCTCGCGTTATATCGTGGCTATCCATATGCTCGGCTGGCTTAATCTCCCAGACATACTCTGGACGGGTTGTTTGTAGCTTTTTCAGCTCAATCTCAGCCGCTCGTTCAGTGAATCCGTTGTAGCCTTTTCCGGTTTCTTCGACTTGGATTGGTTTTTCTAGTCCTTCAGCTAATCTCTGTGCTTCACGGCGAGCAATAGCAATGTCTGAATGTGTCGAATATCGCTGTGATGGACTGCCGTCAGCATACTCTTCAACGATTGCGTATTTGCCGCGTGGTGTCTGCTCGATTCGGTAGCGGTAATCTTCAGGAGCTGTACCAAAAAAGCCTGGTTTTGTTGGCCTGTAAACATCCTCGCCATTGACATTTACCGTGTTGTTTGATACACTGCCAGTACGAGTTCCTGATGGATTACTAATAGGACTTGTGCCTGTAGCAGATTCTAGATTGCTACCTGCCCGGGTAACACCCCGCAAGTCGTCGTCCATCAGGGGCGTACCAAGCTCGGCTTGGGCTTTTTTAATATCTGCCTCAATTCTTTCGGGGCGGATTTTTTGTACACTCTTAAGGCTTAAGCCATCGTTGAATTGACCCATTAGGACTCGACCGCTCGGTGCGTCAGTGTTTGCATAGGTAACATTCTGGAGTCCTGTATCGTTAGGGCTGCGAGTGAGTGTGCTGTTGTTGCCATAAATAGACTTTTCCGCTATATTTACATACTCCTCAGGCGTTACCCCCTCCTGAAGAATCCGTTTCTCCACGTGGGCATTATGTGCGCCCGGATACACTGTTACGTCTCTGTTGGTTACGAAGTCTTGACCAGTTTGTGCCTGAATCGCGTTGTGTTGATCTAGAGTGCTCTGGCTAACGCGCCCGTAGTTAAATGGCTCATCGATAGGATAATTCTCAATGGCTGTGCGCATTCGCTCATTTCGTCCAGCATTCGGTGTGATTTCCGTACGTGGAATATGCAGGTCGCCATCGACATACGCTTGGCGAAGTGCTGTAGCGCCGCGTCCGATAGCTGCACCAGCTCCTGCCATTCCAGCACCAAAGACAGCACCGGTCGCCGCTTCTTGCAAAGCATTTTCAGGTTTCCAGTCGGTGCCAGCTCGAAGCGACCCGCCTGCACCTAGAGCGGCGTTCGTGGCTGCCTCATGAGCAATCAGTTGGGGAACGGTTTTCTCGGCTGCTTGGCTGATGATACCTTTCTCTAGCGCGCTTTTAGCTAGCGTTGGTGCAATACCCTTGACAACTCCCTTGGCAAGAGATCCTACAGGAGCAACAGAAGAAGCGACATCAACAGCTGTACCAGCTGCGCGAAGTATACGGTCTAGAGTTCCTTTGTCTTGCATGCCTCCAGTTATGCCGTTTATCTCTTGGTCTATAGCGTTGTATCTGCGAGCATATTCTTCCTCCGAAAGCTTGCCTGCTTTGTATTCCGCAGTGAGTGCATCAAGCGGGCTATGATTAACTAAAGCTTCACCTGAACGATAAACCGTCTTGAATGGTTGTGTTATGCCGCCAACTATATTGCCGCCAATATTAATAATATCCTTGCCAACAGTCTCTACATTAGGAACTTTCTTTGTTGCTCGGTCATCGATTAGGTTGCGTAGTAACTCTGATTCAGCAACGATACGTTCGAACTTTGCTCTTTGCTCTGGATTGGTAAATCCGTAAGGGACCTTGGCGTAATCCGTTAGATTTTTGGATATCTGCTCGATAGCCTCACGCTGCCTGCCGGCATCCATATTATTAAAGTCTTCTAGGAATTGTGTCGGTGTCCTGCCACCGTAATTTATCATGGGCGATTGTCCGTATTCGCCCAAGGCAGCGTCAGCGGTTTTCTGGCGATACTGAACATTCTTTATCTTCTCGATGGTATTTTTCAACTGCTCGTCAGAGGTGATGCCTTGCTGTGCTTCATCGAGTAATTTCCGTTCGTTTGTCCAGTTGCCGCGGGTATCATTAAGCAGCGTCGTTAATTCGTCTCGACGCTTTCGGTAGTCCTCAGAGTTTAGGTTGTTGCGGCGTACAGTCTCATTCAGCTGTTGCATCTGCGGTGATTGCTGTGCTGGCTGCTGAAAAGGGGAGGGTTGCTGTGGATGTGGTAATTGTAGCTGTGACTGATTGTTTATCGAGAAGTTTTGCTGCTTGTCTTGCTGCTGCACTTTCGACTGGTTCTGTTCGATGTACTTTTTGGCGTTCTCATCGCCCAGTGCGGCATACTTTTTGGCTTTTTCTAGCTGCGATTCAATTGTCTCTACGAAGTTTGGTTGAAACATTGGCGTTTTGGGCTTCTCTGGCGAGAAGTTTTGCTGCTGCTCCTGCTGGCGCGGCTGCTGAATAGTAGACAGGCGTGTTGCGTCAAACCCCTGAAACTGCTTTGGCTGGCTTAGCGGATTATCGTTGTGCTGCTGGATTGGCTCGCGGTGGTTTTGCTGTTCGCGGCGTTTTTCTTCTTCGTCGTCTCTCCATCCGAAGAAGCTGCGTATCATTTTTCCAAAGTCAAACATTGGTATTTAGCTCCTTTCGGCTATTAGAATTGGACGTCGTCTGCGGAACGCCGTGGACGCATAAAGTAGCTGTCGTCATCGTCAGAGCGTCGGCCAAGAACTGATTCTGTTGCTTGTCCTGCGCTCAGGCTAGGCGAATTAATATTCGAGCTATCTACTGTGCCTTGAGTGATATTTTTCGCCTGGTATGCTGGAACGCTCGCCAGTGACGCTTGCGGAGCAGTGATATTTTGGTAGGTCTGTACGATTTGACCTAGCCGTCCGTTGATAGCTCTATCGACGTCCTGAATTTGAGCTGTCGATATTGCACCCGCTTGAGCGAGGGCTTGGGCGCGCTGGTTGTCGTTCATGTTCATCTTGTTGAGGATTTCGTTGCGCTGCTCGTTGAAGGTGTCGTGGATTTCTTGGTACTTGCTCTGGCGGAAGTCATTCAGCTTGCGTACTTCGTCTTCCAGCTTCCTCTGTACTTGCTGACGGTTGACTTCAATGTCAGTCTTCTGCTCGTTCAGATCGTCTAACATCTTGCCTTGTTCGCTGTTTTGCAGGTCGGCTACGCCAACACCCAGCATACCGATGGCGCTTGAGTTGCCGCCGCCCAGCATACCGATGTTGTTTGATTCGCCCTGCAGAGTATTGCGGACCATCTCACCCAGCGACTGCTTACCGCGGGCATAACTTTTTTCCAGCTTTTGGTCTTGACGGTCGAGGTTTTGAAAGGCGCTGTCGCGTTCGCCCTTCAATGAGTTGATGGATGTATCTACCTGCCTGTCAACGGCCGCTCGTGCTGCGTTGCGTCGCGGATCGATGGAGCTCAGCATATCGTTGTAGTAGCGGTTATTTTGCGCCCACTGCTTGTCGATGGCTTGGCGCTGTACTGCTGACATGCCGCCTCCGCCGCCGCTACCGCCTCTGCTATAGCCCCAGCCGCCAATGCCATTCTGCTGTTGAGGCTGTTGCTGATTTCGCTTGGCGTCCCAAGCTTGAAATTGTCGATGCAGACCGTCTACATACTGCTGAACCTTGCCGGACTGTCCTTTGTCGTAACTGATCATTCTTGTGTCGGCGCCGTTGTTATTGACCTTGTTCCAGTCAATCCTGCCGTCGTTGCCGGTGTAGGCGAGCGTGTACGGATCGTGTACCGCCAGCCACCCGCGGAAGTCTGGGTTTCCTTGATATTCTGCCATAAAAATAGCCCTTTCTTGCGCTTCGCAAAAGGGCTGTTGTTTCGCTTGGACTGTCCAGTTGCGAAGACACACTTAATACAAGTTTGTCTTTCGCCTCTGGAGTCCTGATGTCCGCCGTACGACCGGTCGTCCAAAGCCGTTGCCGAGCTTGCGGCTCACGGAGCGGTGCTTCTCGTAGTCTACTACAGGAAATACCGCATGCTTATTTATAAGGTATCATGCGTTTTTTCAAATCATCAATATTTTGGCAAATTTTGTGAAAGTTTTTCGATTCTAGTTTGTCGGACTGTAGAAATGCTCAATGAAGAACCAATGTCCATTATCGCCCAAAGTTTCGTCAGTAGTGCATTTACCAAAGCCAGTTAGTGTATATCGGGAGTCGAGGATAGCCTTAGCGTGCGGCTCGCTTTTCATCCAGCCCTCAAAAACAGTCTTGTCTGTGATGTAGCCAGAGCGTCCTTCTTCCTTTGATCCCGTATCCAAAGATAGGTTTTCGCTATGGAAGCCAGTTGTAAATCCAGTATTTCTCAGGGCTATCTCCCAGCCATGCTCGCCAGTCTTTGGATTGTCATGTCCGTAATAACTATTGGCGACCATATCGCTGCATTTCTCTTGTGCCGACTTATTCAAAGCTGGATTTAGCTGTAGGGGGGCAACGCCATGCTCGGCGCGTATCTTGTTCACTTCAGCCAGCATTGTCTCTGGCGTGATGTCGTAGACAGTGTGCTTGCTATGCGAAGCAGACTTATTCTGGCTCTGATTTTTGACTGGAGTTCGTCCTTGTAAGTCTCTCAGCTCCTGTATCTTATAGTCCAGGGTAGCTTCGGCATTTTTCCTGTCAGCTTCTAGCTTGTTGTGGTATAGAATAGGGTATGCTGTGTGACAGAATAAAAAACCGAGAAAAAAACAGATGACACCAACGATAGCTACGTCTATGAGACACTTTTTTCTGGTGACCATCGTGTCATTTTTTTCTGCTTTACCACCTTTTTTCATGGCGTCATTATAGCAAATATGGTATGATTTGTCCATATGATGAAGAAGTTGTTTCGCAATGCGAAAGAGTACTCTGGGGCACTTTTTATGTCTGCTTGCGCGATTATTTTTCCGATAGGAAACAATAATATAAACTGGGGTACTGCGGTTATTATTGTAATTATAGCTATCTGCGCAACTGTAGTGCTTCATATTCTTGATGATACAGAAGCAATATTTAGGAGCGACCTGCATATGTGGTTAATTGCTATATGGCTGTCCACTGGCGTCATAATAGGAAAATGTCTGCCATGACAAAGACACCCTTGCGAGTTGGGGTGTCTTTGAGTTCTCCGTAGCGTCCAGTAGATTGCGTGTCATACCTGCGCTATCAGTGGAGGTTTTATGTTTTGTGTGTATTTTTTGGTTTGTCTTAGTTTTTGTTAAACCTTCAGCTCGGCTGCTGGGGTGGAGACCTGGTTGTTTGCACGGAGCAGATCTGCTTCGTACTCCAGGTTAGTCTCTTCAATACGGTACAGCTCATCGGCAATTTCTTTCGGTACCGTCAGGTCTTTGCCTGCTGGATAGCCCTTGCCGTTAATCATCACCGTACGCCGCAATTTGACGTGGACATACACTGGTTTTGTGTCTGGCTCGTACTGTGCGACTTTTGGATCCGACTGCTCAAGCACTGGCTCCGCTGGAGCTTCTGGCTCTGGTTGCGATACTGGCGCTGGCGAGACTGTCGGTGTTGTGTCCGGTGCTGCTTGCACGGCATACTCAGCCTGCGGCGTGCGGGGCTGGGGAGTCGGCACATTGGTCATAGTAGGACCTAGAGTATTTGGTGCGTTACCTTCCATGATTATCCTTCCATGGCGTGGGCGGCGGCTTGTATACCTACCGCCCGGTTAATTTAGTATAGTGAGCCGGATTCCAAACGACACATAAAGTTGTTGTTTAGAATGGCAGCCTTGGCGGCAAACTTCCAACCAAGCGTCATCTTCTGATGAAGTGGGTCGGACACGCCGCCTGGACCTTCCTTGTACACCTTCAGGTGCTGCAGGTCGGTGTTGCCGTAGGCGTCTTCGCCAAAGAGCAAGCTAATGTGCACCTTCGCGTTTGATGCACCCTTGTCGGTGATTAGGTTATTACTTCGAACAACCGTTACACCAGCAAACGAGACTAATTCGCCCTTGTATAGCTCGTTGGATTTCTCCTTCGATGCTTGGCGGTAAACCGTCTGGCGGAACGCCTCGTCATCCATCAAGTCTTGCTCGACGGCTGGATCGACAACTAGGACATAGTTGCCGTCCTTAAAGGTTGGTGCGCCTGCGGTGCGCAAGCGGGAAACCTCTTTGCGAACATCTGCCCAGGTCAGCTTGTCTGCGTCAGCCAGCAAGTTGCGTGCGGTCTTTGAATTGGCGTAGCGTACAGCAGTACCGGCGATGATGACCTTGTTGATAGCACGGTCATAACTCTTCGATGACTGCTCGCTGAGCTTCTTCAGAGCGTTTTGAACAGATGAGTGTTTTGGTGTTAATTTTGCGAGGTCAGTAAGCGTCACAAAGTCGCCATACTGGTCAACAACCGCATTGATAGCAGAAGTTGTCAGCTGGCTGCCGGCTGGGGCTTGCCCTTCCGTCAGAGGGTTAGTAACGATATCCAAGTCCGAGTAACGGGTAAATTGGATAGTCTTGCTTGATGCCTCTGGCAATGTTTCTTTGTGACCGAACTGGTCAAGCACAGTCTGAAACTCCGCTCCGCGAAGGACTTTCTTCGCAAAATAGGTTTGCAGATCGTGCTGAAGCTGCGCAGTAGTAGTGTCAGTCATGTTAAACAGCCCTTTCTGTAACCACTACCACCCAAATGGATTACGATAAACTAATGTTTCCGATCCTTGCCTCTAGTTCCTCTATGGAATCTCCGCCGCCACCTGAGCCTGCTGCCGACGAAAACATGCCAGAGCTTTGTCCGTTCAGGTTCTGTAGGTTTTGCTGGGCACGCTCGCGCTCGGCTTGCGCTACAGACATGATAGGCTCTAAGTACTCATCGGCTAGCTTCCGAATCGATAGCTTCTTAAGAGCTCCGACGTTCCTTGCTAAAATGTGCGGCTCAATACGTCCTCGGACATAGCTGTCAACCGCCTTAGCTAAGGTTTCGTTGTAGCAGTTCGGATCCGTTGGGTCTAACGAAGCATTGTTTGGGTCAAGCATAGGATATGCTTTTAGTATTTCTGCCTCTTCGCGATCAAAGCGCGACGCCACCTGTTCACCGTCCAAGCGTTCCTGCATTGCCTCTACTGCAGTATTGGCAGCTTGCTGGGCTTGTTTTTGGTTATAATCCATGATGTCGCTGGCGCTGTAATTGCCATCTTCATCAGGAGTAGGGGGCTTAAGCTGGTCTTGCTGGTTTTTTCGTGCCATCTCCTGCTTAAGAGACTCGATATACTCGTCCTTCTCGTGCAATTGGCTGGTCAATGCAGCGAAACGCTGATTGAGGCGCGATTGCTTGTCTGGACGCCCGTTTTGTGTATCTGTACCGACTTCTGCTTCAGCTTTGGAATCACCATTGGACTGCTGTTGACCGTCGCCATCAGCACCCTCCGCACCAGTCGCTGTTGTTTCGTTCGTAGTTTGATTCTCACCAGCCGGCGTCTCCGGTGTGGCGGTTGCTTCTCCGCCGTCTGTTAGCGCCATATTTTCTACCGCCTCGACCTGTTCGGCCGATAGTCCGGTATCGCTAGAAGTAGACATGCTACATCCTTTCGTTTAATTTAGCCAAGACACTTACGCAGTCCGCGGCGGGAGATACGCTCCGTTTCCGGCTAGTAGGGTGGTAAAAGACCAGCCGGAAACGCAACCTACCTCAGAACCTCTTCTCAACGATAGGCATTCCTTTCTTGTCAGTTTTGCCAGTGTAGAAAGTCCCCGGCGGCAAAAATATACCGTGTTCGTTCTGGCAACTTATACACCTTAGGTTTGTGCCGTTTTGCCGCCATTCACTGTCTGGTTTGTGCTGCGGCGCGATACTACTCATGTCCAGTTCGGCATAATGCGGTTTTTCGACTAGCTCTGACTCCGTGTTTGACGTCTCATACGGGTTAGGATTGCTGTTCATCTTCAGCCTCCTTGGTTATTACTTCGACGGCTAATACCGCACCCTCAATTCTCTCTATATACTTCTCGATCCACTGTGCCATTAGTAGCCTAGACCGCACCTCTTTACCAACTTTTTCATCAGAATCATTAGGACCAAACTCTAGGTCTCTGTGGAGCCTCAGATTTAACGCGTCCTGCTTCATCTGCTCCTTGATGCGCGGCCAACCTGGGATTGAAGCAATATCGGCTACCTCAGCACGCTGGCGGGCTTCTGCTACTTTTGCCTCTAGGCTTAGCTCCTCAGCCACTGGTGTAAGTGGCAGGGAATTGATATCGCTATCTAAAATGTTCTCCATGTTATGCCGCCTCCATCGGCTGAAGTTGTTGGACTTCTTGGGACTGCTGCATACCCCGTAGCGCTTGCGACTGCTCCTCGGACTGACCTTGAAGCTGCTGCTGAAGCGCACTCATCATCTGAGGGTCATTGAGCATATCTGGGGTAAACGGCTTCGTCTTGTCGTTTTCCTGAGTGTACGGGTCAAAGATTTTATCTTTGTTTTTGATGCCACTAGCTGCGATAAGCTGGTCGAGTAGCTCTGTCCTGTTGACCTTGCGTCCATCTTCTTGCGCACCGTCCATTAGCCACGCACCAGCCTGAGATGACAGTAGCTCAACGAGATTGTAGACGCGCTCATACTCATCTTTCTGGTCATTGGCGGCAGTCGTGCCAGCATCTATTCGATACATCCACTTACCGGACAGCTTGGTATGGTCAATTTTCATTTCGGCTGTGCCGTGGGCGTTGATGTACTCAACCATACCGTTTTCGCCAGTCTCTGGGTCAGTACCTATTCGGTAACCCTTGGCTGAATCGAAGATGTCTAGCAGATCCTTGTGTCCAGATTTGATGATATCCAGGATTTCGTCGTCAAAGACATGAAACTTTATCGGAACAGATTGTTTGGTGCCAATTAGGTTTATCATGCCATCGACCAGCTCTTCATAAGCCTCCTCAAACATGTTTCTATCCCACTGATCGCGGGCGTTTTCGCGCTTTTCAAGTTTGCTCAAGGCTTCTGGTGTTCGACCAAAGCCCGGCAGACCGTCGCTTGCGGATATCGTGGTGTCAGTCGTACCGTTTTGATTGAGCAACGCACCCTTCAGGAACTGATAGGTCGCTTGGAACTCATTTGATGGGCTAGCGCCTGGATTGACGAAGCCAAAGTCAGATTGTCCATTAGCAGTACGGATTTTGCCACCTGGCTCATAACGCATTAGAGATGGGTCAACAGCATCACCCTTATACCACATTGGCGGGAATATCTTGAACTTGGAGAAGTCGAGATTTAGGTTTACGGACGTGTCGATTGCTCGCTGTAATGAAGCGCCACGCTCAACATCGCCCATACCCCAAAGAGAGTCAATAAGCGGGATAGCATATTTGAACACGACAGGAATACGTCCAGATTCGTGCGGGTTCTTAATGTTTCGAACGACAATATTCTCAAAGTCTGGCGCGAACGTAATCCAGCGCCCATTCTTGCCACGCTCATATCGAGTAACCAGAGTAATTTGCCCTTGGTGTAGGGTCGCCGCCTCGCCGCGCTCCTGTTGCAGGTTAGTAGCCGTTTCCTTGGCGTCTGATGGCTGATGCTTCTCGGTTACTTTATCGAGGATAGTCTGGACAGAGGCTCTATTCCAGTCCTTAAACTTCATACGGCTTTGCAGATAGCGTTTGCTATGGTAGGTAACGATATAGACGGCGTCGCAATCATTCAAACTAGTATTGCCAACCTGCGGAAAACACTCCGTTGGATTTATCACTCTAAAATCAGGACCGACATAATCCTCGTCAACTCGGTAATCGTACTGAACTGGCATAGCACCGTAGATAAGGGAGTAGTAATCCCACATACGGAGCTTCGTCATGAATGACCACTGGCTTTTAGCGTTAGGAATAACATATTTAGTCCATACTAAATCCATCAGCATTGCTTTACCTTGGTCGCGCCTGCTTAGCGAACGGATACGTCCGGTCGGTAACTGTGCCACCACACGGGAGGATCGTTCTAATATCAGAGAACTCAAGCTACCTTCGCGAACACGAGACTTAAAACCTTTTTCAGTAGACAGCTTGGCATAGGCAATATCGAGTAAGACACGCCATGTCTCGTGCGTGTGGATCATATTTGTCCTTGCTTCTTGATAGTCTTTACCTAAATCGCTTGCTTTCATAATTTATTTTCCAAAATAAAAAGGCCCCCAGATTTCTCTGTGAGCCTCCTGCGGCATTACCGCTCGTGGCTATTACATATTCACCATATCACGAGTTTTTCAGATTCTCCAACATTTTTTCTATTTTTTTATTAATTTTTACGACTCTCATCTAATTCACTGCGCGATGCAAGGTGATATGTTTCATTAGTCAGTTTTTTGATTGATTTAATTGGATCTACTCTGTGGAGAGATTCTCTTTGTATTTTTGCAATATTCGCCAGGCGCTCGTAACGAATCTCCTTACTTAAACCATCGCGAATAAACTGCGCATTATGAGTCTCGAGGTTTGATAGTATGATCAGCTCGTTTATACTAGCTACGTCTCTAATGTTTCTGCCTTGCCTCGCCTCGGTAGGGTTAGCCTTACGCCATTCTTTAGCTGTCATGCCGAATAATGCAAGATTTAGCAAGTCAGCCTCTCCTGCATAAGTAAAACTTTTATTCCATATCGGAGTTGTCGGTATAACTTTATCTTTGATCGCATCGGTATGTATCGTGTAGTTGGTTTTTGAAAGTATGCGCTGCACATTCCACTCTAAATTATATTGATTGCTCTCGATCTCAACGAGTCGCTGATATTCCTTAATAAGATATAGCTTGAATGCGGCACTGATCCAAGTGCCAAACTCAAAGGCGATATCTTTGTGTGCGTAGGTACCACCGTAGCGTCCACTCTTTGATATTATTCCTATTGCATTCGTGGCGTTAACCCATTTTTGAGGGGACAGAACGAATGAGTTTAAACCTGCTTGTCTTTTAAACCCGTCGAATTCGACGGGTTTAAAATTTGGATTATTAAATTGCTCCCACAAACCAAGAAATTCAACAGTCTCCCTATTTCTCATCCAGTTCCTGATATGATCATCACCCTCGATGTTCTTGACCATATCTGTCAGCGATATATAGTCGGCTCCGTCAATGTTCATAACTGCTATGGTCTGGTTGTCAATAGTAAGTTTACGCTTTAATATCATGGTTCAATAATACTATTATAGGAAGGAAATTGCCAGTTATTCGGACGCTATTTTCTCAAGTATAGTCCGCGCCTTAAAATACAGCTCATATTTTGCCTCATCTGGCGCGTTAGACAGGTCGATTAGCAAATCCATGCCGCACAGTTCGCCAATTTTTGGCGTGGAGCTTTTGCTTTTGGAGCTGCTTAATTTAGCAATCGTAGTATTGTCTAGTTTGCTCGCTAAATCTAAAGTTGCAGTGATTCGGGTGACCTCTTCTGGAGTAGGGAGGTCTGTTACAGTTTTCTTCATTTCAATTTCCTTTCTTATTCGTTTATCGGTTTCTGGATTGTACACTACGCTCGCAGAATTTAAATCGTTGGCAATATCACTCATTCCAAAAATTTGGGCATGACGATTTCGAAGGGAGTTTATAGAGAGCAGTCTTTTACGTGCAACTCTATAAATATCTTTTACACGTCCACTGCAATAGTGACTATAACCATAGTAGCGGTCGTATTTTATCCGCTTACGGCACTTGTTGCACTGGATGGATGGTTTTAGTTCACTTTTCGTCATTTCTCTTGCTCATTTTTTCCGTTAGGTAAACGATTTTTGCGCTACATAACAATATTTTATTCTCGTAGTGGAGTATCTGCTGCACAAATGGCCGAGACCTGTGGTAGCTCCGGATTCCCTTGGCACAGGCACGGTTGTAAGCATCTCTTGCACAATCAAGCCAAACTCCATTTCGTTTAATTCGCCACTTCAGCCACTTGATTCTTTTTTGATGTATAAAACTAGATATTCTCATCATCCACTCCTTTCACAAAAAACAACCACCGCGTCATTCCAGATTTGTCACCGAAAGCTGGTTTTTGAGGTAATATCTTTAGTAACTCAGTGGTTTTAATATCGCGCTCGCTCCACTTCATAGCGACGACACAGCCAGGTTTTACGACGCGTAGACATTCGCTCAAGCCTTTACTCAGCGTTTCACGCCAAGTATCTTTTTCGAGCTTGCCATATTTCTTGGCGAGCCAGCTATTCTTGCCGCAGTTGATGAGGTGGGGCGGATCGAAAACGACGAAATTAAAGCACTCATCAGGAAACTTCATGTCTGTAAAGTCCATAACAAAGTCTGGGTTGATTTCCAGCGTCCTAATCTTATCTCTATCTTTCATCTCGACAGTTTCGCTGCGACGATCTATATACAGAATATTTGGGTGGTCTTTTTCAAAGTAAAACATGCGGCCGCCGCAACAAGCGTCAAGTATGGTTGTTGGGGTAGTTTTCATTTCTCCTCCAAGAGTTCATGATTTTCGTGGATATTGCCGACGACCTCAATTTTCGAAAAACTGATAGATATATCAGTTAGTGATTCTGCAGTGTCCTTGATTGGGTTGTACAGCTCAAAGCCGCAATTTTTGAAAACCACGACGCCATATTGCCACTCAAAAACTTCGCGCTGATAGTTAGCGTTGCGATATTTTGCGATATCACCCTCCCGGATTTTATTTTTAGCGATATCAATAGCGCCAGTTTCCTGTTCTACGACATATTTTTTAGGATTATTCAAAATCTCGGCAAAGTTTTTAATCAGCTTGCCATCGCAAATTTTTTGAATATCATAAACATACTGCTTTGATTCAACTAGCCAGCAGCGAAAACGCTTTATCGAGCGCTTATCCATTTTTGTCATTTCCTACCTTTCTTGCGGCGCGCTTTAATCATAGCGCGAGTAAGTTTTCTTTTAGTGTGCGGTTTTTTGGCAGACGGATACGTCATCGGCTTGCCGTCGCAGTGAGAACCTCGGCAAAACTCATCGCTTATATTCCGTACTGGTTTACCGCATATTTGACATGCTGGCCACATATATTGACATCTCCTTTCTCTCTATGCAAAATTAGTGGTTTAGTTGACATTACCGCTTCCAATCATGAGATGCTCATCTTCCAAAAATCTATGATATAAACTCTTACCTGAGCTAGTGACTGTGTAGGGCAAAAATACTTGCGTTGTCGTTACCATCTTCGTTTCTATGATAGCCACTTGAGCGTCTACCCAATCTTTAGTAATGCGCCAGGCTGTACGACGTGCTTGTTCTTCAAGGCGACTTTTTGGTACAGCACGCTGGCGCTCTAACACTTGAGCAACTGGCCGCCAGTCGGTAGGCAGGCTAAATGCCAATTGTTGACCATTGAGCTCCAACTGAAAGCTAAGAGCGACAACATTGCCAGTATCGTCATACTCGGTCATAATACGCTTTGCGCCAACATAGGCGAGCTTGCCTTGAATCTCGCTCAGTGTTTTTTCAACAGATGTGCTAGTTGTGTAATTTTTCAATGCCATTATAATCCTCCTTATCTACACGAAATCGTGTAGTTTAGTCGTGTTGTTATGCCAAATATATGTAAAGTACATGTATGTTGTTTACATATTTTATCCGTAGAGCGTGTTTTTTAGATAAAACGTTCTACGGGGCTACTATTTTTCCTCCTTTGCGGCATAAAATCCAAGCGTGTTAATGAAAAATAGTATTAAATAGAATATTGATCCAGTGTATTGCTTAGCTATAGCAGTAAATATCACTGAAGCTGCACCGGATATCATACCGATGATACAGATTGTCATGAGTATTTTACGTTCCATTATTGAGTCTCCTAGGAAAAGATTAATATCAAATTATCGTTTAATTTATAGGGCACGACTCTAGCATCTCTGTCGTTCCAACTAATAGCCCTTTTGGATTCTAGCCAGCCAATCAAACCGGCTATTCTGTCGCCTTCGTAGTTTCTATTTATAAGCGCACCCAATAGAACTCGTCGGTCTCTCGCGTCCCGCCATTCCTTTACTCGTGTGTTTTCGTAGAAAGATTCAAGCCTCTCCTCTCTAAGCTTATGAGTGTCGAGGATAGCTTCTATTAACACATCCAATTTTTCAACAACAACTTTAGCTAAACCATCGGGACGGTCAATATAAATCGGACGTTCTTCTAAGCCGTAATACAGGCTGCAAGCCGATTCTATGTCTTTGCTGTATAACTTATAGCTATCCTCCGTTCCCTCTATGTATATAAGTACTTCACCTTTCATATCGTGTCCTTTCTATTAGCTAATTTTTACCTCGTCTTTAATAACCGGTTTGCCCAGTTGGACACAAAGTGTCGGGTTGTTCCTTACGTCCATGTTGCACATTGGATAAGTCTCTCGACGAGTGATTTTAATGGTTTTATGAAAATATATTCGTTTTACAGAGTATTTTATGGGGAATATATCGCAAAACCACATAGGCATATAGTTGTGCTTGAAATGTTGCCACGGGCCTTTCGGGAAGTGGTACGTTTGAACATCTGATACTTCGTACGAATCCTCGCATAACTTGGTAGACAACACTTCAGAAGAGAGGGTAATTACTAAATCGTCAATGATATCACGGCGTTCTCGCAACTCCATGTTTCGCAGCATATACTTGCCAAGACGACGCTCCAGAACTACTCGAGAACTCTCCAGCAGTACACTGTGAATAGTAAACAATTCTTGTGAATTTGAATCCTTCACTTAGTTGTCCTCCACGCCAAGGTAGATTAGCCATTCTTTCTTATGATTTTTGATGGATTTTTTAATGCTGTCATATGTGTCGAAGTAAATAGCTGAAGGATATTGCAGAAAGGCAGTCGCCTCAATCAACAACTCTTTATCATTATGGTTGTAATAAGATGTCCACTTATTCTGATCGTTATTGCTCCAATCAGGCTCAAAGTTTGAATCGCGCATAAGCGTGGCGATAGCCATTTGACGTTCGAGAGCTTTCTCGGCTTCGGCTTTGGTGCGCCTTATTATGCCGAGCTTGTAGCGCTGCTCATCAACATGAGTGTCGGACCAACGCGCTCGAGTAATGCGTGCAAAATCGTCTACGAAACAATAGTCTTCGCCAAACTTCGGCTTCCAATGAATACTGTTCGTCGGCTCTTCGATTTTCTCAAACCAGTCGGCAAGGATATTTGGGAATTTCTCAAGTGTTTGTCTTGTGTAAGCCATAACGCCACCATCGCCGTCATCATAAACCAAAGCACCATATTCAGATATGTAGAATAAATCGCCCGCTTTGAAGGTTGGTAAATCTTTAAGTAATTTGTATCGTTTCATAATACCTCCCATTAAAATATTCCGCTATCTTTCTTATTTCGCTTGCGGGACTTGATGATTTTGTCTTTGTACTGTCTGACCTCGCGTTCGCGTTGCCATTCTTTGTCTTCTCGCGCCACCGCAATCTCTGTAACGACGATGAATGCGATGAGCACCACGGTTGTCATAATCCAGAACATTATTTATCCTCCTTTGGCTCAAGTTCTTTCTTATTTTTGGCGATATAAGCAGTGCCGTTGGTGCCGCGAACGAAGTTATCCTCGACAATATCTAGCAGTTTCTTAGCATCGTTAGCGTCCATGATGATGAGTTTGTCGTTGGTGGCGTCGGTCATCAGATCTACGTTGTAATCGCGAATTATCTCCTCAACAACATCGCGGGTCATATTGACAGGGTCAAGCTTAGCAAGCCGTCTGACTAGTGTGCGGTTGTCTTTACAGAGAAACTCAATGCCTTGACCAACCGTCGGCGTAGCGATAGACAGCCTCTCGTCAAGTATTTTGCCATTCTTGCGAGCTTCAGCGACTGACACTGGGTCGTGTTGAAACATCGATTCAAACTTGGACTTATTGAACACAAACATCGTATCTTCAAACACTAAAACTTGATTCGACGGATCTATCTTTAATGCACACTCTGACGGCAGCTCTTCCATACGTCCGGTTGAAATGGCGTAGGAGACAGTGCCGCCGACTAATACGCTAGCTGGGCGAATGTGCTTAAAAATGTAAAAGCTTTCGTTCGTCTCTTTGTCGGTGAATCGTGCGCAAATCGCTAGTAGCTTCTTTGCCTCGATTTGATTCAAGTCGAGTAGGTCGATGTCATTTGTATACTCCAGATATTCCATGATCGTTTCAGCAACCGGTACGTCATTTACCTTGATGGCGGGTAGGGTATTCTGACAGCCATCAGATGCCGCATAATCGACAACCCTTACGCCAGTGATACTGTCAACTTGCACTCCACTAATGATGTCGTACAAAAACAGCGCGAACAGCTGATGATTGATTGCCTCGTTATGGTCAATGCGAAATATCTCAGACGATTTGGTGATTGCAAATAGCTCAACGTCTAATTTATCCTTACGTCCGTCCGTTTTGTTTGCCCAGAGAAATACGTCTGGCAATTCTGTTTCTTTAGTCATTTTTACCTCCCTTTATTTCAGTTATCGCTCGCTGTTTACGCTTTCGGCGTTGCTTCTTTCGTAAAGCCTTCTTCGTCATAGTTTGCCGTCCGTTTTCAGTCGATGATGATTACGACACAAGTACTGCAAGTTGTTGACGTCATAGCGTAAATGTGGGTGAGAGCCGCGCCCCTTAATGTGATCAACATCTAGGTTTTTAGTCTCGGTACACCCGGCGACTGCACACACATGCCCAAATTTCATGTCGAGGTATGGCTTCGCAACCTTATCTCGGAACGCTGCCCATGCTTTTGCGTGTTTGCCGCACTGCGATATTTTCTGTCGTTTTTTGAATGGACAGAACGTCTGATAGTGTCTTGTGCTACCACATTTCTTACACAGCGCTTTAGCTTTACCTGTCGTCATCTGCTTTATCCTCGATTATCGTTGTGATGTCTGATGTTGTAGTAATCTGTTTGACTCTACCGTTAGTAAATTTAACGGCAAAAACGATATCTCCAGACTTGTCGGCTGGCAGGGTCTTGATATAGTCCACCAGATATATAACTGCTTCTGCCGTAGTTTTGAATCGGATAATCTCCGACGTTTGACCGCGTATACCCACGGTCTCGCCTTTGTGTCTCATGAGATAGAACGGACCAACTTCACCAAACGGCGTATCGCGTGCGGCTCGTTCTAGGTTAATGATGTATTGTGGTAAATCTAAGCTTTCCAAAATATACCCTCCTTTAATTTTTTATCGGTAAACTACCCATAATACCCTCCATCACTGAACAGTCCCGGATCAGACTGAGGCATAGAATCCTCAACTGTCGCCTTACGCTCATTGACAAGCCCGTAGCGCAGTGCATCGTAGAGATGGTCTTCACCTGTTGTATCAACGTCCTCGGGTCGTTTAGTGTCAACCACGAGACTCGGTAGGGTACGGATAAAATGAACACAGTTACTGAATACCTGCAGGTATGGCAATCCGTCTGGTGCCAGAGACAACGCTTCATGAACAGCAGTGACTCCTTGAAGCCGGTCGTTATTGGCGGGCGTGAAGTTGATGCCTTCTTCAGTAAATCGATCAGCGATAGTTTTTCCGTCATCGGCATTAGCAATATGCTTCCACAGCGACGGGTCGGCTAGCCTAACAGGCAGTTGCTCGTTTGATTGTTCAAGCTGCTTCATCTCGCGTGCCTGAATCCTTGGACCTTTGCCGCTAGCATAATATTCGCGGTAAAGATATATCCGTTGACTAATTGGGTCACGTGCTAGCCAAACAGCACCCGCATACGTGCCTCGTCCATAGTCATACGCCATCCATCTCGGCCAGTGGTCTGGTATGTTAAACGGCTCAACGACGTGTAGATGTCGCCGCCACTCGCTAAATGCCTGACCAGCAAACAGATCCCAGTTGCCATACAGATATGCTTCGCGCTTCTTCGGGTCTGCCATTGTCAGTAGGCTACGCATGTATGACTGTCTAAATGACGCGCTCGGGTGGTCTTCTAGGGTGGCAGGGATAAACATACGCGTTGTCTCGATGTAGTCAATTGAGCCGTCTCGCTTGACGTACGGACGCTTGTCGTAAATTATCTGCTCAGGTGGTGCGGCATCAATGAATCGAGTCTTAACCCAACCATGCCCGACGCCACCTGGGTTGCCAGCTGCGAAGACGGTGAGCGGTTTGTCTGGATCGTCAGAACGAACGCGCCCAACGAGGTTGTCGTACCAGCTTTCGTAGAACTGAGTTAACTCGTCGATACCCAGCATGTGTATCTCTGAACCCTGATAGTGATTAAAATCATCTTCGTGGTTGTAGTAGCACAAGTAAATCCACGATTCAGTGGCGGTGAAGTAGTAGCCCTTTTCTTGCGACCTAAATATCATGTTGCCGTCCTTGATATATGCACGACACTGTTTATCTATTTCTCTCATGAGGGTCTTTTTTGTATCCTCGTACGTTCGCCGAAATAGATACGCTGCGTAGTGATCGTACTCAAGGCAACGTGTTACTGCTTCAGCAACTAGTGCGGCAGTCTTTCCTCCGCCGGCAGCACCACCGTAGAATCGCTCAAAAGCTGTTGATGTATGAAACAATGTCTGACGAGGCGAAGCAGTGTAATCCGGTACTTTGACTATCTCTGTCATGATTCTGGCGTCCTCGGAACAGTGTTAATGAACTTAACCTCACGGTTAGTGTTCTCGGTCTCATATTTGTCTTTGAATCCCCAGTTATTCTTCAAGCTAAATATTACGCCAGCAGTATTAGTGCCAAACAGAGACTCCTCCGCATAGGCTTTAATCTGTTCTTTCGCTTCTTTTATCGTGTTGGAAAATTCTGGATATTTCTCTGAATATGTGGTCTCATAGTCTAATAACACATCGCGTGATGTGCCTAGTGCAACAGCTAAACCAGTAACGGTGAGTGGTTTCTGTTTGGTTTTAACTTTGCGGATCACCTTGTCTTGGACGACCCTTCCGTTTTCAATGACAATCTTTCCAGATTTAGGGTCACGGCGGTCAATATACTCAGTTTGTTCTTCCCAGTGGGGCGCTGCATTCTTAAAGTACTCGAGTATCATGGCGCGCAGCTCGTCGATATCCTGAAATTTCATCGGACGACCGGGTGAGTACTCATAGACAGGCTTTGGCGGCTCAGGTGCAGGCTCGGCTTTGCGGACCACCACATCTACAATACGCTGAGCATGCGCCTCAATCGCCACTTTGTTGTTTTTCTGAGTCATCGCCATCATCTTCCTTTCCATGTTTAACTCTTACCGCCACAATCCTCGACTCTGGATCGGCGCTTTCTTCTACGCGGCGCATATGAGAAGGCGAGGAGTAACTTCGAATAGTTTGCGGACGTAGTCCAAGCCGTCGAGATAGCTCATCAGCCGTACCTATTCCTACTATCTCTTCTCCCTTGTACAGGACATACTCGACCGCCATAAACCTAGCCCTCGCTCCGTAGTCTCTTTAGCTCTTTGCGAAGTTCAACAATGGCGCGTTCAGCACGTCTTAATGTACTCTCAATCCGCTTGATCATTTCGTCTCTTGTCATAGCATCGATACCTGTTCGTCTTTCTTGATAGCATCCGGATTATGCTCCACCAGCCACGCATAAGCTTTCTCGCGAGCATCTTTCTTTAGGTCGCCAGCATATAACTGCTTAGACAGAATATCGACCTTCGCTTTGAGATAAGCATCATTACGGTTGTTAGTAATTAACGTGTCAATTTCCGCGACCGTATTACATCTATGGCAAATAAGCTTATCTGCTCGGAGACACTCCCATTTGTGTACGTGCTTGCTATCGTTCATATTTTTACCTATCTCTGGCTGCTGCTTGGCAAGGGTGGGCATCGCCAAGCCATTTAACCGGTTTCGGCACCAGTTTAGTGATTATCCGACCTCTTTCTCCTCTCGGATGAATCCGCCTTGCCAATCCCGGCGAATGATTTTTGAATGGATATGGTAAAAGCTTTTCGCTAGCAGTCTTTTATAATCGCGCGCATCAGATCGGGACCGAAAGGTTAATGACAAGTCTCTTGCTTCAAAATATGGCTTGACGTGCCACTCGGTATAGTCTTCGTCCTCACTGCGAATTTCAAGCTCAGACTCGTCATCTTTCTTTCTGGATAAAAGCTGTAAGATCCCCATTCTCGGATTCCTCCTTAAGTTTCGATAGTTATTCCGCCGTGCTCAGCCCATATCTTGGATGCACACACCTTCCAGACGTACGAATCATCCTCGCAGAGATGATCCAAAAACGCCTTAACCAGATTGTCTATATCCGGTTTCTGCTGGTGTGGGCGTCCATTCATGGCTTTACGCTTCTTGTTCGACCAACTTTTTGGCATGGGCAGAGCAAATTCAATCGTAAACGTTTCAGGCGGCTCATATCCTGGCAGTTTCAGCCTTAGCTCGTCGCCGTACGCTCGATAGTTCATTACTGACGGACGCTCATTCCACTTATCGCTTCTCGTCATGCGTGGTTTGCTAGCCGGTGTAATACTGATATGTTTTTTCATCTCTTCTTTTCACTTTGCGAGCGAAGCAGAGAATAAGCAAAGACAGTCACATCAGTAATGAGAATTGCTCCGAGGATTTGTGCAATCGGTAGAGTCCCGATTGCGGTTTCCATGTACTGGACTCCAAAGAGCTTTATTCCCGCTACTATCTCTGCGGCGCGGACCATGATAGTCCAGGCATTGTCCAAAAAGACAGTTACGTTGTTGATTGCTGTTTTAAGTTTGCCCATAGAGTTGATCTCCTTTCCGGCTGTTTTTGTTGTTTATTACCACCAATGTCCCGGGTAGGGACGCGGGTCGGTACGTTTCCAGAACGCGGCGGCTGCCTGCCAACTACCATATCGGCTGATGGCGTAATTGTGACACCAGCGTAGCTGCGTAACGGGATTTGTTATGTAGTCATCTCCCGCAGATGCCATCTTGGTCACTGGCAGGCTCTGGCACAATCCGTATGCGCCAGAGCTGCCTTTGTTCCAAACATTGTGCCGCCAAGAACTTTCGTGTTCGATGATGTAGTCTACTGATATCCAATCGCTTTCGGGAATACCAGCGGCACGCATCAAGTCGTACTTAGTGCTTGGCGGTTCTGCTTCGGACACCGCCAAAACTGTCTGAGGCTTTGGTGATATCGTCTGCTGTTTCTGAATCTCGTTATTGTGTGATAATGGTGCTGCCATTTCTTCCTGGGGCTGTTTAGCCGCTGGCATGAGTAGTGCTGCTATTGCTATCACGAGGACCATGCGTATGATACGAACGGTTTGTACCTCCATTTCTTTTTATTATCAGCCTTCCGGTATTGAGCTCTCTGTCGCCGCTTGTGATTATTATTTCGGCCGTTCGCTTAAATATCGGAAGGTAATTGTTGTTTGCAAAAGTCAAATTGTTAACGTTCTCAACATTTCCATCAGGAGTTTTGCTAACCCTGCGGAACAGCTAAACCCGTTAGTTGTCCCGGTTGGAGTAACAAAAGAGAGGCATGCCTTGCGGTGCATGCCTCTCTTTTACGAAAAATAACCCGCAAGGCGAGCTTAAAAACAAACAAAAAAGACGCCTAAACGTCTATTTAACAAAATCACGAATTGTTTACGGTACCAAATTCATTGGTGCGGGTAAGGAGACTCTAACTCCTGGCCTCTTCCATGGCAAGGAAGCGCTCTAACAACTGAGCTATACCCGCATGTTGTTCACGATTCATTGTAGCAAAGTCGTGAATGAAATGCAATATTTGGTGGCTCCTCCCAGACTTGAACTGGGGACACAAGGCTCTTCAGGCCTCTGCTCTACCAACTGAGCTAAAGAGCCACAAACTTGCTATTTAATTGTACTAAACTTGTCGCCATCTGGCAAGGGTGTTATAATTTTATCGAGCGCGGGTGTCGTATAGCGGCTATTATGTGACCTTCCCAAGGTTGAGATGGGAGTTCGACTCTCCCCATCCGCACCAGGAATTATAAAGCACCCTGTAAAATTACAGAGTGCTTATTTATTGATAAATGTTCTATTTTTTACTGCCACGAATCGCGTCGATGAGTTCGATAGGGAATAACATCATCGTCTTTTGACTTGGCTCTGTAGAGATTCGCTCTAAGGTGTTCAATGTTCGCAGATTGATAGCGCCTTGAGTTTTTGCTAGGATTTCTGCGGCTTGGGCTAATGTCTCGGCTGCGGCTTTTTCACCGTCAGCGTTGATGATGTTGGCGCGACGTTCGCGTTCTGCCTCGGCCTGTTTGGCCATGGCGCGCTTCATATCGCCAGGAAGTTCGATATTCTGAATCTTAACGTTCTCGACGTCAATGCCCCATTTGTCGGTTTCGGCATCAACAATTTCCTTGATCTGCTGGGAAATCTCTTCACGCTTGGCAAGCAAATCGTCCATATCAACATTTCCGGTGACGTCGCGCAGTGCTGCTTGGGCAAATTGACTAGTTGCGTAAATATAGTTCGTGGTTTCCAACACGGCTTTTGGTGCGTTGATGACTCGGAAATAAACTACCGCATCAACGCCGACCGTGACGTTGTCTTTGGTGATGACTTCTTGTTTTGGAACGTCAATTGGAGTTGAGCGAATATCGACCAGCATCATTGTCTGTAAGCCTGGAATGACGACTCTTAATCCTGGTTCGCGAACGCCAGTAAATCGACCAAGCGTTAAAACCACGCCGCGTTGATATTGATTGACAATTTTAATGCCACCAAGCACATAAAGCCCGATAGATACTAAGATTATTACTACAAATGCTCCCATTTTTCCTCCTATTTATATAGATCTATTGTAGCATTTTGTGTGAGGAAAGTGTAAGTGGCGGACGACTTTTTGGCTTTATGGATTTCGCGATATAATGGGAGTATGAGTGATAGTAGACAGCCGCTGGCTGAACAGATGAGACCGCAGACGCTGGATGAGGTGATAGGGCAGAGTCATTTGCTTGGCGAGGGCGAGTTATTGAGGCGAATCGTTAAGAATGGCGAGCCGGTCAGTTTGATATTGTGGGGTCCGCCGGGAACTGGAAAAACGACGTTGGCGCGGATTATTGCGCGCGAGGTGAAGGCGGAGTTTATTGAGCTGTCGGCAGTTACAAGCGGAAAAAAGGACGTTGAACAAGTGATTGGACACGCCCGTCAAAATTGGAATTTAGGACTCAGGACAATTCTATTCGTTGACGAAATCCATCGCTTTAACAAGGCACAGCAAGACGCGTTTTTGCCGCACGTTGAGAGTGGGCTAATTACGTTAATCGGTGCGACGACCGAGAATCCGAGCTTTGAAGTCATCATGCCGCTACTGTCGCGTTCGCGAGTTTTAGTTCTTCAGCGATTGACAAAAGACGAAATCATATCCGTATTAAAAAGAGCGCTGAAAGTTCTGAAAAAGTCCAAACAAGTTTCGCCCAAAGCTCTGGATTATTTGGCGGAATTATCAGATGGCGACGCAAGGGTGGCGCTGGGCAATTTGGAATTGGCGCTGAGTTTTAACGAAAAAGTAACGCCGGAAGTGGTTAAAGCGGCGGCTCAGAAGCGACTTCCAGGCTATGATAAAAAAGGCGATTCGCATTACGACGTGATTTCCGCTTTTATCAAGTCGCTAAGAGGCAGTGACGCGACGGCTGCGACGTATTATTTGGCGCGAATGATTGACGCGGGCGAGGATCCGAAGTTTATTGCTCGGCGGATGGTGATTTTTGCATCGGAAGATATCGGGCTGGCGGGTAATGGTGCGCTGAGCCTGGCAATTGCGACATTTGAGGCTGTTGAGCGCGTTGGTCTTCCGGAGGCTAAGTATAATTTGTTCCATTGCGCTATTGCGTTGGCTCGTAGCCAGAAGTCACGTGAAATTACTGATTTAATGTACAGCGCTTTTGAACTGGCGCGCAAATATCCGAATTCTCCCGTGCCGTTGCATCTCAGGAACGCTCCGACCAAATTGATGAAAGATTTGGGCTATAACAGGGACTATAAGTGGCAGGCTGGCTTTAAGCACGACAAAGGATTTTTACCAGAGGAAATTAAGGATGTGGTATAATTGGCATTACCAATATTCTTAAAAGGAGAAGTTAATATGCCAAAACAAGAACCTCAGCAGCCGCAATATGCGCCACAGCCTGATCCAAACGTACAATACGGTCCTGCACCACAACCGCAGAACACGCCGTATGAGCAGCAACCGGTCAGTCAGCAATATTTTGCACAACCTCAAGCAGCGCCTGTGCAATATGTCGTGATGGCGGAATCCCTGAAGGGTGTTAAGGGTTGGTTAATGTTCTTTGTGGTTTGTTTCGTTATCGGTAGCCTTGTCAATACAGCAGTGTTTTTCCAGGCTATAATGAATCTTAGCCAGCCAGAGAACGTCATTTCTTTGATATTTTCACCTATACTGGTAGTCTTGGCTATTTGTGCAGTTGTGTTTATAACGATGCAGAAGCGTCTTGGTAAGTGGCTAGCTGTTGCTACGATCGCCACGGCTGGATTGGGCAATGTTGCAAATGCGGTAGTTATATATGCGTCTGGAAAGTCAGAAGTAGATGCCTCAGCATTTATTACCGGAATCGTTACAATGCTAATAGTAGAAGGATTGGTAATCTTGTACTTCTTTGCTTCTCGCCGAGTCAAAGAAACTCTTGTCAACTAATTTCTTTCTGCGTATAAAAATAAACCGCTCCATTACGGGGCGGTTTTTTGTGGTTTACACGACTATTGTTTCGCGGCGCGTTTTCGTTCGTTTGCGTCCAGATATCGCTTGCGAAGTCGTAATGATTTTGGCGTAACTTCCAAAAGCTCGTCATCTTCGATAAAGTCGATACATTGCTCCAAGCTAAATTGCGTAAATGGCGTCAATTGCACAGTTCCATCCGACGATTTGGAACGCATGTTGGTCAAATGCTTGGCTTTACAAACGTTGATTTCGATATCTTCTTGGCGATTGTAAATCCCGACAATCATTCCGGCGTAAACTTCTGTTCCTGGCCCGACCAATAATTCGCCACGGGCTTCGGCTGCTTGCAGGGCGTAAGGTGTTGTTGTGCCAGCCTCGAACGCAATCAAAACTCCATTGCGGGTTTTTGGCAGTTTTCCGCCAAGCGGTTGATATCCATGAGGCAGGGAATTCATAATCACCGTACCTCTGGTGGCGGTCAATAAAATATTTCTCAAGCCAATAAGCGCCCTAGTTGGCAAAATGTAAGTCAAACGAGCAGCGCCAGAGGTGGTCGTTTCCTGGGATTTCATTTCGGCGTGTCGCGCGCCAAGCTCTTGGCTAATCGCGCCGATAAATTCGCTTCCGACTTCAATTTGCAATTCTTCAATCGGTTCTTTTTCGACGCCGTCCTCGGTAATTGTAACAACTTGCGGTCGTCCAACCTCAAACTCAAATCCTTCACGTCGCATAGTTTCAATCAAAACACTCAAGTGCAATTCGCCGCGTCCAGAAATTGTAAAGCCAATTCCATTTTCCTCAACGCGTAGCGCGACATTGGTTTCAAGCTCTCGCTTCAATCGGTCGCCAATTTGCCTGGATGTCGTGAACTCGCCTTCGCGACCTTTCGTTGGACTGGTGTTTGGGCCGAGGTACATACTCAAAGTTGGCGCTTCAATGTCAATTGTCGGTAGCGCTTCAGGCTGTTCTTTGTCGGCAATCGTATCGCCAATATGCGCGTCAGCCACGCCAACCAGCGCCACAATGTCGCCAGCAAAAGCTTCGTCAAGCTCTTCGCGATTCAAGCCCCGATAGCCAAAAACTTTCTCAATTCGTGCAGAACCCGCGACTTCGCCATTTTTCATCAAACTGACTTGCAAGCCACGCTTAACGGATCCGCGAGCAATTCGCCCAATCGCGTATTTCCCCTGGAACGTGTCGTACTGCAAGCTTGTAACTAGCAATTGAAACGCGCCATCTTCTGTCACGTCTGGCGCTGGAATATCGTTGATGATCGCGTCAAAAATTGGCGTCAAATCCGCATCTTCGTCTGTGTTTGCAGGAATTTCTTTCCATGATTTTCCGTCGCGTCCGATTGCGTAATAAATTGGATATTGCAATTGAGAATCGTCGGTTGCTAGCTCCAAAAACAGATCGCTCAACTCGTCTTCAACTTCGGCAATTCGCCTGGCTGGCTTGTCAATCTTATTGATAATCACAACAGGCTTCAGTCCCAGCTCAAGCGCCTTCGCTAATACGAATTTGGTCTGAGGCATCGGACCTTCCTGTGCGTCCACGATCAGCAGAACGCCGTCAGCCATATTCAGGGTTCGCTCAACTTCGCCAGAGAAATCGGCGTGTCCTGGCGTATCAATGATGTTTATTTTATAGTTGCCGTAAAAAATTGACGTTTGTTTGGCGGTGATGGTGATGCCGCGCTCGTGCTCTTGATCCCCGGAATCCATAATCAATTCCTGGCTCATCTCGGCTTGGTTGTCGCGGAATGTTCGCGACTGTTTTAATAGCCCGTCAACCATGGTCGTTTTGCCGTGGTCGACGTGGGCAATAATGGCAATGTTTCGAATCTTGCTAGCGTCCTTCATAAAAATATGGTCTGATATTAGCACAGACCTTCCTCTTAATATAAAATTTTACCACGACAAGGGGGAAATAAAAAGAGTGAAAGTTGTGTTTAATGCTTTAATATACTGTAATTTGCTGTTCGTCAAGTTGGTCTTTTGGAAAATTTATCAGCCGAGTTTCGCCGTCGGCTCTATGCAAAATATCTAGATCAGCCATTACTATACCGAGAGCTTGCGTCGCCAATTTAACTTGCGTCGAGTCTACTCTTAATTCTTGATGGGCTAATCTCTTCGCTTTTTTATTCTTCGTACAAGCTATTAGTAGTTCGGGGTAGTCTGGTATGCTGTCTAGCTGAGGTATGTATATTCCATAAGCAGGTTCTGTTCGGGCGAAGTAATTTACAATCTTGCCTTGATGATTTTTTACTCCCCAATGTTCACGTTCTGCTACTAAAGCTTCATTCCTTGTAAGATAATCGTAATATACATCTGTATGATGGTTCTCGGGAGATACTATTATGTGCCCAGTCGGCTCCCCGTTTGTAGATAATTCTCGCGAGAATATAACCAATCCAGAAGGGTGAGGTTCAGTCGCCATATCTATGTCAAGATGAGTTGACGTAACGTAAAAAGATTCCATATTTATACCTAACGTGAAATGGTGGGAAATACAGGGCTCGAACCTGTGACCTCACGAATGTGAATCGTGCGCTCTAGCCAACTGAGCTAATTTCCCGTAATTACATCTGTCGTTTTATTTAACGAACTCGTGATGTGAGCTAATTATAGTTCAGGTTTCAAGTCCTGACAAGCTACGTCGAGTGTATTCTATTGAGTTTTTATACAAGTGTGGTACAAATAAAAGTAGCTTTCGTTGATGAGTTGAGTAAATCCTTGTCTGAAAGTGAACATTGACAGGCAATCGAACACAAGATGAGTTTTTATTTCTTTTTTAAGAATAATTGAGAGGGATGAAATCTCATCTTGTGCTAAAGAATAGTACATATCACGTTCCCGTGAGGATGAGAAGAAAGGTAAGGCAATGGGTCTCTTCCGACGTATTTTTGGAAAGGCTGATTCTGGGCTGGTTTATGGATCGAGCGAGAATCCTCGCCCGCTCCAACTTACAGACGCGATCAGAGAGGACCTAGAGTCTACCGCAGCACATCTCTGGGGGCTAAAAGACTTCATTCCTCTCCGGATCAAGGAAGTTGAGGATAAGATGAGGGCTGCTAAAGCTCTCACATTCGATAGCTATGCAGTGTTCAGCTCTTGCCGCGACGAGATCGTCGAAAAGTCTGGAGATGACTTCTGGCTCGCCCACTGGCCCAGCCGTCCTGGCACTTTCCCTGCTGCCGAAGCGGCGTGGGCAAAGCATATGGAGGATGAACATAAGATCACGGAGCTCTACGGAGAGTTACACAAGTGGGAGGATCTGTATCGTGAAGTATACGGACGCAACTATACTTCCTCAATCTACGATGAGATGAATGTTCGTCCGTACGACCAGTGCTAGGCGAAGAAAGGGTTGATAAGTAACTGTTCTACTTATGGTTGCCTGTCAACCCCTTCTTTGAAATATGAACTTATGATATTAAAAATCACCCTGACTACGGGTGATTTTCTTATGGTGAAAAATTTCAGCTCTTGGTGCGGATGAAAGGACTTGAACCTTCACGCCGTGAGGCACATGCTCCTAAGGCATGCGTGTCTACCAATTCCACCACATCCGCATAACTCGATTATATCAAAACAAATTCTACTTATCAACTGTCCGCGCTTATGTTAAAATTGAAGTAACATGCTAAGGAGGATTGATGAATAAAGTTGCGAAATATTTGAATGAGCATCTTAGCGGCGAAGTCGCGTCGCAGGATTTTATATTGAGTCAAGTTGAAGTTGATAACGGACTTTTGGCGCGCCGACCAGAAATGATTGTTCATGCGGCTAATATGAACGACATCAGGAAAGTGATGCGATTTTGTTCTCAATTGGCAGAGAAAGGTCATGTTTTACCTGTATTTGTTCGTGGTTGTGGCAATGATGAAACTGGCGCAGCGACGAATAAAGGTATTGCAATTGATGAAAAAACGTATATGAATCGTGTGGTTGGTATTGATCCTCGCCAGCAACTGATTCATGTTCAAGCGGGAATTTCTCTTTCGGCAATCAACGCAACTTTGTCTACTCATAAAGGCTTGGGCCTGCCGCGAACTTCATATGTGGCGGAAGAAGGCACGATTGGTGGCGCAATTAACACAGCTCCGTCTGGAATGTTATCTGGCACGCATGGCCGTTTTGCTGATGCCATTCAGCAGCTTGAGATTGTCCTAAGTAACGGCGACGTGATTCAGACTGGGCGCATATCTCGACGCGAATTGAGTAAGAAAAAAGGCTTATCGACGTTTGAGGGTGAGATTTATCGAGAGATTGACAATTTAATCTCAGATAACGCCGAGCTGATTTCGCAAATGGACCCAGCTTTGCCAGATACGGTTGGTTATAGCGGGATTTCTCGAGTGAAGCAAAAAGATGGGTCGTTCGATTTGACGCCGTTGTTTATTGGTAGTCAGGGAAGTCTGGGTGTGATTTGTGAAGTTATTATGAAGGCGCAATTTATTCGTCCAGAATATTCAGTTGTTGCGGCATCGTATAAGAAATTATCAGACGCGCAATCAGCCGTGGAATTAGCGATGAAAAATAAGGCGTCGGCGGTGGAAATAATCGACGGGCGATTCTTCCGTCAGGCTGCGGTCGTCGGTAAAGCGGTTGAGTGGGCGCCGAAAGAATGCTTTAAGGGTGCGGTGGTCTTGGCTATCTTTGACGACTTTTCTGACAGAGCGCGCAATAAAGCCGCGAAGAAATTGACTCGAAAATTGGAATCATCAGAAGCGATTGACATAAAAACTCTACATTTGGAAGAGCAGGATTTGTTTAGTTTGCATTCTGTTTTGGCTTTGGCGGAAACTCCGAGCGAGCCGCATATGATTACGCCGCGCGTTTTCTCCGGGATTTTAATGGCGCCAGAAAAGATTGATAGTTTCCTTAGCGAGTTGAAGTCGTTGGAATCTAAGTACGGCGTAGATTTGCCAGTTTTTGTTGACTTTTCAAGCGATTATATTTCTCTACATCCGACGTTTGATAGTAAAAAGGTGAGTGAACGCCAGAAGATTCTTCAATTGTTGGCGGAAATTTCTCAGATTGTTAATAAGTATGAAGGCTCATTTGCAGGATTTGGTGGTGACGGAAGATTGAAGGCTAACTTTATTTATAAGAATCTGCCAGATGATGAAAAACAATTATACGCGAAGGTGAAGCAAATCTTTGATCCAGCTGGAATTTTTAATCCAGGAATTAAAACGGAGGCTCAGCCAAAGGAGCTGGCGGCGGAATTAAACGCATGGTGTAAGCTTCGCAATCAAGCTTGATACTGGGTGAGAATTGGGCTATAATTGACGCGTAGCCCATGCGGATGTGGCGGAATTGGTAGACGCGCTAGCTTCAGGTGCTAGTGTACGCAAGTACGTGAAGGTTCAAGTCCTTTCATCCGCACCAAGATACGGAGAACTTCGGAATCGTCGCCCATTCGGGCGACGATTTGGATTTTTACTCTGAAATGGTGCGATTTTACGCCCATGCTAGAACCTACTTTAGTACAAAGTTGTAAATCTAATTCAATCTATTTGGCGCGCCATAAGAGCGACAAAGTCGCTACCTACGGTTTTAAACGGTTTTTGCCACCGCCCAAAACCGCTTAAATTACCTCAGAAAACAGAAATAACTGAACAAAAGGGATTAACTTGAACAGATTAGATAAGTGGCATTTTGATGGAAATAACTTGATAAGAAATCGCGTCCTGTGTGATATAATATAATTATATGAGGAGTAAAACCACGCCAGACGACAAGCGTTCTCATTTAGAGTTCATACAAGGCGTGATAAATCGCCTGTCATCAAATACCTTTCTTTTTAAGGGTTGGTCTGTCACTATAATTGGCGCTGTCTTTACAGCAATGATTACAACTAGAAATAACGATTTGCTCTGGTTAATTTTGGGTATAGTTTTGATATTCTGGGCGATCGACGCTTATTATTTAATGCTTGAGCGAGGCTATCGTAAGCTATACAAGCAGGTTGCGGAAACGAGTTCTGAAAAAGTCGATTATGGAATGAACATTGGTCAGTTTATTAAGTTTTCTACCTGGTTGGAGGCGTTTCGCAGACCTGTTCTTCTATTGTTTTATGGCATAGTCTTGATTGTTGTCGTTGGGATTATTATCAATAACAATTTTGATATAAGTTTACTAATTAAAATAAGGAATTAAAAATATGTCAAGAAAGGTATTTTATAGTTTTCACTTCACCCCAGACAGTTGGCGTGCTTCACAAGTGAGAAACATCGGAATAGTAGAAGGAAATCAACCAGTCAGCGATAACGACTGGGAAGACGTCAAGAAGGGTGGTAACGACGCTATACAAAAATGGATTAACAATCAACTTCACGGACGTTCTTGTACAATAGTGCTTATAGGCAAAAATACAGCTGGCAGAAAATGGATAAAATACGAGATTGAAAAATCATGGAATGACGGGAAAGGCGTTGTTGGTATTTATGTACACAATCTAAAAAATGTAAATGGCGAGCAAACCAGTAAGGGAAATAATCCTTTTGATGATTTTACGATGAAGCGCAACGGTAAGAAATTATCAAGTATAGTCAAAGTGTACGATCCGCCACATTCCGATAGTACAGATGTTTATGATTATATAAAGAACAATCTGGAGAGCTGGGTAGAGGAGGCTATTTCAATTCGAGAAAATTATTAATAGATTTGTTTTTGATTTCTGGAGCAATCCATTCTTGAAATTGCTTGGCTTCGGGTGACTTTAGCATTGCGCCGATGGCAATTATCACTTGCGAATTATAGAAGGTTGTGCGATAGAGCTTACCATCACTGGCTTTGTGAGTAAGAATTGAGCTAACCTGCTTTTCATTAACTCCACTATCAGCAAACAGCTTTCTTAGCTTTTTGCATATCGTCGGCACACTTACGCCATAGAATTTAGACATTTCTTTAGTAGTCATAAGAACATCGTTGGCGATTTTTATAACCGCAATTTCTGAGCCGCTACTATTTCTGTAGGTATCGCTTGATATTTCGGAAATCAAACGCACTTCATCGGACATTTATTTTGCCTTTCGCTCAATTGTCTCTAAGATTTCTCGTGGCGGCACAAGATATTTCTCAAATTCTTTTATGTTAGTGTCTTTTATCCAAAGTTGACCCTCGCCGACATTGCCACGATATTGCCCCTTAGAAAAATACTTGTTATTTTTGACTTCATCGCTAGACAGCACCCAGTATCTGATAGTGTCTCGCCAAACACCAATCCAAACAAAAACCTTAGCACAACTAGGTTTGATTTGCTGGAAATTCATATCGAAACCATGCCTTGAATTAGAAGATAATGCCTTTTCTAGTAATGTACCGCCACCTTTACGCATAACTGCTCTCGATGCCTTCACTTCAATAGATATTCCGTTGTACCAAAAATCATATTGTCCAGTATAATTCTTATCAAAATCCTTAGATGGGCGATCTAATTCTGGTATAAGTTCATTCAAATGTCGCTGAGCCCAAGCTTCTCCAAAGGTTCGTGGCGCTGTTATTTCAAAAACATACAAGAATTTATTCCGACGCAAATAGGCGTTTCTAATTTCTAGATATTGCTCAAGACTTAAGATTTTCTCGGCGATTAAATGGCTAATGATATATTCGAATCTATTAAACGGGTAAACCGAGTATAAATTATCTAAGAATTCATCATCTAAATTGTATTTTCCATTTAATTTTACGACGTTTTGTTTCAATTCACTAATTAATACTTCCATACAACTCTCCTTTTATGTGATTAATCTGGTAGTCATCAATATCAAATAAATTATAGATATACTTTTGCAAATCAGGATAATCTTCTCGATCTGACTGCAATATGTTTTCTACTTTGCTAGAAAGCTCTTCGTCTTGCTTGGCTGTTATTTCAATGAAAGGTAGAGCTAACAGGCTACTTTTTAATATTTTGATTTCGCCAAACATTTTTTTATGTAGATATTGATAGAGCTCTGAATTTAGAAAAGCAGCAACTGAGTTTATAGACATATTGGGGACTTGTGGAATCAAGATATTGGCACTATTTAAGAATAGTTGTCCAGAGTCGTCTATGGAAAAAACTAGCTTCTTAGAAATAAACTTATAAACTAATTTTTTATCTGCTCGATAGATTTCATCTTTGGCAACTTGTTGAAAGTTTGAACGATTGTAGTGAATGTATTTCTTGGCGTCTTTCAACTTAAAAGGCATGATCTCCTTACCTGTGAATATTGGCTCAAACCCAGCTCGTGGCCCATCAAACAGTTTTTCTTTATTATTACCTGTGACTATACCTAGTGCCCATATGGAGCTGCTTAGATCGTATTTTTTCTTGGATAAGACTTTGTCTAGTATTTCTCTATCGGTACTATCAATTGTGTTTATTGCGAAGTGATTTTGTGCAGTAAGCGACTTCTTCTCTATTCTGTATTCATTTTTATTATCAATAATTGTAAAAGTACTGGCAGCCTTTTTGTTTTTCTCAGCTTCGAGTGATATGTATTGAGTCATTACACCCGAGAAAGAGCCGGGGTGCAATCTAATTTCTTTCAGATTTGTGGTTTTAAGCAAATATTTCCTGATATCTTGATGTGTTTTTACATTCAATATAGACTGGGGCAACAGGAAGCGCATATTACCACCGTCTTTTAGATTCTCAAATGATTTAACCAAAAATAGAGAGAACATTTCGCCTGACAAGATGTTTTTTGAGGAAAAGTGATTATTTGTGCTGACCGCACCCCAGGGCGGATTGGTGATAATATAATCAAAAGAATTGCTATTTATATTTTTCTGAAAATCATTTTCTTGCATATTCAGCAAACTTAACGACTCCAAAAAATCTGCTTCATAAATTTTTGGGCTATTTGTGGTTTTCGGAAATTTCAAAAAATAATTTACCCTAGAGATCATAACTGCAATTGGATCGATATCGGAGCCAAATATTTGCTTAGGTTTGATGTTCGGAATATTCAAAAGAAATGCCGAACTACCGCAGCACGGATCAAGAACTTTATCGTTCGGCTTCAGCTTGATATCAGAAACCATACTTTGTACGACTTTTTTAGGAGTATAGTAAGACCCTTTAATGTTCTTTTCTCCCTCTGTTTGTATACATTGGTATACCAAGCCTAGTAGATCTCCCTCGTTAGGTAGTCGCATGGTCATCAATTCATCAATAATCTCTAAATCGTATTCTTTTTCAAGATAAGCGAGATTGCTTGCACTGACTTTAGCTCTATTCATCAAATTTACGCCTAAAGAGAATAAGGCATTGTCTACGGCATAGCTCGAAGTTTTAATTATATTGGCTATGTTTTCGATCATCGGAATATTTGCGATGTCATCAAAACTCTCTTTTGGAATAATGGTTTTTTCAGACATCCGTTTATTCGCTCGAGTCGAGCAACGCTCTTTTTTATTATTCGCACCAAGGCGTTTCCAATTTCTCTTTGTAGCAACAGAAACGGTTTCCCTTAAGTCGAACATAAATTGTCTATCAGTAAGACTTCCCATATCGCTACTATTATAACATAAGCTCTTAAAAAATTTCATCCATTTCTTATCAAGTTATTTCCATCAAAATGCCACTTATCTAATCTGTTCAAGTTAATCCCTTTTGTTCAGTTATTTCTGTTTTCTGAGGTAATTTAAGCGGTTTTGGGCGGTGGCAAAAACCGTTTAAAACCGTAGGTAGCGACTTTGTCGCTCTTATGGCGCGCCAAATAGATTGAATTAGATTTACAACTTTGTACTAAAGTAGGTTCTAGCATTGGCGTAAAATCGCACCAAGAACTGAAATTTTTCATCATAAGAAAATCACCCGTAGTTAGGGTGATTTTTAATGTCGTAAATTCAGAGTCTACATGACAGGCAATCGTAAAAGAACAATCACCCGCCATGTAGACTATATACTGTCAGTCAATCCAGGGATTGCTGAGTACAGCCTCGTCGCGGCTGTATTGCATGGATTCTCCTGCGTACATCAAGCACAGAAGAGTATCATCAATCTCGTTCAAGACATCCTTGAACTGCTTGTCGTCTTCGTCCGTCATGGCGACGTACCTAGTGATGAAGCTTTTCAGCTCCTCTAGGGTCGACGAGATTCTCGCGGCATCGTTGTAGATGTTGACGCCTACGACCATGGATGGGGGCTGTGCGATACTGCTGTGGTGCAGTGTTTTCGCATAGACCTGGAGGTCTTGTACTCGTTGACACATGTCGCGAATCTGTTGGACGAATCGCCTGGTCTGAATTGCAGGGATATATTCGTCCTTGCAGATGACATTCATGGCGATGTGCCATTTCGTATTCAGGTCTTTCGCCGTAGCGAAGAGGTCGTCAGAGACATCGATAAACATTGTGCTATCTTCCTGTTCGTGTTCTCTCATCTGCGGAATTGCGGTTGTTCTTTAACAACACAAGATGAGATCTTATCTCTCTTGCGGTGGTTTTTAAAAAGAAATAAAAACTCATCTTGTATTCGATTGCCTGTCAAAGTTCACTTTTGGACAAGGATTTATTCAACTTGTCAACAAAAGCTGATATTATATATATCACACTTGTGTAAAAAAGTCAATAGAACACATAAAAAACAGCCTCAAATGAGACTATTCCAAAATGATTTCAGGGGATATATGACAAGCAGCCATAAAAAAGAATGTGGATCAACTCATCATATATCCCGCGTTGTTAGTCTTCTGTCTCTGTGTGGCCCAGAAGACTTTGCGCTACTTGCGCCAGCGCAGTGGCTTCTTCGCTTAGCTGGACGAGAAGTTTCCTAACTTCTACATCAGTGGCAATCGTGTGTGATATCAGACCTTCTTTCGGGATATAGTCGAGGGTCAATTTCTTCCCCTCGACAGACGCGGTTGCTCGACGAAGAAAATTCTCCAGTGCCGTCGTATTGGTCTTTTTATTCACGATCCTTCACCTTTCTGGTGTTTTCTCGCCCTCACTGTGATATATGTGCATTCTTTATGCACAAGACGAGATTTTACCCCTTAAAGCTCTTAGAAGAAATAAAAACTCGCCTTGTGTTTTGGCTGCTTGTCAATGAACGTTTTCGGATGAGGAGTAATCTCAACTCATTAACGAAAACCAATATTACTTATACCATTCTATGGTGATTAAGTCAATAGAAGGCTCTCAACTTTTGTTATTTGCTTAGGAACTTTGATAAAATAACAGAGATGGAAGATAAAAGAAATGTCATTGATAAATTTAAGGGTCGGAGCGAATCGGAGATTATAAGTGAGTTGGATTCTGAAGATCACGGTTTGGTGATTGCGCTGGAAAATACCGAGCGAGATTTTAATATGGGGACAATCGTTCGTAGTGCTAATGCGTTTGGCGTGCGGCAGATTTATGTGATTGGGCGCAGGCAATGGAATAAGCGCGGTGCGATGATGACGGATAAATATCTTCACATTACGTATTTGGCGACGACGGAAGAGTTTATTGAAAAAATGCGTAATGAAGGCAGGGAAATTATTGCTATTGATAATATCCCGGGCAGTGTTAATATGTCGCAGACGAGTTTACCGAAGCGTGCGGTTTTGGTATTTGGGCAAGAAGGGCCGGGGATTTCTGCGGAGCTGGCTGGCGCTGCGGATCAGATTGTGGCGATTGAGCAATTCGGCTCGACTCGCTCCATCAACGTCGGTGCGGCAGCAACCGTGGCGATGTATTGTTGGTTGCAGCAGAATGTGCTACAATAGTACCATGATTTTACCTAAATTCCATCATTCACACGTGTTGCCGAGGTAGGACTCTGATTTTTTGATTGTATGCGCCGAGTTCTGCCTCGGCGTTTTTGATTGCTATAAATAAGAAATAATGACATAATGGAGCTAACATGAGCAGTTTATCTACACAAAGTTACAAAGGTTCGCGAGACTATTTTCCAGAGGAAAAGCGTCTGCAGAATTATATTTTTAATGTTTGGCACAAGACGGTTGAGAGTTTTGGCTATGAAGAATACGGCGCGCCGCTACTGGAGCCGCTAGATATTTATTTGGCGAAGTCGGGTCAGGAATTGGCGGGCGAGCAAACATACGCTTTTGAAGATCGTGGCGGTCGAATGGTGGCAATTCGTCCTGAGATGACGCCGTCAATTTCTCGAATGGTGGCGGCTAAACGTCAGGAACTGGCGATGCCTGCGCGGCTGTATTCAATTGCTAATTTTATGCGCTATGAACGACCGCAACGTGGGCGTGAGCGTGAGTTTTGGCAATTGAACGCTGATTTGTTTGGCGTGGACGGCGCGGCGGCGGACGCGGAGATTATTGAGCTGAGCCACGCTAGCGTGATGAATTTTGGCGCCAAGCAGGAAATGTTTACGGTCAGGGTTAATAATCGCCAATTGATCAATCGTTTGATGAGTCAATTTTTGAAGCTTGATATTGTTGGTTCGACGATGATGATGAAGCTGCTCGATAGGAAAAATAAGATTCCTGCCGAAGAATTTAAGCGTCAGGCGATTGAGATTTTTGGAAGTCAAGCGGCTGAAGGTCTGCCTAAGTTGGCTAAGATGATCAGCATGAAATCTGTTGATGATTTGCCGAGCGAATTGATGGAAGATGAAAGCGTCAAGCAGCTTCGCGAAGTGATGAAATTGCTTAGCCAAAAAGGCATTACGAATGCAGTGTTTGATGTTACTCTGATGCGCGGACTGGACTATTACACGGGCATGGTTTTTGAGCTTTTTGATAATTCGCCAGAGAATAACCGAGCGTTGTTTGGTGGAGGACGATATGACGGATTGGTCGGGCTATTTGGCGTTGAACCGATTGCTACGGTCGGCGTTGGCATGGGTGCGACGACAATGCAACAGTTCCTGGAAGTTCACAATTTGTTGCCTAAATTGGCATCTAAAACAGATGTATATATAATTCCGGTGTCAAAAGAATCTATGGCTGGCGCGGACGATTTGGCGCGAAAATTGCGCAGCGAAGGCGTGCGAGCAGAGCTGGATATCACCGGTAGAAAGATTGACAAGCAGATAAAAGCGGCGTTGAAAAAGCAAATTCCGTTTGCGGTGTTCGTGGGCGAGGATGAAATTGCTAGCGGCACATACACGGTTCGAAACTTGGTGGAATCTGATGAGCAGAAGGTTAGCGCTGAACGAATCGTGACAATTGTCAAAGATCGTCGATACGATGGCGATGAAGACGCTCTGTTTGAGATATAGTCTGATATCTGTTATAATTAGTCTTTATGAAGACTACTGTAAAAAAACTATCAGATACTAAAGTTCAATTGACGATTTCTTTGGGTGCTAGCGAATTAGCTGACGCGGAGCAGGTTTCATTGACAAAGTTGGCGCGCGACATTAAAGTTCCAGGTTTCCGCAAAGGAAAAGTTCCCGCAAGCATAGCCGCTAAGCATGTTGATCCGAATGCGCTTCAGGAGCAGATTTTAGAGAATGCTTTGTCAAAGGCTGTGGCTGAGGCATTTTTGCAGGAAAAATTGCAAGCTTTGGATCGACCAAGTGTTGAAGTTAAGAAGTTTGTACCGGGCGCCGAATTGGAATTTACGGCTGAAGTTGAAGTTATTCCGCCGGTAAAATTGGGCGATTATAAAAAATTGACAGCGAAAAAAGAAGTAGCAAAGGTCGAAGATAAAGATGTTGACGAGGTTATTGAGCGAATCCGTAAAAACTATTCTGAAAAATCAGAGGTCAAGCGTGCCGCTAAGCTCGGCGACGAGGCTGTGATTGACTTTACGGGAAAGAAAGATGGCGTGGCGTTTGACGGCGGTTCGGCTAAGGAATATGGCTTGAAGCTTGGCGAAGGTCAATTCATTCCGGGATTTGAAGAAGGTGTTGTTGGTCATAAGGCTGGTGAAGAGTTCGATTTGAAACTGAAATTCCCAGAGGATTATCACGTTGAGAATTTGGCAGGTCAAGACGTTGTGTTTACCGTGAAACTTCACAAGGTTAATGAATTGAAATTGCCAGAACTAAATGATGAATTTGCAGCAAAATGCGGTCCATTTACAGAGATGAAAGAAGTAAAAGAAGACATCAAGCGTGAACTTACCGCACAAAAAGAGCGCGAAGCTGACGAGAAGTTTAAGGACGCGTTGGTTGGTGAATTGACTGAAAAGAGCAAGGCTGCGCTGCCAGAACTTTTGGTTGAAGACCAATTGCGATCAATCGAGCGTGATTTGACTCAGAATTTGATGTACAGCGGGCTAAGTCTGGAGAGTTATTTGAAGACTCAGGGCTTCAAGGATAAAGATGAATGGACGAAGAAAGAGGCTCGTCCAGCGGCTGAAAAGCGCGTTAAGGCTGGTCTGGTATTGGCGGAATTGTCGAAGGAATTGAAGATTGAGGCTTCTCGCGATGAAATTCAGAAACAAATTGACTTCTTCAAGCAACAATACGGCAAGGATAAGAAAATGCTGGAACAATTCGATAACCCAAATGTTCATCGCGACATTGCCAACCGAATGATTACAGATAAGACCGTTGCTAAATTGGTTGAATTAAACACGAAGAAATAGAGTAAATATGCCAAAATCATATCTCATTCCAACTGTCGTTGAAAAGTCGGCCGACGGCGAGCGTGCTTTTGATATCTATTCGAGATTGTTGAATGAGAGAATTATTTTCCTTGGCGAAGACGTTAACGAGCATACCGCGAACAGCGTAGTGGCGCAATTACTGCATTTGGCATATGTTGACTCGCAAGCTGATATATCGCTATATATCAATAGTCCAGGCGGCAGCGTTTATGACGGTATGGCAATTTATGACACGATGAATTTTATTAAGCCTGATGTGGCGACGTATGGAATTGGTTTGCAGGCAAGCATGGGGGCGTTTTTGCTCAGCTCTGGCGCTAAGGGCAAGAGGTTTTGCTTGCCGCATGCCAAGGTGATGATTCATCAGCCGTCTTCTGGAACGCACGGAAAAGTGACCGACATGGAAATTGACATGAAGGAAACTTTGGAAGTTAAGGAGATGCTAGCGAAGATTATGGCGAAAAACACCGGTCAGAAGTTGGCTAAGGTTAAATCCGATATGGAGCGTGATTATTGGATGACGCCAAACGAAGCTGTAAAGTATGGTCTAATCGATAAAGTCTTGACTAAATTGTCGTAAAAAATTGCGTGTTTGTTGTTAAAACTACTAGTGATTCTGCTTGTGGTTTTTGGAGGATATTGTCATAATTTGAAGTAGGTAAGGAGGGCTTATGAGGCAATATTTAGACGCATTGAAATACGTTCGCGATAACGGTGTGCAAAAAGGTGATCGTACGGGAACGGGGACGACAGAAGTTTTTGGTATTCAGACGCGATATAATTTGGCGGACGGATTTCCGGCGATGACCACTAAGAAGTTATATTTCAAAAGCGTTGCTCATGAGCTTCTTTGGTTTCTTAAAGGTACGGGCAATATTGAATATTTGGCACAAAACGGCGTTCATATCTGGGATGAGTGGCCATATAAAAATTATCTAGAAAAAACTGGTCAGAAAATACCAGAAATTAACGGCGACGAGTGGCGCGCTGGAATGAAGGAATTTATTGATAAGATTGCTAACGATCACGCGTTTGCTGAAGAATGGGGAAATTTGGGGCCAGTTTATGGTGTCCAATGGCGAAAATGGCCGGATGGAAAGGGTGGAACTATTGACCAGATTCAGAACGCCATTGACATGATAAAGACGAACCCGGAGTCGCGTCGGAATATCGTGAGCGCGTGGAATGTGGCGGAAATTGATGACATCGTTCAAGCTGGCGGGCTGCCTCCGTGTCATACGATGTTTCAATTTAACGTAAGACCTGGTAAAAACGGCGAGAAGGACAAGCTGGATTTGGCGCTGACTCAGAGATCGGCGGATATGTTCCTTGGGGTGCCGTTTAACATTGCCAGCTATGCGCTGCTTCTGTCAATTGTCGCTCAAGTTACCGACAAGCAACCTGGCGAGTTTATCCATACCTTAAATAGCGCACATATTTACAATAATCACCGCGCGCAAGTTGACGAGCAATTATCGCGCCGTCCGCTGCCGCTACCGAAACTGTGGCTAAATCCAGACATCAAGAATATTGACGATTTCACGATTGATGATATTCGCCTGGAGGACTATGAATGCCATCCAGCGATAAAAGCGCCGATTGCTGTGTAGTGTGATTTGCACTTATAGCCTGAGTGGCTAAGGTTTATTTTTTACGGAGATTTTTCTTTGGCAGAATTTTATATCGTCTGGTGTCGGGGTTAAACTGTATATCTCTATACGTTCCTTTTGCTGTAGAGTTGCCTTTTTCGGATATTCCTCTTTCTATTAAGAACGCTTTGCTATTGACTGTCCCATCTTCATTGCAGGTAGGATTATCGACAAGTATTGCAATGAGGGCGCGCACTGAATTCTGATATTCTGGTATATCTGTAATTTTAAGATCGCCACTCTCTTCGGGGTCTATGATACATAGATTATATTTCTCATTCATGCGCTTTATCATACCATAAATACCAAATACTGTCAACTTAAGAAGGCTATTTTCTTTTATACGTCACAAAATCAAAATCGTAATTATTTTCATTATCTGCCGAATGATGCGTGCGACTTACTTCCTCCCACGCGTCCATATCTATCTCTGGGAAAAAAGTGTCAGCATCGGGGAATTCGGCGTCAATTTCTGTGGCGTAAATGGTGTCGATCTCTGGAATGTCTAGCGCGTCTTTATAAACTCGTGAGCCACCAATAATAAAAGTCGGATATCGCGATAAAGCCAGGGCGCTTCGTAAATTCATAGCCGTAAGAACTTTTTTGACGCCAGTTGGCTTGGATGAAATGACAATATTTTCTCTGTCTGGAAGTGGTCGCGAGCCAATTGACTCAAACGTTTTTCTGCCCATAATGACATTGCTGTTTCTCGTCAAACGCTTAAAATTCACCAAGTCGGCCGGCAAACTTCGCCCCCACGGCATATCGCCATTTTGTCCGATGGCGCGGTTTTTATCGTAAGCTACAATAATGGCTTTTTCCATAATTTCAGTTTAACATGCTGTAAAATTTACCGAAAGCTTGATCGGAACGCATAAACTTGCCATAATAAGATTTGGTAGAAAAATCACGCAATGGGAGGTGTTTAGTGAGCGTGTACTCAAATAAAGATATATTAGCGGCGATTGAAGACGGGACAATTGTCTGTACGCCGTTCAACCCAAAAAACGTATCGGAAGCCAGCTTAGATTTTACGCTAGGCTTTAATTTTTATAAGCAGGAATATGACGATATTTCGCGAGTTTATAATCCGTTTGACGAGTCTGATGTCAATCGATACTTCAAGGGTCCGCTTAAGGCAATGCCGCATGCCGAATGGTGCAAGCGGCATGGTTTTCGGGAATTTAAGAATATTCCGCCAGATCATCCGATTATTGTCCTGAAGCCTGGTGAGCGAATTTTGGCGCATACGCACGAATTTGTTGGAATTCGGACGCATGGCGGCGCGGCCGAGGTGAAAAGTCGTAGCTCTTGGGGGCGAAACGGCGTGGCGGTGTGTTTTGATGCTGGCTGGGTTGATCCGGGATATATCAATCGGATTACGCTTGAGATTTACAATTTAAATAAGCATGAAAGTGTGGTTTTGCCTGTTGGTGAGAGAATTGGGCAATTGATTTTTCATCACACTGGTCAGGTTGACGGCGGATATGCTAGTGGACGCGGTGGAATGAGCGGCAAATATCAGCACACTGACGATTTGGATGAATTGATAAAAACTTGGCGACCTGAAATGATGTTGCCGCGGGCGTTTAAGGATCGTCGGCATAAACCGATGGAAATTGCGGGGCTCAGCGAGGGGATTTTATAATGATGACTGGCTCAATGTTCCGTTGGCGGACAAAAGAAAAAGAATATAAGAATCATAAGAAAAGTAATAGATCTGAAAGTTGCGACTTCTGTCAATTGGTAAAACAGCACACTAGTCAAGTCGTAGAAGAAACGCAACATTGCCTAATCATTAAAAATCGATTTGGCTATGATTTTTGGGACGGCTGCGGCGTGGACGACCATTTGATGGTGATACCGAAACGACACGTGGATTCATTGGCGAATTTGAGCGATGAGGAAAAAATTGACTATATGAATCAGATTGCGAAGTTTGAGAATAACGGCTATTCGATTTACGCTCGAGCGCAAGGCAGCAAAACCAAGTCGATGATACATCAGCATACTCACTTGATAAAAATTGATGGAAAAACGAAAAAATGGCTAGTATTTCTACAGAAGCCGCACATTGTAATTACGAGGTGATGATGGGCAACGCGGGAAAATATATAGTTATCGAGGGCAATGACGGTACAGGAAAGTCGACGCAGGTCGCTAAATTGGCGGAATATTTCCGATCAATCGGGCGAACGGTTTGCGTGATTGAAGAGCCGGGAAGTGATGATCCGGAAAAATCAACTCCGATAGCAAATGAGCTTCGAAAAGTTATAAAAAACGGCGATTTGGCTCGCTCTGCGGCGGTGAATGTGGCGCTATTTTCTGCGGCTCGGCGTGAATTATGGCGGGAAAAAATTCAGCCTGCGTTGGAACGTGGGGAAATTGTTTTGAGCGCGAGAAATTATATCTCAACGCTGGTTTATCAGGGGCGAGGCGAAGGTTATGACGAGTCGGAGATTCTGCGATTGACAGAATTGTTCACCGATGAGAAATACTTGAGGCCGGACGTTATGGTTATTTTAAGCTTGAGTCGCGATAAGCGGGAAGAGCGAATTTCTATGCGCGGTGAGTTAAAAAATCCTGACACTTTTGAGTCGCGTGGGCAAGATTTTCAGAAAAAAGTCGACGATGGATATTTGGAGATTGCCGAGGCGTATGGAATTCCGGTAGTTTCAGCGGACGGGACAATTGACGAAGTTCACGATATGTTGATTGATAATATCAAAAAACACTAGTAAAACCCCTTGATTTTATTGACGTTTTTCGTCATAATGAGTAGTTATAGAAGTAGTGTATTCATGGCGGGTGAAAATTGCGAGTAGGCAAATCGTGATTTTGGGCTATGAATTAGAGATCTTCACGGCCGTCTATTAACCACTAATTAAAGCGAGGAGTGTTTACGCCTGTGGCAAAAAAACCAACCACAAGTAGCGAGCGCGTCTATTTCACCTCTGGTGATAATGCCCTGCCGCTACCAAACTTAATCGCTCACCAAAAAGATTCTTGGCGCTGGTTCGTCGAAGAAGGTTTGAGTGAGATATTTTCAGAAATTAATCCAATTGACGACTACACTGGTCAGAAGTTGTCATTAAAGTTCGGCAAATACTATTTTGGAGAGCCAAAAAACACTGACCAATTTGCCAAAGAAAACAACTTGACATTTGAGGCTCCGCTACACGCAACGGTCGAATTGACAAACAAGACAACCGGCGTAGTTGAAGAGCAGGAAATTTACCTTGGTGAATATCCATGGATGACTGAGCGCGGTACATTCGTTATCAACGGTACGGAGCGTGTGGTTGTTAGCCAGTTGATTCGCTCTGCTGGTGTTTTCTTTACTGCTGAAACAATAGCGGGACGTAATTACTACGGCGCAAAAATTATTCCAGGACGTGGAGCTTGGATGGAATTTGAGACGGCTTCTAATGGCGCGATTTACGTAAAAATTGACCGCCGCCGCAAGATGCCAGCAACGACTTTGTTGCGCGCTTTGGGCTATCCAAAGACTAGCGAAATTAAGGAATTGTTTGCTGATATTGACACTGGTGACGTAAAATATATTGACGAAACTTTAGATAAGGACACTTCTCGTGGTGCCAATGAGGCGTTGATTGAGGTTTATCGTCGATTGCGTCCAGGCGACTTGGCAACGGTTGATAACGCTCGTCAGATGATTGAGCGAATGTTCTTTGACTTCAAGCGGTTCGATTATTCGCGGGTTGGTCGTTATAAATTGAACCAACGCTTGGGTCTGGATGTTGCAAATACAGCAGAAAATCGTACGTTGCAGATGAGCGATTTGGTGGCGATTTTGCGTGAAGTTATTCGCTTGAACAATACTCAGGAGCCAGCTGATGACATTGATGCATTGAGCAACCGCCGAGTTCGCTTGGTTGGTGAATTGATTGCTCGACAATTCCGTGTTGGTATGCTCCGAATGCAGCGCAACGCGATGGATCGTATGAGCGTGGCTGATTTGGAAAGTGTTAGCCCAAGTCAATTGATCAATGCTCGTCCAATTGTTGCAGCTGTTCGTGAATTCTTTACTTCAAGCCAGCTGTCACAGTTGCTTGACGAGGTTAACCCATTGTCAGAATTGAGCCACAAGCGACGCTTGAGCTCGACTGGTCCTGGTGGTTTGACTCGTGAGCGCGCTGGATTTGAGGTTCGCGACGCCCACCCAACTCACTATGGTCGTATCTGTTCAGTGGAAACGCCAGAAGGTGCGAATATCGGTCTGGTGCTGAACTTGGCGGCTTATGCGCGTGTTAACGAATACGGATTTATTGAAACTCCATATCTTCGCGTAAAAGATGGCAAAGTGACCGACGAACTTGTTTATTTGGATGCTTCACAAGAAATCGGTGAGGTTATCGCTGATGCTGGTGAGGCTCTTAACGAAGATGGAACTTTCCGCGACGAGCGTGTTAACGCCCGCAGTAATATGCAGCCATCACAAGTTGATGCTAGCCAAGTTACATTCATGGACGCAGCTCACCGCCAGATTTTAGGTTCGACTGCGGCATTGGTGCCATTTATTGAAAAGACTCGTGTCGACCGTGCTTTGACTGGTTCAAACATGCAACGTCAGGCTGTTCCTCTATTATGTCCAGAATCCGCAACTGTTGGTACTGGAATTGAAAAGGCTGTGGCTGAGAATAGTGGTCACTTGATTCAGGCTAGCGCCGATGGCGAAGTCGTTCGCGCTGATGCCGACGAAGTTCACGTTAAATATGCTGACGGCGTAAAGATTTATACGTTGAAGCATTTCGTAAAGAACAATGACGATCGCTGTTACAACCAAAAAGTTCGCGTTGAACGTGGCGACAAGGTGAAGAAGGGCGACATTCTGATTGAAGGCGCCTCAATTGCCGGCGGTGAAATTGCCCTAGGTAAAAACCTTCTGGTTGCCTTCATGCCATGGGGTGGCTACAACATGGAAGATGCGATTATTATGAGCCGTCGTTTGGTTGAAGATGATCGATTGACAAGCATTAACATTAAAGATTACACCGTTGAGGTTCGCGAGACGAAGCTTGGTCCAGAGATTGTGACGCGCGATATTCCAAACGTTTCCGAGGAAAGTTTGCGTCACTTGGACGAGAACGGAATTGTTCAAATCGGCTCCGAGGTTAAGGCTGGCGATGTTTTGGTTGGTAAGATTACACCAAAGGGCGAGCAGGAATTGAGCTCTGAGGAGCGCTTGCTTCGCGCAATCTTCGGTGAAAAAGCTAAGGACGTTCGTGATACATCACAGCGAATGAACAACGCAGGCGGCGGTAAAGTCGTTGGTGTTAAGATCTTTAGTCGTGAAAACGGCCACGAGTTGAAGGCTGGTGTTTTGATGCAAATTCAGATCTTCGTTGCGCAATTACGAAAGATTGGCGTTGGTGATAAGATGGCTGGACGCTTCGGTAACAAGGGTGTTGTAGCGAAGGTTCTTCCTGTCGAAGATATGCCATTCCTAGAGGACGGTACGCCGGTTGACGTAGTTTTGAACCCACTTGGTGTGCCAAGCCGTATGAACCTTGGTCAGATTTTTGAAACTCACCTTGGTATGGCAGCGCGAGCATTGGGCTACCGCGTAGCGACTCCGTCATTTAACGGTGTTCCAAGTGAGAAGATTTCTGATGAGCTAGAAAAAGCTGGTTTGGCGCGTGACGGTAAGAGTCAATTGTTTGACGGTCGTACTGGTGAACCATTTGAGGAGCGAACAACAGTTGGTGTGATGCACATGATTAAGTTGCACCACATGGTTTCTGACAAGATTCACGCTCGTTCAACTGGTCCATACACAATGGTTACTCAGCAGCCGCTTGGTGGTAAAGCGCAAAACGGTGGTCAGCGCTTCGGTGAAATGGAGGTTTGGGCATTGGAGGCTTACGGTGCCGCTGCAACCTTGCAGGAAATGTTGACGATTAAGTCTGACGACGTTTACGGTCGTGCAAAGGCTTACGAGTCAATCATTAAGGATGAGCCGATTGTTGGTCCAAAACTTCCAGAGTCTTTCAACGTGTTGGTTAAGGAGCTTCAAGGTTTGGGTCTTCGAGTTGATTTGGTTGACGACGAGGCTGCAGTTGACGCTGAGCATGTTATCGCTTCAAGTGGCCCAGAAGACAAAACCGTTGCCGCTGATGGCGAGGAAGAAGAAACATACTTGGACGAATCAGATGACATCGGTGAAATTGACGATGGCATGAGCGTGCAAGATATTGATGAAGTAGAAGAAATAAAGGAGGACGCGTAAGATGGCAAATTCTGCATTTAACGCAACGGGCATCAGCGATTTTGACGCGGTTCGTTTGGCGGTAGCTAGCCCAGAAGACATTCTGAAATGGAGCTACGGCGAAGTTTTGAAGCCAGAGACAATTAACTATCGCACACAAAAGCCAGAACGCGACGGATTGTTCTGTGAGCGAATCTTTGGTCCAGTTAAGGATATCAATCCGCACGACTCAAAGCTTAAGGGTGTCCGTTCACGCGAAGCTGCTGTCGATAAGAATGGCGAATTGGTCACTAAGTCAATCGTTCGCCGTGAGCGAATGGGACATATTCAATTGGCAGTGCCAGTTGCGCACATTTGGTTTATGCGCGGCACTCCAAGCGCCATGAGTCAGTTGCTTGGTATGACGGTTCGCAATATTGAGAAAATCGTTTACTTTGCAACTTACGTCATCTTAAACGTTGACGAAGCAACTCGCGATCAATATTTGGCAGATTTGGAAGCGGAAACTGATTTGGCTCGTAAGGCTATCAAAATCCGCTACGAAAAAATGGCTGAAGAAGATGGCGCTGATGTTAAGCAACTAGCTAAAGAGCAGAGCCGTGAAGTCGAGGAATTGGAAGAATCTTACGTTGGTAAGAAATCTCAATTGGAGAGCTTGAATTACGGCGCTTTGATTTCAGAGAGCGAATATCGCAACTTGCCAGAAGAATATGACGAATTGATCGAAGTTGGCATGGGCGCCAGCGCGGTCAAAGAACTTTTGGATAAGATTGAGTTGCCAAAGCTTATTGCTGAATTGACGGAAGAAGTTGAAACCGCAAAAGGTCAACGACAGAAGAAATTGCTGAAGCGCTTGAAGATGCTCGAAAGTATGGAATCTGCTGGCATTAAGCCATCAAGTCTATGTATGACCGTTCTGCCAGTTATTCCTCCGGATCTTCGTCCAATGGTGGCACTGTCCGGTGGTCGATTTGCGACATCTGACTTGAACGATTTGTATCGCCGAATCATCAACCGAAACAACCGCTTGAAGAAGTTGATTGAGCTTAACGCGCCAGAAGTTATTCAGCGCAATGAAAAGCGCATGCTTCAGGAAGCTGTTGACGCTTTGATTGACAATTCAGCATCACGCGGTCGTGCAGTTAGCTCGACTGGTGGTCGTCGCAGCTTGAAGAGCTTGAGTGATATGCTAAAGGGTAAGCAAGGTCGCTTCCGCCAGAACCTTCTTGGTAAGCGTGTTGACTATTCTGGTCGCTCGGTTATCGTGGTTGGTCCAAAATTGAAGATTAACCAATGTGGTTTGCCAAAGCAAATGGCGCTGGAATTATTCAAGCCGTTCGTGATTAGCTGGCTAATTAAGAATGAATTTGCGCACAATATTCGCTCGGCTTCACGTCTAATCGAAGCTGGTGAAGCGGTAGTTTGGGACGCGCTGGATTCAGCAATTGAAGGCAAGTACGTGTTGCTTAACCGCGCACCAAGTTTGCACCGTTTGTCAATTCAAGCCTTCCAGCCAGTTTTGGTTGAAGGAAAAGCTATTCAGTTGCATCCGCTAGTTTGTGCTGGATTTAACGCTGACTTCGACGGCGACCAGATGGCTGTTCACTTGCCGCTATCAAAAGAGGCTCAGGCTGAAGCTCGTGAATTGATGAGCGCAACTGCCAACTTGTTGAAGCCTGCCGATGGTGCGCCAGTGCTGCATATTTCGCAGGACATTGTGCTTGGTAACTATTACTTGACTTACGACAAGCCGCAAGCTCAGACTGATAAGATTAAGACTTACAGTTCTGTTTACGAAGCAGAAATGGCTTACGACAATGGCGTAATTCATTTGCAAACCCCAATTCGTATCTTTGCGAAAGGTAAAATGCGTGAAACAACTTTGGGTCGCGTCTTCTTCAATGAGATTCTGCCTGAAGATTTCCCATACGATAATAACGTTCAGACCAAGAAGCAGCTTAAGAAGGTGTTGGCGCAAATCTTTAACAAGTATGGCGCCGAGGAAACCGCCAAGATTGCAGACCGCATGAAGGGTCAAGCTTTCCGCTTTGCTACGGTTGCGGCTGTGTCGACTGGTATGACCGACTACGTCCACTTCGAGGAAATTCCTCAGTTTGTGGCTGAAGGTGATGCTAAGGCAGCTTTGATCTCTGAGCAATTCGACCAAGGTTTGATTACAGAAGAAGAGCGATATAACTTGACGGTTAGCGCATGGCGAAACGTCGACAATAAGATTACAGCATTCCTGAAAGACCAATTGGCACACATGGACACCAGTATTTCTATGATGGTCAACTCTGGTGCCCGTGGTGATATTTCCAACGTGAAGTTGGCGAGCGCGATGATTGGTGTTCAGATGGACGCAACCAACCATGAGATTGAGCTTCCAATCCGCAGCTCTTACACGGGCGGTTTGTCTAGCCTTGAAGCCTTTATTGCAACTCGTGGTGCACGTAAGGGTCTTATTGACACGGCTCTTAAGACTGCCGACTCGGGTTACTTGACTCGTCGTTTGGTAGACGTTGCACAAGATGTCTTTACCGTTGAGGATACTGATGGCGACGATGAAGGTTATGCAATTTACCGTTCAGAAACCGAAGAGACGATGATTGACTTCTCAAACCGTTTGGCTGGTCGTTATGCTGCTGAAACAATTCCAGGTCACGTCAATAAGAACGAATTGATCACGCGTGAAATCGCAGATTCAATTGATGACGACGAAAGTATTGAAAGTGTTAAGATTCAATCTGTATTATCGACAAATAACCTTAACGGTATTCCACAGCGAAGTTACGGTATTGATATGTCGACTGGTAAATTGGTTGGCAATCATCAGCCAGTCGGTGTTATCGCCGCTCAGTCAGTTGGTGAGCCGGGTACTCAGTTGACGCTTCGCACCTTCCACAACTCTGGTGTTGCTGGTGGTGATATTACCCAAGGTTTGCCTCGTGTTGAAGAGTTGTTTGAAGCGCGCACACCAAAGGGCCAAGCATTCATTACGGAAGTTGCTGGTTTGGTTGACGTTTGGGAAGATGGCAAGAAGTACATCGTTCAAATTACGCCAGAATCTGGCAAGGTTGAGCGTTTGCCATTGGAAGGTCGAACTGTTGTGGTTAAGGCTGGCTCTAGTGTTAAGGCTGGCGATGTCTTAGCAACAGGCGAGAGCGACACTCGACCTTTGATTGCGCCATTTGACGGTGTGATTGAGTCGGCTGAGGATACTTTGGTGATCGCGGCAGAGGCTGCTTCGCCAACTCGTTATGAAATCCCAGGCAATATGCAGTTGGTCGTTAAGGCGAACGATATTGTTGAAGCTGGTGATCGATTGACGGCTGGATCGTTGAACTTGCACGATTTGATGCGACTTAAGGGTGTTGAGGCAACTCAGCGCTACATCATCAACGAAGTTCTGCGAATCTACGCTGCTCAGGGTCAGGACGTGGCTGACAAGCACTTGGAGATTATTGTTCGCCAAATGTTTAGTCGCGTGCAAATCGAAGATGCTGGTGATAGCGAATTCGTGACTGGCGACATCGTTTCTAAGGCCGCTGTGGTCAATGCAAATAAGCAATTGGCTGCTGAAGGCAAGAACTTGATTAGCTACACACAATTGCTACTCGGTATCACAAAGGTGTCAATCTGGAGTGATTCATGGCTATCGGCTGCATCCTTCCAAGATACTACTCGCGTCTTGATCAATGCTGCCGTATCTGGTCGAGCCGATCACTTGCACGGTTTGAAGGAAAACGTCATCATCGGCCGTAAGATTCCAGTAGGAACTGGCGCTGTCGAAGAAGATGAAGAATTCGAAACACCGAGCGAAGACGAATTCGTCGAAGAAGAAGTTGCCGCTTAATAAGTAGGCTTCGCAACTACAGAAACCGCCTCAATTCCGGGGCGGTTTTCTATTGATTATTTATAGGAAAAAAATTATATAATATAAACAATTAAAGGAGGTTTTATGCCAGTATATAACAAACTTGTCCGCGATAAAATTTTGGAAATCATTAAGGCTAACGGTCAAAAGCCGACTCACAAAATACTTACAGCAGAAGAATACGTCGTGGAGCTTACAAAAAAGCTAGTCGAAGAAGTTGAGGAATATAAAAAAGATAAAAATACTGATGAGCTTGCCGATATCATGGAAGTAATCTATGCTCTCGCAAGCCTGCATAGTTGTACCGCGGAAGAATTAGAAAAAATTCGTGCAGAAAAAGCAGAAAAACGCGGCGGCTTTGAAAAGAGAATATTCCTAGTGGAAGTGATGGATTAGGGTGAGTATGTGTGATAAGTTATGTCTATTCTATGCAAGGAATTCATCTCTGACAATGAGTACCCTGTTTTTTGTATAAATAAGTGGCGATTTTACTTTTACGAAATCTGTGCTAGAATAGATGTAGAGTTTCCTCTTTTCGGAGTGCGCGGTGTTTTGAATGTGTACAGACTGCAATCTCGGCGGAAAAGGTATAGACACGGAGAGGAGTTGCTGAATCCAAACCGTAAGGCAAATTGCCATAATTAGTAAATCAACCAAGGAGAAATTGGATGCCAACAATCAACCAATTGGTGCGCAAACCGCGCCAAACGGCTAAGAAAAAGTCCAAGTCGCCAGCACTAGGTCGTATTCATAACGCCCTAAAAACACGTTATTACGACCAGAACGCACCGCTTAAGCGTGGTGTTTGTGTGCGTGTGACGACTAAGACGCCAAAGAAACCAAACTCAGCTTTGCGTAAAGTTGCTCGTGTTAAATTGAACAACGGCTATGAAGTTTGGGCGTACATCGGTGGTGAAGGTCACAACTTGCAGGAGCACGCTGTGGTCTTGATCCGCGGTGGTCGTGTACCTGACCTTCCTGGTGTGCGTTATCATATCGTACGTGGTGCGCTTGACCTTCAAGGCGTCAACAACCGTAAGAAGGGTCGCTCTAAGTACGGTACAAAGAAAGGGGATAAATAATCATGCCTCGTAAAGTTACCAAGAAGTTGCAGCGTGAACTTAAACCTGATCGCCGATATCAAAGCGTGCTAGTTCAGCGCTTGATCAACAAGTCAATGCTAGACGGTAAAAAGTTGGCGGCTGAACGCGCTGTTTACGCAGCTCTAGAAACTGCTGCTAAGAAATTGGATTCTGAAGATCCATTGGCAGTGTTTGAAAAAGCATTGAAGAACGTTAGCCCAAGCTTCGAGGTTAAATCTCGTCGTGTTGGTGGTGCTAACTACCAGATTCCATTCCCAGTTCAGGGACATCGACAATTGCACTATGCGTTCAGCTGGTTAGTTCAATCAGCTCGCGCTCGTAGTGGAATGCCATATTCACAGCGTTTGGCGTTGGAAATCGTTGACGCTTACAATGAAGCTGGTGCTGCCTTCAAGAAGAAGGAAGACACGCATAAGATGGCTGAAGCTAACCGCGCCTTTGCGCACTTTGCTCGCGGCTAATTATTGCTTGAAAGCAAAATCAGGAAATCGCTCTAAACGGGGCGATTTTTTGATATAATAGAAAAAATTAGGAGGGAGAAATGGCGAGTTTTTCGTTTGATATTGTGTCGGAAATTGACAAGGCTGAGATGAATAATGTTTTCATGCAGGCTGAAAAAGAAATCCAAGGGCGTTATGATTTTAAGGGGACGAGCGCGGCAATTGATTGGCTGGATGATAAAAAGGGTCTGAAAATTACCGGCGACAATGATTGGCAAGTTGATGCTGTTCTGGATATCGTGCGCAGGAAATTGGCGGGGCGTGGTCAGTCGAGCAAAGTTCTGGATTTATCAAAAGAGAAAGTTGTTTCGAACCTGAAAACGACTTGGGAGATTCCGTTCAAGCAAGGCCTTGATCAGCCGACGGCGAAGCAAATTGCCGCTGATATTCGTGCTAATGCGCCGAAAGCTAAGCCGCAAATTCAGGGCGACCTCGTTCGTGTTACTTCTGCGTCGAAGGATGAGCTGCAAAAAGTTATTAGTTTGTTACGAGAAAGTGATTATGACACGCCTCTACAGTTTGTAAATTATCGTTAGGATTGGAGCGGTATGAATCAGAAGTCGATGAAGAAATTAAAAATTGCAGTCATCGTTCTGGGTGTAGTTTTCTTGATTTCTGTTATAGTTGGGATGATTGTCGTTAATAATAACCGCTCTTCCGGAGTTAGTAAGACCGCAAAAAAGAAGATCCAGAAGATTTTTGCCGAAGAAGATGTTAAGAACTCGCAGAAGGTCGTTTCCAAATATGGCTATTCAATTCGATACGACAAGAGTATTTTTACTGGCGAAGGTCACGTCTTAAATAAAGACTCTAATGAAAAGCAGTATAGCGCCACCACGTATGCTGATGATGAGCTGAAAGAGAGTCGCGCTTATGCGATTTTGCGATTGTATTTCAGAAAAGGTTCAGAAAAGCCGAATGAGGAGGAAGAGAAGTTCTCGTTTAGGAAGATTATGCCAGACTTCTCAATCGTAACTTCGCGCAAAAAAGCTTATTTTGATCGATCAACGATGCCCGAGAAATACAAGGACACGAAGAAATATTCAGATTTGGATTTAATGCTTCAGGGCGATATCAACAAGCAGAAGAAGGATAATCCTAACTTAAAATATCACACCAGCGACGCGACGATTTCTGGACGTAAGTTTAAGAAGATGGTCGTTGATTACGGAAGCACTATTGACGGCAAGTGGCAGAAAACTGGTGAAAAAATAACTTACTTGACGATTCAGAATGGCAGGCCGTACTGGATGACGATTTTTGCATTGAGTAAAAATTCGTACACGCAGCCGTATATTGACCAGCTGGAAGCACTAGTTGCTAAGGTTACTTTCCAGAATCCAGATAGCAGCTACTTGGTTAGAGCTGATGGCAATAGCGAGGCGCAGGTGGCTTCCACTACGATAGCTAAGACCGAAACTAAGGCGGAAAATTTTTCGGAAGATAAAGACACTACAAATACTTTGGATGAACTGGATGAAGATTCTATTATTAAAGTGGTGGCAAGGAATCAAATTGCAACGGTTCGCGTAGGAACATATCGTTGTGCGGACATGATTTACACGGCACAAAACGGTGCAAGTATGCAGCTGAATGGCTTATGCACGGGTGGAATTGGTAGTGGATCGATTGTTTCTGATGATGGCTACATTGCTACAAACGGGCATGTTACTGAAGTTTCTAATCAGAGTATGATCATGGGTCTCAACACGCAAGAGAACATGAATAAATATATAAAGTTTGTGATAGATGCGGGCTATGTAACTCGAGAGACGCTTCGGGATTTGGCAAATAAGGCTAATGGCGGTGATCAGAGTGCGCAAGCGGCAATTCTCGGTCTTATCAACCAAGTTCCAGCCGATAATATACGCTCGCAAAACGATCGATACGATTATGTCATTCAGACCTCAAGCGAACCTATTGCGCGCGAAGATGACGGTTCGGGCAATCTTAAGTGGAAAAAGACGAAGACTAATATTCCAGCCAAGAAAATTGACGCGGAAGTTGATTTGAAGGGTCGCGGGATGGATCTGAATAGCGATAAAAGTGATGTGGCGATTCTGAAGGCTGAAGGACGATTCCCGGCGGTAGAATTGGGCGATAGTTCTATGATTTCTAGAGGCGATCGGGTGACGGCGATTGGCTATCCAGCAATTGTTGATGGTGGCACGAACACTAAGAAGAGTAAGACTGTGCCAACTGTTACGCAGGGTGATGTTTCTGGCTCGACTAGCGATGCAGGCGGCCATAAGTTGTTTTCAATGAGTGCGCAAATTGCGGCAGGCAACAGTGGCGGTCCAGCGTTTGATGACGATGGTAAGCAGATTGGACTAAACACCTACGGCGGTTCGTCCTGCGCGAATAGTAGCGAGCGCAGCAATTCTTGTTTTGGAGAGGGAATATTCCGTGATATCGCTGATCTGAAAACTATGGCGAAGAAAAATAATGTTGCGTTATCGGCAAACGGCGAATTGACTAAGCTCTGGAAAGACGGCTTGGAGGGTTTTTCTCAAGGTAAATATTCTCAGGCAAAAGCTAAATTTGAGCAATTGGATAAAAAATATCCCGACAATTATTTAGTGGCAAAGATGATCGAAGTTTCATCCAATACTCCAGATGATTCTACGGAAAGCGAGGCGTCTAGCGCAGAAGCTGGAACGAGCGAATCAGAAAATAACACTACAGTTATAATCGTGGTTGTGGTGATTCTTTCAACGGGGGCGTTATTCTTAACAGTGTCAATTATCGCAATTGCTGTTTCTGTAAGTAATCGACGTAAGATGAATGCCTATCCATATCCTGTCGCTGGACAATTCCCGCAGCAGCCTCAGTATCCACAACAGCCATATCAACAACCAATTCCGCCGCAACAACAATATCCGCAACAAAATTATTATCAGCAGCAACCTGGTCAATATCCGCCAACATACGCGCAGCCGCCTATAGAGCAGCCTCCAGTCAACTATCCGCCTGCAGCGCCAGCTCCGAACGACAACGAGTCTAAAAATCCTCCGGCTCAGAGCTAGTCAAAAACATAGATAACTGATATAATAAAACGCAAGAGTAGTTTTTTGGTGCCAAAAAATTGACCAAAAATCTCGGCAAATTAACGTAATATAAAGGAAAATTTATGGCAGAGACGCATGTTCCGCTAAAGAATTTTAGAAATATTGGTATTATTGCCCATATTGACGCCGGTAAAACGACGACAACTGAGGGTATTTTGTACCGCACTGGCTTGACGCACAAGATCGGTGTGGTTCGTGGTGAAGGTGACGGTGCTACCACCGACTGGATGGCACAGGAGAAAGAACGTGGTATTACTATTACGTCAGCTGCTGTGACTTGTTTCTGGAAAGATCATAAGATTAACATTATTGACACCCCAGGGCACATCGACTTTACCGCTGAGGTTGAGCGTAGTTTGCGCGTGCTTGACGGTGCAGTTACAGTCTTTGACGGTAAGATGGGCGTTGAAGCTCAGTCTGAAACTGTTTGGCGCCAGGCTAATAAGTACGGCGTGCCTCGTATTTGTTTCGTTAACAAGATCAACCAGACTGGTGGTGACTTCTATAAATCTCTGGAGTCAATTCACAACCGTTTGAGTAAGCAGGCTTTCCCAGTTCACTTGCCAATTGGTTTTGAAAAGACTATCAACGGTGTTGTCGACTTGATTGACATGAAGGCTTACACCTACGACGATTACACAGACCATGAGCTTAAGGTTGGCGAGATTCCAGCTGATATGCTTGAAAAAGCTAAGAACGCACGTTCTCTGTTGGTTGAAAATGCTGTTGAAGCTGACGACGAATTGATGATGAAGTTCTTGGATCAAGGCGAGGATGCTATTACCGTTGACGAGTTGAAGATGGCTTTGCGCAAGCGCGTTTTGGCTGGTGACTTTTACCTAGTTACTGGTGGTGATGGTCGCGGTGTGATCGTTGAAAAGTTGCTTGACTTGATGGTTGACTTCTTGCCAAGCCCTCTAGACGTTGATGAGATTTGGGGTAAGAATCCAAAGACTGGCGACGAAGTTAGCCGCAAGCCATCAGACAAGGAGCCTTTGTCTGCTTTGGCGTTTAAGATTGCTGCCGACCCATTTGTTGGTAAATTGATCTTCGTTCGTGTCTATTCTGGTGTTTTGACCTCAGGAAGCTACGTTCTTAATACGACAACTGGTGAAAAAGAGCGAATTGGACGAATCGTTCGTATGTTTGCTGACAAGCGTGAAGAAATTAGCAAGGTTGAAGCTGGTGACATCGCCGCTGTGGTTGGCTTAAAGTCTACTGCGACTGGTAACACGTTAGCAGACGTAGCTCATCCAATTGCTCTTGAGTCAATTGAATTCCCAGAGCCACCTGTATCAATCGCGGTTGAACCAAAGTCAAAGGCTGACCAGGAAAAAATGGCGTTGGCGTTGCAACGCTTGGCTGAAGAAGACCCAACTTTCCGAATTCACACAGACGAAGAAACAGGTCAGACAATTATGTCAGGAATGGGTGAATTGCACCTGGATATTCTTATCGACCGTATGAAGCGCGAATTTAAGGTTGAAGCCAATATTGGTGAACCTCAGGTTGCCTTCCGTGAAAGCATTAAGGGTCGTGCTGAAGTTCAAGGTAAGCACGCCAAGCAGTCTGGTGGTCGTGGTCAATATGGTGACGTATGGGTACGCTTTGAGCCAAATGAGACTGGTAAGGGCTTTGAGTTCGTTGATGAAATTAAGGGTGGTGTAGTTCCTCAGGAATATCGCCCAGCCGTAATGAAGGGTATTCGTGAAACATTGGAAGGCGGTGTTATTGCCGGTTATCCAGTTGTTGACGTTAAGGCTACATTGTACGATGGTTCATACCACGATGTCGACTCCTCGGAATTGGCCTTCTCATTGGCAGGTTCTATAGCTGCCCGTGAAGGTATTAAACAAGCTAACCCAATCTTGCTTGAGCCAGTCATGAAGGTTGAAGTTACTACACCTGAAGACTTCATGGGTGATATCATCGGCGACCTTAATTCACGTCGCGGACGTATCGACGCCATGGAAGACTTGATGGGTGGTGCTAAGCTGATTAAGGCCTTTGTGCCATTAGCAAATATGTTCGGTTACACATCGGACATTCGCTCAATGTCTCAGGGTCGCGCCGCTTCAACGATGGAATTGGCTCAATACGAGGAAGTTCCACCAAACGTTGCGCAAGAGATTATCGAAAAGCGAAATAAATAATCTCTACCTCATAAAAAATCCTCGGAGCGAATCCGGGGATTTTTATTTGGCTAAATTTCGGGTTATTTTTCACGATATCTGCGTGTTGCGACGGAATAAATTGATGAATTGTCGGCGAATTGGGCGGCCGACGATGTTGCCGAATGACGCGCCAATTGCTACCGCTACACCGATGAGGATTGCTCGCGCTAAGATAGCCAAGGCTGGCAAGAAGTTGACACTGTTCGGTGGATATAGAACGACGCCCATCAATCCATTGTAAAGCGACAATCCTGGAACTAATGGCACAATTCCCGCCGCAATAATCGCCAGAGAAGGGAATTTCCATAATCTGGAAGTCATAACCGCGACTAATCCAATTACCGCCGCCGCGATACCACTTGCGGTCACGATATCAAAACCAAAGCTCATGGCCAATCTTGAAATCCACCAGCCAAAAATTGCGATTAATGCCGAAATAATCATTCCTAAAAATCGAGAATGATTCCTCAGAACGAACGCCGCCGCGATAATTCCAGCCCCCAAATACTGAGTGTGCTTGTCTGCTAATGTCAATCGATCTGGTGTCGCTGGGAAAGTAACACCGAATTTTGTCGCAATGTATAATCCGACCATCACTCCAGCAATTACGCCGCCCGTCGCCATCACGACTTTTAATAATCTGGCGTTGGCAGTCATATAATATTCGTCGATTGCGTCCTGAAATGCGCCGACAAACATTAATCCCGCGACCAATAAGACAATTCCGCTGATAACCAACAATGTTGCGTTGACGCTTAGCCCCAGATAATTGCTACACCAAGCTGCGCCTGCCGCCACCAATGTTACGAAAATCGCCACGAGGGCTTGCGAATAAAACAACGGCGCGCCAATACGTCCCAGCCATCTCAGCAGTCCAGTCGCTGAGAATCCGAGTAGAAACGCTATCGATGCCATGAGTAAACTGCCGCCGTACAAAATAACAGAACCCGCACTCACCAGTCCGCCCGCCGCGTAAACGACTAGTCGGGAATGTTCGGTGGGTTTTTTGAGTATTTGTTGCAATCGCTCCTCGGCTTCTTCTAGGGAAAGTTGCTTGTGACGAATATCGAGGGCTAATAATTGCAATGCTTGGATAAGTTGATAATTAGGATCGTCAGGAACGATCACTCGCGCCATAGTTAGCGGTTCGTGATCAACTCCGCGGTCTTGAGAAATTGTCACCAAAGTGTAGCTCACGTCCACATGAACAGGTCTGCGGCAATATGTTCGCGTGATTCCTTGCGCCATACGAACCACATCGCGCGCCACCACGCCCATGCTCAGGAGCTGCTCGGCAATCGTCATAGCCAGGCGCAAAGCTCGCATATTCGGCGTCAAACTTTCATCAATTTTCTCCAGATGATGCTCTGGCTCAAAGCTGTAAAGATTAGCGACTCGGGCTAATGATTGTTCAATGAATTTTGGTACTTTTTTCTTCACAATATCTAGTGTAACAAATTTTATGCCAATAGAAATAGCCCGCCAAGAGAGCTCCAGCTCAAGGCTTAAACCTTAAGCGAACTATTTCTCTTGACGGGCACTAGTCCTCGTCGTCGTTACCGTAATCATCGCGCTCGGGTGGCACCGGCGCGATGACCGCAGTCACCACTGGCAACATACACATAAACAATGTGAACGCCATCGCGTCGGCCCACCCCTCTCTGTCAATGACGACGTTAAACGCCGTCGTTAGGTCACCCCAGTCAGTGATTAGGGTGTCGATATTTGAGGCTAGTAGCGCGACATATACTACCGTACCAAGTATTGCAGTCACCTTCAGCGCTACTGTTGGGATTTTACCAGTAGAACTAAAGTAGACCCAGCCGAGGGGGATAGTAAGGGCTTGTGCCGCCACCAGGAGAGCTGTGGAGCAGATAATTGCCCCAATAGTCGTGCCTAGTGTGAGCACGAAGACTGCGCACGCACTGATGGTAAAGACCATAGTCCTCAGGCTGATGCCGAGACTCGTGTTGTTGCTGTTCATGGCTTTCCTTCCACAAGAACTACCTTTGTTGACGGGGTTGTCAACAAAGACTATGTTCATTTTACAACATCTACATCAAAAAGTCAATAGGATATACGAAATAATTCCACAAACCAATAGAAATAGCCCGCCAAGAGAGCTCAAGCCAAGGCTTAAGCCTCAGCGAGCTATTTCTCGACGGGCACTAGTCCTCGTCATCGTTGTTGTCGTGCGTGGGCGACGATGGCACTATGACCGCGAGGAGAATTGCTATAGTGCTTGTAAGCGCAACAAAGCCTCCTAGGGTCGCTACCTTATCGGGTTCGATGGTAGCCCCAAGCGGGGTGCTCATGACTCCCAACTCCTTGAATGCACGTAGAGCAGGCAGTTCAGATACTGGCACCCATAGAATGAAGGGAATCCGGGAATTGTCGCCCGGAAGGAGCCATCTCCATACGAGATAACCCGCCAGTGGCAGAGCCATCGCCGTGCAGGCGATGGCAGCGGCAGCTGTAAAGTATGTGCTCCCCATAAGGACTAGAGTCAAACTAGTCAGGGCGAGGATTGCCGTCATAAGTTTGAGCTTCAACATGGGATGACTCCTTTTCGAGGCATATAAGGACTACTTTCGTTGACGGGATTGTCAATAAAAGCTCATTTAATTTAAACCACACTTGCGTAAAAAAGTCAACACTAGGAGGAGTTTAATCAACTTTCTGTAAAATAATGCCTGTTCTGGCTGGCAAGTAAACTTTAAGGTTGTGGTTATTATCAGCCGGGGAAGTGAAAAAACGGGAATTATGATCTATTCGCTCCTGTCCGCCGAAGCTCTTGTCGTCGCTACTTAACGCCAACTTATAAGAGCCAGCTTCTGCGGGTACTGCGTAATCTGAGTGGGATTTGTCGGGCGAAAAATTGATAACAAATAAAAAGTCGCCGTGCATAAAACTGACCGTGTGATCAGATTGGCGAACCGTCAAATGGTGAATATCAGGACTATCAATTTGTCGAATAATCTTTATTAGCGCCGCGTCAAAATCTCCCAGCCATTGATATTTTAAGAAGCCGTTGTCGCGTAAACTCCATTGTCGTCGAGCGTGCTTAAATGACCAATTATTACCTTCACGCGGAAAATCAATCCATTCCGGATGTCCGAATTCATTGCCCATAAAATTCAAATAACCGCCGCCATGCAGCCCAGCTGTCATTAGACGAATTAGTTTGTGTAGGGCTATTCCACGTTCGGTCTTAAGATCTGGATCAATTTTATCCATATGCCAATACATATTTTTATCAATCAATCGGAAAATCAGCGTTTTATCACCGACGAGCGCTTGATCGTGACTTTCGGCGTAATTGATGACTTTTTCCTCTGGGCGATGCGAACTCAAAGTGTAAGCCAATTGCCCCAAATCCCAATCTTCATCATTTTTCTCTTTCAGGGTTTTTATCCATAAATCCGGCGCACCCATTTGCAAGCGATAATCAAATCCCAGCCCGCCGTCCTTTGTCGATGCGCCAAGTCCAGGAAAACCGCTCATTTCTTCCGCAATGGTCGTGGCGTCGGGGCGAATGGCGTGAATGGTTTCATTTGCCAATCTTAAATAAGCGAGCGCGTCTTTGTCGACATTATCGTGGAAATAATCGTCATAACTAGTGAAACTTTTTCCGAGTCCGTGATCGTGGTAAATCATACTAGTTATGCCATCAAACCTAAATCCATCAACGTGATGTTCATCCAGCCACCATCGGCAATTGCTTGCCAAAAAATGCAAAACTTCTGGTTTGCCGTAATCGAATAATCGCGAATCCCACTCTGGATGATTTGTTGGCTTGAAATATTGTGTCGGATCGCCAGCGAAATTGCCTAAGCCTTCAACTTCATTTTTGGCGGCGTGAGCGTGAACAAGGTCAATGATGACGCGCAGTCCCATTCCGTGCGCCGTGTCGACCAATTTCTTAAAATCGTCGGGCGTGCCAAATCTTGACGAAACCGCGAAAAAGTTGCTGACGTGATAACCGAAACTGCCGTAATATGGATGCTCGGCGATTGCCATAAGTTGAATGGTGTTATAGCCAGATTCTTTAATTCGCGGCAAAACCTCCGCAGTGAATTCACTGAAACTGGCAACTTTTTCTTCCTGACTGCTCATACCAACGTGCGCTTCGTAAATCAGGGGAACTTTTGGCTTGGGCGGGGTTTTGTGTTGCCAATCATAAGGAGTTTTTGGCGACCACACGACCGCGGAGAAATCGACAGAATTTTCGTCCTGAACGACGTAATTTGCGTATGAAGGCAGTCGCCAGCCATCGCCACCAGACCAATAGACGCGCAATTTATATTTCTGTCCGTGACGAAGTGAATTTTCAGGAAGATTTATGCTCCATTCGCCGTTTTTATCGCGATTTAAGGCGAATTCCTCACGCTCTTTCCAATCTGAAAAATCGCCAATTAAAAATATCTGAGTCGCGTTCGGCGCCCATTCGCGAAATGTCCAGCCAGTATCCGTTTTATGGAGTCCGAAATGCAAAAAACCCATCGCGAATTCGGCTGGCGTCTTGCTGATCAAAACCTTTTCCAGTTTCGAGGAAATATACTTCTCGCGCGCCTGAATTGTGGATTTGTGCGGCGCTAGCCATTGATCCAAATCAACGAGGGTTTTATTGCTCATGCTTCTAGTATACAGCATACGGAAGGGGCTATGCTTGTAAATATCGATTAAAGTTGTATAATACATAGCAATATGGAGCGTTCAAAGCCTAATACGGAGTCTAATTCTCCCGAACTGTTCTCTGATGAGGACTGGAGGCGAATTGCTGGTGCGAATTTATTGCTCGACGGAGAAAACGACGAGATTGCAATTGCCGAGATAGAACAAGCTGCGCACGTTGGCGATATTGAGGGCGAGAAGGTTAGAGTTGTTGGATATAGTCAATCCGAAGATGATGATTCGTATTGTTTGCAGTCAGTTGAGGGCGTGGCGGATTTGATATCTCCCATGGAAATTGATCCTGAGATTTCAGCGCCGTTTGCGATTTACACCAAAGAGATGGCTGCTTTGTGTGTGCGAACTTCGCAGAAGGACTATTATTTTCCGCTTGACAAGCAGGCGATTGTATCAATAGAGTTGTTGCCGGATGATAGCGGCGTTCCTCGATGTGTGCGTAAATTGCGCCACTATGCTGACAAAATCGAAGAAGTTGCTGGTGCTGGCGACATTCAAGATGCGGAGTCGAGGCGGCTTTTGATAGATGAGATAAATGACGTTTTGAATGAGATTCCATATGATGGCGGAATTCAAGTGAAATGCCAGGCGTATAAGGTTAAAATTGACGGCAGGGAAAATAATGTAGAAGACGCTAATCCTGCGGTTTTATCTGGATGGCTACCGAGTTTTACGTGGCGCGACGATCGTCCTGTGTTGGAAATGTTTGATATTAAAAATCGATTTGCGACTTTTTGTGTAGATATGAAAGACGTGCTTGATATGACGTCAATTGATAAAGAGGAGATCGGGTCCTCTATTGATTTATTTGAAACGGTTTTTAATGACGATTTTCAGGAGACCGCTTGGCAGCTAGCGACGGATCTTTCTTACGTTGACGAGTCAGAGTTTGATGAGGTATCAAGAGAATATTCCCAAATACTAAATGATCATTTGTCTGAGTTTTCTGCGACAAGACTTTATGGCATTAGTACCGTTGGCTTTACTGGTTTTGCGTTGGCTCCTGACGCTACGAAAAATAATGAATTACAGTATGAATTTATGGATATTTCTGGGGCGTGTATTGATGGGATGTGTTTCGTTAGCTATCGTGATAAATTTTACGCGGCGCTTGAAGTGACGATAGATGGTGAGTCTGAAGACTTTCCGAAGAAGGTTTATGTGATACCCGACAGAGATAAGATTATTCGTTTGGAAGGATTTGATGGTGAAGCTGAAGAGCTTAAAATGGCGGTAAATGAACTTCATAAAATTGCAAATTTTGCAAGTGAAGTAGTTAATGATGAGTGTTTCTATAAATTGCCTCTTAATGAGCAGCTTGATGTATTGAGTCAGTATGAATGTGCCGCTCGTAATGTAATCCAGGATATTAGCAAAGTGCGGGAATTTAAGGGCGAATGTGTAGTTTCGGCATACCGATGCTTGCCTGGTGACTTGCTGAATGCTGTTTCGTGGAATGATGTTCCGTTAGAAGAAGTGAATAGCCGTGAATATGTTGAAGAATTTGCGCTGCGTGCGGATAATTTGGTGATATGGAATCCAGAAATTAACGATAGGCCAGATATTGACGGCCGAATATTAAGCGTGTCGGAATTGCCACTTAGCCGCGGCGAGCCTGTGCTAATAGTTAATAACGCGGAAGAGAATAAATATTACTTGGTACGATGTAGCGATGTGATTAGCTTGTCGCGAAACGATCCGTCAACCATTTCGTGATATAATCAAACAGATTATGCAGAAAAAACCTTTTTCTTTTGAAATAACTTCACGATTTAACGACACGTTGGCGCGAACGGGAATTATTCACACGCCGCATGGAGATATTAAAACACCGGCGTTTATTGTGGTTGGAACTAAGGCTAATGTTAAGGCGATGATTCCGGAGATGGTGAAGGACGTCGGTGCGCAGGCGGTGCTGGCGAACGCTTATCATTTATATCTGCAGCCGGGGCATGAGTTGATTGAAAAGGCTGGATATCTTGGCAAATTTATGCACTGGGATGGTCCGACGTTTACGGATAGCGGCGGCTTCCAGGTGCTAAGTCTGGGCTCAGGTTTTAAGAAGGTTTTGGCAATGAGCACTGATGTTGATGAAGAAATTGCGATTGCTAAAAAATCGTCGCGTCATGCTTGGGTGGACGAAAACGGCGTAATGTTTAAGTCGCATCTGGACGGCTCTTATCATAAATTCACGCCAGAATTGTCCATGCAAATCCAGGCTGGAATTGGCGCTGACATTACTTTTGCGTTTGACGAATTGACCTCTTTGATTGATCCGTACGAATATCAAGTTGAGGCGCTGGCCAGGACGCATGCTTGGGCGGAGCGAAGTTTGGCGGAAGTTAAGCGCTTAAGAGCGGCTCGTCCAGATAAGCCATATCAAGCTTTATTTGGCGTTTTGCAAGGCGCGAATTACGAGGATTTGCGGAAGCAGACTGCCGAGTTTTTGGGCGCGATGGATTTTGATGGCTATGGAATTGGTGGCGCTTTGGAAAAGGAAACGATGGCCCAGACGATTCAGTGGGTCAATCAAATTCTGCCTGAGAATAAACCGCGTCATTTACTGGGGATTTCTGAGCCTGATGATATTTTTGCGGCAATTGAGCAGGGAATTGATACCTTTGACTGCGTGAGTCCGACGCGAGTGGCTAGGAATGGCGCCGCGTATACGCCGTTTGGTCGGGTCAATGTGCGTGGCCGAAAATACCGTGAGACATTTGCGCCAATTATGGACGATTGCGATTGCTATACTTGCAAGAATTACACGGCGGCTTATCTCTGTCATCTTTTGCACGCTCGCGAGTCGTTGGCTGGAACGTTGTTGTCAATCCACAACGAGCGATTTATTGTTAAGTTGGTTGATGATATTCGAGCCAGCCTGGAGGATGGAACTTTTTACGAGTTTCGCGATTCGTTCTTGGCGAAGTATTATAGTAAGAAATAGGCTATTTACAACTGATTGGAAAATCGTTATAATTAAACTCATACGCCGTGAGGTCTTTTTTATGGACTGTACCCGCGTGAAAAATAATAATTAAATTAAGGAGAACTTCTACAAATGGCAGATGCATTTGACCGAAGCAAACCGCACGTTAACGTTGGTACAATGGGCCACGTTGACCACGGTAAGACTACGCTGACTGCTGCGATTACTGCAGTGTTGGCAAAGCGCCTACCAAGCGCAGTTAACAAACCTGTTGCGTACGACCAGATCGACAACGCACCAGAAGAGAAGCAACGTGGTATTACTATCGCGTCTTCACACCAAGAGTATGAATCAAAGAATCGTCACTATGCACACGTTGACATGCCAGGACACGCTGACTATGTTAAGAACATGATCACCGGTGCTGCTCAGGTTGACGGTGCGGTATTGGTTATCGCTGCAACTGACGGCCCAATGCCTCAGACTCGTGAGCACGTTTTGCTTGCAAAGCAGGTTGGTGTGCCAAAGATCGTTGTCTTCTTGAACAAGATGGACATGGCTGACGAAGAAATGGTTGAGCTGATCGAAGAAGAAGTTCGCGAACTTCTTGAAAAGAACGGTTTCGACAAAGACGCTCCAATCATCAAGGGTTCTGCTCTTAAGGCTCTTGAAGGTGAAGAGAAATACGAAGACGCTATTATGGAATTGGTTGACGCAATGGACAGCTACATTCCAGAGCCAGCACGTGACATGGACAAACCATTCATCATGCCAATTGAGGACGTCTTCTCAATTAAGGGTCGTGGTACAGTAGCAACTGGTCGTATCGAGCAGGGTGTTGTTAAATTGAACGACGAAGTTGAAATCGTTGGTTTGAAGCCAACTCAGAAGTCAGTTGTAACTGGTATTGAGGCCTTCAAGAAATCTCTTGATCAAGGTCAAGCAGGTGACAACGCAGGTGTCTTGCTACGCGGTATTGAGCGCAGCGACATTGAGCGCGGTCAAGTTTTGGCAAAGCCAGGCACAATTACTCCACATACTGAGTTTGAAGCTGAAGTTTACATCTTGAAGAAGGAAGAAGGCGGTCGCCACACTCCATTCTCAAAGGGCTACAAGCCACAGTTCTACTTCCGCACAACTGACGTTACTGGTGAAGTTGAATTGCCAGCTGACAAAGAAATGGTTATGCCAGGCGACACTGTAACCTTCAAGGTTAAGTTGCTTGCACCAATCGCTATGGAGCAAGGTTTGAACTTTGCTATCCGCGAAGGTGGCCGTACAGTTGGTGCTGGTGTTGTTACAAAGATTAACAAATAATCTTGATAACACAAGTCTAATTAAATCCCCCGAACTTTCGGGGGATTTTTGATGTCGCTGTGATAATGTATGTCTAATCAAGGAATCTTGTGTCAAAACATTGTTCAGAAGTACCAAGCTTATATAGAGGATAGTACGGTCCGTCATTATCTTTCTCGTCGACAGATGTAGTCTTTGTGATTTTCATGCCCACCTTTTTACCATCTATCGTGGCCATAAATTGAGGAAGGCAGAGGTATTGCTCATTTTCACCGCGCGGAAAAGATACAGGTTTAGTGAATTGTCCTACGCTGCTTTTCTTCTCTCGACATTCGGCTACATTCTTTGAGATTTCGGTTGAAACATAATCCTCGTATTGTCTTGCTAGCATGTCTGTTTTGTTCATTAGATCTGAGGGCTTGGGCGTCCTTCGTCCGTAGGTTTGTTCGGTGAAGTCGATATCGTCGAATGTGAACATAACCAAATCGTTTCCATCGCAAATATACATTGAACAGTCTGCCATTTCGGGAAATCCGTAATCGGTATGTGTTGCACAGTAAGCTGTAAATCCTTCGCGATTGTCGTATTCTGCGGAATACATTGAGTTCTTTTCTATATCTATTTTTCCCGCAGAATCATCTTTTTTATTTTGTGATGAATTCTTGGTATTGCTATTTTCTGGCTGAGATGTAGCGGTTTCAGAGTCGCCATATGGAACTGAACTTGAACTTCCAGCGTCAACTCCTTTTTCGCCTGCGCATCCAGCCAATACACACGATGGTAATAAAGCTAGCATTGCAAGTGCTCGATATACTTTTGCAGTATCGACGCGTGGCGCTTTTTCTGCAAACATTCTTTTTTCCATATATCCTCCCGTTGATAATATGTAAAAGTTAATAGATTGCCGATATTATACATGTTTTTTGCTGTAAAGTAAAGTTAATTGACAAGGCGGTAATGTTTATGGCAGAATAAAAACATCTAATATAAAACAGAAAAAGGAGATTTTGGTGAATAAACAGAAATTGCTAATTGTTGGCGGCGGTGGAATGGTTGGCGCAACGGCGGCTTATGCGTGCGCATTGCGTAGTGTCATCGAAGAGATTGTGTTGATTGACCGTAGTGAGGATTTGGCTTGGGGTCAGGCGGCTGACATCAATGACGCGATGGGAATTGACAGAAATGTCGTGGTTCATACGGGAAATTATTCTGATATCAATGACGATGATATCGTTGTGATTACTGCGGGTGCGCCGCAACTTCCTGGTCAAACTCGATTAGAGTTGATTGACGTTAATGCAAAAATTATGCGTGATATTGTGAGAAATATTATGGCGAATGGCGCGAAGCCGTATTTGGTGATTGTCAGTAATCCGGTTGATGTTCTGACTTACGTGGCGCTTAAGGAATCTGGCTTGCCGAAAAATCGCGTATTCGGGACGGGCACGACGCTTGATACTTCGCGTTTGAAATCGTATTTGGCGGACGCGTTCAATGTCGATAGTAAAGCGGTTGACGCTTATATTCTGGGCGAGCATGGCGATTCATCGTTTTCGACAATTGAAACGGCGCAAATTGGTGAAGTGCCGATTAGGGAATATCCTGGATTTACAGAGGAAATGATTGATGGAATTGAACAGAAGGTTCGCGATCGAGCTTATCGGGTGATTGAAACAAAGAAATCGACATATTTTGCGATTGGGTTTGTCGTATCTAAGATTGTTTCGGCGCTCCGAAAATCGACGCACACGGTTTATCCTGTTTGCTCTTTGGCTGAAGGTGAATATGGTTTGAATAATGTTGTACTTGGATTGCCATCAACAATCAGTAGCGACGGCGTGAAGATTTTGGCGGGCTATCCACTTACCGAACGAGAAAAAGAATCGCTGAATAAATCCGCTGGAATTATTGCGGAAATGATTTCTCATCTTGATAAAGCGGAAAATTGCTGATATAATCGCATAGTTAATAATAATTTATCTCGAGAACTCGATTGACTATAAATAGGGCAATTAGAGGTTACGAGATCGCACACAAGAGGAGGAGCTATGGCTCAAGATACAGGAATTAAAATCCGTATTCGTCTGAAGGCTTATGACCACAAAGTCATCGACCAATCAGCAAAACAAATTATCGACACTGCAATTCGCACAGGTGCTAACGTGGCTGGTCCAGTGCCTTTGCCAACTCGACGCAGCACTTACACTGTTGTAAAGAGTCCGCACGTTTACAAAACTGGTGGTGAATCTTACGAGCGCCGCGTTCATAAGCGTCTGATTGACATTACAAATGCTACACCAAAGACGATTGACAGCTTGCAGAACTTGAATTTGCCAGCTGGCGTTGACGCTGAAATTCGTATGTAATTTAACGATATATAAAATTTCCGCCTCTTGAATGGGGCGGATTTTTTATGCTATAATTCCATTCAGCTTATGACAAAACAAAAAACTCGTACTTATGCTCGCAATCGCTCAAAATCTAGTGAGCTGTTTAGCCGCAAAGGTCGCGAGCGTATTTATGATAATGACGGCTCATTTTTCTTGAAATTGGTGGTTTTTGTGGTGCTGAGTGCGCTGTGGCTTCGTCTAAAAAATCCAGTTGAAATTGGTGGTTTGGTTATCCAGGCCATTCCTGTCGGGCTATTTATTGCGTTGCTATTAGTCTTAAAGATTGAGAAATACCAATTTAATCGGAAAATTTGGTATGTCACGATAATTTTCATGGCAATTCTGACTTCGTTTACGCCGGTTGGCGTGATGATTTAGAGCCTGTCTTTTATTGACAATAATATATATAACGTGCTATAGTGAGGAAGTAATTTCTATTACGCGTAATATCAACTGTTCTCCTTGATGAATGAGCAGGTCTGGTTATGAGCGGATGTCTACATTTAACGTTCTCCCAGAATCCAGAAACCGCACGTCATCAGGAGTATTTAAGTGGGAGTGAGGAAAAGTGAAAACACTTCTCGGTACCAAACTTGGTATGACCCAGCTCTTGGCTGAAGACGGCAAAGCCATTCCGGTGACGCTGATCCAAGCCGGCCCTGTCACCGTTACTCAGGTGAAGACTGTCGAAACCGACGGTTACAATGCGGTACAGGTAGCTTTTGGAGAGGGTAAGAACCTGAGCAAGGCCGTGGCTGGACACGTTAAGCCAGCCCAAGTGACCCCGAAACATATTCGGGAATTCCGTGTCGACCAGATTCCAGAGGATCTGAAAGTTGGCAGTGAAATTAATGTTTCCGCGTTTGAGGTCGGCGATTTTGTCGATGCAACCGGAACCAGCAAAGGTAAAGGCTTCGCTGGAACCATTAAACGCCACAACTTTAAGCGTCATCGTAAGACGCACGGTGGTAAAGGTAATACTCGTAAGCCAGGTTCAATTGGCTCGATGTATCCACAAAAAGTCTTCAAGGGTAAGACGATGGCTGGCCATATGGGTCACGAGCGTGTTACTGTTAAGAACTTGGAAGTGGCATATGTTGATCCAGAGACCAATCTAATCGGGGTTAAGGGCGCTGTTCCTGGACCACGAAAGGGGCTGATTATTTTAGGAGGTAACAAGTAATGGCAGATTCAACCAAACTTCCTAAAGACATTTTTGCTGTGGAAGTGCCAAATCACGAATTGTTGAAATTGGCATACGACAGCTACTTGGCAAACGCACGCCTAGCTAGCGCTACAACCAAGCAGCGCGGCGAAGTTTCTGGTGGTGGTAAAAAACCATGGAAACAAAAGGGAACTGGTCGAGCACGTTTCGGCTCAAGCCGTAACCCAATCTGGCGCGGCGGTGGTGTAGTATTTGGCCCACGCGGTAACGAAAACTACACTAAAAAATTGTCAAAGACTGCTAAGAAAGTGGCAGTTCGCCAAGCTTTGACTGTAGCTAACGAAGCTAAGAAAATTGTCGTTAAAGATGTTAAGACTACTGGCAAAACCAAGGAAGTCGCAACATTCCTAGCCGACAACAAGTTCGAGCGCCGTGTTCTGATCGTTGTAGATGAGAAGACGCCAGAACTTATGCGTGCTACAAACAATATTCAGAACGTTTTGGTGGTTCGCGCTAATTATCTAAGCGTTTATCATATTCTGAATGCGGATACAATCGTTATGACCCCTGAAGCTCTGCCGGTAATTACTGCATGGCTAGGCAAGGAGGAAGCGTAATATGAAACAGACGATTATTATCCCACGCGTTAGTGAAAAGGCTTACGCACAGAGCGCCAACGGTGTATATGTGCTACGCGTTCCACTTAACTTGAACAAGAACGAAATCAAATCAGCTGTAGAAGCGCAATTTGGCGTTACTGTAGTTAAGGTTAAAACCTTAGTACAAGACGGCAAGGCTGTACGCTTCTCACGAGGCAAGAATCGTTATCCTGGCACAACAACGCGCAAGGATTGGAAGAAAGCTTACGTGACGCTGAAAGAAGGCGATAAGCTCGATGTGTTTGACGCAGTAGAGCAGCAGATGGAGGAGACCAAGTAATGCCAGTGAAAGCTTACAATCCAACCACTCCTGCTCGTCGCGGCATGACGAGTCAGGATTTGTCAGACATTACAACAAGAAAACCTCTTAAAAGTCTGATTAAAGCTAAAAAGCAAAATGCCGGTCGCAACAACCAAGGTCGAATTACTGTTCGTCATCGCGGAGGCGGCGTTCGTCGTCACTACCGCTTGGTGAATCACAATTTGCCAGCAGGCTTGACCTTGACGATTGAAGAAATCGAATACGATCCAAACCGCTCAGCTCGTATTGCTCGAGTTAAGGATCAGTACAATTTGTACCACTACATCTTGGCTGACACCTCAATGGTTAAGGGTAAAACTATCCGAACTGGTGAAGAAGCTCCAATTGAGGCTTCAAACCGCTTGCCATTGTCAGTTATTCCTGTTGGTACGATGATTTACGCTATTGAGTTGACCGCTGGTAAAGGTGCACAAATGGTGCGCGCCGCCGGTGCTAAGGCTCAGTTGATGGCGAAAGAAGGCAACTACGCAACTATCAAATTGCCATCTGGCGAAGTTCGTAAAGTTCGTTTGGAAGCTACCGCTGCTATCGGTGTAGTCGGTAACGTCCAGCACCAAAACGTTAAGATCGGTTCAGCTGGTCGCAAACGTCGCAAGGGTATTCGCCCAACCGTTCGTGGTGTTGTTATGAACGCCGCAGACCACCCACATGGTGGTGGTGACGGTGGTCGCCACGGTACTGGTAAAGCGCCACGTACTCCTTGGGGTCAATTGACATTAGGTTATCGAACTCGTCGCCGTAAAGGCTCGAATAAATTAATCGTACGCACGCGTCACGACGCGAAGAGGAAGAGGTAAATCACGATGAGTCGTTCATTAAAGAAAGGTCCATTCGTCGATGTAAAGCTAGCAAAGAAAATTGCTGCTCTTAGCCTTGACGATCGAACCGTTATTAAAACGTGGGCGCGCGCTTCGACTATTACACCAGAGATGGTTGGTCGAACGATTGCTGTTCACAACGGTAGGATGCACGTCCCTGTGCTGATTACCGAAAACATGGTTGGTCACAAACTCGGTGAGTTTAGTCCAACTCGTAAGTTCCGTAAGCACGGCGGAAAGGATAAGAAGTAATCATGGCTGATACAACTTATACTGTTCGCGCTTACGCAAAAGGTGTCGACCAGGCGCCACGCAAGGTTAGCTTGGTTGCTGCATTGGTACGAGGTCGTACTGTAGCTGATGCGCTAGTTATCTTAGAGCACGTCCCAAAGCGCGCTGCTATGCCAGTTAAAAAGGCTATTGATAGTGCCAAGGCAAATGCTATCAACAACCACGGCCTGGACGCTAAAAGTTTGGTAATTACTACTTTGAGCGTTACTACTGGTACACGTTTGCGTCGCTTTAAGCCTGCATCGAAGGGCCGCGCTTTGCCATTCCAGAAAAAGACTTCAAATATTTTGGTTGAAGTAACTGGCACAGAAAAGCCAAAGAAAGCGCCTGCAAAAAAGGCCGAAGCTAAGGCAGAAGCAAAAACTGCTAAGCCTGCAGCTAAAAAAGCCGCTAAACCGGCAGCAAAAAAGGAGGAGAAGTAAATGGGTCAAAAAGTGAATCCAATCAACTTCCGCCTACAGGTCAATAAGAACTGGAGCTCTCGTTGGTTTACGGCCAATAAAAAAGAGTTTGCAGAGGCGATTCGTCAGGATCACGAAATCCGCGAGTTGATTGAAAAGAAATTTGCCTCACGCCCAACAATCAATCGCATTGAGATTGAGCGTAGCGCTAACTTGATCACGATTACAATTCACACGGCAAAAGCTGGTGTTGTTATCGGTCGTGGTGGTGCTGGCGTGAACGAATTGAAAAAGCAAGTTGAGAAGATTGCTGGTCAGGCTGTTCGTATTAACATCGAAGAAGTTCGTCGTCCAGAATTGGCAGCCAAATTGGTAGCTGAGAATATTGCTCGCCAATTGGAACGCCGAATCAACTTCCGCCGTGCAACTAAAATGACCGCACAAAACACCATGAATGCTGGCGCTAAAGGTATTCGTATTGAGGTGGCTGGTCGTTTGAACGGCGCTGAAATGGCACGTCGCGAAAAGGTAATCGAAGGCTCAGTGCCTCTACACACCTTGCGCGCTGATATTGACTTCCACTGTGCTCGCGCTCAGACACCAGCTGGTATCATTGGCGTGAAAGTGTGGATTTATAAGGGAGAAAGGAGTCGCTAAATGCTGTTACCAAAGAAAACTAAGCACCGCAAAGTGCGTATTGGAAAAAACCGCGGTCAAGCAACTCGTGGCAATTACATCGCGTTCGGTGACTTTGCGTTGCAATCACAATCAAATGAGCGCATCAACTCCCGCCAAATCGAGTCTGCTCGTCAGGCGATGACTCGTTACATCAAGCGTGGCGGTAAGATTTGGATTCGAATCTTCCCTCACACTCCAGTTACCCGAAAGCCACTTGGCTTGAAGATGGGTGGCGGTAAAGGTAACCCAGAGTTCTTCGTTGCTAAGGTAAAGGCTGGCACGGTGCTATTTGAAATGCAGGGTGTTTCAGAGGAAGTTGCTCGCGAAGCAATGCGTCTGGCTAGCCACAAATTGCCAGTCAAATGTAAGTTCATCAAGCGGGAGGACGCATAAATGGCTGAAGCAAAGAAAACTGTTAAAGCAGCAGTTGTTAAGACGATTGACGATTTGAAGAAGGAATTGGCTGAAAAGCGAAACGACCTACTTCAAGCAAAACGTTCTCACGCTGCTGGTGAATTAGTTAATCCAAAAGCGTTGCGTTCACTCCGAAAGGAAATTGCACGCCTGCTGACACAAATTAATAACACAAAGGAGAGCAAGTAATGGCCCGACGAACATTGATTGGCGTCGTAACGAGTGCCAAGCGCGACAAGACCATCACTGTGACGGTCACCAGCCGCGAAACGCATCCGCTATACGGCAAGCAGTACACCGTGACTCGCAAATACACTGCTCACGATGAAACCAACGAAGCAGGTGAAGGCGACAAGGTACAAATCGAAGAGGCTCGCCCAATTTCCAAGACTAAGAGCTTTACTCTAGTTAAGGTGATTGAAAAGTCTCGCGGTTCTATCAAACTAAAGGACGAAGTTTCTGGCGAAACTAAGGAAGAGGCTAAGGAGGACGACAAATGATCCAACAAGAATCTCGCCTTAAGGTAGCCGACAACTCAGGTGCTAGGGAAGTTTTGTGTATCCGCGTTCTTGGCGGTACACGACGCCGTTACGCTCGCGTTGGCGACGTAATCGTCTGCTCGGTAAAAGACGCTAGCCCAACCGGTAACGTTAAGAAAAAATCTGTTGTTAAGGCTGTAGTTGTTCGTACTCGCGATCAAATCCATCGCAAAGACGGCTCAACAATCTGTTTTGACGACAACGCCGTAGTGATTATCAACGATGACAAGCAACCAAAAGCTACTCGTGTCTTCGGTCCAGTTCCACGCGAACTTCGCGATATGGGCTACATGAAGATCGTCAGCTTGGCTCCGGAGGTACTCTAATGGCTCGTATTCATAAAGACGATACTGTAAAAATTATTGCTGGTAAAAATAAAGGCACAACTGGTAAAGTTCTAAAAGTTAACACAAAAGACCAAACTGTTTTGGTCGAAGGTGTTGGTGTCGGACATCGCCATGTTAAGCCAAGCCAGTACAATCCAAAAGGCGGCAAAAAAGATATCCACGTACCAATGGATATCAGCAAAGTCGCTTTGGTTGTTGATGAGAAATCAGGCAAAACCAGTCGGGTTGGTTTAGTAAAGAATGCTGACGGCGGCAAAACTCGTGTTGCTCGCCAGGTAAAAAATAAGGAGATTAAATAATGGCAGAAAAGAAAACTGTCGTGCCAGCTCCTCGCTTGAAAGCCTTGTATCAAGGAACTTACCTTAAGGAACTACAAGCCGAATTGAATCTAAAGAACGTGCATGAAGTGCCAGCTTTGGAAAAGATCGTCGTGAGCGTTGGTACCGGCAAAAAGAAAGATGACAAGCGTCATTTTGAAATTGTCAAAAACACTGTCGAGAAAATTACTGGTCAAGCACCAGTAGCTCGACTAGCTAAGAAGTCAATCGCGACATTTAGCATTCGTAAAGGTATGGGTGCGCCAATTGGTGTTAGCGTAACTTTGCGCGGCGCTCGTATGTACGAGTTCATGGATCGTTTGATTAATGTTGCTTTGCCTCGCGTTCGTGACTTCCACGGCGTTGGCCTGAAGTTTGATAAAGGCGGCAATTATAATCTAGGTATCACCGAACAATCGATTTTCCCAGAATTGACATTTGAGGAAACTCAAGTTTTGCACGGTTTGCAGGTTACATTTGTTATCAAGAGCGGCAACAAGGAAGCTTCTAAGGCGTTGCTAGAAAAATTTGGCATGCCGTTTGAGAAGAAAGGAGGCGTCAAGTAATGGCTAAGAAATCAATGGTCGCTCGTGATAAGAAGCGTATAAAGATGATTGCCAAGTTTGCAGCCAAGCGTGCTGAGTTGAAAGAACTTGGCGACCTCGATGGTTTGCAGAAATTGCCTCGCAATTCTAGCCCAACCAGGCACAAGAACCGTGATAGCATCTCTGGTCGTCCACGCGGCTACATGCGCCAGTTCGGCTTGAGCCGTATCAATTTCCGCGAAAAAGCAGCCAAGGGTGAAATCCCAGGCATAACAAAGAGTAGTTGGTAAGAAGGAAAGGAGATTAGAATATGTCTATGCAAACTACAGACCCAATCGCCGACCTTCTGACTCGCATCCGCAATGCGAAATTGGTTGGCAAAACGGAAGTTCGTGTTCCGTCCAGTAAGATGAAGAGAGTCATCGCTGAACAATTAGTCAAAAACGGCTACTTGGCAGATGTCAAGCTGGAAGATGCTAAGCCTCGTGGCGTGTTGGTAGTTACTATCAATGAAAAAGGAACTAACAGCACTATCAACGAAATTACCCGTATCTCAAAACCTGGTCGTCGCGTTTACGTCGGCTCGGCAGAGATTCCAAAGGTGAAAAGCGGTCGTGGTTTGGTACTTATCTCAACATCAAAAGGTGTCATGACTGGCGCTGAAGCAGCTAAGGCTAAACTTGGTGGCGAATTGTTGTTGAAGGTTTACTAAGCCTCACACGAATCGAATAAACGTCCTCATTGCAGGGCGTTTATTTTTTTTATGCCTCAGATTAACTAGCTTCGTCTAATACAGATCTTAATGTCAATATATTTTGCTATACTGTAATCATATGCGTAGCTTCCTCCATATGACAAAAACATCAGACCAAGCAGAAATAACTGTTAAAGATGTTTTCATTGTTGATTTTTTGCCCTTCTTGTTGTCTATCGTCGTTATGATGCCCCTACTGTATGGAGTGGGTTGGCTTATTGGCAGTGCTGACCCTAGGCAGGGAGTCCCCAGTTATTATATTCAGGTACTGTTCGCGGAAAATCCTCTCGTTGAGTTGATCATGGTCGCCGCCACCTGTTTTATTGCTGTTGGACAAAAGCCACAGGCACGCTTCTGGTCGACAATGGGAGTAGCTACATTCATCGCTCTAGTTGATGCATCAAACTTTCTTTGGCATATTGATGTTAGTGGCTATTTAAGTATCTTCGCTGGCATTCTTTTAATGATCTCTGGCTGGCGGCTATGGGATTATTACGAAGTACGTAAAATCTACGATATGAAAGAGCCGTATTTGACCAAAGCCGCCCTAGTAACATATATTACTCTCGGTATCTTGGCGATTATTCTACTCATCCCGTACGGGTAGCTAGGCAGAGCGCTCAAAAAACCTTGCATTTCACCCCTAATCTATGCTAAAATACCAGGGTTAATATCAAATCACACGAAAGGTGAGTAATGAGTCTGAGTCGAATCGGAAAACTGCCGGTGATTATTCCGGCCGGTGTGACAATCACGGTTGACTCTGGTGATGTGGTCGTTAAAGGACCAAAGGGTGAATTGAAGCAATTCATCACACCAGCAGTTGAGGTGAAAGTCGAAGACGGACAAGTCACGGTACATCCTAAGGACGAGTCCAAAGTAGCCCGTAGTCAGCATGGTCTGATGCGCGCGCTAATCAACAACATGGTAATCGGTGTAACCAAAGGTTATGAAAAACGCCTAGAGGTTAACGGTGTCGGTTTCCGTGTTAGCTCAAGTAATAATGAGCTAGAAATGGCACTTGGATTTTCACATCCAGTCAAATACAAAGCCCCAGAAGGCGTAACTGTTACCAACGAAAAAATGATTATCGTTGTTAGCGGTATCAATAAACAACAAGTCGGCCAAGTTGCAGCGGAAATCCGCGCACTGAAGAAGCCTGAACCATACAAGGGCAAGGGTATCAAGTATGTCGACGAGCAGATTTTGCGTAAAGCAGGAAAGACAGGTAAGTAATCATGGCTGAAAATAAGAAGCTACTCAACCGCGCTCTTCGCAAAAACCGCGTTCGCGCTAAGGTTTCAGGTACGGCAGAGCGCCCACGCTTGACAGTTACTATTAGCAATTTGCACGTTAGCGCGCAATTGATTGACGATGTGGCTGGCAAGACATTGGCTGCAGCAACTACAGTTGGCACAAAAGCGACTGGCACGATGACTGAAAAAAGTGCTGCTATCGGTACTGAAATTGCTAAAAAAGCAAAGAAAATTAAGATTAGCGCAGTAGTGTTTGACCGCAACGGTCGTCAATACGCTGGCCGTCTAAAGGCTTTGGCTGATGCTGCGCGCCAAGAAGGATTGGAGTTTTAGTATGGCAGAGCAAGCTGCAAATACTACCCCACGCGCAGAAGGTCGTCGACCTCGAAATCCACGTGGTGGTCGCCGCGATGACCGGCGAAATGTGCGCGATGACGCACCAAAAGAGTTTGAAGAGTTGGTAATCAACATTGACCGCGTTTCTCGCGTGGTTAAAGGTGGTCGCCGTTTCCGATTTAAGGCTTTGGTGGTTGTTGGTAACCGAAAAGATAAAGTTGGTGTCGGTGTCGCTAAGGGTGCAGACGTGCAAGCTGCCGTCGCTAAGGCCACATCAGTCGCTAAAAAGCACCTAATTACATTGCCATTGAACGGCGAAACAATTCCGCACGACAGCGAAGTTAAATTCTCTGGCGCACGCGTATTGATCAAACCTGCCGCTCCTGGTACCGGTATTATCGCTGGTGGTGTAGTTCGTCAGATTATCGGCGTAACAGGTGTTCGTAACCTATTGACCAAATCTCTTGGCTCAACCAACAAGGTTAACATTGCTTACGCGACTATCGAAGCTCTAAAGTCATTAGTTCCACGCGATCAATGGCTAAGCGCTCAGCCTGTAAAAAAGGTTGCTAAAAAGGAGGCTAAATAATGAAGTACAATGATCTCCAAGTTTCAGCGAATAAGAATAAAAAGCGCGTTGGTCGTGGTATTGCTGCTGGTCAAGGTAAAACTGCTGGTCGCGGTACTAAAGGTCAGAACGCCCGAACAGGTAAGAAGCTTCGCGTAATGTTCCAAGGTGGTCAGCGTCCACTAGCTCAAGCTGTGCCAAAGGCTCGCGGATTCAAGAGCTTGCGAACTCCGGCTCAAGTTGTGTACATGGATCATTTGAACGCATTTAACGGCAAGACCGTTGACAATGCTTTGTTGTTCACTGAAGGCTACATTGCAACTCCATTCCATACGGTTAAGGTGATTGCTCGTGGTGAATTGAAGGCTAAGGTTGACTTGAAAGTACAAGCTGCCTCAGCTTCAGTTGTCGCTGCCATTGAAAAAGCTGGTGGCTCATTCGAGAAAGTAGCTACACCTCTACGCCAAAGTGCGAAAGAAGCTGAAGAGAAATAATTTTTCTCAGTAACGATAAATCCCCTTCCATTCCGAAGGGGATTTTCTTTTATTCTAAAGTCACGGTTTCATCTATAGAGCATACGCTTTTATGTTTTTAGTATGGAAATATCCGCTAAGGTAATGTATAATTAACAGAGTTAAGAATTGTTAGTGACTATGAGGGGCTAAGACATGAATTGGAGAATAATTTTCCGCTCGCTGAAAAATAAAGATATGCAAAAACGACTATTTATCGTCGTGGGAATAATCGTTGTTTATCGATTATTAGCGCACATTCCAGTACCATTGGCGGAACCAACGCAACTGCGTAACGCGATTTCGTCGGTGCTTGGGCAATCTGACCTCGGTGGTATCTTGAACTTGCTATCTGGTGGCGCGTTGTCGAGCTTCTCTCTGGTGTTGGTTGGGCTTAGTCCATTTATTACCGCTAGTATCATTATTCAGCTTCTGACCAAAGCCATTCCAAGGCTTGAGGAACTACATAAAGATGGTGAATCTGGACGTCGAAAAATTCAGCAATGGACACGTGTTATTACCGTGCCGCTTGCTATTGTCCAGTCAATCGCTTTCATCTTCATCCTAAGGCAAACAGTTCTTCAAGGCGGTAGTACGACATTAGCCGACCCTACGATGATGGAATGGATCGTTTCAATCACTTCAATGACAGCAGGCTCTGTCCTTCTGATGTGGCTTGGTGAGTTGATCACTGAGCAAGGAATTGGCAACGGTATTTCTATCGTAATCTTTGCTGGTATCATCAGCCAATTGCCACAAATGCTCGCGTCACTAATCTCATCATTGTTCAATACCTCATCTGGCAGCTTAAACGTCTTCAACTGGTTCACTCTCCCTGTAAACCCAGTTATGTTCTGGACGATATTAATCATGTCAATCGCCGGACTCATCGTCCTTTACTTCCTAGTTAAAATCAACGAAGCTCAGCGCGTCATTACAATTAATTACGCAAAGCGCGTTCATGGAAACAGTAATTATGGCGATGTAAAAAGCATTTTGCCGGTTAAATTGATTGCGGCGGGAGTTATTCCAGTCATCTTTGCGGTTGCATTCCTAAGCTTGCCGCAATTCGTCGGTCAAGTTATGAAAGCGTCTGGTAACGCCGATCTTTTGCCGACCGCCAATAAATTGATCACTTGGTTCCAAGCTCCAAACGCAGGTTCGTTTACAGGAAGCACCGCTGAAGCGTTTATTTACCCAACGCTGTATTTCATCTTAGTTATCGCCTTTACATATTTCTACACTGGAATCGTCTTTAACGCTAACGAAATTGCCGAAAATCTGCAGAAGCAGGGCGGATTTATTGAAGGCGTACGTCCGGGCGCTCAGACTGAAAAATACCTTATGAGGACTGTCAATCGCTTGATTTTGTTCGGCTCAATTGTCCTAGGAATCGTGGCTATTCTGCCATTCGTCGCGGAATATCTCACGTACAATTTGACAGGCCTGCAAGGTTTGCGTTTGTCAATCGGTGGTACTGGAATCTTGATTATCGTATCGGTTGCCCTTGAAACTCTGCGACAAGTCAACTCTCGTGCGCTGATGGTTACATATGATGACTTTGACCCAGACGAGCTACTTGATAGTGACAAAAAGAAGAGTAAGAAGCGTCGTTTGTTTAGGAAAAAATAATTGACATTAAAAATCCCCGCCGAAAAGCGGGGAATTCTTTTTTATGAATGGATTATCGTATTTTGTAATCGTAAGATAAATTGTCGCCAACTTTTTTCTCATTTTGGCAGACTGGCGCAATTTCATTACTAATATTATTTTCATCAACCATCTTGCAGCTCGGAATGTCGAACAAATTAAATTGATTGGTTGGGGAAATCGCTTTCCATCCGCCGTCTTGCTTAACTGCAAACATTCGTGCCGCAGAATTGCCGCAACCATAGCCCAATAACAATTGTTTCTCATCTTGAGAATGGGCGATTACCACAGCTACGCCGTTATTGTCCTTACAACCTAACTTCTTCACTTCTGCCTTCAGAAAATCGCGAATCTCTTGCGTGGCTGAATCGTTGCGAACAACCGCTTTGTCTCCTTCAATTCGAAAGACCAAAGACCCCAAGTTCACAGATCCATTATCAACCTTTTCCGCTGTTTGAGGTGTCTTGTCGGAAGTTTGGTTGGCGTGTAGTAAAATTACGCCAATAACTATCACTATCAAAGCCGTCACCAGACCGATTAGCACCGCGGTCATTATCTCATTCTTCGATTTTGTAACCTTAAAGTTTGCTGGTTTTTTCTTGCTTGCCATAAAAATCCTTATGTTAAATTTGATAATACAATTATAGCACTTAAATTTACGGCGAAAACCCTTGTCAAACTGTGTTTAGTACTGTATAATTGACAACTGTAACTTATGGCGAGTCAAAAGGAAGTCATCAAAATGGTAGGAAAGGTAGTGGAAGCACTGCCTAATACTCAATTTAAGGTGGAACTGGAGAATGGCCATAGTATCATCGCGCACATTTCAGGACGAATGCGCAAGCATTATATTCGTCTGGTGCCTGGTGATAAGGTTGAGGTTGAGATGACCCCTTACGATCTTACAAAGGGACGAATCAGCTTCCGCCTACGTGACGATCGACCTCAAGGTCGGTAGTTAAATATTAACGGTAATCTCGGGTTTACTCGGGAAGGGAGATTTAAGCACTTTATGAAAGTTCGTGCAGGTGTGAAAAAAATCAGTCCCGATGATAAGTTCGTTCGCCGCAAAGGCCGACTATATATCATCAACAAGAAAAAACCTAAGAATAAGCAAAGGCAGGGTTAAGCATGGCTCGAATTGCTGGGGTAGTTATCCCAACAGAGAAGCAGGTGCAAATTGCGCTCACCTATATTTACGGTATTGGGCCAAAGCACGCTTCGAGCATCCTTGCGGCGGCTAAAATTGAGCCGACCACTCGGGTGAAAGATCTCACCGAGGCTGAAGAAAACAAGATTCGCGAAATTATTGACAGCGAATACACCGTTGAAGGTGATCTCCAGCGCTTGGTGGCAAATAATATTAAGCGCTTGAAGGATATCAACGCCTATCGCGGTCTTCGCCACAAAGCAGGACTGCCAACACGCGGACAGCGGACTCGTACGAATGCACGAACTCGCAAGGGTCGCGCCATCGCCGTGGGCGGTACACAACCAAAAGCAGCAAGTAAGACCTAAAGAAAGGACTAAGAAATGGCAGACGCAAAATCTACCAAGAAGAAGCAGCGCCGATCAGTCCCAGCTGGTCAGCTGCACATTCAGGCAACATTTAACAATACTATCGTTACTTTTTCCGACAAGAAGGGTAACGTGCTAACTGCTTCATCAGCTGGTGCATGCGGTTTCCGTGGAAGTAAAAAAGGTACAGCTTACGCTTCACAGGTCGCCGCTGAAAAAGCTGCTGAAGCTGCGAAATCTCAATACGGCTTGAAGTCTGTTGACGTTTTCGTGAAAGGTGTCGGCTTGGGTCGTGATGCCGCTATTCGTGCGGTCAGCGCATTCGACATCTCAGTAGAAAGCATTAAGGACGTAACTGGCGTGCCTCACGGCGGTGTTCGTCCACGAAAGGCACGGAGGGCATAATTATGGCACGAGATAATTCACCAATTGTCAAGCAAAGCCGCCGCGAAGGTTATGCGCTTCATCCAAAAGCACATAAAATTTTGGCGAAAAAATCTGGCATTCCAGGTCAGCACGCACATGGTCGTCAGAATAAGCCAAGTCTATACGCTACGCAGCTTCGTGAAAAGCAGAAGGTTCGTCGTTTGTACGGCCTAGTTGAAAAGCAATTCGCTCGCTTGATGGACGAGGCAACACGCGCTCAAGAAGGTTTGGCGGGCGAAAACTTGTTGAAGCTATTAGAGCGCCGTTTGGATAACGTTGTTTATCGTTCTGGATTTGCCGTATCACGCCGCGCAGCTCGTCAACTAGTTAGCCACGGACATTTTGAATTGAACGGCCGACGCGTCGATATTCCATCGATTCGCGTTAAAGCTGGCGATGTCATCACGGTTCGTCCAAAGAGTACCAAGTCAGAGTACTTTACACGAATTGACGATGTAATCAACAATTCAGTCCAGGGTCCACTAAGCTGGCTAAAAGCTGATAGCAAGAAGCTGAAGATTGAAGTAACTGGTTTGCCAAAGCGCGAGGAAGCAGAAGCTGACATCAACGAGCAATTAATTGTTGAGTATTACTCACGATAAAAGAAGGGTTAGGGAAGAATTATGGCAAAAGCAATTTACAATCCAGCACTCGCGAGCGTTGATGATATTTCAGCAACCAGTGCTACTTTTCTAATCGAGCCACTTCACCCAGGCTACGGTAATACTCTTGGTAACTCATTGCGACGTGTTCTATTGTCAAGCGTTCGCGGTGGCGCAGTTGTAGCTTTCAGGATTGAGGGCGCAACTCACGAGTTTACTACTGTTGAAGGCATCAAAGAAGATGTTGTCGACATTATGTTGAACTTGAAAAACGTTCACCTACGCGTATTTACTGACGATCCAGTTGAACTACGCATTGAGAAATCTGGCGCTGGCGAAGTAACTGCCGCTGACATTAAAACTAATGCTGACGTTGAAGTTGTCAACCCAGAGCAAGTAATTGCTACAATCGACGACCCAAACAAGCATTTGGTTATGGATTTGGTAGTTGAGGCAGGTTGCGGTTACCAGACAATTGAAGAGTCAAGCGAAAAGCGTTTGCACAGCGACATGATTGCTATCGATGCAATGTACTCACCAGTTCTACGCGTTCGCTACAAAGTTGACTCAACTCGTGTTGGCCAGGAGACAAACTTGGACAAGTTGGCAATTACTGTTGAAACTAACGGCACAATCACACCTCGTGAGGCGTTCGAAGAAGCAGCAGCGATTCTTGTCAACCAATACACAGCTTTGGCTGGCAATACGATGGTAACTGGCGCGCCAGCACTTGGTGCAGCTAAGGAAGACGAAGAGTCAGAGCTAGCAATGCCAATCGAAGAGCTAAACTTAAGCGCCCGCACGACGAACGCGCTAATTAACAATGAAATCCGCACTATTCGCGATTTGGTAACTTTGACTGAGCAAGATTTGCGAGAATTGAAAGGTTTCGGTTCAAAGGCACTAGACGAAGTACGTGACAAGATGGCGGAGTTGGAGTTTTAACTATGCATAGACACGGATATCAAGGGCGCAAGTTCGGCCGCGAGCGTGATCAGCGACGAGCCCTACTCAAAGGTCTGGCTACCAGTTTGGTTGAGTACGGAAAAATCGAGACCACCTTGCCAAAGGCTAAGGAACTAAAGCGTCACATTGAAAAAATCATCACCAAGGCTAAAAAGGGTGACCTAGCAAGCCGACGTCAGGTGATTGCAGCATTAAGCACACGCGCCGCTGCTTACAAACTAGTTGATGAAATCGCACCGCAGCTAAGTGGTCGAACCAGCGGACACGTTCGCGTTGAGCGAACACGCTTGCGAGTTGGTGACGGCGCTCAAATGGCAATCATCGAGTTTGTTGACGATATTAAACCAATGCCAAAGGAAGGAAAATAAGATGAAAACTTATTCACAAAAACCATCTGAAGTTTCTCGCCGTTGGGTATTGTTTGACGCTAGCGAATTACCACTTGGACGTTTGGCTACAGAAATTGCTAAGCATTTGACTGGTAAATACAAGCCAACTTACACTCCTCATATTGACGGTGGCGACTACGTAGTTGTTATCAATGCTGCGCAAACAGTCGTTACTGGATACAAGGAAACTGATAAGTATTACTATCGCCACAGTGGTTTCCCAGGTGGAATTAAGGAAACGCAATTCAAAGAAATGCGCGAACGCCACCCAGAGCGAATTATTGAAGAAGCTGTTAAAGGTATGTTGCCAAAGAACAAATTGCAAGCAGAACGCCTAAAGCGTCTACGCATTTTTGCTGGCAGCGACCACGCTCACACAGCACAAACACCAGAGAAAGTTGAGGTGAAGTAATATGGCTGATACTTATTTCTATGGCTTAGGTCGACGCAAAAGTGCTTCAGCAAGCGTTCGATTGCTTCCTGGAAAAGGCACTATCACTATCAACGGCAAACCTGCCGCTGAGTACCTGGATGGCAACAAAACTCTTCTAGCAGAAGTAACCGATCCACTTGCAATTGTCAGCAAGCAAAAAGAATTCGACGTTACTATCCTAGTTAAGGGTGGCGGCTTAGCTGGTCAAGTTGACGCTATCAAGCTTGGTATTGCAAAAGCTTTGACAGCTGCTCACGCTGACCTGCGTCCAGTTCTGAAGAAGGCTGAGCTATTGAAACGTGACCCACGCGAGAAAGAACGCAAGAAGTACGGTCTTCGTTCTGCTCGTAAGCGCGAACAATTCTCTAAGCGTTAGTACAGAAAAGGCTATCACAAAATACTCCGTTTCACATGCAGGCGGAGTATTTTCATAGTATACTAAAAATATGTTGGACAAGATTATCCATCGCTGGTTACGGATTCCGTATTCATTGAACGTGCATTATTTTTCTCGTCCGGAAAAACCGAAAGTGACGATTTTACTTATTCATGGACTGGGAACTTCGTGGCGAACATGGACGCCGCTGGAGCCGTATTTACCAAAGGACACGCGAGTTATAGCAATTGACATGCTGGGATTTGGCAATTCGCCCAAGCCTGATTGGAAATCCTACAATGTTCACGACCAAGCCGCAAGTATTGTCGCCACTTTGCGTAGGGAATTCATAAATAACGTCGATATTGTCATCGGTCATTCTATGGGGTCGCTGGCTGCCGTAGAGCTCGCCAAGCAATATCCAAAGTTAAGCAAGTCGCTAATTCTCTGTAGTCCGCCGATATATTATCCGAGGGTTGACGAAAAAAATCATCATCCAGAGAAAATTTTGCGTGCGCTTTATGAGTTTTTCAATAGTCATCCGTGCAGTTCGAAACGCTTTTTGCAATTCGCTGATCGGCACAATATTTGGCCTGACGCGGGATTTAAGGCTGATGAAGTTACCGCCGAATCCTTCTTGACAGCCTTGAACACCGCGATTATCAATCAGACGACAATGAATGACATCACTAAGCTCACTCTTCCGATTGCTATTTTGTCGGGAAAACTTGACCCACTGATCATAGAGAGAAACCTGAAGAAATTAGCAAAAGATCGTAACAATATCACTCATACGTCAATGGCGACTCAGCGGCACGAAATAACCGATAAATATGCGAAGAAGCTGTCGGAAATTATGAAAGATTATTTGGCGGGAGAGTATTCACCAAAAACGAGTCATCCTATAACGAAGTCCAAACGAGGAAGCCTATGATTGAAATCGAATCCAAATTCAAATTAGCGTCTGATATTACTCGCGATAATCTCATCGCTATACTAAAAAGCCAATTCATCGCGCCCATCTCAAGCAAACGCCAAATTGATACAGTATTTTTATTGCCCGAGCAAGTTGACGAACCAATTGTTCCTGGCTCAAAAATTATGCGAGTACGCGATGTTCTTAATCCGGAAACTGGTGAGCTACAGCGGAGCTTGATGACACTGAAAGTTGAGGGGCAGGCAAAGCTAGTGTCTGATGAATATGAATTTGCAGTTGATGACGGAAATGCGGCGCGCCAAATGCTCACAGCGCTGGGCTGGCAAGAAATTGTCACGGTTGATAAAGTCCGCCTTGAGTCAAAAACTGAGAACTATACGATCTGCATTGATGAAGTTGCTAAGCTTGGACTATTTATTGAATTGGAAATCCTGACAGAAGACGATGCGAACGCTGGCGATATCCAACAGCAAATGCATACATTCCTCAAAAACTTAAATATTGACGGTGAATTATGGAAAATTCCGTACGACACAAGCATTAGAAATCTGCAAAATAACGTTAGTTAGCGTATACTTATTAGTATGAAACAAGAAAATAGTCCAATTTATTTTATCACTTCCAACCACAGTAAATTCACCAGTCTTCAAGAACTCCTCCAGCCGCTTGGTGTTGATTTAAGGCAGCTCGATTATGATTTTGATGAGGGGCGCGGACTAGATATTCAAACGATTGCCAAAAGTAAATTATCTCAAGCCAAGAAAGCCTTTCCGAACAAGCGCCTGGTCGTTGATGATCGCGGTTTCTTCATCCCGGCGCTGAAAGGATTTCCGGGGCCGTTTGTTAAATTGCTACTGAATAGCTTTAGCTATCCCGGCATTATCAAGTTAATGAAGGGTGAGACTGATCGTCGAGCTATTTTTTCTTTTGCGGTTGGCTATTTTGACGGCGAAAAAGATCACATTTTCGTAGCCAACGAAGAGGGATTTATCGTTGACGAGCCACGTGGCGATAATCTTCATGGCTGGACGGAATTGTTATATATTTATGGACATCCGAGCTTTCCTGGTCGCAGTTTGGCAGAGCTGAACGACGAAGAATGGCAGGAATATCTGACGATAATTGAGAAAGTTGATGGGCTAGCGATGCTGCGGGATTATTTAAGTGGAGAGAATAATGACTAAAACCGCCATCTGTAAAGACGTCTTCGGCAATCAATACACCGTTCCCGTTGACGAACTAAATATTCGCGTCGGCGTGTATGCAGTTATTATTGAGGATAATAAGATCCTTTTAACTCGGCAATGGGACGGTTATAGCCTAATTGGCGGCGGTGTCGAGAAGGGCGAAACGATCGAGGAATCAATTGTCCGTGAAGTTAAGGAGGAAACTGGACTGACCATAATGCCGGATAAAATCATTCACCAAGCAACTACTTTCTTCAAGCGCAACGCTGAGTCGCAAGCCAATCAGTCAATCCAACTGTACTTTACCCACAGTCAGCCGCACGGGCAAATCAATAACGACAAAATAACCGACAGTGAGAAAACTTATACTAACGGCACGCCAGAATGGGTTGATCTGGATAAGATTGACGATATAAACTTTCGCCACAGCGTGGATCTAAAAACAATTTTACAGGCGTATATTTCGCAATCTCGCATCCGCTAATAGTCGAATAATGTTATAATATATCTAATGAAACCATCAAAACCCGTTATCCTCACTGGCGTTCGCGCTAACAACAACATCCACATAGGTAATTACTTTGGGGCTATTTTGCCGATTATCAACATGGCGAAACGTCGTTCGGACGAATATGATATCAATCTATTCATCCCAGACCTTCACAGTTTTACGACGCCAATTGACCACAGTAAGCTATACGACAGCACCCTGAACAACGCGCGAGTTTACACCGCCGCCGGATTGCCGCTGGACAACCCTTCCGTTCATCTTTACCGCCAAAGCTACGTCCCGGCGCACAGTGAACTGGCGTGGATTCTGGATTGCTTTACTGGATTTGGCGAGATGAGTCGAATGACGCAGTTTAAGGACAAGGGGAGTAAAGGCGATGCCTCCGTTGGACTATTTAACTATCCCGTCCTGATGGCTGCCGACATTCTACTTTACGGCGCGACTTACGTGCCAGTTGGCGACGACCAGACTCAGCATTTGGAGCTCACTCGTGATATTGCCGAGCGAATGAATCGTAAGTTTGGCGATCTATTCATCGTGCCGAAACCCGTAATTCAGCAGCATCAATTCTTCGGAAAAGGCCAAGGATTGAGGATTAAAGATCTCGTGAATCCAGCGAAGAAAATGAGCAAATCTGACGAGAGTGGCAAGGGAGTTATTTTCCTTTCTGACGATCCAAAATCGGCACATAAGAAAATAATGGGCGCAACAACAGATTCAATTGGCAAAGTTCAATACGACAAGGAAAATCAGCCGGGAATTTCTAATTTGCTGGAAATTTTGACTTTGGTTCGACAAGACGCTGGCAGGGAAGTTACTCTGGAGCAGACCGCCAACGAGTACTTTGGGATGGATCGTTATGGCGATTTCAAGCGAATCGTGGCTGACGAAGTTGCGGAATTTTTGGAGAATTTCCAGAATCGGCTTGCGGCGGTTGATGAGCAAGCAATTGAAGAAAAGTTGGCTTCTAGTGAAAAAGACATGAATGTCGTCGCTAATGAAACTTTGTATCGCGTTCAAAAAGCTGTAGGGCTTCGAAAATAGGGAGCAAATCGCGTGAAAATATTACCTCGGACAGTGCTGAAAATAGCTAGATTGTACAAATTAGCGGACGACAATACCCCAGTTAAGGCACTACGTCGATTGGAAATTCAAACGGACAAATCTCATGTTTTTGCGGATTTTATTTTGAACAAGCAGCATTTTGCACTGCTTTACGGTTCGATTGTCGACGAAGAATCTATTGACGAGTTGTGGACGGAAAAGCCAGATAATGCCGAGATTTTGCCAAATCCGCTAGATCCAGAATTTATCGAAACGCCGTTCCAGGGAAAATATGTCATAATGTTCAAAATTTCACCAACTAAGGTGCGCTTGGATATTTATTTATCGACCAAATTCGACACGACAATTTCCCGAAGCCTTTGGCAAAAATACATAAAAGCTGGATACGTTTCGGTCAATAATAAAGTCGCGACAACGCCGAAGTTTGAGGTTGATGAAACTGATGAAATTGCGCTTAATTTGCCAGAAAAAGAGCAGGCGGACGTTGACTTGCCGATTTTATACGAGAATGATGATGTGATTGTCGTCAATAAGCCAAGCGGGCTATTGACGCATGCCAAGGGCGGACTTTCTGATGAGCCGACGGTTGCGGAGATAATTCGCCCCAAAACCTCATTCGCAACGGATACTGATCGTCCAGGAATTGTTCATAGGCTTGATCGCGACACCTCAGGACTACTGATTATCGCCAAAAACCCAGAATCTGCCGCACATCTACAGAGGCAATTTGCCGAGCGAACCACCAAGAAAACCTACATAGCGATAACCGACGGCAAGCCAAAGTTGAATGCCGCAAAAATTGATCTGCCAATTGGGCGTAATCCTTCAGCGCCGAGTACGTTTCGCATAGATCCGAACGGGAAACCAGCTCAGACAACTTACCATGTTTTGGCGGAAAATGATGCTCAGTCGCTTGTGGAATTGAAGCCGACCACTGGTCGAACTCATCAATTGCGCGTCCATCTGGCGCATCTGAACGCTCCGATTCTCGGCGATCGAGTTTATGGAAAATCTTCGGATTGCCGTATGATGTTGCATGCTCAGAAATTAGAAATAACTTTGCCGTCTGGTGAGAGAAAAGTTTTTGAAGCCATAGTTCCTGACGAATTCAAGAGATTCTTCCCAGAGGATTTATAGATGCCTGAAGTGATTATATCCGCTCGAGACGCTCAAAAAATCAGCCAGATTTCATCGCAATTGCCTCACGCGCTTTTGGTAATTGCGGATTACGGGCTTGATGGACTGGGCGTGGCTCAAATATTAGCAAAGAATAACGATACTTTTCACTTGAAACCGCTTCCAGAAAAGCAAACCATATCCGTTGATCAAATCCGTGAGCTCATCTCTAAACTCCGAACTTACGCCATAAATCGTCGAGTTATTATCATTGACGAAGCTGATTCGATGACCGAGCCGTCGCAAAATGCATTCCTGAAAGCACTAGAAGAACCGAATAAAAACACCAATTTTATCCTTGTCGCGAAAAACCCGAAGTTAATGCTTGATACTGTTAGATCTCGTTGTCAGACGTTGACGCTTCATAAAACGACGTCTGCTCAGGATAAAAAATTGCTTGAAAAGTACAATTTAGACCCAGCTTCTAGCCAGCAAATCCTTTTTTTGGCGGCTGGGCGACCATTACTAATTAAAGAATTGGCGGAAAATCCAGAAAAATTCGCCGAATATCGACAATTAGCCACCGACGCAAAGCAAATTTTAGCCACAAATCGAGAATACGACACATTTAAGAATCTCGTCAAATACTTTTCTGACCGCCAAAAAGCGATATTGCTGACGGATATTATAGTAAATATGATTCGTTTTCAATCTTTATCGCGCGGAATAAATCCATCAATTGAACAGCAACTAGAAAAGACTACAGCCGTTGCCAATGCGTTAAAGTCTAATGCGAATATAAAACTGGCGTTAGCGCAACTTGTGATATAATAGTATAGATATGTTTGGATTATTCCTCATTCTAATTTTAATGATTTGGGCGATTTTTTATCATCCGTCAATTAAAGAAACTGGCGATCTGCCAACTAAGATTACTAATAAACTTGATCAATTATGGGAAATTGCCCAAGAATCGATTCGCGAGAATAAGTACCTGCGCGCAGAAAAAGCTCTGCTGACAATCTTACGCGTTGATGAGAAAAATGCCACTGCATATAACCGTTTGGGAATTTTATATGCCAAGCAGCGCGCATATAAAGATGCCATTGAGTGTTTTGAGATTGCCCAGAGTTTGGAACCAAGCGCCTCCAGCCTTCATAACGTCGGCTTAATTTACTACGAAACAGAGAACTATGAAAAGGCGTCACTAGCGTTTGAGCAGGCGTTAGAGATGGAAGATGATTTGGCTGCGCGCTACATTGCCTACGCCAAGGTTCATGAAAAAATAGGGAATACGAAGAAGGTTATTAACGCCCTGGAGAAGGCTGTTGAATTAGAGCCGATTCCGCAGACTCTGAAGATTTTAGCGGAAGCATATGACAATGCTGGACAGACTGATCTGGCTGAAGAACTGCGTAAAAAAGCCACAAAAATGCTAACTCCGACAGCAGCATCAAAGAAAGTCGACGTACCGCGCCCACGCCAGCAGCGCAAAATACATCAACCACGAAAAATAGTTATGTAGGCTCTTGTCACGGAGAGAAAAAATTGATAAAATAAATTCAGTTGCCGCTTTAGCTCAGTTGGCTAGAGCAACGGTTTTGTAAACCGTAGGTCCTCGGTTCGAGCCCGAGAAGCGGCTCCACATCACGCTGGAATCGTGTAGTGGCAATCACAGGAGACTGTAAATCTCCCGCCGTAAGGCTTCGTAGGTTCGAGTCCTACTTCCAGCACCAAGATTGAATTATCGCCTTTACGGGCGATTTTTTTAGATAAGAAAAGAGTATAATATTGACTTTTATAAGCATATGTGCTATTATATAGGTATGTTTGAATTTACAAAATCTATCCTGGCATTATGGAATAGCGAAAAAAACCAACGATTGAAGTTACAATACGCTTATATTATGCTGGCTATAATTGGACTAGCTGTAGCGGGATTATTGACATTATTTAACGCTTCATCAGCACACCTGGCGGCATCAGTGTCAGGAATATTGTTCGTCACGTTCTTGGTCAATAGCATAGCGTGGGGAATAATAGAGGCATTTGTCACGCCAAAACTGCCAAAAGAAGCCGGCACGCCAGCCAAAAAATCTACTCGTAAAAAATAACCAGGTTGATTAAACATGGCTTAATATGCTAAAATTAAGCCTGTTACGCCGCGATAGCTCAGTTGGTAGAGCGCATCCATGGTAAGGATGAGGCCTCGGGTTCAAGCCCCGATCGTGGCTCCATAAATACGTAGATTCGTAGAAATGCGAGTCTTTTTTAATTAAGACCAGTATTTCATTGGTCTTTTATTTTGTCGAATGAGGCTATCTATCCTACAGATAACTTCATAGACAGAATAATCGAAAATAGAGCATTGTAGCTTAACAATTTAGAGAAAAGAGAGGTTAAATAATGGATAGCATCAACCATTTTAGCTACTCGATGGCGAAGAATATTTACTCGAAAAACTACCAAAAACTCTGACCTATAAGATTCTCGAGATTCAGCGCTGTCCAAAATGTAAAAAGGAGTTCACAGAATATCCAGCCCTCTCGCGTGAGGATAATGAAACGGAAATTTGTCCGGAGTGCGGAATTAAGGAAGCGATAGAAGAATACTACGCCGCTAAACATATGGTGAAATAATTTGTCTCAAAAATCTTGTCTCGTTTTAATATTTATGCTAAAATATAAGCATATGCAAAATGGAGTGCAAAAATCATTATTCGACCTCGATTCAACAGACGTTTCTTCTGAGGTTTGGAATGAGCTATCTAATTCTAGCTTAAAATACGAGCAATCGATAGACCCATTATTACGCAAGCGCACTGGAAGCTATTATACTTCAATGAGTCTTACGAGTATCATGATGTCCGATCTTCTCAACTCTATGGGCGACGATTATAAACGTAGTATATACAAGAAACGCTTTCTAGAGCCCTGTGTCGGTACGGGTAATTTTGTTTTTGCCTACCTAAAACATTGCGCAACCCTGGGCTTAAGTAGGAATGAGTCAATTGAGCTGATCAATAATATTTACGCATGCGATATTAATGACGAAGCTATTTCTTTGTATAAGAAGAATCTAAAAAGATACGTTAAACATCTTTTTAATATAAATTTAAATGATTCATATTTTTCTACACACGTCGGTGGCGGATTACTATTCGACGTTGACTCCGAGAATATAGACTATATATCAATTGATAGTATTTTTCCTGAAGAAGTCATACAGGATGGCTTCGATATTATTGTCACGAATCCACCATACAAAAATCTAAAAGCAGAACGATCACAGTATCTATCTGATATGGATTATGATGTGGATCGTGAAAAGTATTTCAAAATTGGAAGCATAGCAAAACAACGCTTCCTATTATCGACGACTGGGACGCTTAATCTATATAGGCTGTTTGTCGAAGAGATTTTGATGAAATACTCGTCAAACGATTGTTTCTGTTCGCTTTTAATACCGTCTTCTATTCTATCAGATAAGAGTTGCTCGGATTTAAGAACTTATATGATTAATGAAACGTCATTGAGGAATATAAGATTATATCCCGAAACTAGTGCGTATATAGACGCTTCTCAGTCTGTCTGTTCCATTCTTCTAAGAAAGGGTCAGCCGACAAAAGAGCTACTCGTTTTTGGATCCAATAGTGACTATTCTCGTCCAGGAGCTAAAGTTAGTATATTCGATATAGCCGATAAAGATACCGGTAATGCAATTCTGATTTTGAATGATCGTGAATATAGTATAAGAAACCAGATGTCTAAGCATCCAAAAATTAGAGATTTACCATATATCCATAATCTTCGAGGCGAATTAGATATTTCTTTAAATAAAAATTCTATCGTAGGAGAAGAAACGGATTTTGTTCTTTTACGTGGTAGGAATATTGCTTATTATGAGCTCACAAATATGGAATCACTAGAGCATGCTTCGCCAGTTTTTTATGAGCAAACCGCAAAAAGAACTTTTATTGAAAAGCCCCGACTCGTATGCCAACAGATAGTTAATATGGCAAAGGCAAGACGAGTTGCTTTCGCCTCTGTTCCAGAAAACGTTGTTCTCGCAAATAGCTGCAATTTTATTTCATTAGATGAAAATGACGACGACGTTGATCTATTCTTTCTTCTTGGCGTTCTTAATTCATCTGTAATTGATTGGTATTTTAAGTTAACTAGTAGTAATAATCATATAAATAATTACGAAATTGATAATTTTCCGATTCCTGTTCATTCGAACAATAAGCAAGAGATTTCGGAATGTGTTAAGAAATACCTAGATACGAAAGATGCCGAACTTCTTAACGCTATAAATTCATTAGTAAATGAAGCTTTCGGTATCGTTGATTATGATAATGAAACTAGACATAAAGGAGGAAAAATGAAGAAAGAGAAAACATTGGAAGAACCATTACCTTTAGCTAAGAAGGACTTACTTGTTGAGCGTTTTAGAAAAGACCTTTCTCACATTATAGATAATATTACTGCGGATGAATGCCGAGATATTTTATTTGGTAATACTTCTATAAAAGAAATTATCCTAGTAAAAAAACCAGATATAGACCGATTTCTGAGTAATGTTGCCTCCAGTATGGAAACAAAATATAGAGGAATCTTTGAGAGCATTGTCTTAAATCATACTACTTTCAAATTAAGTGATCTTGATCTCGAGATGATTAAGCCTATCCCTCAAGGAGGAAATTGGACGAACATTCCAGAAGAAACAGTCAAAAAATCAAAACGACTTATGCGCATATCGGAAACTGGAGGTCGCACTACATTATACGGTAGATTGGCTTATAATAAGCCAAGCTACACCATTACAACCTATTTCAATAGGCCAGGCAATGGCACGTATGTACACCCAACCCATGAACGCGTCTTGAGCGTACGCGAAGCAGCTAGACTTCAATGTTTTCCGGATAGCTATTACTTTTATGGCAACAAAAAGGATACCTTGGAGCAAATCGGAAATGCTGTTCCTACATTGCTTGCCTATGATATTGGCAAGTCAATCAAAGAAAAAATTGGTTGCTCTACATCGGTCGACTTATTTTCGGGTGCAGGAGGACTAACGTATGGTTTTAAATTGGCTGGCATAAGAGCACTTATCTCGAATGACTTTTTTGAGGCATCATGTGTTACTCTAAAAACCAACTGTCCAGAAATTGATGTCACTTGTGGTGATATTACAGACGATAATGTTAAAAAGCGCGTAATTGAAGCCGGTATTAAGGGTAAGGCTGATATTATTTGTGGTGGGCCGCCATGCCAGGGTTTCTCATTAGCTGGATATCGGAATGCTGACGATCCTAGAAACCAAATGTTTAGGCATTTTGTTGAAATAGTTTCAAAAGTTAATCCAAAGGTTGTCGTCTTCGAGAATGTTGAAGGACTTATGAGTTTCCAGGGTGGCGAAACATACCGAAATATAATTTCGCTCTTTTCCGAATTGGGTTATGAAGCAGAGGGTCGTTTACTCCACGCCGTCCAATACGGAGTACCCCAAAAGCGAAAAAGGGTAATTATTCTATGTATAAGGAAGGATCTTAAAATATCGCCATCCGACGTCTATCCTAAGCCAATTACTCCAGAAGAAGAAAATCAAATTACCGTTAAGGATACAATTTTCGATCTTGAAAATGTTGAATGTTCAGAATCGGCAAGATATGCAAGTGATTATTCTTCGCCAATAATTAAGTTCTTTAAAGGTGAGCTCGATGCTGAGAAATATTGCAAAACGATTACGCACATCTCTCAATAATGGCATTTTCCTCAGCTGTAACTAACGATTCAATTTTTGATTTGACAGAAGCATATGGATCGCCGTTGTTGATCATTTCACAAATCTCAGCTAATCTTCTAAAGTCATCTTGGTCTAACGAGCTAGTTAAATTACGGTTTTCCTTAGCATTATAGTCGTCAACGGAGTTAATTGCGATCCGAAAATACCTCTGCATTTCATCACTGTTTCTGCCTGTAAAATGCCTTGGTGATTGTTCAATAATGTTTCCTTTTTCATCAAATTCATATGCATAATCAAAATACTTGGCATTCTGTTCGAGAAAGCAATTGATTAAATAATCTTTTCCATTCTGTGTCCTATGAATAATTTGACCCAATATAAACATAAAGTTAAACATGCTTTGTTTTAACATATCACGATAAATCGTGGCCACTTTTTCTGGATGAAGTTTATAATTCTTTTTTATGTATTCCCACACAATCTTTGAATACCAAGACATTGGGTATATACCGGTCCTAGACTCGACTTCGAGGATTTTCTCCAAGTCTCCAATAGTGAGTCGATCTCGTTTCGTAGAGTTGTCGCCTTTATCCATAGGCTGTAAATATCTCGGATCATGGACGAATCCTAATGAGATTGGCCCAATATGATCTGCCGAAGTACCCTTGAAGAATGAAGAGCCCATAAACATATTTGCCGCATGAATATTGCCATCACTCCAATATTCATATGCTCTTCTGTCTTTCGTATAGCTTTTCATATTATCGGCGTGCCTGCCTGTATCCTGTGTCGATCTACAACATAAGTTATAGGTATGAAAACCATCAAAACGGTCAGGAAAATTAGACATTGCTCCTGGACTTAGGATCTTCTTATTTGAATTTCTGCTAGCATCTTCCAAGAAGTCAATTATACTCTGTTTGTCTATCTTGCCATTGTATGACTTGTCGGCGCCTACACATCCAAGGAAAAAAGAAACGAGCTCCGATTCGGTATTGCCAGACTCGATTAGATTATCCCATATTTCACTTATGTGGGTCGTATTGTAAAATCTTTTTCCAAATTTTTTCTCAATCTTATCAATGAGATGAGCGGTTGGGTAATGATAAAATATGGATATTTTTCGACCGCAAACTTGACAAACTTTTTCTCCAGTCGGGTGAATTTTGCGCATAACTTTTGCATACACCCCAGGTTTAATTTCGAAGCCAAATTCTTTTGCTTTCTCTTCGCACCATTTCATGCGGCCCTGCCTAATTGCCGAATTCTTGTTTGCGACGACCCAATTCAACGAACCATCTTGCCCTCTTTCGATAGGTAAGTTTTTGTAGTTGGGGTGGCTAGCAATAAACTCGGTGTATTTTATAAATTCTGGATGCCAATTTTTCGATGCCATAATTTTTTCCTTTTTTCTATTATAACATAAGACCATTAAAAATTGAAATAATCAAACAAATGTGTTATAATAATAGAGATGGGCGATACCTCTGCGGTATTGGGATAGCATACGGAAAGCGGAGGCGATCATTGCGGCGGCAAATCACGACGGGGATTCAGATTCAACAGCGGCAATAACTGGAAATATTGTTGGAGCGAGGGTTGGCTATAAAAACATACCGGATTATTATAAGGATAATATTGAGCTCAAGGACGTAATATTGGAGCTTGCGGATGATATGGCAAAAATATGCCGCTCAAAAAGATTGACGACAGACACCTTGAACCGACAGACGAATGGTTGGATAAATATTTATACTTGGAAAAGAAAGATTAGAGTCCGACGCGCCTTATTGATTGATGAAGTAAGCACAAAAATTAGTAAAATCTGATATGGTACTAGCATTTTCACTTCACCCATGCTATAATTAGTCAAGACGTTTTATAAAATCTAACGAGTAAAGAGATGGCAAAGAAGAATACGAAACGAAAGCTGATTGGTTTGGTGAGTAACTTGAGCAACCACCGAACTTACTATACTACTGTTAACACCCAAAACCGCACCACAAAAGGTCAGGGTAAATTGACACTACGTAAGTACGACCCAATTGCAAAGCAACACGCTACTTACACTGAGACTAAGAAAAACCTTGGTCGTAACGAAGTTAAAGCTCGTAAAAGCTAATTTAACAGGATTATGCAGAAACTCCCTCGCATTCAGAGGGAGTTTTTATTTAAGAAAGGCGTTTGACTATTTCCTCAATCGAGATTTCATATCACGAATGGTATTCATGTAGTAAAGAAAGGCGTCGTATGGCGAATCATACGGGCTAAAATAAGCGTGGACATCACCGTCGGTAAAATTCTTCGTTCCCATGTAATAGACGTGGTCTGAAGTTTGCAATTTTCGCCAATCGCTAATTAAACCTTCGTCCTTACTATTCAAGACCTCATCTTCAAGCTCATAAACATATCGCAAAGCTTCTTTCTGCAAACTATTTCCATTCCAAGCCGTCAAATCTCGCTCGGCGTCCGCCCACGTTACAGGCGACGGCATACTTATTTCACCAGCAGGCGCATTCGCGTCCAGCGCTTCGCTAACGGTATAGAAAGTATTGCCATCAGCGCTCAGCCATTTATCAACAAAGCTCTCAAAGAAGCCGAAAATCCCAGATTTCGCCCATTGATGTTCGCCGAAAGTTTCATAGTCCATAAACAAGTTAAGCAGTGGCGCGTAACGGACAGAATCTTCCACCCACGTATTAAACTTGTCCGCAGTCAACGGCCATTCATTCCATTTTCGATCACTGAACCTAAACGCCAAATCGTCGCTCAATCGATAATTCTTAAGCAGTAATCCAATTTTCTTCGTGCCTCTCGGGCGATATACATAATTCGGACTGCGCCAATTCAGAATCGGATCCCAGCCCTCAGCCAACACGCCCTTAAAGCCATCCTGCTCAGCCCATTTTGCCAAGTCATCACTATATGCCAACTCTGTATTTGCCAAAACTCGCGTTTCCGCACCAAAAATCTCGCGAATTTTCCAGCGATGAAGCTCAACTTGACGCTCGAACTCCTTGCACGAATAGAAAAACGCCAGACTGTGATGATACGGACTTGATAAGATTTCTACTTGACCAGTCTTTACCAAGCGCTTAAAGCTCTCCAAAACTTCAGGATTAAACCTTTCAGCTTGCTCTAAAAATGTTCCGCTAAAACTCAGTGAGATCTTAAAATCAGGATATTTTTTCAATAATTTTTCAAGCAAAGCATTCATCGGCAAATACGACTTTTCTGCAACTTTTTGGAATATTTTTTGATTGTCCTGGTCTGGATTTTGACCGCCAGAAAAATAATTATGCTTCCAAGCCACATCAAATATACTATACTCGCGTATTCGCCATGGTTGGTGTACGTGTAGATATAAAACTATTCCTTTATTTTTATTCATACCAGCGCTCCTTTGTATAGTTTCAGGCATTTTCTAGCGGCGTCTTGCCAGGAAATTCTCGCGTATTCATTCTTAACGTTTTTCTTCAAAGATTTCTGTAGGGCAGGCGACTCGGCGATATTAACAATTTCATCCGCCAATTTATTCACATCCCAATAGTCAAACCGCATAATATTATTCAGAACCTCACCAACGCCAGATTGACGACTAATAAGTAACGCCGTGTCATGATGCGCCGCCTCCAAGGCAGTCAATCCAAATGGCTCAGAAACCGAACTCATCACAAAAACATCAATCAAACAGTAAATATCTCGCCACTGTTTTCCGCGCACAAATCCCGTAAAAATCATCTTATCGCTAATCCCTAAATCTGCCGCTAGTTCAATCAGCTCATCTCTTTGCTCGCCATTTCCGGATAAAACAAAAACAATTTTCTCATATTTATCAAGCGCCTTCGCTGCAGCTCGCACAAAATACGTCAAACCCTTCTGAACCGTGAGTCGCGTCAACGCGCCAACAACCGTATAGCCATCCTTTTTCAACTCCTCCAAATACCTGTAGGTGCTAGCGTCATACTCATGCGGCGGCAAATCAGCCAAATCAATCGCGTTATAAACCACCTCAATTTTCTCTGGCGGAATATGATAATTCTTAACAATTATTTCTTTCGTGATCTCGCTAACGGCGATTATCCGATCAGCCATCAACAAACCTTGTTGTTCAATTTCGTGAACCAGAGGATTTCCTGACTGCTCGCCAGAACGGTCAAATTCCGTCGCGTGAACATGCACAATTAGCGGCGCGCCAGTCATTTCCTTAGCAATTATTCCAGCTTCCATCGTCAACCAATCATGCGCGTGAATTGCATCGGGCTGATGATTTTTCACAAACTTCCGAACGTATTTACCGTAACGCCTTTGTACAGCGCGCATCGGCGAAAGACCATACTCGTCCTTAGTGTTTTCACGATCTTCCTCTGAACCGTTATTATACGCACCCAAATCGTGATAATTCGGCGGCAAAGGAGTAGCTGAATAGATATTCATGTAGTCAATTCCGGGATGCTTGGCGGTGTAGGGGATAATAAAGTCAATGTCAACGCCCTCCGAAGCAAGCGCCTTCGACATCTGATAGCAAGCAACGCCAAGTCCGCCACTATTGTGCGGAGGAAGTTCCCACCCAAGCATTAAAATTTTCATCTCTGAGTTAATTGTAGAACTACGCTTATGTTTTTTCAAGGGATTTTGAGATCTTTTTCACGAGTTTTTTTATTTTTCACAATTTTAACATTTGCGACAAAGCTAATTCGTGATAAAATGGTTGCTATAGGAGTGTAGCTCAGGTGGCTAGAGCACTGGTCTCCAAAACCAGGTGTCGGGGGTTCGAGTCCCTCCACTCCTGCCAAGATTCTCGCTTGAAAGAGAATCTTTTTTATTAGTCAAAAATCTGCTATAATTTCTCAATATGAAACCTTTATCGCCTTCACTTCCGCATATTATCGCCATGGTTGGTGCGCCAGGTTCAGGGAAGACACAATTCGCTGTAGAATTTGCGAAGATTTTCAATTCTCCAGTGGTAAGTTCTCGACAATTTGAAGTTTTTACGGACAATACAAAGACCATTTCTGATGCAACATTGTCGCTTTTGGAAGAATTTTTGAAGACTAAGCAAACTGTTATTTTGGACGGATCAACCGATCAGCGCACGAATCGTATGCGTATCAATCGCCTTGCCAGGGAATATGGATATAAAGTCCTATTTGTTTGGGTGCAAACCGATCCCGCCACAGCCAAACATCGCTGGATAAAAACTTACGGCGGAAATGATGAATCTTTCGAGCGACGATTGAAGCAGTTTTCAGCACCACACAGCAGCGAATCTTACGTCGTGATCAGCGGTCGGCACACCTTAAGTAGCCAGGCTCGCACTGTTCTTAAGCAAATTGGCGCCAGCCGCCCAGAAGCTCCACGCCGCCCAATTGCCGGAAATCGTATTAACATAGGTTAACCATGACAATTATTACCGACGAAGAATTCGGAGAAATTGTCGTTAAAAAACGTAGCTTAGCGAAGACTGTTAGTTTGAAAATTGCGCCAGACGGACGAATACAAATTACAATGCCGCCATATGCGCCGCTGTTGGCTGCAAAGGCATTGATTAAAACCTCTCGAAAGCAAATCCGCGAATTAGTTTCTCAATACAGAGAAAAACTTTCTTACACGGAAAATCAGCAAATTGGCAAAAGCCATCATTTATTGATACAAACCACCATGAAACCGTCTAGCGTAAAAATCGTCGGAACGCAGATATTGGCAGAAATAAATGAAGCAGAATCGGTTGAATCGGCCACAAACCAACAACTTATCCGCAGTAAAATTCTGGCAGCTCTCAGAAAAGAAGCCAAGTCATATTTACCAAGGCGATTGTCGTTTTTAGCGAAAGAATACGGCTTTTCTTTTGCTCGGAGTAAAATCACACACTCATCAAGTCGCTGGGGAAGCTGCTCTTCATCTGGAACGATTAGCTTGAATATCGGGATGATGAACTTGCCATTTGAGCTAATTGATTACGTAATTATCCACGAATTGTGTCACACCAGGCATATGAATCACTCGACGAAATTCTGGAATGAGGTTGCCAAATTTGACCCGCATTATAAAATGCACCGAAATGAATTGAAAAAATATTCGCCATACATATAGAAACGCATATGCTTATGTTATACTTTAGCTATGTGGGCGCTAATTTTTCTATTGATCACTCTGAGTGTTGTTTTAGGTGTTATAGCTATTGTTTTACATAAAATATTGTCAGAAATTAGCGATAAGGACGATTGTAAAAATGACAAAAAAAGCCTCAGCGAGCACCAAAGAATGATCACGCTTATCAATAATATCACCGACGCAATCCTTAGTACGGACGAGCACGGAATTATCAATACGTACAATTCTGCGGCACTTAATTTGATTGATACGAACAGCGGAATTAACGGCGAACATATCAGTCAAGTGCTGAACCTTGAAACGACAGATAAAAAGCCGATTGACATTTTTAAAGAACTCACCAAATCTTCCGCAATTCGCCAGCGCGACGACATTCTGATGAAAATCGAAGATGGCGATTATATTCGCCTGGAAGTTACACTTGCGCCAGTTCAGGGCGGCGATAAGATGACGCCGGACGGATATGTACTTATCTTGCGCGACATCACGAAGACGAAGAGCCTCGAGGAGGAGCGTGATGAATTTATTAGCGTAGTTAGTCACGAATTACGCACGCCAATTGCTATTGCTGAAGGTTCGCTGAGTAACGCCAAATTGCTGGTCGAGCGTAAAATGACTAGCAAAATTCCCGAAGCCATTGACGAATCTCATAAGCAAATTTTATTCTTAGCGCGAATGATCAACGACCTCAGCACGTTATCACGCGCAGAGCGAGGTGTGGCTGATGAAACGGAAATAATTGACGTGACAGAGTTGGCGGCTCAGATAAATTCTGAATATTCACCTCAGGCGGGCGAAAAAGGTTTGGCTTTCAATTTGGATATCGGCGGGCGACTTGGCGTAGTTAAGGTTTCTCGTTTATATCTGGAGGAAATTCTACAAAACTTCATCACCAACGCCATTCGATACACACAAAAAGGTTCCATAACTTTATCAATCAAGAAAAATAAATCTGGCGAAATCACCTTCAAGGTTATTGACACGGGAATTGGCATTAGCAAAGCCGACATAGCAAAAATTTTCGACAAGTTTTACCGCGCAGAAGATTATAGAACCCGCGAGACGAAAGGTACGGGATTAGGTCTATACGTTTCCGCTAAGTTGGCGAAGAAATTGGGCTGCAAAATTGAGGTAGAAAGCCGATTAAACCACGGATCGACGTTCGGATTCAAGCTGAAAGAGTTCAAAAATAGCAGCAAATAATCTCTAGTCAACTTGTTTTTTTGGACTGGATGAATTACAATGACTATTGACAGTCTGTGAAAAACAGACTTTTTAAATTGGGAGAAAATATGGCACAGAAAGGCAAGGCAAGCAGCAAAACTACGGTTCGTCGAATCAAGGCTACCGACGACGCGCCAAAAAAAGAAAAAGCTGTAGCGAAAAAAATCAATAAACCAACAAAAATCACCACAAAAGCACCTAAAAAGTCTGGCGAAAAAGGTGGATTGATTGGATATTTCAAGGGCGCTTGGGAAGAGTTAAAGCTAGTTCGCTGGCCAACCCGCTCAGCAACTTGGGCAATGACAGCGGCGGTGCTTATCTTCACCTTTGCGTTTGTCGTTCTGATTTTATTACTTGACGCCGCATTCAACTGGGGCTTTAACCAAATTTTGAAATAGAGGAGAGATTATGAGTTCAAAACGATATGACGACAGTAAGCAATGGTATGCAATTCATACCTATTCTGGCTACGAAGAAAAAGTTGCTGAATCAATTCGCCAACGAATCAACGGCGTTGATATGGCTGATAAGATTTTTGACGTTATCGTACCAAAGGAAAAACAGATCCAGATTCGCAACGGTAAACGTAAAATTGTTGAAGCTAAGATCTTCCAGGGCTATGTCTTGGTTGAGATGAAATTGACCGACGAAACTTGGTACATTATCCGCAACACGCCGGGCGTTACAGGATTTGTGGGTGCCGACACTACGCCAACTCCAGTTTCTGAAAAAGAGATTGCGAAGATTAAGAAGCGAATGGGTGTTGAAGAGCCAAAGCATCAGATTGACTTCTCAGAAGGCGAAGTTGTTTCAATTATCGACGGTCCGTTCAAGGGCTTTGATGGCGCGGTGAGCGAAATTGACGCATCTAAGGGCACTTTGAAGGTTATGGTCAGCATGTTTGGCCGTGACACTCCAGTCGAGTTGGACGCCCTGCAGGTTAAAAAAGTTTAGCTTGCAATTTTAAGCATTTTTCGATATAATATTCGAGTTACGCACTACAAACTATAAGGAAGAACTATGGCAAAGAAAATTATTGGTAATTTGAAATTACGTATTCCAGCCGGTCGAGCAACAGCAGGTCCTCCAGTGGGATCAACGCTTGGTCAGTGGGGACTAAACATGATGGATTTCATCAATCCATTCAACGACGCTACAAAAGACATGATGGGTAAGGACGTGATCGTTCACATTCAAGTTTACGAAGATCGAACATTTACTTGGAACTCACTTGGTCAGCCAGTTGACGATATGATTCGTGAGAAAGCTGGAATCCAAAAGGGTAGTGGCAAGCCACACTCAGACAAGGTCGGTAAGATTACTCGCGCACAATTGCAAGAAATCGCTGAGGCGAAAAAAGACCAATTGAACGCAATCGACATCGAAGGCGCAATGAAAGTTATCGCCGGATCAGCACGCTCAATGGGCGTTGAAGTCGTCGACTAATCTACAGAACTTTTAGCAAATAGCCCCGAACTCCTCGGGGTTATTTTATGGTAAGATGTAATAAATGATTGTAAAGAATATTTTAGACAACAGCGTAATTTCCGCGCTTAAAGATGAGCAATTGATAATTGCCAAAACTGACACGATTTACGGAATATTAGCCGCTGCCAATTCAAAAAAAGCCGTCGAGAAATTATACGAAGTTAAGCGGCGCCCCTTGGATAAACCCGTTATTATTTTGGCTGCAAATATTGATGACATTCCTAATCTCACGCCATCAACCAAATGCAAATATCAAGAAATCTCCAAAAATAGACCAACAACAATCGTCACCAAAGTGAGCCCTAATTTTCTGCCATATCTTCCGAGAAACGGCGGAACATTGGCATTCAGAGTTGTGTCAGAATCTCCATTAGCAGAGTTAATTCAAACCGTCGGTCTTTTGGTCGCGCCCAGTGCAAATCCATCGGGAGAAGAACCGGCAAAAAACATCACCGAAGCAATAAATTACTTCCATGAATTAGTACCGATTTATGTCGATTCTGGAGAAACCGCCGACGCTCAACCGTCGCAAATTGTCCGAATCAATGAGGGCGGGGAAATTGAGTTTTTAAGAAGATAATCCTCGAATAATTGTCAAAAAATCGCCAAATAAAAAGACTTCCTCTGAATTACGGGGAAGTCTTTTTGCGCGAGTTACTTCACAAACGGATGCGCAATCTCCAAATCTGGGCGCTTTTCCGCAATTCTCAGTAGCTCGTTGTACTTAGCAATTCGCTCTGACCGCGACATCGAGCCAGTCTTAATTTGACCAGTGCCAAGCCCGACCGCCAAGTGAGAAATCGTTACGTCCTCTGTCTCACCAGATCGGTGGCTCATCACTGTATTCCAGCCAGCGTTCTTCGCCATCAAAACAGCCTGAATCGTCTCAGTCAATGTGCCAATTTGGTTCGGCTTGATTAAGATCGCATTGCCAGCCTTTTCTTCGATTCCGCGCTTCAATCGCTCGACATTCGTCACCAAAAGATCGTCGCCAACCAATTGCGCAAAATTGCCCAAATCAGCCGTCATTTTCTCCCAATCTTCCCAAGCTTCTTCGTTCAATCCATCCTCAATCGAGAGAACAGGGACGCGTTCCAACAGGGCTTTATACGTGCGAATCATTTCGTCAGCCGACAGAATTCGGTGTTCAGTCGCCAAGTTATATTTGCCGTCCTTATAAAGCTCACTCGCCGCAACATCCAGCGCAAAACCAAAGTCCACGCCTAATTTATAGCCAGCCTGCTCGATGGCGCGAGATAGCAACAAAATAGGCTCCATATTACCATTCCTGACATGAGGTGCATAGCCGCCCTCATCGCCAACCGTCGTAGGATAACCTTCGTCTTTCAGGATTTTTGCCAATGCATGGAAAACTTCCGCACTCATTCGAACCGCGTCTGCAAAAGTTGCTGCGCTAGTTGGAATAATCATATATTCCTGAAAATCAGTCGCACCGAGCGCATGCTGACCGCCGTTCATCACGTTGATCATCGGCATCGGCAGGCACATTATAGGATTTCCAGCCAAGCTATTGACATATTGATACAACTCCACGCCACGCGACTTAGCAGCAGCTTTCGCTACAGCCAGCGACACTGCCAAAATAGCATTCGCACCCAAACGTGCCTTATTCGGTGTACCGTCCAGACTCTTCATTCTCTCGTCAATTGCGGCCTGGTCAAACGGATTAGAGCCTTTCAAAGCCTGCGCAATTTCACCATTGACATTTTCGACCGCACGAAGCACGCCTTTACCGCCAAACGCCAACTCGCCGTCCCGAAGCTCAACAGCCTCGAAAGAACCAGTGCTTGCGCCAGACGGAACAGCCGCACGACCGAACGAACCGTCGCTCAAAGTCACGTCCGCCTCAACCGTCGGATTTCCACGCGAATCTAAAATTTGCCTTGCTTGTATGTTTGTAATTGTTATATCCATAATTACTATTTTATCAAAAACAGCAATTATATGTTAATCTTCATTTCTCTCCAAGTCACGTTGTATTATCACTGGTTCACCAATTTGAGTTTCACCCAACCCCGAATAAAACACCTTCGGACTATCACACATAGCGACGCGCACAACCCGAGAACCGTCAGACCCTCCAAGAGTTAAAGGTCCTTCGCACCCATTAGTTAGCGTGTAAATATCCCTCTGCGCTTTTGCAATATTTTCATCTAGCTCATCCATTCCACTGGCGGCCATTTTACAAACAATTTTAGTAGATTGATCTTTATCTAATACCTCACCTGTAGCCTTATTAACTAATGTCACCTCATCACCACTAAACGCCATTTCTAGGAGTTTATTTACTGTTTTTCTGTATTCTTCTAAGTCGTTTAACTTTTCTATTATTCTTGGGCAAGACATACATTGCTCTGGGATATAGATATCTATCGTGCCTAAAGAACCGTCTTCGTTACCTACAATTTTCGTAAACTCACTCATAATATTACATATTATACAATTCTTCTCCATAAAAGTAAATATTTGCCTCAATCTCTAAAAATATGGTATAATTTCATCACTATCAATCAATGTTGGGAGGCTGATTTGTTAAGATGACAAATTGCCGTTCGTACCACAGAAAGGATTATTATGGCAAAGAAAGCCGAGTTGCTAGAAAAAGCAGCAGAACTAAAATTAGAAGTCAGTGAGAAAAATACAATCGCTGAAATTGAAGCAGCAATTGCAGAAGCTACAGACGCAAGCAAATCTCATGACAACAAAGGCAAAGACGTTGTTGCCGAGCGCGAAGCTACTGTCGCTAAATCTGGCAAGCGTAGCCAAAAAGCTCTTGACGAAGCTGCTGAAAAAGCAGAGAAGGAAGCTCGCAAGGAAGCTGGCGACACTACTCCACAATCAGACGACGCCGAAGCTCACGTAAAGAAAGGACCGAAGCCAGTTACTCGTCCACGCTTGGAGCGCCGCGGTAAAAAATATCAAGACGCTGCAAAGAACGTTGAGAAGAACAAATTGTACAGCTTAGACGAAGCTTTGAAATTGGCTGCTGAAACCAGCCCAGTCAAATTCGACGCTAGCGTTGAAATCCACATCCGCCTAGGTGTCGACCCACGCCAAGCCGACCAAAACATTCGCTCAACCGTAGCATTGCCACACGGTACAGGTAAGGATGTTCGTGTAGCAGTTTTCGCACCAGAATCAGAACACGCTGCCGCTAAAAAAGCTGGCGCTGACATCATCGGTGACGAAGAGTTCCTAAGCCAATTAGACAAGGAAGAATTGAACTTCGACATTTTGGTCGCAACTCCACAGTACATGCCAAAGCTTGGTAAATACGCACGTTTGCTTGGCCCACGTGGTTTGATGCCAAATCCAAAGTCTGGCACCGTTGCTACCGACGTCGCAAAAGCCGTTTCTGAAGCAAAGGCCGGAAAAGTTGAATACCGCGTTGATAAGCAAGCTATCGTTCACTTATCAATCGGCAAGGTGTCATTCGGCGCTGAAAAATTGTCAGAAAACGCACGTGCATTCTTAACCAGTTTGAACTCCCAAAAGCCATCCAGCTTAAAGGGTGTTTACGTTAAGAGCATCGCAATTGCCACAACTATGGGCCCTGGCATTAAAGTAGAGAACTCTCTGTAATCTTTATATTTCAGGCAATTAAATCCCGTCGATTCTGGCGGGATTTTTGCGTTACTATTGCATTTTTCATTTTTTATGATAAAATAGTAAAGTCCGACTAGGTACTGATGTTCAAGTAAATTCTTGATTTCCAGCCTAGCTGGATAAAAGAACCTTAACATCTGTATCTTATTGTCTACAAGAGAAGGGATGATGGTGAAATGAATCACCGTAAGACCCCATTGAGGGTGCCTATCATGGCAATCCTCGCTGCATTCCTCGCTGCATTCCTCTTCGGAGGGGTGTCACGCGCCGACGAGGCACAGTCAGCAGCCGAGGCTCAGTCCTCGTCTGGTATTGTTGCCGAAGCCCAGTCGTCTGGTGTTGCTACCACAGTAGCAGATACCGGCAACGAGGCTCAGTCTTCGTCTGGTGTCGCTGGCGAGACTCAGTCGAGCAGCACTGCTAACACCGAGCAGTCGTCGTCCGGTAGTAGCGTCGCCACGGCGGCAACCACCGACAGCAACTGCATTCCTCGGCCGATTTCAGCCGAGGAAATTCAGACGGATTTCAAGACTTCGGACGGTTCGCCCGAAGTCACCGCCTACGAGGCGGTGGAGTTTTCCGTGAACCTGACCCTCAAAGAGGGTCACTGCGCAGGAGACTCAGTGACCATCAGCGTGCCGAGCGAACTCGGCACGGACACTGACTTTGCGCCAATCCCAATGACGACCCCGGAAGGAGTCACCATTGGGTACGCCACCTACTCTGCCGACCACACCGTGGTCATCAGACTGACTGACCAGGTCGAAGTATCTGGACGGCAGAATTTCCACGCGTCAGCGTGGTGGCGGGTGCATATGAGTTCTGTTCTGATTCCCGGAGAAACCCGGGAACTTGAATGGAACGTTGGTGGTGTCGTTCGCAGAACGACCATCCAAGTGGGCACCTGTGATGGGTGCTCCACAATTGGTGCAGCCCCCTCTAAGTGGGGATCTGTAGATGGCTCTCAACAAAGAGTCACGATCGTACTGCCCACCGCCACGCAGGACGCTCAAACGTTCGTTATCACGGACGTATTGACCTCACCGGGTCAGAAGTTCGTTTGCGACCAGCTTTTGGCTGGTAGGATCGGCGTATACACTGAGGCTAGTACTTGGGGGCAACCCCAGTACATCCGCTTCATGGAGGCTAATGTCGTTAGCTGTGCTAGCGACAAGGCAGTTCTCAATGTCAAGTTGGATAAGGGCGAAAAAGCCCGGTTCGAACTGAACATCAGTGTCAGTTCTACGGACCCCGGTCCGTGGACTGACAAGGCAACCATCACGTCTCAGGATAAGTCCTGGGACATGAGTGCCCGGATTGTTCGACGTGAGTCTGGTGGCGACGCGGGTTACGATACCCGCCCAACGCCGACTCCAACTCCGGAACCGACACCCACGCCGGAACCGAGCCCGTCGACACCCACACCGTCGGCAACACCGTCGACACCCACGCCAGAACCGAGCCCGTCGGTGACGCCAACTCCGACTCCAACCCCGGAACCGAGCTCAACACCGTCGACACCCACGCCGAGCACGACCCCGTCGGTGACACCGACTCCGAGCACAACGCCTACGCGTAAACCTCCGCTCCCCACTCCCGTTATTGAACGGTATGAGGAGCCTACGCCCTCGGCTACCCCCACACCAGCACCCCAGCACAAGAAGCTGGCGGTCACTGGCGCTACTGGGAGTGCGATCGCCGGCGCGATTGCGCTAGCCGCCCTCGGAGGCTTCCTCCTTTGGGCGCGCCGTCGTCAGACGGCACGCTCGGAGAGGTAACCCATCTCGTCGAGGGGTGTTAGTTTAATCGACTAGCACCCCTCGACAGAACATACAGATACAGAAAAAAGTTAGGAGGTTCTACACCCGCTCCACCACGGAGCGGGTTTTCTCTTTGATTAGACATAGAAGCCTATTGATTTTATTACGTTATTATTGTAAAATAACGAATATGTCAGAATTAAGTAACGAGAGTCTATTAGACGGCGCCGAATGCGCGAAACTAGCCCCCGAAGAAGCTGATCGCTTGTTTTTCCAAATAAACCCAAACACTCCAGACCAAGATTTAAGAGGTGCCAGAAAGACAGAAGCCGCGGAAGCTGCCATAGATATGTGCCGAAAATGCCCAGTATTAAAACAATGCTTAGAATATGCGCTCCGCCACCCAGAATCTGCCGAATATGGCGTGTGGGGAGGCACAACTGTCGCTCAACGCAGAAGAATATTACGATTAGGCGAAAATGCGATAAATAAGGCGATTGAATCGGCCGGAAAATAATTGCCACAACTCTTGTCTTTCGTTGTCATTTCTGCTACAATGGTCTGGAACATTACCAAAGACAGTGGCGACTTGACGTAAAACAAGTATAAAAATGCCACCGAGGGATGAAACTAACAGTTTTATTTGACGTCTTTGGTAGTGCGAGAATCAAAGACGTTTTTTGATTCTCCATTACCGCACGTTAACAAATTGGCACATAACAAATTAACCCAATCAAAGAAAGGATTTTATGGCAATTTCACGCGATAAAAAACAAACTTTGGTTGCTGAACTGACAGAGCTATTAAAAGACGCTAAGGGCACGGCTTTTGCTCGATATCAAACCCTTACCGTTGCCGACCTACAAGAACTACGCAAGGCTGCTCGCGAAGCGGGCGTCACCATCAAGGTTGTTAAAAACCGATTGGTACGCGTAGCTCTTCAAGGAATCGACACTTACAAAGAAACCGACACCAGCTTATTGGTTGGTCAATTGGTTTACGCTGTAAGTAGTGAAGATGAAGTTATGCCAGCAAAGGTATTGGATACGTTTGCAAAGACACATCCAGCATTACAACTTGCAGGTGGCTTCTCAGGCGAAGGCTTGGCAATTAGCGAAGCTGACGTTAAAGCATTGGCAGGCCTACCAAGCAAAGACCAGCTCGTTGCTCAAGTGGTATCACAATTGCTATCACCAGTGCACGACACAGTCAACGCGCTTGGCGGCAATTTGCACGGACTTTTGGACGGCATCGAAGCCAAAGCTACTGCTTAAGTTTAGCAATCAACACTAGTAACGTTGCATTCATCGCAACAATATAATAATAAAGGAGAATATCAATGGCTGATATTAAGAAATTGGCTGAAGAACTTGTAAAATTGACAGTTCTAGAAGTTAACGAATTGAAAAATCATCTTAAAGAAGAATACGGCATCGAGCCAGCTGCTGCAGCTGTCGCTGTTGCTGGTCCAGCTGCTGGTGGTGACGCCGCTGCTGCTGACGAAAAAACTGAGTTCACAGTTACTTTGAAAGACGCTGGTTCTCAGAAGGTTGCAGTCATCAAGGCTGTTAAGGAAATCACTGGCCTAGGTCTAGGTGAAGCAAAAGCTATCGTTGACGGCGCTCCAGCACCAGTCAAGGAAAAAGTTTCTAAAGACGAAGCTGAAGCTGCAAAGAAAACTTTGGAAGACGCTGGCGCTACTGTCGAGCTTTCATAATTTGTTATACAACGCCAATTTGTTTCGTTTAATCACCGTCCGCTCTGGGCGGTGATTTTTATGTCGCCAATCTTAATATCACGAACCACACGTCAATTTCAAGAGTAAAATTTGCAACACTTTTTCGTCCATATCTTATAGCGCTGTGGAAAATCAGAGAAAATCAAATGACACGACTTGATATAAACGTAAGGATATGCTATATATTAGTTAAGTATTATAAAAAATAGACAAAGGAATTGCGAGAACCATGTCTGAATTACCAGAAAAGCAAATTAAGCGTCTGAGGACACTTATTCAAGAGGCGGAAACCAATTTAGCTGCCGCAAAAGAATTATTGATTAGTATTATTGGCGACGATGGACAAGTTGTCACGCCAAAAAATTCGTCAGACGATGTAACAGGAAAGATTATCGAAGGCGTATTTGATGGCCAGATGATGCTTAGCCCAGACGGCAAAAATTACCCAATCCCAGCCAACTACGCTTCAAAGTCGAAGCTAGTTGAAGGCGACCTGATGAAATTGACAATCGCTGAAGACGGCAGCTTTATTTACAAGCAGATCGGTCCTGTACCACGAAAGCAAGTTATCGGAACGCTTGTTCAGCACGACGGAATTTACTACGTCGAGGCTTCTGGCCGCGAATATCGTATTTTGCTTGCTAGCGTAACTTACTTCCGAATTAACGTCGGCGACCAAGTTACAATCATCATCCCTGAAGACAATCCTGACGCAACTTGGGCTGCTGTCGAAGCTGCATTGTAAATATTATGATACCGAGCGAGTTTCTGCTCAGTTACGTCAGTTTTAACGCTGACAATAAGCCTTTTATCGAGTGCCAAGTTGGTGATAAAATTGAGTGTCATGAATTGTTCGAACAAGATTTGTCTTTTGAGTTTGATTTTTCTGTCAAATATTGTGCTGGCTGGGTAGATTTTGAAAATCGATGCAGTCAGATTTGCCCAGATTTAGCCATCGTTGATGAAAAGTATGAGAATTGCCTAAAATGCCGCGACAAAACTGGCTTTAATCCAGCATTTTACAACGCCAGTTCGGTTTCCGCCCAACAAGAAAAAATCAATCAAAATCCGCACTTTGTTTACTTGGCGTACTTCGCGCCGAACGTCATAAAAGTCGGAATCTCGCAAGAAGAGCGCGGAATTCGGAGATTATTGGAGCAGGGAGTGCGATTAGCCATAAAATTAGAAACGTTTTCTTCGGCATTGATCGCCAGGCAGTATGAGGCGAAAATTTCCAAGCTGGACGGAATAGTTGAAACTCTGCCGGTTCACAAAAAGATAGAATTGATAAAACAACCTTTTGACCGTGCGACTGGCGAAAGGGAATTGCGACAAAAATTACTTGAAATTGAGCAGAAAATTGGCGTGTCGTTTCCGAAATCCGAGCTAATTCCTTGCGAAGATTATTTTCATACCGCTAGTGTTGATCTGTCGCACGTCGTTTTAATGAAGGATTATAGTCAATTGGTCGGACATGTACGCAGCGTCATCGGCTCGATTGTCATCACTGATTACGACGGTCAGCTGCTGGCTTACAACATCAAAAAGCTTATTGGCTATCGGGCGCAAAAAGTTGACGGCGTCATTGACATAGAAATACCCAGCACGCAGCTGGCGTTGTTTTAAGAGTAATTTAACCGCGAGGCTTTTGTTAACATTATTACTTTTATTTTAGAAGAGCAGGGGTTGACTTTTTGATAGAACAGAAGTATAATTATACTCATCCGAGAATAATCTCGGTGTACGTTTCACAATCAGAGGAGTTGATGATGAACAGCAAGAAGCGATTGGCGGCATTTATTGCCATCATTTCTCTCGTGTTCTCAGCGATGACGCTAGCCACCCCACCCGCCGCTCATGCCGTCGGGTGCTACGGAGACTGGTGCTCAGGACAGGACGCAGACGCAACGGGCTGCAGTGCCGATGCCGTCACCACCCAAATCTACAACAACAAGGAATTCTCCTTGCATGTTAGGTGGTCGCCAACCTGCAAGACAAACTGGGCTCGCATTTTCATGCATAGCCCAGGCTGGATCAAGTGCACTCGTAGCGGATATCTGAAAGCTGTCCAGGATACTGGATACACACAACAGATATACTTCGATGCAATATGCGCGCCAGTCGTCACTGTACGCTATACGCCGATGATCTACTCGCCGGCACATAAAGTGCGTGCGGTGTTCGTGGACCAAAACAACTTCACATATTCAACACCATGGTCGTGAGACCAGTCCCTCGCTCTCTATTCAAGTATAGAGAGCGAGGGCAAAACACAGCAAAGGAGGCTACCAATGAGCTTAACTACAATATTATTAGATACTTCAATAGTACTGGCACGATACTTGCCATACATCTTGGGAACGATGACTCTAATTACATCAATATTTATCCTTAAGAAAGAGAAAATTAGCAAGAAGTCTAAGGCTCTGTTGTTAACTTGCATAATTACTGCCATTATCACAATAATAATCGTATTTATACGATCTCGAATACTCGGAAATCACATTTGTTAACTTCTGTCTCAAGGTATAGTTTGCTATAATTATCTCATGAGGAGCATGAGGGGATGAGTCAGGCGCTATATCGTAAATATCGCAGTCGCAGTTTGGATGAAGTTTTAGGTCAAGATCACGTGACTAGTATTTTACGTCGAGCGTTAGAGCAGGAAAAAATTGCTCATGCGTACTTGTTGACTGGACCGCGTGGCGTGGGAAAAACATCGGTGGCGCGAATTCTGGCGCACGAGATTAACCACTTGCCATATGATGACGATTCTTCAAACTTGGATATTATTGAAATTGACGCAGCCAGCAATAACGGCGTTGATGACATTCGCACCCTACGCGAAAAAGCTCAAGTCGCGCCTGTTTCTGCGCCGAAAAAAGTTTATATCATCGACGAAGTTCATATGCTGTCAAAATCAGCATTTAACGCGCTATTAAAAACCCTGGAAGAACCACCAGAACACGTGGTGTTTATCTTAGCTACAACTGACGCCGACAGACTTCCAGCCACCATTCTTAGCCGTGTCCAGCAATTTTTCTTCCGCCCAATTCCGACGGAAATTATGACGCGCCAGTTAATGAATATAGCGAAAAAAGAAGGATTTGCAATTGAAGAGGATGCCGCCAGGTTAATCGCTGAACGTTCCCGTGGCGGATTCCGTGACGGCATTAGTACGCTTGACCAATTGTCGATTTTAGCAACATCAGACCAGCCACTGACGGCGAATATGGTTACCGAATATTTGGGACTGAGCGACGCTACGATGCTCGGCAATTTGTTGGATTCATATCAATCCGACGACAACGAAAAAGTCTTAAATATCTTCCAGGAATTAGAAAATAGCGGCGCGAATTCAGTTATAGTGTCACATCAATTATTGTCGATTGCTCGCAATAGGTTACGAAAAAATCCGAATCTTGTCGGGTTGGTTCAGCAACTGATCGAGGTTGATCGGCACCCGCACCCAGACTTGAAATTATTGACGATATTTATGAATAGCAATTCTCAGCCGACAGAAAAGCCAGTCGCGCCAAAGAAAAATATAGCTCAAGCCACGACCCAAAAACCCGCCGCAAAACCAACGCCAATTAAGTCAGCAGAGTCAACCAAACCGACAGAAAAGCCGATTAAAAAAGAAGAAAAAACAGCCGAGCCAGCAAAAAAAACCACCGCAAAACCAAAGAAAACTGACGCGCCACTAGAGCTAAATTGGGAAAAAGTCATTGAAAGAGCGAAGGAAAAATCCCTCGGGTTGGCGTCATTATTGCAGAAAAGCCAATGGTCGTTTGACGGTGAAAAATTGACAATTTACGCAGGTTCCGCGTTTTATAAGAAAAAGTTGGATGACGCAAAGAATAAACCATTGATCTCGGAAATTATCTCAGAAGAAACCGCGATGGATTTGGAAATTGATATAATTGGAGAGAAGAAACCGCCAGAGGACGAAAAATTGGCGGAAATTGCAGAATTAATGGGTGGCGGCGAAGAAGTTAAGCTGGAGGATATTTAATGGCAGATAAAAGTGAAGAAGTAAAAGGGAAGATACCGCCACAAAATTTGGATGCGGAAAAGAGTTTGCTTGGGGCGGTTCTAATTGACGAGGAAGTTTTGGCGGATGCCGCAGAAATTACTCACCCTAGCGATTTTTACGACAAGAATCACGGATTGATTTTCGCTGGAATGATGCGGCTATTTGAAAAACACAAGCCCGTCGATCTATTGACCTTAACTGACGAATTGAAGCGAAAGGACGAGCTGGAATTAGTTGGCGGATCGGCATATCTGACAGAGCTAACAAACTACGTCCCAACAGCAGCGCACGCATCCGCTTACGCGGAGATGATTGCGCAAGCGGCGGTTCGCAGGCGTCTAATAAAAGCGAGCAGTGACATTTCCGAACTTGGATATGACGAATCGACGACCACGCAGGAATTACTAGAGAAGGCCGAAGCCGAGCTTTTCAGCGTGTCAGACCAATCGACCAAGCAAGACCTAGTCAGCTTAGAAAGCATTCTGACCGACAGCTTTGATCGAATTGAAGAGCTCAGTAAAAATAAAGGTTCTCTCAGAGGAGTCCGCACTGGCTATCGCGATCTGGACAATATGACCGCTGGCTTGCAAAAATCGGATTTGATTATTCTGGCGGCTCGTCCAGCCATGGGTAAGACGACGCTGGTGACGAATTTGGCTTATAACGTGGCAACGATTGAGAAAAATCCCGTTCTATTTTTCAGCCTAGAGATGAGCAAGGAACAGCTGGTCGACCGTATGTTGGCGGATGCGTCGGGAGTTGATAGCTGGAATATTCGCACCGGAAATCTGAGCGACGAAGATTTTGCAAAGCTATCTGAAGCTATGGGCGAAATGGCCGAGGCGCCGATTTACATCGACGACACTCCAGGATTATCAGTTTTGGAAATGCGCACGAAAGCTCGAAGAATTGCTCACGAAAACCAATTGGGACTAATCATCGTCGACTATTTACAGCTTATGCAGGCCAACGGAAACCATAACGGAAACCGCGTTCAGGAAGTTTCGGAAATTTCACGCGGACTGAAGCTTATTGCCCGCGAGCTGAATGTGCCGCTAATTGCCCTGAGTCAGCTAAGCCGTTCAGTTGAATCTCGCACGCCGCCAATTCCACAACTAGCCGACCTGCGTGAGTCCGGTTCCATTGAGCAGGACGCCGACATCGTGAGCTTTATTTATCGCCCTGGATATTACGAGCCTGACAACCCAGAAGTCCAGAATATTACAGACCTCATCATCGCTAAGCACCGTAACGGTCCGGTCGGTAAAGTCCAATTGTACTTCCACCCAGAGCGCCTACGCTTTATGAGCTTGGATCGCAAGCATGAATAGAATTGTGTTATAATCATACCAATGAAAAAGCAAAAAGTTACCGATATATTCCTTTACCGATGGCGCTACGTTTTCGGCTATACGTTGCTGGCGCTGTTGTATATAGGAGCTATTATAATTTCTGCATTACACGTGCCGGGAGGTTTGTCGCAAGCAGAAATCAACATGGTCAATACGACAAATCACTTGAACTTCAGCATCGAAGGGATAGCTGTCACAAATTTACCATTTCACCTTCTTCAATTGCTATTCTTCAAACTGTTTGGCGTCAGCTTATTAACAATTAAAGCGCCCGCCGTAATCCTTTCAATCGCCAGTTCCGTCGCTATCTTCTTCCTCCTAAAACGCTGGTTTAAGCCGTCCACAACGATTCTATCGTTATTAATCATGGCGACGACTGGTCAATTTTTATTCATCGGTCAAAGCGCAACTGTTGGCATTTTATACATCTTTTACACCGCGCTAACTTTACTTTTTGCCACATTGATTCTCCAGAAAGCCCAAAACGCCTCCATTTGGCGAATCAGCTTAGCCATCACCACGGCACTCAGCCTCTTCACTCCGTATTTTTGGTATATCAATCTGGGGCTTCTGATCATCGCCTTTCTACATCCGCATCCACGCTATTTCCTCATCTCCCGAAAACACCGAAAATCTTGGATTGTTCCATTTTCAATTTTATTCGTAATGGGTTGCGGAATTAGTTTCCTTTGCTATAAATCCCACGTGCTATTTTACAACCTCATCGGTATCAACGGCCTAAGTTTTGATATCGTTGCAAACCTCAGGACTTTATATTACACATACATCCGCATTTTCCCATCAGTCGTAGGGAACCAAATCACGCCAATTATGGATATCAACGCAATGGTGTTAATCGGACTAGGACTATTCCGCAGCTTCCAAAAAATCTCCAGCGCCCGCTCGTTTATGATTTGGTCGTGGCTAATCTTAGCATTGGCGCTACTCATCTTCCAGCCGAGCCTCACCCCGATAATCATCATCCCGCTATTCATTCTCTTGGCGGTCGGATTGGAATCCCTAATGAACATGTGGTACGGGCTTTTCCCGCGTAATCCATACGCTCGCGGCACAGGGCTGGTTCTTATATCAATGCTAATCATCGTTATGGTGGTGGGTGGCAGCTTCCGCTATATTGACGGTTATCGTTATTTCCCAGAAGCAGTTTCACGCTTTAATAAAGATTTATCTCTACTCCGTAAAAATACCGCGCCGACAGATTCATTCTCGCTATTAGTCAGCAGAGAAGAGTCACCAATTTACGAAGCACTTAAAAAGCACAGCTATCACCAAATATCAATTATTCACACAGCGCCAGCAAACGTCGGGCAGACTTTATATGTGAGCCATACCGCAAAATCACAAGTTCCTAAGAGCTATCAAGGCCACGTGTCGTCCATTTTGGTGAACGATCATAAAGACGGTGACCGCTTCTATATCTACACATCCGACCGCAAATAGGGTATAATTATAAGTGTTAAATAAGGAGGAATATGGCGTTTGATCAGGTGAAAATGCTGCAACAATTACGCAAAGCACAGAAACAATTAGGTAAAGAAATCATCGAAGTTGAGGCTGGCGATGGCGCTGTGATCGTACAAATCACTGGCGAATTAAAGATTAAGTCTGTAAAGATTGACCCAGAAATGGTTGACCTAGAGAATATCGAAGAGTTGGAACACTGGATTGAAATCGCAGTTCGCGACGGTATGACAAAGGCTCAGGAGGTCGCTGCTGAAACTATGAAGCCATTGATGGGCGGCTTGGGCAACTTGCCATTCTAAAGTCATGTCAATCGACATTTTACCAAAAGCTCTGACTGCTTTAATTGATGATTTTGGTAATTTACCCGGAGTTGGACCGCGTACGGCTGAAAGATATGCCTACGCGGTTTTACGCCGCAACCCCAAATCCGCAAAGCAATTAGCGCATTCATTAGACCGATTGCACGACCGCGTAAAAACCTGCCCGAAGACATTTGCGTTAATCGACTCAGATGACGATGTGTCGCCTTTATACACAGATTCGAACAGGAATAAAAAAATCGTTTGTGTAGTAGAGGAGCCGCTAGATATCGTTGCTATAGAAAGAACAGGGCAGTTCCTGGGTACATACCACGTGCTGGGCGGCGTTATCTCACCAATTGACAATATCGGGCCGGAGCAATTGCATATCCCAGAGCTAATTGAGCGTATAAAAACAGACGACGTTCAAGAGATTATTATCGCCACGAATGCTTCAGTTGAAGGCGAATCAACAGCACTGTTTTTGCAAAGATACATCCAAGAAGCTGGACTGAGTACAACCATCACACGCTTAGCTAGAGGTATTCCAGTCGGTGTTGACCTTGAGTACGCAGACCAAATTACACTGACTCACGCACTAGAAGGTCGAAAACAATTATAGACTCAACGGCTTCATCGCCAATAAAAAATACCCGCCATCTCGGCGGGTATTTCGTTGCTAGCTTGACCTATTACATTTGGCGGCGGCTAGCGATGTAAGCGATAGTAGCTGTAGTTAGTCCACCTAGGCCTAGTGCTGACATAATCGCGTCACTTGCACCAGTCTTTGGCAATTCTGGGCTAGGTGTCGGTGTTGAAGGAGTGTTTGGTGTAGGAGTTTCCTGACACTTGCTTAAGTCAGTTGTGTACTTTGACTCGTTGTACTCTTCCTTCTTGATTTCACGAATCTCTTTTTTCTCGATTACGCAGATTTTAATCTTAGCAGGAGCTTCCTTACAATCGTTTGGATTCTTCGAATGCTTGCTCTTGTCGAACTCTGATTCCTTAATCTCTACTGGATACTTATTAGTCTTAAGTTCACAAACAACAATCTTTGGCTCTGGCTTAACCGTAACGGTTTTTTGACAGTTAGGGTTTTGCCTCTTAACTTCACCAGTTTCCTTACCGTTTACAGTAATAGTAACTGTGTAGTTGCCTTCCTGTGCGTAAGTGTATTGAATTTCTGATGAGTTAGTTGTCTTAATGTTGCTGTCACCGAAGTTGTATGTGTAGCTAGTGATAGATGCACCACCCTTAGCGGTTGCCTTAACGCTGAATTTGAAGGTGTTTCGAGAAATCTCAGTTACTTGCAAAGCGTCACATGTTAGAGCAGGCTTTGCTGGAGGTGTTGTTGGGTTACCCCAAACTGGGTTACCACAGTCTTTAATCACACCAGTGATAAATGAACCGTTATTGTCAAACCATGCGTAAATATTATAGCTCTTAGGTCCGTCAACAAAGCTCTGACCAGTTGTGTATTGGTAGTAAGTATATCCGTTTGAGGTCTTGTAGCTACGTTGTGGCTGAGGCTGACGAGTACCAGCTTTAGACTGTACGGTTATAGCATTTGTAGCTACAACACGACCGTCAACTGTAATGTTGCCGTTTGCGTCAACTACACCTTCGCGCATATTTGATCCGCCCTGAACCATAGTTTCAGTAACGTACCACTCTTTGTATAGTTCTTTAATTTCTGTACGGCTATATGCTGTTTGCAATTCTGACATAGAATGTGTACCACAGTATACAACGTTAAAACTGTTACAGCCGGCAGCCTGTGAAGGTGATGCCAACCAAATTCCACCGAGCATAGCGAATCCCAAAGAGATAGCAATGCCGATTTTCTTAAATTTGTTCATAAAAACTCCTCTTTTCCAGCCCTATCTTCAGGCTTTATGTCCTCATACTAGCACAATCTTTATATTTTGTCAATAATAATTTATAAAAATGTTTATGTTTTTTGATTGCGCAGTACTTTTAATAGTCCATCACATATTATACCACTTATGTAATTAAAAACAATGTATATTATATTAGAGTAAAAATCATTTGTTATAATAAATAATATGCTAGATACAGCTAAACAATTCATTCAATCCGCAAACAATATAGTTATTATTCAAGCCGAAAATCCCGACGGCGACAGCCTGGGTTCAAGCTTGGCGCTGGAAGAAGTCTTAAGCGACCTAGGGAAGACTGTCACTTTATATTGTCCAGTAGATATACCGAAATATCTTCATTACATTCGCGGTTGGGATCGAGTGCAGAACGACTTTCCGTTTCAAGCCGACGCCGCAATAATTGTCGATACAAGCGCGGATATCCTTCTTAGCAAGGTATTAGAAACTCCTGGAGCGCGACATTTCTTAGAAACGCACCCAACTCTGGTTATCGATCATCACACAGCCGAATCGACGCTCAGCTTTGATCATATTATGTTATCAGAAACCGTCGTGGCGACCGGGGAATTACTATATAAACTGTTCAAACATTCCGACTGGAAGATAAATCCTCAGGCGGCCGAAGATTTATTGATAGCTATTATGAGCGATAGCTTGGGGCTTACTACGCAAAACACTACGGCTCAGACTTTCCATACGGCGGGAGAACTTACAGAACTGGGCGCGTCTAATGCGGAAATTGAAGAGCGACGACGTGAATTTATGAAAAAATCGCCAGAAATTTTGGCGTACAAGGGAAAATTGATCGAGCGAATCGAATATTTATTAGACGGACAATTGGCGTTGGTGCATGTGCCATTTGAAGAGATTCAGCAATATAGCGACGCCTACAATCCCGGAGCGTTGATTGGTGATGAATTGAGGTTGGTTGAAGGCGTGGCGCTCAGCTGTGTTATTAAAACTTACCCTGACGGCAAATTAACTGCGCGCTTACGAGGTAATTTACCAATCGCCGATACCGTGGCTGGATACTTCGGTGGCGGCGGTCATCCGTATGCGGCAGGATTCCGCGTATATGAAAGCTATGATGAAATCGTAAGGGAATTAGTCACAGCAACGGATCAGGCTCTACAAACAGAATATTGACCCACTACGCTATCAATATATTTTTCTCAGGCCCGCTCTATCTAGTTGCTCTATCAAATCATCATTCACATCAAATGCGCCCTCAGACCGTAGAAGACCGTTAACTTTTCTTCGTACCTCTTCTACTCGATCTTGCATACTAGAGTAACTAAATATTATTCCATCATCATATGTAAGATAATCCTGAATCACTTTTCCCACGGCATAAGCTTGCAATTCAGAACGAAGTTTTACTTGATTGGATTCAGCAGGGTTTATTTCCAAAACTGGATTAACAACACTATCATACGCATGAGACGTTTCGTGACCCAATACGGCGGTATTAACGCATGTCAGTCCACTCTGAGCCACACTAACAACAGGGCGAAGACTCATCACATAAGAGCCTGTCCAGACGCCTTCCATTTCGCAAAGACCAGTATAACAAAACCCGCCAACATTTTTTCTTTCTTCTATTTTTGTGGGCGGGTAATCCTCTAAATAACGATATATACCATCAATACGTACTCTGGTAGAGTTGTCGCCAGCGAGAGTTTTTTCTATTCTATCTTTCTGCATTGGCATAGGAGATATCTGCCTTCCAGAAACAACAAATTCATTACTCCCAATGAGCGGTATTCTATTTTTATCTGGCCAGTCTGAATCAGGATGGCTGTTTCCCAATTCTTCACCTTCAACATATTCCATAGGTTCCAACATTTGAGCCGTATTACATAGTCCTAAGGCTAGATCCCCCAGTTTATCAATTACCTCAGACCTCTCTAAAGCACCTATCAACCTATCTTTCATATACTTCAAAGAATCCAGTGTAATAGGACTATCATAGCTGGATACTGGCGGACGACGCACCTGCACTATTTCTCTCACACTTTTTATTATATATTAAATATCTTATTTTGTCAAGTACGAGGTCTTATCTGGCGACATAGCTACGACGTCTTAGACTCTGATAGGACTAGGTTAGAGTTGACGTTTTAATATAAGTGTGATATACATATACTAGCTTTTGTTGACAAGTTGAGTAAATCCCTGTCCGAAAGCGCACTTTGACAGACAGTTATATACAAGGTGAGTTTTTATTTCTTTTACAAAAAAGCAGAGAAGAGGAATGAGATCTCGCCTTGTGGCAAAACGTCACTTAACCGCCCAGGGGTGAGAAGACAGGAAAGGGATTATGTCCCGACAGAAAGATGATGTCGCGCTGGCTTGGGAGTTTTCTTTCAAAGAGAGCGACATTAAGCTCTTTTTGAACCTGAAGAGTTCCATCAATGAAGTCGAGCGAGTACTTCGGGAATCTGGTAAAATTCCAGACTCGAAGAGGAAAGACTTCACTGCCAGCATGACTGAGGGATATCTCTCAGTCATGATTGTCTTGCATGACATCTTGAGTTCTACTCTAGATGTCAAGCACCACTCTGTTCGCAGAGTAGTGAGTACTTCGCGTTCAACGGAGGAAAAGATCGTTGATGTATTTGTTGCAGCGGGAGCTGCAGCCAAGGCACAGTCCTGGCTGGCTTGGGATATCATGACGCAGTACAATTGTCTTGTATTGTGTCACACCAGGCTACAAAAGCGCCTAAACGGCGCAACCATCTCTGCCTTGAAAAAGGCGGTGCAGACCTTGGAAGAACAGAGGAAGAGCGTGCCAAATCTCGGAGACTATCTCGTAGAGATCGCTGTACCTGCACTGCAGGTGGAGGAGAATGTCCATATCTTGATCGACGATTCTGACACTCTTCAGTTGGGGGAGTACCAAATCTCCCAGCTGCACAATCTGCTCGGAAGGGTTAAGACCCTCCTAGAGTGGAAGCGTCCTCGGGACTAACCTTCCCCCAGGAGAAATGGCAGGCGGCGTTTGTAATAATACTGTCTGTCATTTCTTCCTTGAAATTATTAAGTCCCAACTGGGGCTGTTTTTTATATCAATTTTGAAAAACTGACCAGAGTAACGTACAATAGAACTAATGATAAAGCTCTATAACACGCTCACTAGACGAAAAGACGAACTGACGCCGCTTGACGGAGAAACGGTCAAGTTTTACACCTGTGGTCTAACAGTTTATTCGCAGCCGCACATCGGCAACTGGGTTGGCTATATTTACTGGGACGTGTTGGTACGATTGTTACGCTGGCAAGATATTCCCGTTATTCGAACGCAAAACATCACTGACGTTGGTCATTTGACCAGCGATGACGATAACGGCGAGGATAAAATGGAAAAAGGTGCGCGCCGCGAGGGGAAGACCGCCTGGGATGTGGCGGAAAGATATATTTCCGTCGCAAATCATGAAGCCTACGACGTGCTGAAATTGATAAAACCAGATTATTTGGTGCGGGCGACGGATTATATTCAACAGCAGATTGACTTCGCAAAAGGATTGGACGAAAAAGGATTTTTATATAAAATCGACGGCGACGGCATGTATTTTGATACGTCGCTTTTGAAGGATTACGGTAAATTAGCGCGGCTGGACATAGCTGGGCTGGAGGCTGGCGCCAGAGTGAGCGTTGAAGGAAAGCGCAATATTACCGACTTCGCCGTATGGAAGTTTTCGCCAAAAGACGCCAAGCGCGACATGGAATGGGATAGTCCGTGGGGAATTGGTTTTCCTGGCTGGCACCTGGAATGTTCGACAATTGCCCGTGAAACACTTGGGGATTCTATTGATATTCACGCGGGCGGGATTGATCATATTCCAGTTCATCACACGAATGAAATTGCTCAGAGTGAAAGTCTGACTGGAAAGCAATTTTCTCAGATTTGGCTACATAATAATCACATAAAAGTCGACGGCCGGAAGATGAGTAAATCACTGGGAAATATTATTACGCTGGACGATATTATTTCGCGAGGGTTTAGTCCGATGGCGTTTAAGCTGGCGATTCTCAGCAAACATTATCAAACGGAAGGCAATTTTACCTGGGAAATCCTGGAAGCAGCACAGGCGCGATTGAACCATTGGCGGGATTACGCGGTTCTGAGACATCAGACTCACGACACACTGGAAGATGACGACGATAAGGATGAGCAGGACGATTCGGTTTCGTTATTAGCGGGATGTCAGGCATTGATCGAGAAATTGAACGATGATTTGGATACTCCAGGCGCACTGGCGTTGATTGATGAAGTATTTTCAAAGTTGGATCATACGCCGCTTGATAAAATTCATCGACAGAGTTTAGTGCAATTTATTGATGAGATTGACGAGATTTTAGGGCTGGATTTGGCTGAGTCTACGCCCGATATTACTGACGATTTGAAGAGGTTGATTATCCAGCGACGTCAAGCACGCGCAGAGAAAAATTGGGAAGAATCCGACAGAATTCGCGATGAACTTCTTCAGGCTGGCGTTGCCGTTCGTGATACGCCAAGCGGCAGCGTTTGGACATGGAAATAGCCCGCTAGATTCAACGGGCTATATTTTTATTTCGCGCTAATTAATCTTCGTTCTTCAATTTCTTAACTAATTTATTAAGAGGTTTTTCGCTTTCAACACGCTTAGACTTGGCTTGCTCCAAGTAATTATCCAACAAAACTTTCACGACGCCAGCGGCTGGAATAGCAACCAAACCGCCCAATAGACCACCAACATACAAACCAATTGTCACTGCGACCAAGACAGTCAGAGCCGACAACTCAACCTTCTTTGATTGGATAGAAGGAGAAACAAAGTTATTCTCAATCTGTTGGTAAATCACGAAATAAATTGCGTAAATAACTCCAGCTGTCATATTGTTAAAGAATAGCAAGAGTGAAATTAAAGCACCTGCTATCGTTGCACCAAACATCGGAATTAGCGTCAACACAAATGTTACCATAACGGTGAGCATTGCCAAATTGGAATTTATGACAGGGAATGTCAAACTCAGCACAAACACCACGAAACCTGATAATATCGCATCGATTCCAGAAACCGTCAATTGTCCAGAAACATAACCCGTGACCACGTTATACATTCGGCCAACCAGCTTCTTATGACGCTCCATTTTTTCTTCGTCGTTGTACAATCCCCACAAACGCTTCACCCAAGTTGGACCCTCGAGAAGCATCAGGAATGATAGCACCAACACCAAGAACAACGATCCTAAGAACGACGCCAAAGAACCAACACTGGACAATAAATTAGTGCCGACGCTCGTAGCCCAAGACGAAGATTGCTGCTTAATGTTTTCCATCATCGAATCGACCTGCGGGCGCAAATTATTCTTATCAATAAAATCGTTGACACCACGCCACTGTGAACTTGCTTGGTCGATTATACTCGGGACGCTCTCGACAAATTTGGCAGATTGCTGGACGATTGGCGGAATAACAAACCAGATCACACAACCCAAAAGCAAAACCAGCGTCGTGTACGCCAGCGCCGTGCCGCCTAATCGACTTTTCCCAGGAAGCTTCTTAGCAATTGCCGCAACTGGACGATTCAACGCCAACGCCAAAAACAGGGAAATCCCCAGCAGAACCAGCGCGTCCTTTGCGGAATAAATTGCCAAACCAGCCAGACCAAAGCCCATCACGACCAGCCAAAATCGCACAAATGTTTTTGTGTCTATCTCTATACGTACTTTCATAATTAAACTTTACCAGCTTTTCGGCGTGTCCGCAACGCCGACAGAGATAATTTACTATCATAAGACATCGCGCCGTATCGGAAAACGCGCACCGATAGCCACATAACAAACACCGCTGTAGCGACCAAAATTGCCGTACCGAGCAAAGCTTCCCAAATTGGTAAATTGCCTATGGCGTTGCGTAGTAATAATGGAATCGGCGCAGTGAATGGAAATAGCGATAAGAACTTAACGAAGAAATAATCAGGGAAGGAGACGAACGCCGTGATTCCGTAAAATGGACCAATGAATAGCATAATCACAATTCCAAACCACTGGCTGGCTTCTTTGGCGGTCGGCATCATCGCGCCCAAAGTTACCAGCATTCCAGTAAATAAAGTGAAGCTGGCGGAGAAAATTATGATCGCCAGACCAATCCTCACAGGGTCAAACACAAGCGTACTCAAGTCTAGATTAGGCAATTGCAACTTCGAGCCAAATGCCAAATAGCCCGCCAAAACCGGCAAAACAATCACCAAAATCTGAATCAAAGCCAGAACCATCAAAGACAGAATTTTACCCGTAATCAAAGTGTCGGTTTTAACGGTCGTAAGCAACATTTCAACCGTGCGATTTTCTTTTTCCTCGGTGGTGCTAATGAGCATTTGATTGCCAAAAATACTGATGAGAATGAACAAAATAGCCAAAAACATTCCCGGCACAATCATCTCATTGATGCCGCCGTGCTCTTTTCCGTCCAGATATGTGGTTGATGACAATTGAACTTTGTCGCGTAAAATTGCGACCTGAGCCGGGCTGACATCACTTGCCACCGATTGACTTAACAAACTCTGCGCCACCGCGCCGTATTTTCCGTTTTGGAATAACCCAACATCTTTACCGTAAACTTCGACCTTTTGCTTGCTCAAATCCTTTGGAAAATAAACATACGCATCAACCTTATTATTTTTTACGTCGTCAATTCCAGATTCTTTCGATTTGGCGGTTTTGGCTTTAATTGCCGTCAGTAATTCTGGCTTCACTAACTTCGAATCGTCCGTGACTTCCAGTGAAAATTCTTGCTTTTCCAGATTTTTTGACGCTTCAATAGTCGTGCTTTGCGACCAAAACATAATGCCATACAGCACGCCAATCAACAAAGGGAATCCCAAGGCCGTCAACCAAAATGTTGGTTTCTTCAGCGTTCTAAGCGTTTCAAATTTGAAAACCGTCCCCAAATTATGCATTTTACTCATCACTCAACTCCTTCGCTTCGCCGCCGTAAACTTGAACAAAAATGTCGTCCATTGACGCGCCACCAAATTGTTTTTTCACTTCTTCCAATGTGCCGTATGCCGCCGCTTGACCGTCCTTCAATAAAATCAAGCGGTCGCACAGTCTTTCAACTTCCTCCATCTGGTGTGTAACGTAAATAATTGTCGCGCCAGCTTTTCGCTGCTCCTCAATTATATTCATCAGCAAACGGCGATTCACCGGATCAAAACCTTTGGCTGGCTCGTCCATAATCAGTAGTTCTGGATCGCCCATAATCGTTACGCCAAGCTGAATCTTCTGTTGCTGTCCGCCAGATAATTTATCAAGTTGCGTATTAGCCTTGTCGCTCAAATTGACACGCTCCAAAAACTTCATAGAAAAATCCTTAGCTTCTTTGCGACTCAAGCCTTTCAATTGACCAAAGTAAAGCATCACGTCTAAGACTTTTTCTTTTTTATACAAGCCGCGTTCCTCAGGAAGATATCCGAGGCGAATCTGGCTCTCCACCGAATATGGCTTGCCGTTTATCAATAAATCGCCCGCGGTCGGCTGGTATAGTCCCAACAATGCGCGCAACGTCGTAGTTTTTCCCGAACCATTACTTCCCAAAAAACCAAAAACTTCGCCGCGAAAAACATCGAAACTCAGATCTTTAATGACAGTTTTATCACCGAAACTCATCTTAAAATGACGAATCTCAACCATTTTTTTATTACCTGGCATACGCCTCCTTTTCTTTAAATAAAATTATAACACTTAGCGCGGGAAAAAAGATATAATATAAATATGCGACTGTTGGTTATTGAGGACGAACGAAAAATTGCGAGGGTCATAACCGAATCTTTGAAGCGCGAAAAATACGCGGTTGATGCGGCGTACGACGGAGAAGAGGGCTTTAATTTGGCGAATAGTCAGCCGTATGATTTGTTGATTGTTGATCGAATGCTGCCGGGATTAGAAGGCACAGAGATTGTTAAAAAGCTGCGAGAAAATGGGAAAAATATGCCAATTCTGTTTCTAACGGCGCTGAGCACAACCGAAGATAAAACGCTCGGGTTGGACGTGGGCGCTGATGATTATTTGACTAAGCCTTTTGCAATTGACGAGCTGTTGGCGCGAGTACGAGCTTTGCTTCGTCGCCCACCGATTAGCCAACCAGACGTTCTGCAAATTGACGATTTGAGAATTGACAAGCAACAGCAGACAGTAACTCGCGCAGGAAAAATTATCGACCTCACAAGCAAAGAGTATGCGCTGCTGGAATATTTGATGCAACATCCAAATCAGATTCTCAGTAAAGAAACGCTGATTGATCACGTTTGGGATTTTGACGCTGATATTTTGCCGAATAATGTCGAGGCATACATAAAAAATCTGCGCCAAAAAATCGATAAACCATTCAAAAAGCAATTAATAAAAACCGTGCGCGGCTTCGGTTATAGGATTGAATCATGAAAATTTTTACTTCAGCAACAATTAAGTTGGCGGGCTGGTATTTGATGATTTTGATGATTGTCAGTTTGCTGTTTAGTAGCATTATTTTTCAGGTGGCACGCTCGGAAGTTGATGCGCAAATTCATAAAATTATCGTTCAAAGGAAGGGCGATTTTCCTGCAATCAATTTGTCGGAAAGAATAGATAATTCAACTCGAAATCTTTTGATTAGTTTGGGCTATATAAATCTTATCGTTTTGCTCGCTGGCGGTTGGTGTTCATATTTATTGGCAAAAATTACTTTGCGACCGATAGAAACTGCCCACAAAGCTCAATCGCGATTTGTCGCCAATGCCAGCCATCAGCTCCGAACTCCTTTGGCAATTATGAAAGCAGAAACTGAATTTGCGTTAAAAAATCAGAAGGCGAATAAGGCGGAACTTACAGAAACTCTGGAAAGCAATTTGGAGGAAATAAATAAGTTGACTGAGCTTACAGCAATGCTTTTGGAACTGTCGCGAACGGAAAATAAGTTGGCACTGGAAGACAAAAGTTTTAACTTGACGGAATTGATATCCGAACTCATCCGCGAACGGAAAGCCGAAGCGCGAGTTAAAATGAATTGCCCAGAACACATAAATATTCCGCTTCATCACACCGCGACGCGAGAATTGTGCGCGATTTTGCTCGACAATTCATTGAAACATAGCCCAAAAAATTCTGTGGTAAAAATTTGCATCATTCCATCGAAACAAAATATTACCGTCAACTTCATCAACGACGGCACAATTTCACAACAAACTCTACCACACGTTTTTGAGCGATTTTTCCGCGGCAATCAACAGACGAAAGGCTACGGGTTAGGATTGCCATTAGCGGAGCAATTGACAAAAGCGCTAGGCGGGCAAATCTCTGTTAGCACCTCGAAAAACTCAACCATTTTCACAATTTCCTTGCCGATTCTGTAAATTTTCAGCTATTTTTCAGAATTAGATGTTGTAATAGGATTGTTGATTGGCAAATTGCCGATCCGAAAGGGGAAGTATGAGTACAACATTTTTAAGCAAAAAAGGATTTAAAGAGCTTCAGAAAGAAATTTCTGGACTAGAGATTTCAGAGAAAGCGCTTACGTTGGAATTGAAGGAAATTGGGCGCGCCAAATCACGTGATGACAAATTACGCCGCAACGATGTAATTACGCAACTGGAAAATATTCAATCAAAAATCTTTACGAAGAAGGATATTTTACGTCACGCCAAGCCGCTGACAAGAAAACGTGATCGATTGAAAATTGCTATTGGCTCAGTCGTGGATTTGGTGGATCAACAGGGAAAAATTTTCCGCTATACGCTAGTTCACAGCATGGAGGCAAACCCTCTGGACGGGCGAATTTCCGTGGATAGTCCGTTGGGAAAAAGCTTGCTAAATCACAAGAAATCCGAAACTGTTTCCTGGAAAAACGGCTTGGCGACCAAGCAGCTACAGGTTATCAACATTAGCTAATCTCAATTGTCCACCACGACAGTTTAGTCCTCACTAGCGAATGGGGACTTTTTTATTTTAATAGCATTTTATTCCGTTTCTGAAATTTAATATAAAAACAAAAAATCGCCCAAAAGAGCGACTGTTTATGTCTGTTCAAATTTGGCTGGGACGGCAGGATTCGAACCTGCGAATGCTGGGACCAAAACCCAGTGCCTTACCACTTGGCGACGTCCCACTATTGCCAGGACAATGACGATTATAGCACGCCAGACAGAAAAAATCCACACATCCTGATATAATATAACCTAATGAGAAAACAAATTTTTGAGACTTTAAGATTGGAAAAAATCGTTGGTGGCGGACAAGCCATCGGGACACTTGACGACGGCCGCAAAGCGTTCGTCTGGGGAGGGCTGCCGAAAGAACTTGTAACGATTCGCGTGACAAAGAAAAAATCACACTTCGTCGAAGGAATAGTGACGGAAATTATCGAGAAAAGTCCAGAGCGAATTACGCCGAAGGATGAAAATAGCTATTTAAGCACCAGTCCTTGGCAAATAATGCCGATGTTCAGCGAGCAATCGTACAAAGCGTCGCTAATCGAAGAGGCTTTTTCACTTCACAACGTCACTCTACCTGGGAAAATTAACATATTTTCCGACGGCGTGGAATTTAATTATCGCAATAAAGTTGAGTTCAGTTGGTTTGGCGACACAACAGAAAATAGTACAAAAGAAACTCTGGACTTGGCGTTTTTCAAGCGTGGCGGTAAGGGAAAAGTCATCGTTGACGGAACCAGCTTGGCGCATCCGAGCATAAATAAATTGGCAATTGAAATCCGCGACCTATTAAGGATAAAGCCAGTCACTGCTCGTCAATTAAAAACCCTCTTAATTCGTTCAGATCAGCAGGGAAACGCCGTCTGGCAATTGTACATAAAAGATAAGATAGAAAGCCTGATTTCCGACGATGAAGCCAAATTATTATCAGCCAAAGGTGGCGAAATAATCTATTCCGACCCCAAAAGCCCAGCCAGCAGAATCACCGAACGCTTAGAGAAATTCGGCAACACGACACTAAGCGACACGATTTTAGGCGTCGCCTTCAACTACGCTTGCGAAGGATTTTTCCAAGTCAACATTCCCGTTTACGAAAAAGCCTTGAGCGATATGAAAGCGTGGATCAATTGCAATAAAAAAATGCCGACTCTTGACCTTTATTCTGGAGTTGGGACAATTGGTTTGACAATTGGAGGCGATGACGTGACACTCGTGGAAATTAACGAACATGCCGTTACGGAGATGCAGAGGAATATTGCCAAGCTGAATCGACCGAATGCCAAGGCGATTTTGGCGCCAAGCGAAAAATCTCTGGAATATATAACTGGCGAGCAAATTGTCATCGTTGATCCGCCGCGTGCTGGACTTCACGCGGACGTTACTAATCGACTACTGGAAACTGAGCCGCCTCGGATTATTTATCTGAGTTGCAATCCAGTCACGCAAGCGCGAGACGTCAGCCTACTTCAGGAAAAATATGAAATCGTGCATCATCAAGGCTACAATTTCTTCCCGAGGACGCCGCATATTGAGCATCTTGTGGTTTTGGATAGAAAGCGTAATCTATAGCCATGAAGACTAGAATATTAAAGCAAGCTACATTTAGAGGAATTATTCCTTTTGTTATAATGTCGACATTAGCTCTCATAATGGCATATCAAAAAATTGACCCGTCACAAACTAAGGGAACATTCTTAACTGGCGTCATAATATCCATAGTTGCAGCCGCATCTGTAATATACGACATTAAAAAATGGTCACTACTTAAGCAATCTGCCATACATTTCGTCATCATGATATTGACAATTTTCCCTTGTTTATTAATAAGTGGTTGGTACGAGTTAAGCTCGTTCGCAGACTATTTGAAAGTATTCGGAATATTTTTACTATGCGGTTGCGTTTTCTGGACTATAGGATATCTCGTTTTTGGCAAATTACTGAATAGATAGACAAGTTACTACCGAACGATTCGCCGACCAGCCCAGCGAGCAATGAATAGCTGGGCTAACATCGCTACGACAATTGCGCCAGCTGCTGGCCACATTATGAACAAATTTGGCACGGTGAAATCAAAAAAGTCGCGCAGGAACCCAAAACTAAAGCTTCCAGCCGCCACAATAATCACCGACAGAAGATAAAGCAAGCGAGCGCGCTTGGCGGATTTATCGATAGCTACGTCCAGCATAATTCCCACCAAGAACACCAAATATACGCCAAACAAAGTCGCGGTGAGCACCGTCATCGTTGCGACTTCTGCAGCGCGACCAGGGAACATAACAGAAGTAATCCAATAGGTGAACGCGACAGTCACGCCAGTAATTAAAGCAATCGGCGTAACAGCCAGCAAAGTATCGTGCCAGAATCTCTTCGGATTTATTCGATGCTTCGGTACTGGCGGAAACAGCGTCCACATAAGCGTCGGCATCGTCACCAGAAAAATATTCATAAACGTAATGTGGCGCGGCGAATATGGATAATTCATATTGATGAGAATCGTCGCAAGAAGAAGCGTCACGCCGTAAATAATTTTATGGAAAAATAGAATAGCGATGACTTCGATTGCTTGCATAATTTGATTTCCCAATTTCATTCCCATCGGCAGAGAAGTGAATGAATTATTAAGCAATATAATGTCAGAAACTCGACGAGAAGCCGGCGCGCCAGCGTACATTGCCACGCCCAGGTCCGCCTTTTTTAGCGCCAAAGCGTCATTCACGCCGTCGCCAACCATACCAGTGAACTTGCCAGATTGCTGGAATCGATTGATTAAGCGCTCTTTTTGGTCCGGCAAAACTCTGGCGAAAATCGTGTAAGTATCAGCCGCTTTATTAAATTCATCTTCGCTAAGTGCCGCCAAATCTTCGCCTAAAATCGCCTTTTCTGGATGTTTAATTCCAGCTTCCTTGGCGATGTATTGAACTGTGCGCGGGTTATCGCCAGAGATTACGCGAATAGTTACGCCTTGGCGCTGCAAAAAATCCACCGTTTCAACAACGCCATGACGCAGGGAGTTGCGCAGAATAACTGCACCAATTGCCGTTCCAGAGCCGTTTTTCAAGTCTTTCAATTTGGTTTTATCATCCGAAAATTCAGCTAACATCAGCACGCGTAAGCCATTGTCAGCCCAATCATTCAGCTTCTTCTGAGCTTCCTTATCTACTGGCGCCAACTTCGACACAAACTCTGGCGCGCCCATCATTAACGTCCGAATTTCACTGTCAATATCAGCCCTCACACCCGCCATTTTACGCGCCGACGAAAACGCCATCACTTCCAGAACTTTCGTATTTTTTGGCGACGTAGCTTCCGCCAAGATTGCACGGCCAGTGATATTTCCGCCGCTGGTTTCATGAGCAATTAACGCCGCAAAACTGGCGATGTCAGAGTCTGAATAGCCAATCCTATTACTGAACGCCGCGACTTTTTCAAGCGTAACTTCATCGCTAGTCAAGGTGCCTGTTTTATCTACGGCCAGCAAATTCAGAAGTGCCATCGCTTCAATTGCTGACAATTTCTGTGGCAAGACTTTCGCCTGAGCTAGTCGCAGCGAGCCGAACGCCAAAAGCAGAGAGCTTGCCAACAATAAACCTTCCGGCACGACCGTAACCGCTGCCGAAGTGATGGTTTTTAAGATGACGACGACGTTATCGCCAGAGAAATAATAGACGATAGCAATGAGTAGCGACAGGACAATTGCGCCGTAAGTCAAGAAATAAATTGCGCGCCAAATCGCTAATTGCAGAGGCGTGAGTTCTGGTTTGTAACGCTTCAGGACTTGGCTAATCGCGCCAGCTTTCGTGTCGTCACCAATCGCAATTACTCGCGCCGCACCTTCACCAGCCAAAACCGTCGTCGCCGCTAACATGACATCGCCATTCTTCTTTTCAATCGACGCAGACTCGCCAGTCAACATACTTTCATTCAGCTCCAACCCCTTTGACTCGATAACTTTCGCGTCCGCCGGTAGTTCATCGCCAGCCTGAATAAGAATCTCATCGCCAATCTTAAGCTCGTCATAATCAACCTCGACAACATTTCCGTCTTTCAGCAATCTAGCTTTCGGCGCGCTCATCAACTCCAATTGCCGTAAAACTCGCTTAGCTCTCAGCTCCTGAATAATGCCGATCGTCGAATTCACGACAATCACCACCGAGATAAACCACGCATCACGATATTCGCGAACATAAACCAACGCGCCAGCCAACAGAAAAATCACCACGACAATAGGGGAGAGCAGATTCCGCTTAATAATGTCCAAGTAGTCGCGCATTAGCTCGTTTGAATCCTTCTGTAGCTGAACCTTGCGCCAACTCGCCAATTTCCGTACGCGTCAGAATCAAATTGATATATCTCGCCATTTTTCACTTCAGAAATCAAAACCAAGGCGGGATTATACGGCGCCAAAGTTTTATAAAAATGCAAATCTTCATCCGTAACGTGCTTTCTTCCAGGAAAAACTTCGCGGAATTTGCGCTTGCCGATGTCTTCAAAATATCGCGGCTGACCTTTTGGCGGAAGGAATAATTCCGCCCGCATACCCATTCGTGAAATTATCTTTTTAACGTCAGATAAAATCAACGGCGAAGTCGCTTCCAAATACATCATTAGCTGCTTTTTATTCGTCAAAAACACCGACGCCTTAGCCGTGCGACTAACATCGGCGTGCCACAAAATTATCGATTGAACATCAATTGGAAAACCAAATTTTTCCTTAGCAATTCGCTCCAGCGCCAGCTCGTCGTACGTCGCCTTATTCATAGATAATATTTTACCATTTTTTTATGAGGTGCGCGAGATGGCAAAGATGTAAAATCTAATAACCAGCCTGCATGGTCGATTCAACTGCTTGACGGGAAATGTCCAAGTGGCTTTTACCCTTAAACGCATCTTCTGGATGTTTTTCATTCCAATCAGCGACATTTTCTTCAGTACAATCTTTAATGGCATGATTAACACAAAACTCAAGTCGCTTAATGCTTTGGGCGTTTTCAAGATAATCGATGGAAGACTGGACTGATATTCGATATTCTTTTTCATTCAGCCAGTAAACTTGATAACTCAGAAAAATCAACGCAATCGTCAGCACAAACATATATATATGACTAAATCTTATCTTCTTTAAGTTTTTCATTTAATCCTCCTTATGCTAAATTTATAGCCTTGGGCGAATTTTGTAAATAGCAATTTTGATATTGCGCTCTGAAGCCTGCCAGCATGGTAAAATAAAACTATGGATTTCAATACTCGTTACGCTAAATTAAACGATAATCAACGTCAAGCAGTCGACTATATTCACGGATCGCTTTTGGTAATTGCTGGGCCAGGGACAGGGAAAACCGAGCTTCTGAGTATGCGCACCGCCCAAATCCTAAGGCAGACCGACACTTTGCCAAACAGTATTTTATGCTTGACGTTTACTGAAAGCGGCGCCACGAATATGCGCCAACGTCTCCGCCAGATTATCGGTGAAGATGCGTATAAAATTGCGATTCACACGTTCCACAGTTTCGGCACAGAAATCATCAATCAACATCGCGAGTATTTTTTCCGTGGCGCCGACGCTCAGCCAGTTGACGAATTGACGCAATATCAAATTATCTCTGAAATACTCGAAGAACTTGATTGGCGGAATCCATTAAGCGCGAAAAACAACGGGGAATTCGTTTATATTAAAGACCTTATTCGCATTATTTCCGAGTTCAAGCAAAGTGGCTTAACGCCGTCAGAATTACGGGCAATTATTGAAGACAATCAAAACACAATCGCCGAAATTGCGCCAGATATTCAGCAAGTATTTTCCGCCAAAATATCGAAAAAGACAATTGAAATGTTTGCGCCGATAGCTGAGAAAATTGCCAATTTAGCCGCCAAAAACCCTGACGAGAAAAACTCAAAATTGCCAGCCTCAATCACGCCATACGCCAACGTTTTGGCGCTGAGTATCGTGCACGCCACCCAAGAAGCACTTGACGAAAACTCAACCAAGCCGCTGACTGCCTGGAAAAATAAATGGTGCGAAAAAAATGCCAATGGCGAATTTGTCCTGAAAGATTTTACCGCCGCAGAAAAATTATCTGCCGCAATTGACGTTTACGAAAAATACGTAAATATTCTGTCCGAGCGTTCATTATTTGATTATGATGATATGATTTTATCCGTTATTCAAGCCTGCGAATTTCACCCAGAACTGCGCGCAAATCTCCAAGAGCAATTCCAATTCATCATGGTCGACGAGTTCCAAGACACGAACTTGGCGCAATTACGATTACTGTTCAATTTGACCAGCGAGAATGACGATAATCCAAACATCATGGCGGTCGGCGATGATGATCAAGCAATCTTCAGCTTCCAAGGTGCAGACGTGGGCAACATCCAGCGCTTCCGTCAACATTATCACGACCCAAAAATCATTGTTTTGACCGACAATTATCGTTCTGCCGAGAACATTTTATCCTCAGCGCGGGACGTCATCACCCAAGGCGCGGATCGATTGGAAAACACAATTGACGGACTATCAAAACAATTGACCGCACACGCAAATAGCGAAGGCTCAAAAGTCGAAATCCAAGAATTCTCGTCTATTAGCGAAGAGCGAGCGGGAATTGCCAAACAAATTGCCGAGCTGATAAAAAATGGCGAGAAACCAGAAAACATCACGATTATTGCGCGCCACCACAAAGAACTCATTGAAATTCTTCCACATCTTTATAAGGAAAATCTTTTCGTCAATTACGAGCGTCACGACGATATTTTGGAGCAAGATATAATTCAGATTCTGGACAAATTAGCGCGAACTGTCGTGGCGATTAGCCAGAATAATTTGGACGTTGCCAATAGTCTACTACCGGAAATTACGGCTCATCCAGCGTTTGGATTTTCTGCACTGGACATCTGGAAATTGAGCCTTCAAGCTTACAAAAATCGGCAATTATGGCTGGAAAGTATGCTGGCGAATAGCGTATTTAAGGAATTTGCGGAGTGGCTTTTGGAGCGCGCCAAAGACGTGCCGAATCTACCACTGGAAGAGCAATTGGACAATTTATTAGGCTTAACTAATGACGAAAGCGGCGACCTTCAGGTCAATTCTCTCGCCAATTTCTATTTCTCGCCAGAAAAGCTAGATAAAAACCCAGAAGCATATCTGACAATCCTGGAAAGTTTGCGTACTTTGCGTCAAAAACTTCGCGATCGAATCACCGATAAAAACCCAACTCTGGAAGATTTTTTGGAGTTTATTGACTTGCATATTTCGACAAAAACTCGCTTAACACAAATTCGCACGCACGCAAGTTCACTCAGCGGCGCCATAAATTTGATGACCGCTCATAAATCTAAAGGTCTGGAATTTCCGCACGTTTTTGTGATTGGGGCAATTGACAGCGCTTGGGGCGAGAAAGTCCGTACGCGCAGTCGAGCTATCCGATATCCCGCAAATCTCCAACTTCAGCCAGCGGGCGCTACTTACGACGAGCGGCTTCGGTTGTTTTTCGTGGCGATGACTCGCGCCAAAACCACATTGACCATGACTTATTCCCAAACCAACGATTCCGGCAGCGACACGATAATTGCCAGTTTCTTGACGAATTGCACGCCGACCATCATTCCGACCAGCGATGATCCAGCTGAACAAATTGAACTCGCTGAAACCGATTGGACGACGCGACTAACTTCACCAATCGTTCCAGAATTAAAGGATTTATTGGCGCCAGCGCTCGAAACATACAAACTTTCCGCGACGCATTTGAATAACTTCCTCGACGTTTCACGTGGCGGACCGCAAAATTTCTTATTGAACAATTTACTTCATTTTCCATCCGCCAAAAATTCCGCCGCAGCTTACGGAACCGCGATTCACAGCAGCCTTCAGCAAGCACATTGCTCATTCAGCGCCGATCATCAATTGCCAAGCACCGAACAAATCCTCCAATTTTTCCAAAAATCCCTCGAGAGCCAGCATTTGCCGGCGGACGATTTTCAATTGTACTTGGACAAAGGAAAGTCGGCTTTGACTGCGTTCTTAAACGCCAAATCTTCAGATTTTCACGACACGGACTTGGCGGAACTGGACTTTTCACACCAAGGCGTAATTATCGATAACGCCAGATTGACCGGTAAACTTGACGTCGTCGACATCGACAAGCAAAACAAAACCATATTTGTAACAGATTATAAAACTGGCAAGCCATCGCATTCTTGGAAAGGTTCGGCCGATTACGAAAAAATCAAACTTCATAAATATCGTCAGCAATTGATGTTCTATCAGCTACTGGTCGAGCATTCACGCGATTATGGCAATTTCACGTTTACCGGCGGGCGACTACAATTTGTCGAACCAGACGTGAAGACCGGCGATATTCTCAGCCTGGAAGACACATTCTCCAGAGAAGAGCTGACTGAATTTACGCAACTGATTGAGATTATTTGGCGAAAAATCACCACGTTAGATCTGCCGGATATTTCTGAGTATTCGGCGGATTATAAGGGAATGCTACAATTCGAAAAAGATCTGTTAACAGGCGAAATATAAAAATATTCTGGTATATTGTTGCATTTTTTTATAATTAGTGTTATTATAATAAACGCTTTTGTTGGTAGAGCTGATTCTATATCGTGCTCTCCAGGAGCATAGATAAGGTCAGCTCTTTTCTTTAGGAAAGAGGTGAAGGCGATGTTTGAAGATCGCTCTCGGGAGGCATACCGTAAGGCTGCCGAAGCCGTCCAGAATGGTACGGCAAACAGCAGCCAAAAGGCCATGAATGACCGAGCCGCCAAGTATGTCGGCAAGATGGGCGACGATGCTCGAGCTGCCCAGAGGGGAGAGCTCAAGTCTTCTAACTAGATTTTGAGCCATCCTAACTGACGGTCGCAGATTTTAATCTACGAAAAAGCTAACTTAGCGTTAGCACAAGAGCGTCCGTCCGCTCCTGGCGTGATTCCCCAGCCGGTAGTCCGGAAAAGAATCAAAGGACATGTTAGATCGGAATCCCTCTATCTCGCATGAGAAAGAGGATGAGGGTTCGACTCCCTCCATGTCCACCGGGAAGCAAGACAAAGGCGTTTTGCTTCCCCCCATTCTTGGGCTCGCGAGATTCACTCGTAGAGTCACCCTCAACGCAGAGGACGATTCCGAGCAGAACCGTTTGAGTCCGCCCACACCCTATCTCGATGATGAGATAGGGTTTTCTCCTTTTTGTGATAAAATAACAGAGATGACATCGTTTTGGAATGATTTACCACAGCCATTTTTCATATTGGCACCAATGGAAGCCGTCACTGACGTCGTGTTTCGTCATGTCGTGAAACAAGCTGGCGCGCCAGATATATTTTTCACCGAGTTCGCAAATGCTACCGGCTGGGTTCACGCTGGCGATAAGGCCATAGCTGGGCGACTAATTAAAACCGACGATGAACAGTCGCTGATTGCGCAAATCTGGGGCGGCGAGCCAGGGGACATGGAAGCTTTCGCGAAGCACTGCGCGGAACTTGGTTTTCACGGAATTGATATCAATATGGGTTGTCCCGCCAAATCCGCCATTAAAAGCGGTGGTGCGGCTCTGATTCGTCGACCCGACATAGCGATAGCTGCAATTGACGCCGCCAAAAAATCTGGATTGCCTGTTAGTGTAAAAACTCGGCTGGGATATACTTACGTCGATGAATGGCGCGAGTGGCTTACGGTCATTCTCAAGCAAGACATCGTGAACTTGACGATTCATCTGCGTACAAAAAAAGAGATGAGCAAAGTTGCGGCGCATTATGAATTGATTGACGAGATTGTTAAACTGCGCGATGAAATTGCCCCACAAACTCTTTTGACTATCAACGGCGACATTCGCGACCGAGAACATGGCTTGGAAATTGCCAGAAAGCATCCCGGCGTGAATGGAATTATGATTGGGCGAGGCGTTTTCAGTGATCCGTTTTGCTTCCGCGAATCGAAAACTGACACAGACGACAATCATAAAGAAGAACTATTGACGCTTCTTAATTATCACTTGGATTTATTTGATTCTTACCAGCCGATTTTAGGGCGACCTTTTGAAACTCTAAAACGTTTTTTCAAGATTTATATTCGCGATTTTGATGGTGCAAAGGAGCTTCGGGAGAAATTGATGCACACTACGACAACCGACGAAGTCCGCCTAGCTATTGCAAATATCCGTGATTTGTGATATAAAATAGTTTATGCGTCAGCTCGAAAGATATTTATCTATAACACCAATCGCTATTGATGATACGAGAGATTTGCGGAAACAAGTAGATCAACTATATCCAGGAGATATTGCATTATTTGGCACCGACCGGTTAGGTGTGCCATTAGATTATCTTTACATAGGGTTAGATCCTCGCGACGATTACTCAGAAGGTCGCCGCAATAGCATCAATGAAGTTGGGTTTTATGATGCAACATCATACTGCTCGGGCGTACCTCTCGCAACCCAACCTTGGGCAATCAAGCCATATCTTACACCGCGCGCAGCATTGAAAGATATTGATACAATGCGAGATATCAATAGCCTAGAGCACCCTCAAGCAATTCGCACCTTCGAGCCGAAAGGCGTTATCCGCCTCGAGAATGGAGAAGTGGCAGTGATTACCGATTTTATACAAGGCGTGCGGAGCTGCGACAGTCTAGTCGACGAATACCGCGAAACTATGCTACCTGAAGAAAAAGCACGGCTTATCGCTCGTACTGCATTCGCCACTATGCACTATTTTCACAGCCTAGAAAAACCGTATACAATGAATGACGCGCAAATAAAAAACTTTGCATTTACTATCAACACTGAACCGTGGTGCATTGATACTGAAACATTTCAGCAAACCAATAAAGACTCGGCAAAAATCGCTAGGTTCGTGCGAGACGTTGGGAGTTGCGCCTATTCAATGAGTGGTCAATACAATTACGACGGTCAGCGGATGTTAGACCCAGAACTTATTATCGAGCATTTTATTAAGCCATACGAAGAGGATATTCCTAATCTATATTCCTATGACACTGTCGATATTGCGCAAGTGTCAATCGAGGATCTCAAGCAAGACATAGCACGAGGAGCCTAACAATCAGGCTCCTTCGTAGCATTGCCGATATATAATTAGCGTCGTCGCTTACGTCTATGAAGATCAGCAACCTTCAATCGCACCATATGACGGTCGATAAGTTGCTTGGCTTTCTCGCGCTCAACTTGATCGCCAGCCTCATCACGCGCCTTGATAGCACGCTCCAGAGCCTTCTGAGTTTCCGCCTCGATGATGTCGTCACCGTGATCAGCTTCATCAACCAGAATTTGCACCGACGAATAATCAATTTTTACCACGCCACCAGAGATTGCGAAATATTCCAACTGATTATCGGAATCTTCTTTATGTCGACGCACAGTAATCACGCCGTCCCGTGCAATCGTCACTAGCGGCTCATGGCTTGGGAAAACGGATATTTCGCCGTCAGTAGTTGGAATTGACACCGAATAAACTTCTTCGTCAACCTTCGTACCGATAAGTGTGACTAATGACAATTTCATGACTATTTAGCTTTCTTTTCAGAATGTTTTTTAGCCTCGGCAGATTCAGCTTCAGCGTCGCGAGCAACTTGATCAGCCAGCGTACCCTGGACCATATAGAACCAACTCTCAGGTTTATCGTCATATTTACCAGCCAAGATATCGGCGGCGTCACGAATTGTATCTTCCAATTTAACGTAAACACCTGGGTTCCCGGTAAATTTCTCAGCCACGTGGAATGGTTGCGCCAAGAATCGCTGAATACGTCGAGCGCGGGCAACAATCTGCTTCTGATCGTCCGACAATTCTTCCATACCCAAAATAGCGATGATATCCTGAAGCTCTTTGTATTGCTGCAGAATTCGCTGAACCTCACGCGCCACGCGGTAATGCTCTTCGCCGACAATTTCTGGATCAAGCGAGTTTGAGCTGGAGTCCAAAACGTCAACCGCTGGATAAATACCAATTTCCGTCAATGCGCGGTTCATCACGATCGTAGCGTCAAGGTGAGCAAAGGTCGTAGCAGGAGCTGGGTCGGTCAAGTCGTCAGCTGGCACATAGACAGCCTGAACAGAGGTAATCGAACCCTTCTTTGTTGAAGTAATTCGCTCTTGCAAGGCGCCCATTTCCTGCTGGAGGTTTGGCTGATAACCAACCGCACTCGGCAAACGACCAAGCAATGCCGACACCTCAGCACCAGCCTGAGTGTAACGATAAATATTGTCGATAAACAGCAAGACATCTTTACCTTCGTCACGGAAAGCTTCAGCCATCGCCAGACCCGACAACGCCACGCGCAAACGTGCTCCAGGTGGCTCGTTCATTTGCCCAAAGACCAGCGAAGTCTTATCCAAAACGCCAGCTTCTTCCATTTCATAGTAGAGGTCGTTACCTTCACGCGTTCGCTCACCAACACCAGCAAAAACAGAGTTTCCAGAGTGAAACTTAGCGATATTGTTAATCAACTCAGTAATAAGAACCGTCTTACCAACACCAGCACCAGCAAACAAGCCAGCTTTTCCACCCTTAGCAAGCGGGGCAATCAAGTCAACAACCTTAATACCAGTTTCCAAGATTTCAGTCTTATTTGACTGCTCAGAAAGCGCTGGAGCAGGGCGGTGAATTGGGGCGGTTTTGCCCTTTGGCTGCGGCTTCTCGTCAATTGCTTCACCAACAACATTAAACATTCGCCCTTGAGTTTCTGCGCCGACTGGAACGGAAATTGGTGCTCCAGTCGCAATAACCTCTGCACCACGACTCAATCCATCCGTTGACGATAGGGCAATTGTTCGAACGGTATGCTCGTCCAAGTGCTGAGCGACCTCCAATACCAAATTCTCATCGCCGTTTTTAACGTGCAACGCGTCGTAAATCGCTGGAAGTTCAACGTCTCGCGGAAATTCCACATCGACGACCACGCCAACGATCTGAATAATTTTACCTAAATCTTTTGCCATCTTCTTCTCCTTTATCATTGTTCCATCGCCTCCACGCCACCAGAAATTTCAGCAAGCTCCTGAGTAATTGCTCCTTGACGAGCTTTGTTCATAGCTAGTGTCAAATCATCAACCAAATCACTGGCATTATCCGTAGCATTCTTCATCGCCATCATACGCATAGAATGTTCACTGGCGCGAGCGTCAAGCAACGCCTGCAACAGTCGCGCACCAACCAAGCGATACGCCACCGCGTCCAAAACTTCTGGAATACTCGGCTCATATTTGGCGTCAGAAATCGTGTTAGAAACCTCACTCGGATCAACCAAAATCTCTGTTCCTGCTGGCAATAATCTGTCCAATTCAGCAGTCTGAACCATACTGTTCACAAAACGCGTATAGACAAGTGTAACGGCGTCAACTTCGCCATTTTCAAACATATTTACTGCCGTATTCAAAATCGTATGGAACGTCAATCCAGACGGCTGATCTGGCAGATCTTCATACGTACCGATGATTTTCGTATCTTTAAGGCGCGTTGCGAATTGCGAAGCTCGCCGACCAATCGTCAAAGTCAAGTTCTCAATTCCGCGCTCGTCATCACGCTTTAACAGCTCCAAATACTTCTTCAAAACATTGGTGTTGTATGCGCCAGCCAGACCTTTGTCGCTGGCCACCACGATAATCAATCGCTTATTTATCTTTCGCCTAACGAACAGCGGGTGATTGTCGGTTGCGCCTTGGCTCGCCAAATAAGACAACAATTCTTCCGCAGCCATTGTGTACGGAGCAGAAGCTTTGTCCGCCTCTTGAGCCCGACGCATTTTACTAGCCGCCACCAATTGCATAGCCTTGGTGATCTGCTTAGTTGAGTCCACCGAACGAATGCGATTTTTCAGCGCGCGAGTGCTCGGCATGAATTACTCCTCAAATCCTTTCGCTATTTCTTTCGTAGCTTCGTCAATCAATTTCAATTGCTCATCCGAAGGCTTGTCGCCCTTGTTCAACTCACGCATAGCATCTTTAGAATTTTTCCAGAGATAAGTCAATAGAGCAGACTGTGCGTCCTTAATCCTAGAAACTGGAACTTCGTCAAACATACCACCAGTCACAGCGTGGATACTGACAAATTGCTCCCAGACGCTCATTGGCTGATATTGTGGCTGCTTCAGAAGTTCAGTGAGTCGCTGACCGCGGTCAATTTGAGCCTTTGTCGCGTCGTCAAGATCTGAGCCGAATTGAGCAAATGATGCCAATTCGCGGAACTGTGAAAGACCGAGCTTCAAGTTTCCGCCGACAGATTTAACGGCCTTCGTCTGAGCTGCGCCACCAACACGAGAAACTGATAGACCGGCTGAGATGGCTGGGCGAATACCTTGATAGAACAAGTCGGTTTCCAGGAAAATCTGACCGTCAGTAATGGAAATCACGTTGGTCGGAATGTAAGCAGAAATGTCGCCAGCCTGCGTTTCGATGATTGGCAGAGCCGTCAAGCTTCCCGCACCGAGTTTATCTGACAATTTAGCCGAGCGTTCCAACAAGCGTGAATGCAAATAGAAGACGTCACCTGGATAAGCTTCGCGTCCCGGTGGACGGCGCAACAATAGCGACATCTGTCGATAAGCCACCGCGTGCTTTGTCAAATCGTCATAAATCATCAATGCGTGACCGCCGTTATCGCGGAAATATTCCCCCATGGCGGTACCGGCGTAAGGCGCCAAGTAAAGCAGGGAGGCAGCGTCGGACGGGCTGGTTGCGACGATAATCGTCTGGTCCATCACACCTTCTTCTTTCAATCGGTCGACCAACCTGGCAATCTTCGACAATTTTTGACCAATTGCCACATAAACGTTCACCACGCCAGTCTTTTGACGAGCTTGGTTAATCATCGTATCAATAGCAATTGCCGTCTTACCAGTTTGACGGTCACCGATAATAAGCTCACGCTGACCACGACCGATTGGGAACATCGCGTCAATCGACATAATACCAGTCATCAGAGGTTCATGAACCGATTTGCGGCCCATCACGCCGATAGCAGGGCGCTCAATCAAGCCACGTTTCTTCGTTTTAATCGCTGGACCGTCGTCAAGAGGTCGACCTAGCGGGTCAACCACTCGCCCCAACAGCTCTTCGCCAACAGGAACGTCTAGCACCGAACCTTTGCGGCGAACGCTGGCGCCAGCCTTGACCTTATCCTCACCACCAAGAATCACCGCGCCAATTTCATCTTCCATCAAGTTCAGGACAAATGCTTCAACCGTGCCGCCATCAGTTTCAATCTCCAGCACTTCACTATAGCCAGCACTACTTAAGCCATGCACCCAAGCCACGCCGTCACCAACGCGAATAACCACGCCAGCATCTTCCAAACCTTCCGTCGCCTCCAGCTGCGCGATTTTTTCCCGCAGGCTTTTGGCTAATTCTGTCACATCAATCTTGCTCATTTTTCCTCCTAGATTTTCTTCGCCCGCAAGTCGTTTAACTTCTTCGAAACCGTTGCGTCCAGTGTTGCGGTCGGCGTTTGTAGCTTAAATCCGCCAATCAACGTTGGGTCAATTGATTCTCTTAGCGACACTTTTGGCTTGCTATTTTTATCGCTCGCCGCAGACGCCAGAAATTGCTCTATTTTACGCCTTGTATTGTCATCAAGCGCTCTCGCACTCTCGACCGACGCTACAATTTCACCACGCTCGGCCAACTCAGCCTCAATGTCTCGCACCAACAAATCAACTTCACGTTCGTGCTTTTCGTAAATCAAAAGACCAGCAATTTCTTCCAACACCGCATCATTGCCAGCTAAAATTTGTTCAGCTGCGTACTTTGCCAACTTCCTCCTGGACACTAATCTCATCTATTCAGCCTCCCCAAGCGCTTCCGAAATCAGCTTTGTATCTTTCTTCGCATCAATTTTCTCGCCCAAAACCTTGCCAGTCGCTTCAGCCACCAACTCTAATGTCGAATTGTGCAGGTCTTTCTTAGCGTTTTCAATTTCTTGAGCAATCGTATTATGCGCTTCTTTAATCAAAGCTTCAGATTTGGCAGTCGCTTTTTTAGCCGCTTCTTCAACGACTTCAGTCGCTTCTTCTCGAGCGGACGCCACAATGTCGCTAGCTTGCGCTCGTGCTTTTCGCATCATTTCGGCGGTCATTTCTTCGGCTCGATCGGCATTTTCCTTAGCGGATTTTGCCGCCGCGTCAGCCGCTTTCAAGTCTTTTTCTCGCTTGACGAGCATTTCTATCATTGGCGGATAGACAAACTTGCGAAGAACAAATAGCAAGATTAAAAATGCTACCGTCTGAAACGCCAACAGCACCCAATCAATACCCAGCGAATCAAACAAACCAGCTTTTTCCGATGCGCCAGAATTGGCAAATTGTGTTAATATTTTCTCCACAATTTACTCCGAAAACTACATAACTTTGCCGACGATTGCTGCGACGAAACCGATAATAGCAATAGCGTCGATGAATGAAATACCCAAGATCATCATTGTGCGTAGGTCGTTGATTTTTTCTGGGTTACGGCCAGCAGCGTTCATGGCTGCTGCGCCAACGATTGCGGCACCGATTGCAGCAAATGCAGCTGGGATTGCGTAGGTAAGTGTGAATGCTAATGCTTCCATTGTTAATATTCTCCTTTTAATTAATTATTACCTAATTTAATCACTCTCTGATGTTGCCAACTTATTAGTTTCAACAGAGGAGTGAACTTCATCAATTGGCTCATGTGAATCATGGTGAGCCAGCCCCAGGGAAATAAACACAGTCGATAGCATGAAGAAAATATAAGCCTGAATACCGCCGATAAATAACTCAAAGAAGTAGAATGGTTGCAGAGCTACGGGCGACAAAAACTTCGTCATATAAGCGATAATCGCCAAGAGAATTTCGCCAGCCAAAACGTTACCAAACAGACGAAAACTTAGCCCCAGCATTCGCGAGAACTCAGCCACCAACTCCAGAATGCCAACAAATGACATAATTGGATCGCGCAGTGGATTAACAAAATATCGCCCCAAATTGCCCTTAAAGCCCAAATACTTAAACGCGTAAATCTGCGCTGCGACAATCGTTACAATTGCCAAGCCGAAAGTCATATTAAGATCTGCCACGCCGCCGCGGAACAGCGGAGTATGATGTTCACCGATAGTAATTGGACCAACGATCGGCAAAAGCCCCAGCCAATACTGTGCAACGATAAAGAAAAACAACGTAATACAGAGCGGAGCAACCTTACGCGCCCATTTTCGGTCTGGAATGACTTGGCAAACTGTATTATAAAGTCCGTCGAACGTCCACTGAATTAGTCTTGTGATAAAATTATGCTTCTTTTTACCTAAAACCGCCGCACGAGTACGGAACATTGCCCACACCAGTACGATCAATCCCAAGAATCCCATCAAGTGTGAATTCGTAATAGATACGCCAGCGACATTGAAAACTTCGTCAACCTTTACTGAAATATGCGGACCAGCGCTTGCCATATAATCGATCATTTCTTCAACTCCTGCTGTTTAATTTTAGCAATTTGCAAAGCTACGAGAATCACTGAGATAATCGCGCCAGAAATAATTCCAGCAAGTAACCATCTCATCTTCATTCCGCTGACATTATCCAGCCACAGCCCCAGTAAAGTCAGACCAATTGTTGGCAAAAACATTCGCCACATTGTACCAATCATCGTCCTTGCCAAAATCATCATCGCGCCAGAATCGCCTGTATCATTAGCCGAAATGTCAGTTTCTTTTACCATTACTTTCCACTATATCAATCTGTTATACTATTTTGCAAGATGCCACGACGAAATTATTCAAAAAATAGCCAGAAAAGCCAAAAAACATCATTGATGTCAATTTCAGGGCTGACTAATTGCCAGAAAAAACGTCGCTTCTCAACAGAGGTAAAGGCGCGCCAAGCAGCGGAAATCCAAGAATTAGCAAACCCTAATTTGTCGATTGATATATATCACTGCGAGTGGTGTAAAAATTGGCATTTGACGTCGAAGAATTCTAAATAGACATAACCGTTATGTTATAATTGGAAGTGTTATTAAATAGGGGAATATATGAGCGAAGACACAACGAACAACCATCAAGACACAAAAGTTGTCGTGTACAACACTAGCTGGTGCGCGTTTTGCCACACGGAAATGGAATGGCTGAAGAAGCTGGGAATTGATTTTGTTTCCAAAGATATCGAGGCTGATCCTGGCGCAAAAGAGGAATTACTAAATAAAAATGGTGGCAATTTCCAAGGCGTGCCGGTAACAGATATTAACGGGGAATTAGTGCTTGGTTTTGATCGACCGAAACTACAAGATTTACTACGAAAAAACGGCTTACTAGCCGACTAATTTTCTTAAAAACGATTCAAGATTTTCCGTCAAATTCTGGCGGAAAATTTTTATTCTGCGCCAATTTGCACAACTTTGCCGCCAAGTTTTTCGCGAAAATAATTATCGTGGCTGACGTAAAGAATCGCGCCGGAATACTTGACCAACGCCGTTTCCAGCTCCTCGATGCTCGGCAAATCCAAGTGGTTCGTCGGCTCATCCAGAACTAGCAGTTGCGGGTCGTTCGCCAGCATAGCAATAATCTGAAAACGCGCCTTTTGACCGCCAGATAAGCGAGCCAGTGGTGTCATCCGATCAGCGTCTGTGAACAAATAGTCAGCCAAAAGTTGCCGAATTTTCGTATCAGAAATCGACAAATCGCGACTCATATACAATTTTTCAATCGCTTTTTCTAACGGATCAGACAGATATCGCTCGTCAATTTCTTGCTCATATACGCCAATTCGAACCTGCGGATCAAGGAAAATATCGCCAGAATAAAGAACAGGACCGCCGTCAAAGCTCTTGCCCGACGCCAAAATCATCCGAATCAACGTAGTCTTACCAGCGCCATTACGACCTCTAATTTCAATTGCTTCACCTTCACGCAAATCAATATTCACATCCTCAAACAATATCCGCTCACCAATCCCAACCGCCACATTTTCCGCACGAACCAACACATGCTGGCTGCGGCTGGACGCATCCTTCATGCTCAGGCGAATATTACGCGACTTGAACTTTCCGTAACGCTCAGCCGATTTATAATCCAATTGACTAGCAGATTCTTTGTCAATCCAAAACGTCGGCTTTTCCATTTCTGACAATTCCGCCAGCTCCGCTCGCGCCTCGTTCTCCAGCCGCTTAAATTTCTGAATCGTGCCAGGATTTCGCGACTTTTCCTTAAGCCTTTGATAGTCCAAAACTTTTTGTTTCAGGTTAACAATTCGCTTCTCAATCTGCTCAAAATTGTTCATTCCAGCCGTCGTCGCTTGCGCATTCTGCTTCAAATACGCATCGTAATTTCCACGGTAGCTAACGGCTTGACCATCCTTAATCTCAACTATTCGATCAACTTGCCCAAGCACATCGCGATCATGCGTAATGATTAGCATCGCTTGATGTGGCTGGGAATTCATCCAATCAATAAACTGCTGTTTCGCAACGTAATCCATGTGGTTGGTCGGCTCATCAATCAGCGCCAGATGCGCCTCCGAGTGCATAATTTTAACAATCTCAACTAATCTTTTTTGCCCGCCAGACAAGGAAGAAATCTTCCGATTACCATAACCGTCTAATTGAAAATTGCTCAGCTCTCGCTCAATTTTTTCTTCAACTTGATAAAATCCTTTTTGGTCAAATCGCTCCAAAGCTTGCGTATATTCTTCAATCTTTCGCATATTGTCGCCCATAGTCAGCGGATATTCATCGATGATTTTCTTTAGCTTGGAATATTCTGGAAGTCCGCTAAGAATGTACGCCATGACCGTTTGCTCACCCAAACCGTGATGCTCCTGAGCTGTAGTTGCTATTGTAATACCGCGCCGAAAAATAACCTCGCCAGTATAATCAGTATCTTTTCCGCTCAATATTCCAAACAGCGTCGACTTGCCAACACCGTTACGGCCAACCACGCCGACTTTCTCGCCATCGTCCACACTGAACTTGACGTCTTTCATCAACGTCTTATCGCCAAAACTTTTTTCAGTAATATGAATGTCGGCTATCATGCTTGAGATATTGTAACATAAGTCATATTTCAGCCGCACCAAACTAGCCTAAATATACTGTCGCGTTAAGTTTTGCTATAATATAATCCATGTCAAAGCCAAAAGCTAAAAAACCAGCTACGCAAAATATTGTCAATCGTCGCGCACGGTTCGATTATGAACTTGGCGAAGAAATCGTTGCCGGTTTGGTTTTAACTGGAATGGAAGTACGAGCCGCCAGAGAAGGTCACGTCCAGCTTAAGGGTTCATTTGTTAGCTTAAGAAACGGCGAATTGTGGCTAAATAACGCCAGCTTTTCACTGCGATTAAACGTTCGCGGAGAAGCAAATAGCCGCTCAGTCGACACTTCGGCGCGGAAATTATTGGTAAGTAAAAAACAATTGTCCAATTTTACAGAAGCCAAAAAACAGGGAATGACAATTGTCCCGACTAAATTATTGACCAACGGAAAATTCATTAAAGTTGTAATCGCGCTCGGAAAAGGTAAGAAAAATTACGATAAGCGCCAAACCATCAAACGCCGCGACCAAGATAGGGAAACCAGGCGACTCATCTCTAATAGATAATCATAATGATTACAAACTCAGCCTGAGATTTATTGATTTTCGCGCGCGTCAATTAGCTTTTGATAGAGCTTTTCAAGCTTCTTCACTTGACTTCGCTCCGTAAACTTGTTGGCTAATTTTTTACTTTCAGCACTAAATTCTGCTTGTTTTTTCGGACTTTTTAGAATTGCAATTACTTTTTCCGCTACGCTTTCTGGATTATTTTCTGCAAAATAGCCGTTAACTCCGTCTTTCACAACCTCTGAAACTTCCTTGTCAATAATAACAATCGGCTTTCCGGCATGAGCAGCCTCATGAAGCACCCAGCCTTGCGTATCTTTAAGCGAAGGAAAAGTAAACACGCTCATCACTTTATACGCCACGCCCAAATCTTCTCGTGGCATGGCGCCAGTAAAGATAATCCTATCCGCAAAATCCGTCTCAGTCGCCATTTTTTCCAAAGTTTTTCGATATTCAAAATCGCCGACAAACAATAGCTTCGATTTCGGACGAGCTTCAGCGATAAACCCACTAAACGCCTGAATCAAAATTGGCAAATTCTTTTCCTCGCCCAAACGTCCAACAAAGCCAAACACTTCATCTTTTTCGTCAAGACCCCATTGCTCGCGAAATTCTGCGACTCGTTTCGCGCTCGCCCGCGGAAGAGTATTCACGCCGTTTGGCATTAAAGTGACGTCATACGCGTAATCTTCAGTCTGCCAAGACTCCAATTGATCACGGCTTTTACGCGACAGGGCAATCACCGCATCCGCCTTGCTGTATAAAATAGTAATAACGCGCTCAATAATATCTTTATTCCATTTCGTTACGCCATTACGCGGACGGTATAATTTGGCAACTTCCAGTAAATCTTGTCCGTTCAATTTCACCGACAATGGAAAAACCACTCCCGCAAGCGCCAGAGCTCCCGGCAAAACCGCAGGATAATGATCGACGAACTCATATAAATCCGTACAATGCTGAATAACCAAAGGAATATTATTTTTCTTCGCTGCCTTCACGCCCAATAGACCAATTTGCGACGGCGTAAAAATATGAACGACGTCCAGATTCATATTAGCAATTTGACGCTGCACTACAGGAGGGAAGAATACCGACGTGTCGTAATCATCAAAAAACGCGCCTGTAATTGAACGGAAACGAATTATTCGACTATTTTCATCTTCGTGAAGAAGTTCGGCTTGCTTGGACGGACTAATAGACTTCGCTGGGCAAAAAACATAAACCTCATGCCCCAAAGCTTCCAGCTCGCGCTTTAATGATTCAACAACATAGACAATACCATTGATAGACGGTCTGTAGCTGTCCGTAAAAAGTCCTATCCTCATAATGTCCTCATTATACCATTTATATCAGCGATCGATAAAATTCGACCAATCGCTCGGCGCCAGCACTGCTGTCAAAACGTTTGGCAATTTCCTCAGCGCCAACTTGCGCCTTCTTATAAGCCTTTTTATCTTTACGCAATTTATTGACCAATTCCAAGAACTCATCGTCCGTTTTCGCCATAACAGCGTCGCCCTTAAATGTGTCGTTATATTGCGGAATGTCGCGCAGAATGATCGGCAACCCAGCGCCAGCCGCCTCCAAGACGCACATAGGGTGATTTTCCTGCATAGCCGGCAAAACAAAAACGTCGGCAGCGACATAATAGTCACGAACATTTTCCAGAGGTATCACACCAGTTACAGTGAGATTATTCGGCGCATTTTTTATCATATTTTGCATGGCGTTATAATCCGCGCCCAAATTCTTAAACGGAATTCCTCCCACCCAGAAAAACTTTGCATCTGGCATTTCTTTGGCAGCTTTTATTAAAATATCCAAACGTTTTCGCGGCTGGACTTGACCATTTCCCATAACCACAAAATCATCATCCTTCAAACCAAGCTTCTTCCGAGCCGACTTTTTCTCCGCAGCAGAATGCTTATATCTCGACATATTTATCGTATTGTAAAGAACTTTCGTCTTTGGCACGTGCATATCATTTATCAACTCATCAGCAACCATACCGGAGCAAGCTAAAACCAAATCAGCCTTTTTATAAAAGAACTTTAGCCATGCTCGACCCAAAGGCTTCCAATATTTCGCACCTTTAAGCGAGCCAATAAAACTATCCGGCACAATATGAGCAGAAACGACTTTTTTGCCACTTTTTTTCATCAAATGCCGAAACGAATACAAACCCATAGTCTGAATATGGATAATGTCAGCAGGACGATCAGAATTCACTTCAATATCAATATCTTTTCTTTTACGCAGCGCGTCCGTAATCTCCTTATAAGCCGTATGCACACCGTGACCCTGAACGGTGAATTCGCTCTCAGAAATCATATTAACAATTAGTTTTTTATCGTCTTTCTTACTCATATCTACAGTATAGCAAATAATTATTCCGCCAATATCAATTCGGCAACCAGTTCTGGGCTATCCAACACCGACAAATGTCCCGTATCAAGCTCCACAAATTTATCAATTTTTACACCATCGGCGGCGTTCACAGGAAGCGAAATCTTGTCCCGTCGCCCAACTATCAATCCCGTAAATTCACGCTCAGAAATAATATTTTTTTCACCCCATGAAATGTCCCGCGCAATTTTCGATTGCTCTAAATATTGCCGCCGCGTTACTCGCGTATTTTTCGTCAGCCACCGTATCAAATCCACGACATTTTTCCGTCTATTATTCACCAAACACAGCCCACGGAACACCGAAAAGTAATAGTTCAAATAAATATATTGATTCACCCGACGAGTGCGGTAAAAGAACGACGAGGAAATTCTCGACATAACCGAAGTTTTCACCGGAGGACTGATGTACCAAATTTTCCGGCATCGCATTTTATTTGCCGCCAAACATCCAAGCGAATGGGCAACAACCTCGTCAATTGACACGCCTTTACTGTCAAAAGCCGACATCAAATTCATCGCCCAATTTTCAACGTCGCTCATTTTCATATCTTTTATCAATTGACTTCTGCCGTGAGAAGGCAAGTCAACAAACACCAAATTCGCGTCATTTTTCAGGTGATAAGCCAGAGGAATCATCCCGTGAAAATCGCCACCAATGCCGTGAATTAGCAAAATAGTTTTATTCGAGCCGCCTTGATAAAAATAATAAGCAGTTTTCACGCCTCCGACGTCCATAAAGCCACTTGATATTTCGCCCAAAAACTTATCGTACATTGGTAGCATATTCATTAAATTATATCATCACGGTATAATAAAATTATGAAGCTTTTCTCTTGGAACGTAAACGGTATTCGTGCAGTTATAAATAAGGGTGAATTTGCGAAGTTCATCGACACGTACGATCCAGATATTTTATGCCTACAAGAAACCAAAGCCACCAGAGATCAAGTCGAAATTGACCTGCCAAATTATCACGAGCATTTCTATTCCGCCGCCAAAAAAGGCTATTCTGGCACGGCAATTTTCTCTAAAATTCCACCGCTCAATTGGCGCGACGGTTTTCCGCCGAACATCATTGAGCAATTTGACTTGACGGGCGACGAATACGGCAATCCAGCCGACGAAGGACGAATCATTACCGCTGAATTTGACGATTTTTGGATTGTCAATTGCTACACTCCGAACTCAAAAGGAGATTTAAGTCGATTGGATTTGCGATATAAAAAATGGGACAAGGCGGTGTTGGCTTATCTGGAAGAATTGGAATTGTCAAAGCCAGTCCTTTATTGTGGCGATATGAACGTGGCACATCAAGAAATTGACTTGGCAAACCCAAAGCCCAACGTTGGCAAACACGGCTTTACTGATGAAGAAAGGGAAGGTTTTCAGAATTATTTGGACGCTGGATTTACAGACACTTTTCGGGCGGCTTTCCCTGAAAAAACTGGCGCTTATAGCTGGTGGACGCACTGGGCAAATGCCAGAGCGCGAAATGTTGGCTGGCGGATTGACTATTGGCTGGCGTCGCGTGAAATTGCAAATCGCGTTACTAATCCGCAAATTCATCCAGAACAAATGGGCAGCGACCATTGTCCGGTGAGTATTGAGGTAAATTTGTAATGGATATGAAATTTTGGCAAAAACAAGAACCAGGGAAGCCACTTTTTCCAGATGTCGAATGGAATAAGCCAGAACGACGCGACCAAGCGGGAAAATTGGGAATTATCGGTGGCAATAAATTAGGCTTTTTAGCGGTCGCAGAAAGTTATCAAGAAGCGCTTAAGGCTGGTGTAGGTGAGGCTCGCGTTTTACTGCCAGACGCCCTGAAAAAAAGCGTCCCAGCTACCATGACCGACGTGCTATTCGCGCCAACAAACCAATCGGGCAGTTTGGCAAACGAAGCGCTCGCTGAAACTTTGACACTGGAAAGATGGGCAGACGTATTGCTATTATGCGGCGACGCTGGACGAAATAGTCAGACGGCAATTGTCTATGAAGAATTGATCAAAAAGTCAGAAATTCCCGTCGTGCTGACGCGAGATGCGATTGACCTTGTACAAAATAGTTTTCAGGAAATTCTGGACAATCCGCACGTGGTTTTCATAGCAAGTCTGGCGCAAGTTCAGAAAATATTCCGCGCAATTTTTTATCCAAAAATGATTACGTTCAGCATTCAATTATCGCAACTTGTCGAAGCGCTCCACAAATTCACCATCACATATCCCGTAACAATTTGCGTTTTTCATGCCGACAATTTAATAATCGCCCACAGCGGAGAAGTCGTCACCCAAAAATGGGACGCACCAATGGCAATTTGGCGGGGAACCGTCGGCGCCCGCGCCGCAAGCTACTTGATTTGGTCGCCGAAAGCGCCACTAGCAGCAATCAGTACCGCTATTTGCAAAATGTAGCTTCTTATAAATATCTACTTGACATTACGTACAATTAGTTGTATCATACTAACAAGCTTTCGCTCGTGACTTGTCAAAGGGCGAAAGTAGCCCTTGGTCGCGAGTGAAACACTTCTTAAGGAGTGATTTTATCATGCGAATTGGATCTCTGTTCATCATGATCGTGGCGATTATGACAATCGTCATAGCTCCCGCCTTGATCGGGGCGGTAGTCGGGGCGCTAATCGCGCTCATGCTCACCATGGATGTCCTCCCCGCAGCGCTCATTGGAGCACTGAGCGGAAGCTTCGTCGGCTTCGTATTCCTGCTGAATGCAAAAGCGAACGGAGGAGAGAAAGGGCTGTAAAGCCCGCAGAAAACAGCTTGCCTGTAAGGCTATAAAGCCTCGGCTAGCGCCTTTCTGCGGGCTGTTTTCTTTGCATAAAAAAATCGCCCAAAATGGACGATTATCACCTGAAGCTGCCTCTGGTACCGCGGGCCGGACTTGAACCGGCACGAGCTATTGCTCACCAGATTTTGAGTCTAGCGCGTCTACCAATTCCGCCACCGCGGCACAAGAGAACGCTCCAAGCTACCGTATGATTGTAACACAACCAGCAATTTCTCACAAGCACGACTTTTATTTGATATCAATTTGACGTATAATGAAAGAAGTTATGTATCCGACGGATGATCAATCAAACGGTCGAGTGGGCATGCCGGTATCAGATCAGCGCCGATCTATCACGCCGCCAACTCGCGACTCAGCAGCCTCACGAAATGCCGCTGCTGATGTTATTCGTGGGCAGCTTGACGCTATTTATTCCAGAACAGAAGAGCAAAATTCTGCGCCAGAAAAAGCTCAGCCGCAATCATTTTCCGCTCAATTACAATCAAAACCCGAAGTCAGGCCAGAACAGCCTAAAGCGCAAATAGCCAAACCTCAGCAAGCTTCAACAGCGCCACAGCCAGAGCCAAAAAAAGACTCTGCTAATCACGCTATGCGAACGACGCCAATTGCCCAAACCCAGATTCAACCAAAGCCACAAATTAGCAATTCCGCTCCCGTAAACCAAACCGCTCAAACTCAAAATTCAACCGTCCACACTCAAGTTTCAGCCGACCAGTGGAAGCAATACCACAGTGCTTGGCAGAAATATTATCAGATGTATTACGAGCGTTACTATGCCGGCGACATTGCGGCAAAAAACCGTGAGATTTCTCGATTGACGAAGGAAAGTCAGAATATCACGCCAGTAATCAGCGAAAACGAGCCTCTGGACCCACAAAAAGCAGCCATAAAAGAACTCCGCAGCCAAATTCAGCAAAAAGTTCGCGACTCCGCAAATAAAGTGAAAAAATCTCGGCATTTCGTTCCGGCGATTGCTGGATTATCAGTGCTATTAGTCTTCATGTTTTTGCAATATAACCGCGTTATTTTCGGCGCGGTCGCAGCCTATACAACACCTGGCGCAATTAACCCGCAAAACATCATCGTTGACGCCTCCACCGACGTAACTGTCGGACCAGAACCTAGGATTATCATCCCAAAGATTAACGTTGACGCGCCAGTTATTTACGGCGCCGCTAGTGACACAAAATCGCAATCAAAAGCCATGGAGAAGGGAGTGGCTCACTTTTCAATTCCTGGCGCCAGTGCCGTGCCAGGCGAAGTCGGAAATGCTGTATTTGCCGCACACTCCAGTAACGACGCTTTTGCTGGTGGCGATTATAAATTCGTCTTTGCTCAAAATGAAAAGTTGGTCAAGGGCGACATTATTTACATGAATTACAATGGGAAACGCTACACTTATAAAATAACATCAACAGAAGTTGTTATGCCAACCGAAGTTTCAAAAGTTCAGATTAACACAGATAAGCCAATGCTGACGCTTGTAAGCTGCGTGCCTTTAGGAACCGCAGAGAAACGACTTCTTATCTTCGCAGAACAAATCAGCCCAGACCCAAGCAAAGCTACCGCGACTTCAGAATCCAGCTCAAATCAGCAGCAAAGCAACAAATCAAATATCCCAGGAAAACCCGAGCCGACTTTGCTTGAGAAATTATTCGGCGGTCGATAAACTAGCTATTTAATTAAAGAACCCGACAGGTCCATTGTCCATATTCATTTTACTCAGGACAATTTTTCCAGAAGCGTTGGTCGTCAATCCGTAAACGTATCGCTGATTTGAGGATAAAACAGAATCCAAACCAGGCTTAACGCTTATCAACGTATGAGTGTTCGTGCCATCAAACTCACGAATTTCCATTTTTCCCGACGCAGAAACGCTACGAATATAGAAATTGTCAAGCCACTTCACTTCCTGCGCCACACCGATATTAAACACGTTCGACAATTCTTTACGCTCCAAATCATAAGTCTGCAGCATAGCGCCGTTTTGCGCCACGATAAATCGCCCAGCATTATCCATCATCACGTTCACAGTCGCATTGTCAGTTTTAATAGTCTTTGCCGTTTTTAAGAACTCTTTTTGGCGGTCCTTAGAATCCGAAATATCACCTCTGTAAATTGTCATATTTTTACCATCAGTCAATACCACGGTGTCTTTATTAAAATAACGAGAAATTCGAATTACCGGAGTAGAATCAGTAGCAAAAGTGCCGATCACAAATGGCTCTTTCCAATCTCGCTTCCAAATTCCTGCCACTTTTTTGCCGTCAATAACAGCCAGGTAGGACAAACGATCGTCGCCGTAAAGCTTGAAAGATTCGACGCCAGTCAAGATTGGGCTAGAAATTGTCGAGCTATCAAGGTCAACTCGCCTCAATTCGCCAGTTTCCTGCAAGGCGTAAGCCGTGTGCGCGCCAGTCCCCGCAAAGCCAATTTGCTTAATTCCAAAACCAGTCATCGCTGTTACGTCAATAATTTTCTCTGGATTTTCTCTATCAAAAACCAACCACTGCACGCCAGTAGTGTTATTTTCCGCTGGATACGAATGCTTCACTAACGCGTAACGAGAATCGCGGTCCCACTCCGACACGGTAAACGTATGATTGTCAGAAGACAGGGAATAGCCAGCCAAAACGCTCGTGCTTAATGCATGCTCCGTGAACTTTTCCTTATCTTTGTTCGTATCGCGAATGTCGCCAATTGTCAGAATCGGAGTTTTATCCTTAACGCCAAATCCTATCAAGAAATTACCAGCTGGCGACAGAGAAACGGATTGTAATGAATCGAACGTTTTTACTTCGGTGGTTTCGCGTTTTGTCGGAATCAGTCTGGCGTAATTCAAATTTGTCACAGTATCAGATTTGATATTTAGCGTTTTTTGCCACGGTTCGTATTTATCCAATTTCATCGAAAAAGTGTGCTTGCCAGGAAGAACAGTGCTTTTCGTCGGAGTGCGGCGTAGCTCCATATCGTCAACATAAACCAGCGCCCCGCCAGGATGTGATTCATATTGGACAAGTCCAGTCTGTTGCAATTCTTTCGTATTTGGATCAAACGTATAGCCGAGCATTCTAAACGTCAAAAACGTAAGAAGAATTATAAGTGATAATGTCATCAGCGTGTACACAAAGGTCCGCCGCGCGAGCTCTTTAGTGCGATTCTTTTTCTGGTACATAATTACGGAAATTATAACATATTTTTACACTTGAAAAAACCTTAGGCGATTTGTAATATAATATACAGGTATAAACATTAGGGGGATTAATGGCAAGTAAAAACTACGTGGTTATCAATGGACGAGCTTACAACACTATTACTGGAATGGTAATGGATGATATTAAGATTGAAAAATCTGAAATAGAAAAAGAACAATCAATCAGTAGGCGTGGTACATCTGTATCAAATATTCACGCCGCACACGTTCAGAAATCCAGCACATTGAATCGTCGGCACGTTAAAATGCCGCAGCGTACACCATTGGCTGCCAAACCCCAGAAAGCTCGCGTCGACGTGAAGCAACATATCGCCGTGAAGAAGTTTTCTACGCCAATTGTTAGCAAGCCAGCTCCTCAGAAAATTGCCATTAACCGCCCAGCCGAAGCTCACCCCGTTACTCGTCGCGCTCAGCAAAGACCTCTTAGCGTTAACACTAAATTGCGAAAAGAACGCCAGCCTCTGGCCATGAATAACAATCCGCTTGTCGCCGTCGCTCCACAAAAAATAGAAAAACCAATTGCTGCAAAAACCGCTCATCAATTGAAAAATGAAGCAATTGAGAAAGCTTTGTCAAATGAGATTATCAGCAATAAAAAAGCACGTCGACGCCAGAAAAAGGGCGGCGCCTTGCGTTGGTTGAATACGTTTTCTGTTGGTTTTGCGGTGATGCTACTCGGTGGCTATTTAACATACTTGAGCATGCCAAATATCTCCATAAAAATGGCAGCCGTTCAATCAGGAATTGACGCCAAATATCCAGGCTATAAGCCAGACGGCTACGCGCTGAATGGACCTATCAAATTCAAATCAGGTGAAGTCAGCATGAAATACGCCTACGCCGACGGAAGTTCAGAGTACACCATAACTCAGCAAAAAAGCGGCTGGAATTCGTCAGCTGTGAAAGAATTTTTCTCTGAAAAGCATAAAAACCCGAACACTACGATGATTGATGGATTGACAATTTACAGCGGCGGAAAAGAAGCGGCTTGGGTGAACGGCGGGATTTTATATCAAATCAGTGGCGACGCGAACCTCTCAAGCAGTCAAATTGAAAAAATCGCCACTAGTCTGTAACTCATCAGATAACGTGCTATAATTTACTCATGACTATTAGAACTCGTTTTGCGCCAAGTCCGACTGGCTATATTCACTTAGGCAACGTTCGTACCGCGCTATACACATACCTTGTCGCCAGGGCGCATCAGGGAGATTTTATCTTACGCATCGAAGACACAGACCAAGCTCGGTTCGTCGAAGGCGCAGAAGAAATGATTTTGGAAACCTTAAATTGGCTAGGGCTAAATTGGGACGAGGGACCAAACCTTAACAATCCAAAAGAAGAGTCTGGCGATTTTGGTCCATATCACCAAACAGATCGCCGTGATATTTACATAAAATGGGCGAAGAAAATGATTAGCGAAGGGTTAGCTTACGCCGATCCGTACACGCCTGAAGAAGTGCAAGTTTTCCGCGACAAAGCCAAGGCCGAAAAGCGAGCATTTTTATATCGCGACCATCGTCCAGAAAATCCGCCAGAGTGGCAACTTGGAATGCCGCTGCGCTTCAAAGTTCCGGAAATTAAGCGTTATTCTTGGACGGACGCCGTTATGGGCGAATTGTCAGCTGGCCCAGAAGCTTTGGACGATTTCATTCTGATCAAAGCAGACGGTCTGCCAACTTACAATTTTGCGCACATCATTGACGATTTTGAGATGCAAGTCACGCACGTGATTCGCGGCTCGGAATATATTGCCAGTACGCCTAAATATCTGTCGCTTTACGAAGCTCTTAAAATTACGCCACCAATTCTGGCGCACGTGCCACACATTATGGCGCCATCGGGAAATAAAAAACTTGGCAAGCGGGACGGCGCTAAAAGCGTAACCGAATATCGATCAGAGGGAATTTTGCCAGAAACGATGCTCAATTTCTTAGCGCAACTTGGCTGGAACGACGGCACGGAGCAGGAAATTTTTAGCAAAGCTGAGTTAATTGAAAAATTCTCACTTGATCGCGTTCAAAAATCTGGCGCGCGATTTGACGAACAACGACTCATTTGGCTTAACGGTCAATGGATTCGCTCGCTTAGTTTGGACGATCTTTATTCTCGCTGCCAATCATTCTGGGGCGAAGAAGCCAAAAACGCTGATGAATCATATAAAAAGCGCGTTCTGGAATTGGCGCAAGATCGCTTGAAGACATTGCAAGATTTGCCAAAATTAACGAGCTATTTCTTCGTCGAGCCTGAAATTGACACGGAATTGATTGACGGAAACAAGCAACTTCGCAAATTGACCGACGACGAACGACGAGAGTTATTGTCAATTGCTCGCCGAGAATTCGAGAAAATTACAGATTGGACGCCAGAAACAATTCAGAATTGCCTTAATGAATTACTGGAAACGACAGGACAGAAGCCGGGGATTTTGTTTAGTCTGGTGAGAATTGTGACGACGTGGGCGCTGTTTAGTCCGCAACTTAACGACACACTGGCGCTAATTGGCAAGGAAAAAACTCTGCAAAGAATCGATAATTATCTACAAAAATAGTTTATTCGTGCGCCGAAAATGCTATACTAAGCATAAGCATGAATGTTGAAAAAATAGATAAATCAGGACAAAAAAAGAACGCTCGCTGGGAGTCGTTCAAAGAATGGGTAAAAAAACATATTCTGGCAATCGTACTCGTGGTGAGTGCGATGGTTATTGCTGGAGTTTTCATAATTGCAATTCACTCCATAAAATACGAGCAAACCGCTAGCGTGGAACTGAAATTGCCAACTAAAAAGCCCGCGCCGAAGAAGTTTTATTCGCCGCTAACTGGCGTGGAAATCGCGAACGAAGCCGCCGCGAAGCTGCCTGTAACTGGCGTGATGATTGAAAATAGTCCAGCCGCCAGACCGCAGTCAGGACTGAAGAAGGCTGGCGTGGTTTATGAAGCCGTGGCAGAGGGCGGAATCACTAGGTTTTTGGCTCTGTACCAGGGAGAGAAACCTGCACTAATCGGTCCGGTGCGAAGCTTAAGATTGTACTATTTGAACTGGGCGGCGCCGTATCAGGCATCAATCGCACACGTCGGCGGAAGTCCCAACGCTTTATCTCAAGTCAGAAACGGCAATTATCGCGACATCGACCAGTTCTTTAACGACGGATCGTATTGGAGATCTCGCGACCGCTACGCGCCGCATAATGTCTATACTTCAGGAGAAAAACTTGACCAATTGAACAGCGCAAAAGGTTATAACAATTCCGAATTCACCAGCTTCGCGCGAGCAGACGGCAAGCCCGTCGAATCGCCAAACGCCACATCTGTAAGCATAAACCTCAGCGGCTCACTCTACAACACCTCATACGCTTACGACAAGGCGTCGAATTCTTACCTCAGGAGCATGGCTGGCGCGCCACATACAGATAGGGAAGATGGGCAAATTGCCCCAAATACTGTCGTAGCTATGGAAGTTGGCGTTGAAGCTCGGGCTCAAAATTACGATGGCTACGAAGACGTCAAAACGACAGGATCCGGCAAAGCTTACATTTTCCAAAACGGCACAGTCGCCACCGCCACTTGGTCAAAAGCGGACATAAATTCGCCACTTAAATTGACAGATGAATCCGGAAAAGACGTCGCCTTAAATCGCGGACAAACATGGATTGCAGCCTTCACGCCAGGAAGGGGAAATGTTTCATGGCAATAGATCCGACATCTAAAACCTTGCGCGAGTACAAACAATATTATTACCGAAAAGTCATATTAGTCCTATTATCAGCGAGCGCCTGCATCATATTAGGACTGGGAATAGCACTCCATTTCACGGCAATTTCCATATTTCAGCTAAATTTCTGGATTATCATTTTAATTACCGCTATCTTGCAAATCCTATTTTCAATTTCTATAGTTAAAATCATTGCTGCGCCGCTTAATAAAATTCTGGCGGCACTTTCTCATAAAATTGGCGAACTGACCACCGACACTCCGCCAAATCCTAACGATAAACGCTACGAAAAAACTGGATTTAAGACGGCGCTTCAGGCAATTTATGGCGATTATCAACCAGAGCAAAAACCAACTAGTGACAACGACAAACCAAAAATCCCGCTCACTCAAGCCCTGAATCAGGCCAGTACTGGCGTCGTGATTCTTAATTCCAATCAGAAGATTATCTTCGCCAATTCCGCCGCCCCGATTTCCAGAAACGCAAAGGGCGAGGATTTTCTGGCGCTTGATTTTCTAAACGAACCGAGTATTTCCGATTGGCTTCACGAAATCTCCAATGAGAAAATTAAAGCCGAACATCGCTGGCAACGCATTAGCACCAACCCTGACGTCATCCAAAAAACGCGGATTTTTGACATCATCGTATCGTTTGAGAAGGGTGCTGCTGCCGAAACTGTCATTTTCCTCATCGACAAGTCTAAAGGATATTTACCCGAAGAAGAGGACCTTAATTTCATTTCGTTCGCTGCCCACGAGCTTCGCGGACCGATTACAGTTATTCGTGGCTATCTGGACATTATCAACGAAGAGTTTTCTGGGCGCTTGCAGGGCGACGAAAGGCAGCTTCTTGATAGGCTGGTAGTTTCGTCCAACCGCTTATCTAGCTACATTGATAATATTCTTAACGTTGCCAGATATGATAGACACCACTTGAAGGTCTATCTGCTGGAAGACACTGTCGCTAATATTTACGCCTCGATCGCCGATGATATGCAACTTCGCGCCTCGACTCAACACAGAATGCTCAGCGTCAATATTCCAGATGATCTGCCGACAGTAGCCGCTGATCACGGAAGTATCGGGGAAGTGATTGGTAATCTAATTGACAATGCCATCAAATACAGTTTTGAGGGCGGGTCCGTAACCGTTTCCGCCGAGCAAAAAGGCGACTTCGTGGAAGTGTCTGTCGCCGATAATGGAATTGGAATGCCGGCGAATGTCGTGGACAATTTGTTCCACAAGTTCTATCGATCACACAGATCACGCGAAGCCGTGGCTGGGACGGGAATTGGGCTTTATATTTGCAAAGCTTTTGTCGAATCTCACGGCGGCTCGATAATTGCTCGATCCCGCGAAAACGAAGGCTCGGTTTTCTCGTTCACTTTGCCAATTTATGCTACAGTTAAAGACAAATTGTTAGAAGACGGGCAGCTGAATAATCAATTGATACGAAAAGGCGGCGGCTGGATAAAAAATCACGCTATGTATAAGGGCTAGGAGGAATTATGATAAAGACAATTTTATGCGTGGAAGATGACCGATTTATTGGCGAAATGTACGTCAGAAGTCTGCAAAAAGCGGGATATGACGTGACGTGGGTGGTTGATGGAAATGACGGGCTAGTGGCTGCGCGCAACCAGAACTTTGACTTGATAATCTTAGATTTGATGTTACCAGAGCAACGTGGTGACCAGATTTTAGACGCACTGAGAAACAACAATGTCGATTTGGTTCCGAATAGTAAGATTTTGATTATGACCAATTTTGAGCAGGACGAAGCTTCGCGTAGGTCTGTCATGAGTCGTGTTGACGGATATCTAATTAAGGCTGACATTACACCGCGGAATTTGATAGAAGTTGTTAAGCAGATGAATGGCGAGAAATCATAAATAAAAAAGACGGAAATAATCCGCCAGAATATTCTTGGTGACCCCACCGGGAATCGAACCCGGGTTGCCAGGATGAGAACCTGGTGTCCTAACCGCTAGACGATAGGGCCGTAACTCCATGGATTATACCACGGAAAGGGAAGGCTTGTCTACTTTTCCGCATCCATACAACCTCTACGTCATATTTATCACTTGAGATTTTTCCGAAAATTCGCCATAATAAAACTATGAAAAAGGGCGGGATTTACTTTAAGCCTCACGCAATTTCCAGATTTTGGTTAAGACGGTTGTGTGAAGTGGCATTACTGAGCTGTTTCACGATCATTCTTTTATACGCATGGGCGCGATTTATACCGACCGGTTATCAATTGCCAATCGGATTATCTGTCTCAGACTTAGCGGCTGGCGTAGCAGGAATTGGCAGCTTAATTGTGCTAATCTTATGCTTTTGGCTTCCCAGAAAACACGAAACTGGAATCGGAATTTTCGTATATTTATTAACCGTCACCGTCGCTACAACCACCATAATTACCAGCGGCGGAGTCGTTTCACCGTTTCTGGTTATGTGGATTATCGTGGCAATTTTTGCAGGATTTTTCGGCGCAATAATCTCAGGAATAATGGGACTTTTGGTTATTTTACAGATTATAGCCACCAGCGTTCAACAGGGAATAAACATGCAATTCATCATCGGCTACCTATTCTTCGGATTTTTGCCTTTAATTTTTAGCCTCGTTCTATGGATTCGCCGCCAAAAAACTGATGACAATACATCCAGCTTGAAGAATAGACTTTCCGCGGTTGAGAACAAATCTGACGTAGTGATTAATGCCATCGACGACGGCGTTCTGGCGATCTCCAAAGACGGCAACATAGAATTAATCAATCCATCCGCCCAACAAATCATCGGCTGGGACCAAGGTGACGCGCTCGGACTTAACTGGAAAAGCGTCTTAAAACTCGTTACTTCAGACGGAAAAGACGTAGAGGACCTCGAAAATCCAATAGTCCAGTCCTTATCAAAAAACCAACCAACTCATAACGATAAATTATTCCTATTAACCAGCTCCGAAAAGCGAATTTTAGTTTCAATTGTCAGCTCTCCAGTCGGCACTGAAGGCGAAGGAGTTATTGTAGTTTTCCGCGACATCACCAAAGAAAAAGCCGAGGAACGCGAGCAAGCCGAGTTCATCTCCACCGCCAGCCACGAGATGCGCACGCCGGTTGCGTCAATTGAGGGCTATTTGGGTCTGGCATTAAACCCAGCCACCGCACGTATTGACGAAAAGGCGCGAGATTTCATCACCAAAGCTCACGAGTCAGCCCAGCATTTGGGACGATTATTCCAAGATCTTCTTGATATCAGCAAAGTTGAAGACGGACGAATGAAAAATAACCCGAAGATCATCAACGTAAACGAATTTTTGAAGGATATTTTTGATGGTTTAGCGACGAAAGCTGATGAAAAGCAGCTCAATTACATCTTTATGCCAGACATAATTGATGAAGGTAAAGAGAAGTCATTGCAGCCAATTTTTTATGCCAATATTGACCCTGATCATTTTCGGGAAGTCGTCAGTAATTTAATTGAGAATGCCATCAAGTACACGCCATCGGGCGAAGTTGTCGTCAATGTTACCGGCGACGATAAACAGATTTCTGTAAGCGTGAAAGATAGCGGCATTGGCATTCCCGCCGAAGATATTCCGCATTTATTCCAGAAATTTTATCGGGTGGATAATTCTGACACGCGAGAAATTGGCGGAACTGGCTTGGGGCTATATTTGAGCCGCCGCTTGGCCGAGGCGATGTCTGGAAACTTGCGAGTTGAAAGCAAGTATAAAGAGGGAAGTACTTTCTATCTGGAAATTCCTCGCATGAGTAGTTCGGAAGCCAAGCAGCGATTAGAATCTGCGGAAGCCAAAAAGCCCGAAGATAAAACGCCGAACTCTTTGGCTTCAGAAAAAATTGGAATTGCCACAGAAGAGAAGACGGAGGATGTCGCAATTGAAAATAATAGCGAGATTGTCGATTCAAATCCAGCCGCAATCGCAACTCTAGAAAATCCAGCTCCAGCCGTACCAACGACTCCAGCAGTCCAGTCAGAAATTCCACAGCCAGCCAGAAATTCTTCCGAGCCAACGCTGGCTGAAATTGAGGAAGAATTGCGCAAAAAGCGTCAGCAATTGTCCATACCTGGTCGCGAATAATAACCATAAGAACTATGGATTTTTTGTCAAAACTTCAGTATAGTATAAACATATGACAAAAATTTTATTGGTTGAGGACGACAAAAGTTTACGCGAAATTTACGGTGTACGACTTTTGGCGGAGGGCTACGATATCGTTTCGGCGGGCGACGGAGAAGAAGCTCTAGCCATGGCAATTAAAGAACGTCCGCGATTAATTTTAAGCGACGTGATGATGCCAAAAATTTCCGGATTTGATATGTTGGACATTTTACGCTCGACGACAGAAACAAAAGACGTTAAGGTGATTATCATGACCGCACTATCATCAGAAGACCAGCGAAAACGCGGTGAGCAACTTGGTGCCGATAAATACTTGGTGAAATCTCAGGTAGGAATAGAGGATGTCGTGAGAGCAGTCCACGAAGCCCTGGGCGACCTTCCGGGAGTCGGCACAAATCCAGTGCCAGTTTCACAGCCAGCTCACACATATGAACCAGTCGCTCCAACTCCTCAGCCAACTCCAGCAGCGCCGCAGCCAGTTACTAGGCCTGACATCTCTTCATTGTCGCCGCAACCAGCTGCCCCCGTTGCAACGCCAACAACTCCTGCAGTAAATCCGCTTATGCAACAACCTCCACAACAAGCATTTGCTCCAGCACCGCAACCACTACCTCAACCAGCGCAGACTCCAGTACCGCAACCGATTCCGACGCCTCAGCCAGCAACACTACCACAACCCATGGCGCCATTTTCATCGCCTGCGCCGCGACCTTCAGGGCTTGGTGATCGCGTGATTCAACCTTTACCAGCTGATGATTCCCAGAATTCGGTAGACATCTCTAAACTTATGGCAGAAGAATTAGACAACACGCAGACTATTTCTCAACCAACCCCAGAGCCTCAACCAGTGCATACTCCAGCACCGCAACCAATTCCGACGCCTCAGCCAGCACCAAATCCTATTGAACAGGTTAACTCAATGCCTCCCGTCCAAGCACAATCTCAAGAGCAAATCATTCCACATCAATCGTCAGAAACTCAGTCACCACAATTCCCACCGATAAATCCGCAACAATGACAAACTCAGACACAAAGCAAGAATCTTGGCGCCTCAACAAATTCGTGGCGCTGTGTTTGGGCGTTTCCAGGCGGAAGGCTGACGAATTGATAGAAAAAGGGAAGATTACTATTGACGGTCAGCCCGCCAGATTGGGTCAACAGATTTCTGACGCAAATAAAATTTCCTATAACGGCAAATTGCTAGAATTACAATCCAAACAGCTCATTATCCTACACAAGCCAACTGGATATCTTTGTTCGCGCGCCTCTCAGGGCGGCGTTCCGACAATCTACAAATTGCTACCAAAAAACCTTCACCACTTAAAACCTGTTGGTCGCCTGGATAAAGACAGCTCCGGGCTGATTCTCATGACGAATGACGGCGATTTTGCTCACAGCATGACACATCCGTCATTTTATAAAATTAAGCGATATCTCGTTACAATCGACCAGCCATTGCAACCTCTACATCGCCAAATGATTAACGATTTTGGCGTGCAGCTTCCTGACGGACGCAGTCAATTGACGCTAGAAAGACAACACGAAGGCGATGATTATCGCTGGACAGTGGAAATGAGTGAGGGAAGGAATCGTCAAATTCGGCGAACTTTCGATGCGTTAGGCTACACTGTTAAAAAACTCCACAGAACAAACTTCGGCAATTATTCGCTCGGCGACCTCAATAGAGGCGAATGGCGAGAAGAGAAATTCACGAATTCATAATTTACTCCGGGGATCTTTACATTTTACGGTAAATATTGTAATATAGCTTTTATGCTAAATTTGATAGAAAGTGTAATTACAGAATGGAAACGTTAGGGTGCGAATCTGAACCTTTGCCCTCAGAAAAATTAAGAGCAGTCATAAGTAACCTTAAGGAAGAAAGATCGGATACCATAGAAAAACTGTTCTACGAAAAAGATAAGTCCGACATTTTACCAAAATTCCTAGAAAACCAGATCTACGCTTACATCGAACTTATTAAAGAGGTTGAGAAACATACTACGAAATTTGAATATCCCATATCCGTAGCGTTCAAAGATGACGACAATAACGCTTACTACTGCATAAATAACCCCGAAGAAAATTGCTACATAACACTTTACCAAAATCCAATTAACGAAGAATCTCCAAGAGCCTACATTCACGATTACGCCAGAGAATATAATAGCGACAGCAGAGAATGTACACTCGTCGTAGCCGAGCCTGAGAAGTTCACAATAGAAGATAACCCGCACTATTTTACGGATTTCCTAAAAATAATTCATCCATGCGAGGCTTACGTAAACAGTGCAATAGCCAAAATGCCCGAAAACTGCTATAATATATAATCATGTCTAAATTACCAACAGTCGCCATCATCGGGCAAGCCAACGTCGGCAAAAGCTCGCTATTTAATCGCTTGACGCGCTCTCGCACGGCCATCGTCGCCAGAGAAGCTGGAACAACTCGCGACAACGTTGTTGGTAAAGTTTCATACAAACGACGCAACGTAGATTCTACACCGTCAGATGACTATTCACAATTTTGGCTCATCGACACAGCTGGACTTAAAACCGCCGAAGACGAATTTGAAGCAACTATTCAGGACCAAATCGCTGACGCCTCCGCCGCCGCTGATGTAATCCTCGTAACAGTCGACTCCACTGTTTATCCTTCTGACGCTGATCGACAATTGGCCAAAAAAGCCCTAAAAAGCGGCAAGCCAGTCATTTTAATCGCCAATAAAGCAGACTTAAAAGGCTCTCTTTCTATCGACGAATTCAAACGACTCGGCATTAAAAACATCATAAAAACTTCCGCCGAGCACAGCATTGGCATTTCGGAGCTTCTTGACAGCATCGCCGAACTTATTCCGCCAGCCACCGAAACCGCACCTGACGACATCATTCGCGTTGCACTAATCGGCCGCCCGAACGTCGGAAAGAGTAATCTATTCAATACTTTAGCAGGCAAGCAGCAAGCCATTGTCGCCAACGTCGCCGGCACAACTCGCGACGTAAACCGCGTTCAAGTTCGTTATCACGGACAGACGATTGAGCTGCTCGACACCGCTGGAATTCGCCGCCAAGGAAAGCAAGAAACTGGAATTGAGAAGTTCTCAGTTCTTCGCACAATGCAAGCCATCAACGAAGCCGACGTTTGTCTGCTTCTTATGGACGTCAATGAGCTTAACGTTCAATTGGATCAGCGCCTAGCTGGAATTATTGACGAGGCGGGCAAAGGGCTTGTTCTGGTCGTCAGCAAATGGGACTCTGTCGAGGGGAAAGACGCTTACACACACGATGAAATCGCACCACAAATCAGCTATAACTTCAAGTTCACGCCGTACGCGCCGTTAATATTCACCTCTTCTGTTACTGGACAGAATGTCACTAAGTTATTCGATCTGGCAGTCGATATTTATAAGCGTCGTCGCCAAGAATGTAAAACTCGCGCCTTAAACGACATTTTACAGAAAGCCATCGCCGCACATCCGCCAGCTGGTCTGAAAAATTCGCACCCGAAGCTGCGCTACATTGTCCAGACGGACGTTGCTCCGCCGTGGTTCGTTATTTACGGTAGCAATCTGAAATTTGTCCACTGGAGCTATAAACGTTATCTGGAGCGAACTTTACGTGAAGCTTTCAATTTTGCGGGAACTCCGATTAAAATGTCTTTCCGCGACGAAAAGCAGTTAAAGGCTAATCGCGAACGCGTCGCCCGCGGCCTGGCGCCAGTCACGAAAGCCTACAAGCAGGCCAAGAACGCCGAAAAGCTCGCTTGATCCTATTTTTACGCCAATCTCTCTTGACTTAAACACTATTGCGTGATATAAATAACATTGGCTTTTGTTGACAAGTTGAGATTTATGCCTTGTCCGAAAGCGCACTTTGACAAGTAGAACTTTGAAAGAGGTGATGATAGATGTACCCTCCGGATCTTATAATGGTGCATCGCCCCCAAAAAGGGGTTATGGCTTGGCTCTTCAAGAAGGGTATGCCACAAGATCCTAAACCAGTATTTGTCTGGCCCAGACTCGTCACTGAGATTGAGAATGCTGGATACTTCAGCAGACGAAAGTTCAGTATTCTTGCAGTAGGGCTAATTATCATGACAATCGCCACGATAAAGATGCTCCTATTCGTCCCTGGACTGAATCAGTCCGTAGTTGGTCTTCTAACTCGCGGTCTTGAGACGTTCCTCCCCGCGGGGTGGGCAACAGGGGCTGCCTGGATTGTTGGTATGGCAGGAGTTTTCCTCATGGGAAGCTTCACGAACTACACACCATCACAGAGGCTCCTTCACAAAACCAAAGCTACCAGATGCGAGGCGTATAATATCATATTACTCTTAGCATTATGGGAAGAGCAAGCTTTCCGCTCTGGAAGCGAGAAGTGGAGCTGGCGCGAATGGGTGCGCGCCAGCGTGTGTTTTGGAATCCTGCACATCGCAAATATCTGGTACAGTTTCGCAGCAGGGATAGCTCTATCCGTGACTGGCTTCGGCTTTTTGCTGGTGTATTTGTGGTGCTACCGCAAATACCGTAGCCAGATTATAGCTACGGCGGCAGCTACGACGGTGCATGCATTGTATAATGCCATAGCCCTCAGTCTCATTGCTGTTGTATTGGCGATCGATATTGCCAAGCTGCTGTAGTCTCCTGCGAACCTCTGTCAAAGTCTCTGCTTGTCATGTTCGCTCCATAGATGTGTATCTATGCTGATGAGTCGGAAACGACGAAAGCGAACTTTTATTCAAACATCATCAATTGCGCCGACAAAACTTCACGCGTAATTTCGTCCGCACGTTCACCAATTAGCACAATTTTTGCTGGCTCTTCCGCCGCAGAATTAGCTATTTGAATCTGATTTTCCGTCGCCTCCAAATGATGCCGCGCACCATTATCATCAATAAAACAACCCTTCATTCGCCTGAGTTTATAAGCATCAAAAAGTTCCGGCCAAATTTTTTCCAGAGTCGCCGCAGCAATTTTCATACCAGAAACATCCAGCACCGCATATGTCGGATTATCCGGCACCGCCAATTCGCCATCGTACGTATCGAAAAACGTTAGTAGTCCCGACGGCGTCGTCATTTTATTGATATCAAATTTACCTCGTGGCGCGCTCAGTATTTTTCCGTAAGGCAGGGAGTTCAGCTTGGATTCATATTGCAGTCGCTCGTCGTCACCTAGCAAATCTTCTTTGGTCACTAAAATCATATCCGCCGCTTGCAACTCAATTTCATGCGCCGGCTCAATTCCATGTAAAATCTCATGTGCGTCAATAACATAAAAACTCTGCGCCAACTCATACTTATTGAATATTTGTGCATTAATCAACTTCTCAACCAAATTCATCGTTCGCGCCACACCAGTAGCTTCGATAAACACTGGGGTGGGGGAATTGCGACAAAAGTCAAGTAACATTCGTGTCAATGCGTGCTTCGACGAACAGCAGACACAATCGCCAGCCAAAGTCGTCACAATATCCGCCAGCTTTTCCAATCGATAACCGTCAACGTTTTCATTAGCATATTCATTCTCAATCACCCGAGAACCCTTATAATCACTTTGTTGCAATAAGAACTCAAGAACACTAGTTTTTCCAGCGCCCAACGAGCCATTCACCAAATACAACGGAACTTTATCGATAACCGCTCGCCCATCATCAAACGGCGCATTAATGCTAAATTCCAAATCATCGTCACGTTTTGCCATATGCTTATTATACGTCATTTTCACAAGGTGATATACTAAGTCTATGAAAGTCCTCTTAGCATTGGGAAATCCAGGCGAAAAATATACCAACACGAGGCATAATGCTGGGTTTTTGGCTATTGATAAATTTGCGTTAGAGAATAATGCAGTTTTTTGCAATAAGCCAAAATTTTCCGCAGATATTGCAGAAACAAACATTTCTGGAGAAAAAATCCTGCTAGTTAAGCCAACTACTTTTTACAACGAGGTTGGAATTTCCGCTCGAGCAATCTTAGATTTTTACAAATTGACATTGGACGATTTACTAATTATTCACGACGACACGGCGCTGGATTTTGGTAAAATTCGAACCCGCAAAGGCGGACGAGACGCGGGCAGTAATGGATTAAAGTCGCTCCACTCTCACGTCGGATCAGATTTTTGGCATATTCGTATTGGCACAGACAATTTGCTCAGACGTCAAGTCGGTGACGTAGATTTTGTCCTAGGCAAGTTCAATTCAGACGAGCAGAAAATTCTCCAAAGCTGGATATTGCCCGAATCAATTAACTTGGTCGAGAAATTTATTAACGGAACTATCGAGCCGTTCAGTATAAAATATTAAACCAGATTCTAGCGTCGTTTTCGCGGCACAATTTTTGAAGCGCCGTTCTTCAATTGCTCTTCGGCTTGATGTAATTTTGTAGCCGCGGCTTCTTGCAGATTGATCGATCGGGCTTCCAATATGCTGCTGCCGACCGCCAAACTCACGAACAATAAGCCCAAGCCACCCGTCGCCCATTCCGGCAATTCCAAGTGGAATAATTTGGCAATCATCATCACGCCGAGCGCCATAATTGCCCAGTGAGCGCCATTTTCCAGATATTTATATTTGCTAAGCGCGCCTGTTCGCAACAAATATACGGTTAGTGATCGAACCCAAATCGCTCCAGCACCCAGTCCAGCCACGATTAGTAGTACGCTGTTGGTAATAGCAAACGCACCAATCACGCCATCAAAACTAAAGCTAGCATCAAGAATTTCCAAATACAACAAGCTAGCAAACGCCGCCCAACCAGTTTTAATCTTAACGGATTTTGCGTCATCTTCGTGGAAAAATGACCCAAATAGTTCCAGCCCAATATGCAGCACAATTCCAAGAACCGCTGAAATCAACACCAAAGATTTATGCGGCGCTTCGACCGTAAAATACAAAACAGCCGCCACGCTAAGCATTATGCACACCTTAAAATTCTCAAATCGCCCAGCCTTTGCCAAAATCGGCTCAACATGTCGCATCCAGTGAACACGCTTGTTATAATCGATGAAATAGCTAAGCCCAATCATAATCAAAAACGCACCGCCAAACGCATCAATCATCGGCGACGCCTCGTGCAGGATCTTGCCGTACTCAACAGGTTTATGAAGCGCCAGATTGACAACATCCATAAATCCATGACCGCTCGCAATCATCACAATAGCAATTGGCAATATAAATCGAACGACAAACACCGCCACAAATATGCCAGCCGTCAGGAAGACTTTCTGCCAAACTTGGCTCATTCCCGCCAAAACCTTGCTATTTATCACCGCGTTGTCGAAGCTAAACGTAACTTCCAAAACCACCAAAATAGTAAATAGCCAAAGACCGCTAACGCCCATATGACTAAAAATCAAACTGCCCAAACCTAAGGTTAATAGGACTGAAAACCAGAAAATCCGAAACGGATGATGTGAATGTAAAAGATGTTTCATATTGATTTAGTATAGCATAAGCATGGAGTATAATTTTATATATGGCACAAAAATCGCCAGATGGTCGCATAAAAAAGTTTTTATCAGCCAACAGCGAATTGATCGGTTGGGTGTTTTTTGGCGTCCTTATAATTTCTATTTATCAATTCAGCTCACGATTCGGCGTCATGTTATTAAACGGAGAATTTGCAGAATGGTGCAATAAATTACTTCCGTCATTACAAGATTTCATCACGCTGACGCTAAGCGTAATTGTCGAGGCGGTCCCATTCTTAATTTTAGGAATTATCATATCCGCGCTTATCAGATACTTTTTATCATCAAAAGATGTCTTCAAAATGTTGCCAAAAAACACCTTCCTTCGACGAATTGCGCTCTCTATGATTGGGCTAATTTTACCTGTATGCGAATGTGGTAACGTGCCAATTGCACGCAGCTTAATGACAAACGGATTAAAACCTGCCGACGTTATTAGCTTTCTTTTCGCCGCACCAATCATAAACCCGATAACCATAATTTCAACCATGACCGCCTTCAGCTTTGACGCCCGAATGGTTTGGTGGCGAATTATTTTTGCGCTAATTATCGTACAGATAACCGCTTTTATAGTCAGCTTTTTTAAGGAAGATTCCATTGTCAATCCAGAATTTGAAAAACTTTGCCAATCCCATAATCACGGTTCAAAATTGTCAAACCTATTCATCTCATCACGTAATGAATTCTGGCAATTATTTACTATGTTAGTCTTAGGCGCTAGCATCGCAGCCGCCACGCAAATCTTCGTTCCGCGATTCATCATAAACGCCGTCGGCGGCGACATTTTCCTATCAGTCATATCCATGATCACACTAAGTTTCATCATCTCGATATGCTCCAACATCGACGCATTCTTCGCACTGGCTTACGTGCGAAATTTCACAACAGGCTCAATTTTATCTTTCTTGCTATTCGGACCGATGATAGACATTAAAATGATTACGCTATTAAAAACAACTTTTCGCTGGAAATTTATTGCAACAATTACCTTAACTGTATTCATCTTGTCACTAATTGTCGGGCTGGGGGTTAATTTATATGTACGCTAATCTTGCAAGATCAATTGGCGGAATTGTCGTTTGCGCATATATTTTGCTATTAGCTTGGCGCGATCAACTCGGATTTTACGTACATCCGCGCTATCACGCATTCGCGGTCATAATTAGTGTAATCGGCGTTATACTTTTGTTTATTGATATAATGTTGCAATTGAAAAATAAACCCGCAAAAGATAAATCTAGAATTGGCTTGAAAAAAATTGCCCCGATATCTTATTTTGCAATAATTATATTATCAGTCGGATATATATTGCCACCAAAACCACTCTCCCCAAGCAGCCTCGCGCAAAAAGAAAGTCCTGCGATTATTGAGCCCGAAAGTCGCTGTGAAATACCTCAGCCGAAAGAGAACTCTTCTACAATCTCAATAAACCGCTGGAAAACCGCTATAAATTCTTGCAAGGAGGTCGCTTATTTTAACGGCAAAGATATTACCATAACCGGCTTCGTTTCAAACGACCTACTAAAAAACTACGGCTATAACTACTTCAATATTGCCAGATACGTTATAAGTTGCTGCGCTGTTGACAGCGTGCCTATGAAAATCCTGGTCGAGAAAAACTTTTCGACAGACTACCCAGATGGAACATGGCTAATCGTCAAGGGTAAATTGTCGCAAAAAATCGTTAATAGTCAAGCCGAATACGTCATAACCGACGCGCATATCACAAAAATCAATCAACCCAAATATCCTTATGAATTACTCGGACTGTAAGTCTATTGCACACTTGTTGCAATAAGTTATAAACTATTGATAGTACTATGCTAAATAAAATATTTGAACGCCACAATCTTCGCCTGACAAAACCTCGCCAGCAAGTATTTGATATCCTGCGAAATTCAGATGTGCCTCTTACGGTCGGCGATATTGCGAAAAACTGCAAAAATATTAACCGTGCCAGCATTTACCGCACGCTACTAATGTTCGATAATCTGAATATTATAAACACCATAACTATTGGCTGGAAGAATTATTACGAGTTAGCGGAACCGTTTATACCGCATCATCACCATCTATACTGCATCAATTGCCAAAATGCCGAACCCATACAATCGCAAGAACTCGAAAAACTCATAGATCTCATTAGTAAAAAACATAATTTCATAGTCACAAAACACCACTTTGAGCTGGAAGGTATTTGCGAAAAGTGCCGACATATTATAGAAAATAAATAATTTTTCCCAACAAAAAAGCGCCAGGTAAGGGTGGGCATCACCTGACGCTTTTTTACCCTTCAACCCACCCGAGCTACCGTATCAGTGAAGCGTCGCGACTAAAACTCCAAAAGTCCGCGCCTGATGACTATCAATACAATTTTGTACTCACATTAACAGAGGTCGCCTTTGAAAAAGGGCAGTTAAAGGGGTTAGTATGCGCGTAACGTTGAACCGCAAAAAGTGGAGGGTAAGAATACTTAATGCCATTGCGCGCAACCTAACATATAGTTAGAATAGGGGGTATAAGGTGCGTTTGGTTAATGATTACTTAACCAATCGTCCTTGATTATAGCAAACATTTGACAAAGTGTCAATACTTTTTACCACATTTTTTATGGAAATCAATAGAATTACACCAGATGAGCATATTTTCTCCCAGAGATTAGCGCATATTGCCAATCCACCAAAAAGCTTATGTTATATGGGAAAGTTGCCGGAAACAGAGGCGCCAGTCGTATCAATCGTCGGGTCCCGTAAGCCGTCTGCCTACGGAAAAGAAGTGACCGAGCGATTAGCAACAGATCTGGCAAAAGCCGGATGTGTAATTGTGAGTGGACTGGCGCTAGGCGTGGATTGCATTGCCCAAAAAGCTGCGATTGAAGCTGGCGGAACGGTCGTGGCGGTCGTCCCAAACGAGCTTCCTGATATTTCGCCGCGGACTAATTATCAACTAGCCATGAGCATCATAGAGCGGGGCGGTGCGGTCGTTTCAGAATGGATGAAGGGAGATAATAAAATAGTCAATCGTTGGAGTTTTTTGGAGCGCAATCGTTTAGTTAGTGGGCTAGCTGACGGAATTATTATCACCGAAGCCGCCGAGCGAAGCGGCACACTAAACACCGCCTCGCACGCACTGAATCAGGGAAGAGATTTGTTTGTAGTTCCCGGAAACATAACCAGCCCACTGTCGGCGGGTTGTAATACTTTATTAAAACAAGGGGCGTATCTGGTGACAGACGCCGACGATGTTTTATCAATTATCGCGCCAGAAAAATTGCAAAAAGACAACGGTCAAGAATTAGCAGCCAGCGCAACAATTGAAGAAGGCATCATCATAAAACTCATCTCAGAAGGGCTGCGCGACGGCGACGAAATCCAACAAAAATCAGGATTATCCGCGTCAGACTTCGCCACGGCGCTCACAATGCTAGAAATCAACGGAGTGATTAAGCCTCTCGGGGCGAACAACTGGACGTTACGATAATATTGCTATTTTGACAAATTGATGTTATTATGCTGACTATGAAAAAAGCCCGAGAAGCATCTCCTACCGCCCGTAAAATCGCCAAAGACGTTTTTACCATCCCTAATTTGATAAGCGTGACTGGCGCCGCTTTGGCGATACACGGATCTGAGAAAATCGATACAGCTGAAGGGTTGGCGGAATGCGCGGTCGGGCGATTAGCTGACGTTCTGGATGGCAAAGTAGCACGCATGACGGGACAGACTAGCAATTTTGGAGCAGCCTTAGATGCCATAACAGACAAAATAGTTATGGCAAAAATCCTCTATGAAATGAATAAAAAAGGGTTGGCTCCAAAGCGTGTCCTTGGCATTGTTGCGCTACTAAACTCGATAAACGCTGCAGCTACAGGAATTGCTAATTTGCGCAGCGATGAGAAAGCCGAAACTCGACCAACTAAATCGGGGAAAGTGGGGCTAGCTATGGAAACGGCAGCCTTAGTCGCTTATGCCGCCGCCGAATTAGCCGACAAACGAACCGACAATCCAAAGCCCGCCAAGCTTCTACGCAAACTAGGAGCTGGAGCATTCGCCGCTTCACTTCCGTTCGCTACGCACGCAACATACACCTACATAAAGCGAGCAATTAACGGTAACGCGGAAAAAGAAGATCCAGAAGAGCCGCACCAAATAGCAGATGTTAATCGCAGCCTCGGGTCAATGGCGATGCTCCGTCGCCTCAGTGGTCGCTCATAATAATTCACTTTGCGGTTGTAGCCAGATAGTGATTTGTTATAATATAAAGTTATGAAAAATCTCGTTATCGTCGAGTCACCAGCCAAAGCTAAAACCATCGAGAAATATCTCGGCAAGGATTTTCACGTCTTGTCCAGCGTGGGGCACATTCGCTCGATTGTTAAAAAAACCAAAGACGGAACACCTCCGATTGACGTGGCTAACGATTTTTTCGCAATCTATGAAGTTGATCCTGAAAAAAAGAAAGTTATCACCGAACTAAAGAGAAATGTCAAGGCAGTCGGCAAGGAGAACGTCTGGCTCGCAACCGATGAAGACCGCGAAGGAGAGGCCATTGCTTGGCATTTGTGTAAGGTACTGGATCTTCCAATCGAAACAACCAAGCGAATTGTTTTTCATGAGATTACCAAAGATGCCATAACCAATGCAATTAAGAATCCGCGAACCGTGGATATGAATTTGGTTCAGGCGCAACAAGCCAGGCAGATTCTTGACCGACTGGTTGGTTTTGAGCTCAGCCCAGTCGTCTGGCAGAAAGTTCCGGGCGGCAAGTCGGCTGGTCGCGTTCAGAGTCCAGCAGTGCGATTACTGGTCGAGCGCGAACGAGAAATTATGAAGTTTGAGGGCAATTCTCAGTTCAAAGTTACTGCCGTTTTTATTCACGACAATCAAGAATTCAAGGCCGAACTTAATCAAAAATTCGATACAGAAGAAGCGGCGAACGAGTTCTTAAATAGTCTGAAACCCGCCGAATTTATTGTTAGCGATATCTCAAAAACTCCTGGGACCAGAAATCCAGCGGCACCATTTACCACGTCAACCTTACAGCAGGAAGCCAACTCTAAACTTGGCTTCAGCTCCAAAGCAACCATGGCTTCGGCGCAAAAATTATACCAAGACGGAAAGATCACCTATATGCGTACCGATTCAGTGAATTTGAGCGGTCAAGCCATCGCGGCGGCTACCGATTTCATCAAGCGTCTTTACGGTCCAGATTACTCAACGGTTCGCAAGTTTAAGACCAAATCCGCATCCGCCCAAGAAGCCCACGAAGCCATTCGCCCGACGGATATCACTCTGGAAACCGCGTCTAATAATAGCTATGACCAGAAATTATATGACCTGATTCGACGCCGAACTTTAGCGTCGCAAATGTCACCAGCGAAGCTAGAAAAGACAACTATTACAATTGACATCAAAGGCGATGAATTGCCCAAAAGTAAAAAGCCAGCTCAATTTGAAGCAAAGGGTGAAGTCATTACGTTTGACGGATTTTTGCGCGTTTACGGCGGCAATAAAGATGAGCTTCTACCGAAGTTACAGTCTGGAGATGAAGTCAATTCTCACGACATTACGGCTCGTCAAACATTCACCAGACCACCAGCTCGCTACACCGAAGGTTCGCTAGTCAAGAAACTGGAGGAGCTTGGAATCGGACGTCCATCCACATATGCCACAATTATTGACACCGTGCAGACTCGCGGCTACGTTGAAAAGGGTGACAGCGAAGGTCAGCCGCGAGATGTGATTGTCCTGAACTATAACGGCGAGGAAGTCAGTCGAAGTATTGTCCAGGAAAAAACTGGCTCGACACGCGGCAAGCTTATTCCAACGCCAAGCGGCGAACTGATTGCCGATTTCCTGACGGACCATTTTACGCAAATTGTTGATTACGATTTCACCGCCAACGTCGAAACGGAATTTGACAAAATTGCCGGTGCCAATCTGGAAAAAAGCGCAATGTTGCACGGATTTTACACGCCTTTCCATAAATTAATCGAGCAATCTGGCGGGATCGACCGAAGTAAAGTCGGCGCTAATCGCGAAGTGGGAATTGACCCGAAGACGAATAAGCCGATTATTGCGCGATTTGGGCGGTTTGGTCCAATGTTACAGCTTGGCGAAACTGAAGATGAAGATAAGCCGCGTTTTGCGCCGCTTCCAAAAGGTGCGAAGATTGAAACGGTAACCTTAGAGCAAGCATTGGAAATGTTCAAGTTGCCACGCATCGTCGGACAAACAGAGGACGGGCAAGATATTAAGGCGAATATTGGACGATTCGGTCCGTATATTCAAGTCGGCAAATTGTTCGTTTCCATTAAGCCAGAAGATCCTCACAGCATTACTTTAGAAAAGGCGCGTGAACTTTACGCCGCCAAATTAGAAGCCGAAGCCGCTAAGAATATTGCCGAATTTCCAGATGGAATTAAGGTTCTCAATGGTCGATTCGGTCCGTATATTACCAACGGCGCCAAAAACGTTAAAATCCCTAAAGCCACAGATCCGAAAACTATTACTCACGAAAAAGCTCTGGAGCTATTAAGCACTACAACAGCGAAACCAACTCGCAAACGCGTAGTTAAAAAAGCCACCAAAACATCCACTAAAAAGAAATAGCGTTTTCATACTATCCAATAATTCCGGATAATAAAAACTCTTCATATAATCTATTGCAAAAAACGTAAAATAAATGCTATAATTTATATCAGCAATTATGGCATTTACCTATTGACTTTTGTCAAATGCAATTGTATAATTAAAAATATATTTTCAATCAATATAACCTGTGGTGAGGCAGAGAGGATGTTTCTAGCAACATGAGCGAGACAGCAAAAACCGAGCAAAGCGCCAAATTAAATTCTGTCGTCGATACTATTATTTCTAAGATTCCGCAAGAGCGCGAAAAGGAAATTATTTCTCGACGATTTGGTTTGTACGACCGAAAAGAAACGTTAGAGTTAATTGGCGATATGTTCGGCATTACTCGCGAGCGCGTTCGTCAGCTAGAAAAAGCAATCTTAACGCGTCTACGTGCAGCTGTCGCCGAGGGAGAACTTCCTTCGGTTATTGCTATGGAAAAAGAAATCACTTCGAGTTTGTCTGAGATGGGACGAGTTGCGCGTATGCAAGATTTGGCGTCGCATTTCCTCGGTAAAGAAGCTACTGCAATTGACCGCGCTCGCGTGGCGTTTATTTCTGAGCTAGCAGAAAATATCACGATTGTTACAGAGAATGACGATTATTACCAAGCGGCAGCAATTGACACCCTCGGCAACGAAAAGCAAATTAGAGCACGAGTCGAAGAAGTTGTAAAAACCATCAAAAAGCACGGCGAGCCCGTTACTGCGGAAGAATTGCACAAAAAATTAGACTATGAACATCCTTCAAACATTGCGGCCTTGGCTACCGTTAGTAAAAAATTGGCCAGCTTAAACGATCAGTGGGGACTAGCCAAATGGCCGGCCGTTAACCCAAAGAACATCCGCGATAAAATCTACGTTGTTTTGGACACCAACGGCTCGCCGATGCATTTTTCCGATATCGCCAAGGGAATTCGGGACAGCGAATTTAACCGCCGAAGCGTCACGACGCAGGCAATTCACAATGAACTTATTAAAGACAAGCGCTTTGTTCTAATCGGTCGCGGCATTTACGCGCTTGCCAGCTGGGGCTACAGCCGCGGAACTGTAGCGGATATCATTACCGATATTTTGAAGAATTCCGAAACTCCGCTTCACCGTGATGAAATCGTTCGTCAAGTCCTCGACAAACGACAAGTCAAGGAAACTACTATTCTATTAAACCTTCAGTCAAAGCCACAATTCAAACGCGTCGCTAAAGCCACATACGTTTTTGAAGAAGCCGCTTAAGCTAAGTTGCAAACTTCTTTCAGAGGTGAGATAATTTACACATAATGCAGATTATTTCTTGGATCATCGGTACGTTATTGCAATGGTATATTTGGATGCCAATCGTGGCAGTCCTGATGTTTTTGACGTGGCGGAATTATCGGAAGATCGAAGATTTTACCCCAGTTGAGAGCGTGCTTTTGGTTCTGGAAATCCCACGCACCAATGACAAGCAAGAACTTGCCGCCGAGCAGTTATTCGCTTCACTGCACGGAATTCTTCGCGACAATAAAGAATTGCGATTATCTGGCGGACACCAAGAGCACATCAGCTTTGAAATCGCCTCAGTTAATGGACAAATTCGCTTTTACGTTTGGGTACCAAAAACCTTGCAAAGTTTTGTCGAAGGACAGATTTATTCTCAATATCCAACCGTTCAAATTCACCAAGCCGATGAGGATTACACTGAACACGAGCGTGATCATGAAGTTGCCTACTCGACAGAATTGACATTAACCACAGACGAATTTCTCCCAATTCGCACCTTCCAAAACTTCGAAGTCGACCCGCTGGCGGGCATTACGGGCACGTTGGCAAAATTGGAAACCACCGGTGAAGAATTGTGGATTCAGGTGCTAGTCAGACCAATCCCAGATGACTGGCAAAACGCCGCAGATCGATATATCAATAGCATAAAAAACGGACGAATGTTCTCCTTGCCAGGATTCGGCGGCAGCATGCAGTGGCTAATCGGTGTACTTGGCGCGTTATGGCAACCACCAGAGCAGGGAGCAAATCAATCGACAGCCGTTGAGTTGTCAGACCGCGATAAAACTCGCATTTCTGAAGCAGAGAAAAAAGCAACCAAGCTCGGGTATGAAGTAAAGATTCGCTTGGTTTATATGGGCGAGAGTCAGACAAACGCCAAACTTCGCATGCAGGCGCTTGTCGGCACGTTTAAGCAGTTCAACTCGACAAATCTCAACGGATTCCGCGCCGTCAAGGGTGTATTTGGTAAAGAATTTATTGATAAATATCGCAAGCGTTCGTTCATCGGCGACGGTTTTATCTTAAACATAGAAGAATTGGCGTCAGTTTTTCATTTGCCACACACCAATGTTGAAACGCCAAATATAGTTTGGGCGAGCTCCAAAACCGCAGAACCGCCGTCCAAATTGCCAGTCTTAACCGGCGAAGATGTCAACGATGACCAAATTTCTGCCTTTGGCGTCACCAACTTCCGCGGCATCAGCCACCAATTCGGCATGTTACGCTATGACCGCTCACGCCACGTTTACATAATCGGGCAAACGGGCGCCGGGAAAAGTGGACTATTAGAGCTCTTCGCCTTAAGCGACATTTTCCATAATCAAGGATATGCCATCATCGACCCACACGGCGACTTCGCAATCAACAACATGAAATTTATCCCCGGCAGCCGATTGAACGACGTGATCTATTTTAACCCAGCCGACACCGCGTATCCTCTGGGATTCAACCCACTGGAAGTCACAAACCCGAACCAAAAAACCAACATCTCATCAGAAATCATCGGCGTTTTGAAGCGTATTTTCGGCGATTCATGGGGACCGCGGCTTGAGTATATTTTGCGGTATACAATTCTGGCTTTACTGGACCGACCAGAAGCGACGATGCTTGACATTACTCGCATGCTAACAGATAAGGAATTCCGAAAAGAAACGCTGACTTATTGCCAAGACACCGTGGTTTTGCAATTCTGGAATGTTGAATTTGCCAGTTGGAATGACAAGTTTGTCGCCGAGGCGATTGCGCCAGTCTTAAATAAAGTCGGGGCTTTCACCGCCAATCCAATCATTCGCAATATTATCGGGCAGCCAAAATCCACGTTCAATATTCGACAAATTATGGACGAAGGAAAGATTCTAATCGTCAATCTGTCCAAGGGTCTTATCGGCGAAGATAATGCTGCCATCCTCGGTTCGTTTTTGGTCACAAAAATCCAGCTTGCTGCCATGTCTCGAAGCGACATTCCTGACGTCCGTGACCGCCGCCCATTCTATCTTTACGTCGACGAGTTCCAGAACTTCGCCACCGATTCGTTTGCAACCATTCTATCCGAGGCTCGAAAATATGGCCTTAATTTGACCGTTGCCAACCAGTACATTTCCCAGATGAGCGACACGGTTCGCGATGCGGTTTTCGGCAACGTCGGCACCATGATTTCTTTCCGAGTTTCTGCTGACGATGCACCGATTCTTGCCAAGCAATTCGAGCCGAACTTTGAAGCAATCGATCTACTTCAAATGCACAACCGTAATTTCGTTGTCAATATGGTTATTGGTGGTGAAAAAACTCCGGCGTTTTCTGCCCGCACATTGGAACTTCCGCCAAGCCAAGCCGACAACACGCCGCACATTATTGAACATTCGCGTCGCATGTATTCACGAAACAGGGAAGATGTCGAGAAAGAAATTGATGCCGCAATAAAACCTGTTCGCAACCAAAAAAAGCAGCCCGCCAAACCTCAACCGCAGCCTGCAAACAACGCTCCAGCGGTCAATAGCCAGCCGGAAAAGCAGCAACCCGCAGCAAACGATGGCGAAGTTGTTTTGCAAATTCGCAGCAATGATAATGCACCCACAGAAACCGCAATTAGTACAGTTACGCCACTAGCCTCAGCCACGCCAAAAAGACGACGTCGCCGACGAAAAAAGAGCACTACCGTCGCCTAAAAACTACTCGTATCGCCACTGACGCATATCAGAATTGTAAACGTCGGTAATTCGCGGAGAAACCAACGTAGAAGTCGGTCCAGACGGCACAGACACGGCGTTTTGTTTAGTCAGGAAAGTGAGTAATTTTTGGTTTTGATATCGCAGATTTTTCGGCAATGGTTGGCTAGCCACGACCTCAGCTTGCGGTGCAGACAATACAAAACCCCACTCACCAAACGAAGGCACATTCACCGAAAATGCCGTCACATATCGCCCTGGATGAGATGATTTGACGGTGTTTGCCACCATATAAAAAGCATGTGGGGAGAAAAATGAAGACGTCGCTTGCGTCACCATAACGCCACGCTCCGTTAAAATATTACCGATTTGACGATATAATTGCTCGGAATACAGCTTGGCTAATTTCTCATTCGACGGGTCCACCAAATCAATCAACACAACATCATATTTATCTGAGGTAGAGAAGGCGAATTGGAAAGCATCTTGATTGATAATGGAAACGCGCGGATCATGCAGAGAACGCTGATTTATATCGGTGAGAAGATGATTAGTCTTCGCCAGATTAGTCATCACCTCATCGATATCAACCAACGTAATATGCTCAACGCTGGGATATTTCAAAACATCCCGAGCCAGAAGACCATCGCCGCCGCCCATAATCAGCACGCGCTTCGGATTGGCGACTGAAGACAGAGCGGAAGTAGACAGTGTTTCGTGATAACGCGCTTCGTCAAGGCTGGAAAACTGCAGATTGCGGTTTAAAAACAACCTGGTGTCATTTTTATATCTAGTCAGGACAATTTTCTGATATGGCGTCTGTTGCTGCCACATCACAGGATCTTTATATGTTCGCTTGTCGATTCCATGCTCAATTTCCGTCGCATAAATAAAGAACCCCAAAAGCAACATTGTTGCAATAACGCTAATTGTCATCACTATTTTCGAAGCCTTCATTTGTTTAAGAATCAGAACCGCAACGCCAATATTCAGTGCCGCCACCAGATACGCACTACGCATTAAGCCGAGATACGGAAGCATAACGAGCGGAAATAATAGCGACGCAATTAACGCCCCAAAATAATCAAGCGCCAAAATCTTACTAAATAATTTCACCGAAGACTTGCGCCCGAACTCCTGAAACATCTTCATTAAAAGCGGAATTTCCAGCCCGATACAAATACCAATTACCAAACTTATGACAGCAAAAATTAGCCAATGCGAGCGGGTAAAAACGAATCCCAAATACATCAGCATCACCGAATTTCCGCCAATTAGCCCCAGAATAATTTCGTTCGTTGCGAAGCTGGTCGCTGGATGAAGCTTGATGTAATTGACCAGCAGCGAGCCAATTCCCATACCGAACAGCGTCACGCCAGTTGCCAGACTAAAGCTCAAAATCGAATCGCCCACCAGATATGACGCAGCTGCGCCTAAAATCAGCTCGTAAATAATTCCACCAATTGCTACCAAAATTGCCGCCGCAAATAAAGCAATTTGCTCCCGTTTTTTCGTACTTGATCGTGACATTATAACTCCTTTTATTTGCCAAGCCCGCCGCTACTGCCGCCGTAAACACTGCGCGATCCGCCGTGACCTCCGCCATTACTATTGTCGGAATTGTTGTCAAAGATGAATGCAAACAAAATAATAGCGATAAATATGACAATAAATATAATCGTCGTCCAGTCAATCGGTTTAATGGTTCTGCCGAACATTTCCTTCTGTTCTTTGTCGCTTAATTGAATCTTACGGTAGGCATCATATTCGCGATTGTTATACTTCTCAATCGTTATCAGCTGACGGTTTTTCGGCGCGCCAGTATCTCTCAAAGTAGCATACGCCATCAGTTCTTTCGGGAAAACTTGATACGTGTTTTTGCCCTTGATATTCATAATTTCACCAATTCCAACCTCGTCAACCACCACAACGTGATCCTTGCCGTCCTGCTCAGAAACGGTGAATGATTGACCCTTTTTCAATTGCGTTGGATCAATTGCCTGAGTAAAACGAATCGGCTCATACAGAGAAACGGTTTGATCGCTGTGGTCGTATTCCACCCAGCTATCATAATCAGCCAGCCCTGTAATCTCCCACTCTTCCCAGTAGTAAAATCGCTTATCTTTCTTATCCCACTCACGAAAAAGCAAACAGCCAACAACTCGTAAATTAGTTTTCTTTCCAGTCAATATTTGGTTGATTTTAAGTCGCGCCTTGGTTCGTTTCATATTACAATGCCATTTCTTTCATAACTATGTTTTTTGTACCCAGTAACCGTGCAATCAGCTCTTTTATTTGTTGCAATTTATCATCATCCAGCATTTTGCAAGTTGTCATCGCTATATACGCCACGCCGCTTTCTGGCCACGTATGAATCGCGATGTGCGACTCCGACAAAAGCAGGGCAGCGCTAATTCCTTGCGGGGAAAATTGATGCGTTACCGATTCCAAAGAATGCAAGCCCGCCAATTCCGTAACATTTCTTAACAATTTCTGCAGCTCATCCGCATCATTAAGCAAAGCAGAATCAACAACTTTGCTCACTTTTATGGTTATAGATTGGACCGCGGACGCATGCATATTATAGTAATTATATCACCTCTGGAGCGTCAGGAATAAAGGTAGAACGCAGCTCTTAGGGAATATCGATATTTAGATTGTTGGGGCATTATAACCAAATAATACAGAAAAAATCCCCGAATCCCATTACCGGGATTTAAGTGGGGATTCTTCTGGAAACATCCCCTCAGAGGATGAACCTCTTAAGGAAGGGGATATTAATAACTCCACTATAGCAAACAATCCTCAAAATGCCAACGATCAAATAGCCTGTAAATTTCTTAGAAGACAGACAATAGGGCGAAATACTCTTTATGAAGGTAATGTGCGAAGCCAAGAAAAAGGCCGCCCAGGCGAGACTGGTAGATACAATACGGCTACAATAGCTGATTTTAATGGGAATATAAGCTTAAAGAACATTTCACCAAGAAGAGAAGGAGAAATAAAAAATCTCTCCCAACAACGAGAAGAGATTTCGAAAGCTTCGGATGGGGGCGCAAATGTTGTTCCATCATCCACCAATAGCGATAGCTATGTCGGCGGCGCGCCAGTTTCCGCCGGTCGGAGCTCTGATGTGACTAATATAGCACAAGAAGTCCAAAATGTCAATGACGAGAATGATCACACCACGACAAGAAAAGCCCCTGTGTCGCCAGGGGAATTTATCGAACCTGGTTATAACACAGAGGCTTCTACTCGTAATATAGCACAAGAAGCCCAGAATGTCGACGGCGGCGGTAACCGTGCCAGTGCCGCTCAGTTGGCAGAATATGACCAAAATAATACTTGCGCGATAGCATTGATTGGAGTACACTGTAGTTACAGTCCCTTAAGTAAGGATTGTATCAATATCTAAGTTGTTTTAGGTTTCTATAATAATTTAGTAGAAATACTAAAGCAAAGCTCTAATCCGTTCACTCGTTGAGCGGATTATCTTTTTATGAGTAAAGTATTTACGCTTTCAAATATTCTATTTTGGTTGTATAATTGCATTAAATTATCTCACAAAAAGGACCATCATGACTCAAAAATATTCATATTCACCAAAAAAATATTCACTAGGTCTAGACATCGGGACATCTTCAATCGGCTGGGCAGTATTGGACTTAGATAAAGAGCGCATCCATGATTTAGGGGTGCGCATTTTTGAGCGACCAGAAGATCCACAAAACGGAGATTCGCTTGCCAAACCTCGCCGCGACGCACGGTCAGCTCGCCGTCGCTTAAAACGACGCCGTCAACGCTTGAATAACTTGAAGCAATTCTTTATTGACCAAAATATTCTCACCAGAGATCGAATCGAAGAAGTCTTAAGTGACAAATCCGAATTTAACAAACTAGACGTATATGCTCTACGTTCAAAAGCGCTCACCGAGGAATTATCCCCAGAAGAGCTGCTCAAGGTCATGTACCAAATCGCCAAACGACGTGGATTTAAGTCGAATCGTAAAGTCGAGGAAGAGTCGGAAAAAGAAGGCGGTCGCGTATCAAAAGCCTTGAAGACTAATGAAAAATTCCTCGCCGAGAACGGATATAAAACTGTCGGCGAAGCTCTGAGTCGCGATGAAAACTTTGCGTCACATAAACGCAATAAGCGTGACGATTACACTAATAGTTTTTCTCGTGGTGATTTTTTGCACGAATTAGAAAAGATCATTGAGGTCCAGAAAAGATATGCCTTAAAAAATGTTTCCGATACAGCGATCAATGAAATGCTTTACGGCTTGGACAATGACAAAAATGTCGTAAATACATCAGCAATTATGTACCAGCGCCCATTTATGACTAAAGAGCTGATTGAAAAAATGGTCGGAAACTGTACTTTTGAAGAAAATGAAAAACGAGCACCAAGAGCTAGCTACAGCTTCGAAATTTTTCGCTTGGCAAGCGACTTATCACATCTGGTGTTCATACCTCGCGACGCCAGCAAGCGCCAGGCAAAGCGAGAAAATCTAGAGATAAGATTATCTTCAGAGCAGATAAATAAAGTTATCGAAGCCGCCAAAAATCAAAAAAGCCTAACATATAAAAAAGTGCGCAGCATTGCGGGAATTAGTGAAGATTACGTTCCAAAATATACGCACGGAAAGAAAAAGGACGGCGATGAATTCGGAGAGGGAAATGCATTCGGCGGCTTAAAAGCCTACCATGATATTAAAACAGCACTGAAAAATCTGCCAGAAGATTGGGCAAAAATTGACAACGAATCAACGATCAATCAAATCGCTTATATTCTCACTACACAAAAATCTGACGAAGGAATTAAAGCCGAATTAAATGCATTGCCAATTTCTGATGACGCTAAAAACGCAATTATCAAAATTAAAGCTACTAATTTTGGATCATTCTGTCATCTGTCAATAAAAGCTTTGCAAAAAATCACACCGCATATTCTTAATGGTATGACTTACGATAAAGCCTGTGAGGCTGCTGGTTATGACTTCAAGAAACAATCAGCTAGCCTAGAACAAATCACTAATCCTGTCGTAAAACGTGCCATATCGCAAACACTGAAGGTCGTTCGCGCCATTGAACATAAGTATGGTAAGCCATATTTCATTAAAGTTGAAACTGCTCGTGACTTGGCAAAAAATTTCAAAGAACGCAACGCAATTAAAAAAGAAAATGAAGAGAATCAAGGATATAACGAAGACATTAAATCTATAATCGCTGATGGATATGAAGCATCGCCAAAAACCAAGGGCGGCAAGCAACTTCTCAGCCATCTAAAAGAACTTAGCGTACCACTGAATAAAAACGCCGATTTTAATGGTCAGCAAATTATTAAGGTTAAGCTCTATCGCGAACAAAACGGTATTTGTCCATATTCTAGAAAACCAATCGATTTCGACACGATGTTACAAGACGACAACGCATATCAGATAGACCACATCGTACCATTTTCACGCTCTAATAATGACGGGATAACTAATAAAGTACTAGTACTGACAGAAGAAAACCAGAAAAAGAGCAATAAAACTCCATTTGAATATTTTGGTGCAGATGAAAACCGCTGGAAGGAGTTCGTCGCCAGAGTAGAGTCGATATATAAGACACGCGATATTAAAACAGATGACAAGGCCACAAATGCCATCAATTACAAATATAACGGCTATGCAATGAAGAAGAAGCAAAATCTGCTTCTGCAGGATTATAAGAATGACAGCTGGAATGTGCGTGCCTTAAACGATACTAGATACATCACACGATTTATTCAGAATTATTTACGCCAAAACGTTGACTTTGCAGAAGGTGAAGAAAAACAGCGCGTAATTGCACCAAGCGGAACAACGACAGCATACCTACGCAAGCGCTGGGGTCTGGCTAAAGATCGTAGCGAGGACGTTCTGCATCATGCCAAAGATGCGGCAGTTGTAGCAGCAATTGACCAGAAGATTATAATGCAAGCGAACCTGCACGCCAAACGCCACGAAATCAAAGAGCTGCTTGCAGCCGCCAAAACGATGGAAGAAAAAACTGATAAACTCACTGGAGAAATCATCGATGAAGATGAGTTCAATAAAGCTCAGCGTCGTAAAAATGCAATGCTTGTGCTATCTTCTAAGCATTTTCCTCAGCCGTGGGACAGCTTCGGCAAAGAAGTTATGAAGCGAACCCTTAATGTCGATATCAAGACTCTGCAAAATGAGTTGCGAGGTCTTGATAACTACGACGAGGAGTTTCGATTGAGCGTAAAACCAATTTTCGTCTCACGTATGCCACGCCGTAAAGCGACTGGTTCGGCACATAAAGAAACAATTCGCTCACCAAAAGTTAAAGACGGTGACCAGAGAACCGTACGAATGCCGCTCAAAAAAGTTAAACGCAAGGATGTCGAAAATTCCACGCTTAAAGAATCGGACAAGTGGCTATACAAAAAATTACTTGAAAGACTGGACGCTTACGATGATAATCCCGAAAAAGCGTTCGCTGAACCCATATATAAAAATGACAAGAAGACTGATAAAAACGGCAATAAGCTGTCTCCAGTCTCAACTATCAAAGTATATTCGACACAACCAAGCGGATTTTATATCAATGACAATAAAGCATTTGTTAACAACGGATCTATGGTGCGACTTGACGTATATCAAAAACCAGACAAGAAAGGTAAAATTGAACACTTCTTCGTGCCAGTTTACGCCCACCAAGTTGGAAAAAATAAGCCTGCGCCAACAAAAATACTGCCAACGCCAAAAGGATTTACTGATGTAGATGAAACATTTACTAAGGTCTGTTCATTGTATCCGAATGATTATGTGAGATTTTATCTTAAAAATGAGATACGAGAGGGATATTATATAAAGTACAACATAGCTAATGGAGCTATGCAGCTATTACCAAACTATGCACCAGGAAAAAATCAAGACACTTTCGTACAAGCCTATGGCAAAAATGCTCAAGCTATAGAGCGTTACGACCTCTCCATCCTCGGTGATAACTACAGGTGGTTATAAATGGCATGGCGCGTCGTAGCTATCGAAAATCCTGCACGACTTAGCGTGCGTGATAATCAACTAGTGATTACACAGGAGATAGAATCTACTCTTCCAATTGAAGATATTGATGCCTTAATTTTAGACAATTACGGATCAACTATCACGACAAATTTGCTGACAGCATTAGCTACAAAAGGAACAACCACTGTAATATGCGACGAAAAGCATTTGCCCGCCAGTGTGCTTTTGCCATATTCACAGCATTCGCGCCAAGCCAAAGTTTCGCGTCAACAATTGTCCATGAGCCAACCCTTAAAAAAGCAACTATGGCAACAAATTATTATCAGTAAAATCACAAATCAAGCAGACGTCTTACGGTCTCGCGGGCTAGATGATTCCACTTTGCGGTCTTTAGCTAACGATGTTAAATCGGGCGACACCAGCAATCGCGAGTCAATTGCCGCCAGAATCTATTTCGACCAAATACTGGGCGACGCCACACGCCGCAAGCCAATCTGGCACAATGCCGCATTAAACTATGGCTACGCTATGGTGCGAAGTCACATTGCCAGACATATTGCTGCCCGCGGGCTAGTTGCCTCACAGGGAATCTTTCATCACAATGAGCTCAATAGCTTCAACCTAGCAGACGACTTAATCGAACCTTATCGCGCTATCGTTGATATGTACATTTTAGAAAACGTCGCGCCACACCACACTGGCGACCCGGATTCCAGCCTCACCAAACACGACAGACAACTCACTATTGACATATTAAATTATTATGTTATAATGAACGGTAAGAAGTTTACCGTGAGGCATTCGGTTGAGCGAACGGTTGAGAGCTTTATTGAATGTATAGAGACAAAGGAGGCAGATAAGCTTCTTCTACCAAAAACCGTCCTCCAGTAAAAGGGATGTCATACAAACTTATGAGGGTCGCAGTATTTTTTGATTTGCCGACCAATACCAAAACAGAGCGCAAGGCCGCCGCACAGTTCCGTAAATTCTTATTGGATGATGGCTTTGACATGCTCCAATACAGCATATATACACGGCTATGTCCAAATCGTGACGTTGCAGAAAAACATATGATGCGAATTAAGAGGCACGCCCCGGACAGCGGCTCGGTGCGATTGCTTTATTTAACAGAGCATCAATTTACACACATGCACGTTATTGTTGGCGAAAAAACCGCCCAAGAAAGGTCCGTTCCGGCTGGGCAATTAGCATTTTTCTAACCAAAAATCCCCCTCATAACAGAGGGGGATTTAAGGAAGTATTATATCAATATCTAAATTGTTAGGGAACTATAACATTTAAAGTCGTTGACTTTTGAAAATCAGATTATATCAATATCTAAATTGTTAGGGAACTATAACCCAATTCGTGAGATATGCCTTTTTCAATAAATTATATCAATATCTAAATTGTTAGGGAACTATAACACAAGCTAAGCTTATGTAAAAATTGCTGGTATTATATCAATATCTAAATTGTTAGGGAACTATAACTCAAGCAGTCAAAAATTGGCGCGATTATTTATTATATCAATATCTAAATTGTTAGGGAACTATAACGACACAGAGGGCGGCTACAAAGAGTTTATCATTATATCAATATCTAAATTGTTAGGGAACTATAACACTCTGGGACGAGAACGCTCAGCGATACGGATTATATCAATATCTAAATTGTTAGGGAACTATAACCCAGCATCTTTTGACTTGCGCAAAACCGTATTATATCAATATCTAAATTGTTAGGGAACTATAACTGGCAGAAGCACTTGTAACAATCGAAGGCGATTATATCAATATCTAAATTGTTAGGGAACTATAACCGAGAGTCCTGATTAGAGAAGTAATTTTGAATTATATCAATATCTAAATTGTTAGGGAACTATAACAATAATTTTTCAAGGCACTGGCGGAGTATTATTATATCAATATCTAAATTGTTAGGGAGCTATAACGAAAGGCGATATTATTGATTTTTCAATGACAGTTGTAGTAATATGGCAATGTAAGACAGCGGCGCCCCTCTTACGTTAGAGCAACGCGGGCTGTCTTATTTTATTTTGGCTGATGTATACACCACCAGAACTGTATAAATATCTAAATTGTTAGGGAACTATAGCCAAAGACAATATTAATAACAACCATTTATTGATTTTTCAATGGCGGCTGTAGTAACATGTCAACATAAGGTGTATGCGCCCCGGGTCCGGTCTCGGAAAGCGGTGCACCTTATTTTATTGTATATTTAGGCATATTGCGGAATCTAATAAATAGTGATAAACTGCAACCACATGGTTTGAGCATCCATGTGACCTACTTCCGCCTTCTGAAAATGGGGGCGGGTTTTATTTATGTGCGGCGCGAAGCCATATGGTAAATTATCATTTTCAGGATAAATTTTACATAAAATGCATGCAAAATGATTACATTATGAGTGCAACTTTGCTATAATAGAGGTACTCAGGCGAGGCACATTAACAATTAGAGGATACGCCATATTATAATGAATCGCAAACCCGAAAAGATAATAAAAATATAAGCTTAACGCCTCGCTTGGCACTAGGGTCCTCTAAAAAGAAAGGAAATGCTATGCCAATAGTAAATCGAATTGTAAAAAAGAATGGCAAGATTATCAAGTCTAAGGTTGAGATACCTGCGCCAGTTTATAATGTCAGAATTAAGCAGGAAGTATATGAACGGCTTGTGGTGCTTGCTGCTGAAAACGGTCGTAGTGTAACTGGTGAGATAAACTACCGGCTTGAGCAGTCGCTTAAAAAGTAGTATCATAGCTGTGCGATTGTTGTAATTTGCAGTCGTCGTTGTATAGACACCTCAAAAATGAGGTGTCTTTTTTGACGGCTTTGAAAAAAATAGTAAATATATTCCAAATACAAGCTTAATTGCCGAGTCGATATACGCTATCACCTCTAATGGAATATCAGCAAAAATATATCCTACAAAAATATTGATAGAACAAATAAGACCTAAATATATCATTGATTTTCCGTGTACAAAATAATACGGAAAGAAATGCAATACAGTTGCCATCAGCGCTCCCAGCCAAATCAATCTCCAATTTTCAGTCGCAAAGAATGGTCCACCCAATAGAACCATTAAGATAAATAATAAAATAACGGCATATAAAGATACTTTCTTTTGAAATTCACTTGAAGAGCCATCAGATAGCCTATTCAACACCTTTTTATTCATGTTGATTGAGAAAAAACTAATAACATATCCAATGCTAAATACTTGCATATTTATTATTTGCTTTCCTCCTATTAAAGTAGCTATTGAAATAATCGCCGCTATTACAATTAGCCACAATCCGCACACTCTCTTATAATTGAATTCCAACTTTTCATCTTTATTATAATTTAAAAAAGCCATAAATATCTCCGATAAAATTATCACTCTTATTATATCACCGCAACGATAAAGCCTAAAAATCGTAAGCATTTATTATCAAACTAATCTCATGGAAACAACGCTTATATTTATAGTTATAGTAGCCGCCGCAATTATTTTTCTGGCAATCAAGGCAAGGCAGGGGACTGACAGCGCCACAAGCTCAATTAAAACCCCAATAAAGAAAGAATATGTATACATTAAAAAATCTTGCGCAATGACGTCAAGTGAATTATCGTTTTACAAAACACTACACGAAGCAATAAACGGATGTGTAATTATACCTCAGGCTCATTTAAGTATGTTTTTAGACCATGAGATAAAAGGGCAAAACTGGAAGGCGGCTTTCGCGAGAATAAACGGCAAATCTGTAGATTTTCTAATTTGCACCAATGATATGAAGCCTCTCATAGCTATTGAGCTTGATGATAATACTCACAATCAGCCCGATCGAAAAACGCGCGATGATTTCGTCAATTCGATCATGACCAATACTAATATACCCCTACTGCGATTTAAGGCGGGCGAATGGAACAGTGAAATAATTAAACACAGAATCACCCAAGCTCTTTCGCAAAATTAGCAATTAAAGAACGATAGAACAAAATACGAACTAATTATTAGTTAATTTTTAAGCGCGCATAAAGCCAAATCGGCTGAGTATTTATATTGATAAATTTTGCGTGATACAAACATAAAACATAAATTATAAATCCGAGCCAATGCAGATAAACCAATATACAACATAAAACGCACCAAGCCAGCAAATAGGGCGGTTTATAAAACAATAAATGACAAGCAGGTTGATTTGGTGAAAATGAGATAAATTTATCGCGAAGAAAGACGATGGAATAGTCGTGTTTTAGATATAGTTTTAATGTCGCACAATGTATCTTTTACGCAATAATAAATGCCGTACAAAGATGAATATACATATGTCTATATATATCCGATAACACCTTATAAAACGAACTTTTTTCCGGTAATTTAGCTAGGGGATTCTCTATTATATACACCTTCATAAAACATACTGTCTTTTATAAAAATATACACCAACAAAATACGAACTTAAAAAATATTTTTAATTCCAGCACTACACATACTGGAGTGCTACATTGATATTTTTACATCAATATAGACTCTGAGTATGCGCGCCGTAAGCTCGTTAAGTTTTCCACAACGTATTTTATATTATTTGACATTTTTATATTTTTATTGCCCTACTCCCCTAGCTTATCATTTTGCGATTATTTGACTTTTGCATATTTTTATATTGTTATATATATTTTCTACGCCATACAGAAATAGAACAAAAAGAGAACTTACTATATCCAGAAGATAAGTTGACCACCCTACTTATAGAACGACCTCTGATCTACCCTAACGTCTATATACCCTGGCTTCGCGCCGTTATTATCCAAATAATTCAAAGTAGCTATCACCTGTTTAACCTGAGCTTGAGCAGATCTATCCACTGTCATACGTATCTGGGTTTCCCTGCCCTCGACCTTAAACCAAACTTGGCGTACAGTATTAGCTGGCAGAATAACCTCTGAAACATTCATTTTGTGTTGCGAAAATTCAGACACGGCTTGACCAAGGAAGCTCAAGAACTGACGATTGATAACTTCTTGACCGCCTCTAGTCGGCAGACCGCTCTCGTCACGAACAGCAACCGTAGGCGCAGCAAAATAATTCTGCTCAAAAGTAACACCGCTATCATCAACAAAATAAATCTTATCCCCGGAAGACCACTGAGCCACTGGCTGCCTAAACGTCAACTTAACGGCTGATCGCGCTAGAAAATCTCCCTCCACGCGAATGTTTTTTACCTCAGGAGCTTTCTGTAAAAATAACTGCTTTAAGAAGTCATTATTATTGAGGAAAAACCGGAACCTCTCCGCTGGATGAGCGCTGTAATACTCATTAAGAACGCCCACGTATTTATTAGCGTTACTGGAACTCTTTGCGTCGGGGGTTTGGATTGAAATATTGATTGTCAATTGAAACAAAAGGAATATCACAATAAGCAGACTTACCGCAGTCGCAAGCATTTTCCGCATTACACGGCGGCGTTTCTTCACCAATTCGTGCGTCTCAAGTCTCTCAGAAGTCTCCAAAGGAGAAGATGTTTGGCGGCTATTAAGCGTCCTGTTCCGACGATACGATTGGGCAGGCAAATCCTCATAATTCTCAGTCCGACGACGCGCCGCGATTTCTCGACGACTTAGATTCTCGTCCGATTTTTTCTTAGAAAAGGGGAATTTCACTTTCGCCTACCCTGCCTTCGCACTGTAGTAAGAATAATCTTCGCCATATCTTTAGCCGCGTTTGGCTTGGCAAATTTACCGAAGTTATCGCCCAGACCTTTAAGAATTTTCTTAGATTTTAATACGCCAATTATTTTTCGCGCCAAGATTTGGTTGTCCTTATCCAATTCGTCTTCGGAAACTATCAACGCCGCCAATGCGTCCTGGTAAACCTTAGCGTTTTTCAATTGATGCCCACCTGTCAAATGGCCGTTAGGGATGATGATTGTTGGTTTATGTAGCGCCGCTAATTCCAGAAGAGTGGTCGCCCCTGCCCTGGTCACAACTATATCCGCCGCCGCCAAAACTTCCGCCATTCCGTTGTGAACAAACGCCTGCAATCGCCAACCCTCCCGCTCGTCGGTTTGCTTGAGAATTTCTTCATATTGCTGATTTCCCGATATCAAAAATACCGAAGCCTCAGAAAGCAGGTTTTCCCTAATTGCTACAATCGCGGAATTAATTCGCCCAGCTCCGAGTCCACCGCCAGTAATAACAACTAGCGGTTTATTGACATTAAAGCCTAATTTTTCCTTCAGTTCTTTCCTCTCAGCCTCAGAATATGGATGGAATTCTGGCGCAACTGGAATGCCAACATATGAAGCTTTTTCTGGTGGATAATTGTAATATTCAAGCGGCGCGCCCGTGCCAATAGCTTTCGCGAAAGGACTCAGCAAGCGATTCGTCAAACCTGGATGTGCGTCAGAATCATGCAAAACCAACGGAATTCTTAATAACCGAGCCGCATAACCAACCGGCAAACAAACATATCCGCCCTTAATGAAAATAACGTCTGGACGCCACTTCATAAGCTTAAATAAACTCTGGAAAAATCCAACCATCACCTTAAAACCGTCGCGCAAATTTGGGAATAAAATTGACGGATGTAGATGAAATGAGATGCTTTTTCCGTGATATCGGCGTAATTTCCCAGCAATAATCAAATCGACCGGAATGCTTTCGTCGAACTTAGCAAAAATCCCGCGTGCGCTGGCACCAAATTTTTTATCGCACCAAAAACGAAGCTCGTGATCATCAGTTTTCTGTAATTCTCTAAATACGGCTACCACTGGCGTAACGTGTCCGCCTGAGCCGCCGCCGACCGCTAAGATCTTGGCCACTTTCACCCTCCTCTAATGCTTTATGTGACGTATATTTGGAAATTTGGAAAACTAAACCGAGCGCTGCCGCGATAAATAACATACTTGTACCGCCATAACTTAATAATGGCAATGGGATTCCAGTAAGCGGCGCCAACCCTGTCATTGCGGCAATATTCAATATTACATGCGACGCTATCCAGCCAAAAATTCCCGCCACAATTAGCCGCAACGTTACGTTCGGAAGCCTCGCGGCTACGTGCAAAATTGACAAGAGTAGCGCCGTAAACAGCGCCAATATGGCCATTAAGCCAACAAATCCAAACGTTTCTCCCATGACGGCAAAAATAGAGTCATTAGTCGCCTCTGGGAGGTATCCTGTCGCCTGAACGCTTTTTCCAATTCCAAGCCCCAGAAGCCCGCCAGAACCAATTGCAATTCTGGCCTGCTGAATGTGATAATTCTTATTTTCTTGACTACTATTACCCTTATGGCTGTCGCCCTGAATAAATGTCATCACACGCTCAATTCGGTGTGGCGACGTAAAAATCATCACCAAACCACAAAGTGCAACAATCGCCAGAATCTTCTTGAAAATCTTCCAATCAATTCCAGCCACTAAAATCATTGATAAGATAATCGCTATCAACGAAATTCCCGTTCCCAAGTCTTTTTGCAAAAACACAATCATCAGCAGCGATAATCCGGAAATAATGCCCAGCGGAATGATAGTTTCTTGGATGTCGTTCAATTTTCCCTGTTGCGAGCGACGCCCTAAAAATCCCGCCAAAAACAATAGCACGCCATATTTGAGCAATTCTGCCGGCTGGAAACTTCCTAATCCTCCCAGATAAAACCATCGATACGCGCCGTTAGTTTCTTGTGCAAATGATAAATGGAGTACCGCACCCGAGAGAAATAATAAAATACATAGCGCAAATCCAGCGTAAAGAATGTATTTTGATCTCTCACCAGTAAACCATTTGTACGGTGTAAAATAAAACGCAGAAAAAGCCACGACAGCAATAAGCACACTCGTCAGCTGCTTGCCAAAGAAATACGTATCGCTATAATTCGTGCCGTAAGCATAATTCATCACGTTGGCGCGTTGCGGCCCCAGCGCATACATAACAATCAGCCCAAGTAGCAACAAAAGCCCCATATAAAGCACAATCTGATACATCGGCCGGTGACTTCGAACCGGCTGAGTGATAGATTGACGATTTTTGGCGATCGAATTACGCAATATGACCTCCAGCGAGCGCCAGCATCACGCCGATAAATGCCATCACGCAGCCAATAACCCAGAAGCGCATCGTCACTTTAGTTTCTGGCCAACCAATCGCCTCCAAGTGATGATGAATCGGCGCGGATAAGAAAATCTTTCTCTTAAACAGCTTCTTGCTGACGATTTGGGTCAAGCTTGATCCCGCCTCAATTACAAATAGCAAGCCAATCACAGGAAGCAGAAGTAGAGAGTCGGTTAACATTGCCACAACGCCCAAACACGCGCCATAAGCAAAACTGCCAACATCGCCCATGAAGAATCGAGCTGGGTAAATATTGAACCACAAATAGCTCAAGAGTACTCCGACAACCGTAAAGCAGAATCCCGCCAATATAACATGTTGTTGCAATAAGGCAATCACACCAAACGCCCCAAAGCTAATACTGAGCAGCCCACCCGCCAGTCCGTCCATTCCGTCAGAAATATTAACAGCGTTACCAGTAGCCACCACCGCAAATGCGAACAAAGGAACTATTAACCAACCAATATTCACCTCGCCCACAAACGGAACGTGAAAACTCGCCACGCCCAATTTAGCAAAGAAAAACCAACCAAGCACCACGCCAATCAACGTAATTAGCGCAAACTTCACTGGACTACGAAGCCCAGCCGCGCCGCCACCCAAACCACGCAGATTGATGATATCGTCAATTAGCCCAACAATTCCGCCACCAACCAACGCCGCCAGAGGGAGCCAAGTCTGCGCTCGGTCTAAATTGAAGAAAATCGTCACCACAAAGATTGAAATTACGCCAATCACTCCAGCCATCGTCGGGATGTTTCGCCGCAATTTTGCCGCTTGGAATTTGGCGAAAATCTTCAGCTTTTTCCCGTCAGTACTCTCCGACCTTTGGCGCTTCCAGAAGCGATATCGATAAGCGAAAAACGTATAAATTGGCGTTAAAAACATCGCTAGCAAAAACGCGCCGACGCTCAGCAAAAATACGTGCGTTAATTCATTAGTTACTGTCTGCAGAGCTATTCCCATATTTATTCCTTTGGTGCTATTTTCATATAATCAATCATCCAGTTGGATATATCCGTAAAAATTGGTCCGGCATGAAGATTTCCCTGTAGGTTAATCCCTTTTCCCGGAGCCGCTACACGTACCATTATGACATATTCGGCGCCATTTTTTCCACCACCATAACCAATATATGTAGCAATCGTTTCCTTCTGCGTGTAAGCGCCATTAACCACCGCTTCAGAAGTACCAGTTTTTCCGCCGATTTCATAACCAGACTTGTCGCTCTTTGACAGGAATGAAGATCGGCGCGCCGTCGTTAACATCGTTCGCATCTGCGATGACGTGCCGCCGCTTACCGTTTGACGAACAACTTTATTTTCCGACGATTTCAGATTGCCAGATTCGTCAATTGTACCAACGAGAATGGTTGGCTTGTAATATTGACCACCGTTAACTAGCGACGAAAATCCAGCCGCGACTTGAACCATAGTCAAGTTCATACTCTGCCCGTAAGTCATGGCCGAATAGCGAACCTCATTTCCTTCAGCGCTATCTGGCGGGTAAATATAGCCCGAAGCCTCGCCCAGCTCAATTCCAGTTTTAGCCCCAAAGCCAAATTTATCATGATAATATTCATACAAAGTCTGGCGAGCCGGCAAATTAATCTGAGAGCCATTTCCTAATTTTCGAATCGCGGTAATCGTACCAACGTTGAGCGAATTGTTAAACGCACCTTGAATCGTCATCGTGCCACCCAAACCCCTCAAGACATTACACATCGTGCGGTCGGCAACCTTTATACAATCGGTATTATTATACGTGCTGGACGGCGTAATAACGCCCTTGTCAATTGCCGTAGCGAAACTAAATGATTTTATAATCGAACCCGGCTCAAACGGAACCATGGATGCGCTATCCACAAACACAGACCCGTTTTTCTGCTTGGCAAAATTCGCTGGATTATAAGTCGGATAATTCGCCATTGCCAGAACTTGACCGTTTTTCGGATTCATAACAATCACACTTCCCTCAGTGGCGCCAGCCGCTTCAACTCCCTTTTTCAGTGCCAATTCAGTCTGGCTTTGGATGTTCCTATCCACCGTCAGCGCCAAATTGTCACCAGATTTCGCCTCGATTCGCATATTATTTTTTCCAACCGTCAAAGGTATGTTTCTAACGTCAGTTACAGATTGCAATAGCCCGTCCCGACCCTTAAGCTGCTTATTCAAAGAGCCTTCGACGCCATATTGACCTTCGCCAGCCGCATTCACAAATCCAAGCACGTGCGCGCCCAGTTCGCCCTCAGGATAATTTCGAATAGAACTTTGCTGATATAGCACGCCCGCAAAGTTTTTCTTTTTCAATTTTTCCGCTTGAGTTCTGGTAATATTTTTCGCCAAAACTTCATAGCGCGACTTTTTATTATTAAGCCGTTCAGATACATTTTCCGTCATTTCGCCGCCAGCAATTTCCCTCAGACTATCAACAAGCTGACCCCGCTCTTTATCGTCAATCGACTGCGGATCCGCAATCACCGTATAAACCGCCTGATTAAGCACCACAGGAACTGGCGTTTTCCCGTCCATCATATAAATTTTCCCGCGCTCCGCAGGAATGATAAATTGACGCTGCTGACTTGCTCGCGCTAATTCCGTATATTTGCCATATTGCAAAATCTGCAATTGAAATAATCGCAACACAAAAGCCGCCATCACTACTAGTAAAGCGATGGCCAACCAACCAGTTCTTGAACGAATAAGCCGTTGCATATTGCTTATCCTATTATATCACTATTGTGCGTAATGCGTTTCAGTTGTCGTCATAGCTGAAGCGACATTGCTATTCTTCACCTTCTCTAACGCCGTCAGACGCGCATTCTGCACTTCCAATTCTGACTTTTTTGCGCTTAGTTCGGTGATTTTTGTATCCAGACTCTGAGCTTCATAGCCGTAAGCTGTAAGTCTAGTTGCCTGAGTAAGATAAATCAAGCCCAGTACTGTAATCATCAATGCAACTAGCACTGTATGAGCAACAGGACCAAGTTTGACCTGAGACTGAAAACGTGTAGAATTCTGATTTCGGCGCAATTGACCGTGTGAACGTCGTGAAGTAAATGTGGTGGTGTTTGTCATTTGTCTCTATCTTTTATGTTTATATTTGTGTTTAGCATAACAAACCAGCCCGCCCGTTAAAGACAGGCTGGTTTCTCTAAGGTATATTCCGGAATACGCTTTAGTTTAGCCGCGGCGTACTGAAACAGCCTCTGCCTTGTCTGTATTCTGGAATTCTACTTTGATGTGGATTGGCATAATAGCCTCCTTCTTTTTGTTTTATTTTTTCACGGCGTATCGAAACTTTGCACTTCGACTACGCGGATTGTGAACATCTTCAGTTCCAGACACCGGTTTTTTCTCTGGAACAATCAGCTCAGCCTCATAGCCAGCCGTTGCTTGCTCCGAAAAGTAACGCTTGATCAATCTGTCTTCCAAGCTATGAAAACTAATTATTCCCACTCGCCCGCCCTTATTAAGTAAGCGTGGCAAAAGTGGCAATAGTTCTTCAATCAGCTTAAGTTCTCGATTGACTTCAATGCGTAGCGCCTGAAAGGTACGAGTCGCGGGATGATGCTTCATGCTACCACGACCAACGGTTTGCTTAATCAGATCAGCCAGCTCAGTTGTTTCCTGAATTGGTCGAGCTTTTGCAATTGCCTGTGCAATTCGCCTTGCTCGTCCGGGATTTTCCTCGCCGTAACGAATAATCAGCTGCGTCAAATCATCAACCGAATATGAATTGACAATATCCGCTGCTGTGATTTCCGTCCGATTGTCCATCCGCATATCTAGCGGACCGTCAAATCTGAACGAAAAACCTCTCTCTGCTCTGTCAAGCTGTGGTGACGACACCCCCAAATCAGCCAAAATCACGTCAAACTTACGCCCCTGCTTGACCAAATCTTGCGCTGCGCTCACAAAATCTTTGTGAATTAAAGTTACGCCTTTTTCAGCCAAATCACCCAATGTCTTAATCGCGTTTTCGTCGCGATCTACTAACACTGAGTTCAAGTAATTATCCGTCCTATTTAAGAATGCCCTGGCATGGCCGCCATAGCCAGCCGTCAAGTCGAGATACGACTCGCCTTCGACTGGCTGCAGCTTGCTAAGGGTTATCTCCAAAAGTACGGGAACATGAATCGGTTCGCTCGCTTGGAGTTCTTCCGACTGTGGTGGATGTTCTTTAATACTCATCATTATTCCATTATACAGAAATAATGCTCGAGATCACCTAACTGGATATTTAATTCTGGCTTTTTTGTATTTGTGTTTTGTTTGTTTTTGTTGTCTTAGAGTGGAAATTTGTTGATTGTCAGTAACAACCATGTTTTCCAAAGAGACTTATGTGTGAGGTGGAGTTTTTTTTGGGAGGTGTTTGAGGAAGGTACGTTGCCTTTTTTAATGTGGAGCAAATTGCCACATGCCATTTTCAAATACCCAGATAGTTGATCTCGAGAGGTTTCTAATTGTTAAGGTGCCTAGCTAATCTACTATTCCGCATTCTCGGCCGCTATTAGCCGAAAATATTCCCCTGCTCGCACAGCAACGACTTCTCTGTCAATTCCAGCGTAGTCGAGCAAATGCTGCTCAATCGTCACTCGTCCTTGTTTTTGGTCGAGCGCCGATGCGGTTTTACCTCGTCGGAATTTAACGTTCAGGTCGGCAACTCGCTCATCCAGAATACTTCCCGTTAGAGCGCTTTCCACTTCCCGATCCCAGATTTGCTGTGGATACAAGTGGAGATATTTACCAAACCCGCGAGTTAGCACGACGCCTGATGCAAATTCTGCCCTGAGCTCAGCCGGAATTGTCAAGCGTCGCTTGTCATCCAACTTACGCTCAAAGTAATCTGTCTGCACGTCGTCCTTCCTTCGTGGTAGATTAGTTGTTTTTTGTAGTGGATGTTTGTTTTTGTTGGTGATTTTCCATCAACTTTCGTTCCACTGACTCCACTATACTACCCACACCTACCCACTTGCAAGCCCTTTTTTTGACTTTTTACCCATTTTTGCATCAAATAAAAACTTTTCCACACTTTTGTGGAAAAGCCTAGTGTTGGGTTGGTATAAGCCGACGCTATTAATATCTCTCAACAGACTCCCTACTTGCCTGCCTCAAGACCTCGTCAATTGCTAGCGCGTCAGGAGAAACTTCCAGCGCCCTACGGTTAATTCCGTATAGATATAAATTGTCCAAATCTCGCACGCGACTCAAAGCCACATAACCCATACCTTCAACAAACGCCTTTCTCAGATCAATCTTAGCCGCATCCAGTGTCATTCCCTGACTTTTATGAACTGTTATAGCCCACGCCAAACGCAGCGGAACTTGAGAAATGCTCGCTCGTTTGCGCTCTCCGTCTCGCAATTCCCAAACATCCGGTACCATCGTCACTCGACGACCATCTCGAAACTCAACAACCGGATATTCCGTCAGCGGCTCAAAATCCACGACCGTGCCGATGCTTCCATTGGCATACAATTTTTGCGGCGAATTTTTAACCGCCATCACCAACGCGCCCAGCTTAATTACCAGATTTTCTGGAGCCAAAACTGACCTTTGCAGATTCTCTACATAAATTTTCGAGCCTGTCGTCGTTTGCTGATACGAACGCTCTTCTCCTGGCAATTCCGCCAATTTTTGAATATTGATATCATCGACATCAACGTTTACAGTGTGTAGTTCTGTGATATCACCATCTGGCGACTCAATTTCCGTGCGCGCCAGCAACGCCTCGACGTGACGTCGCCTAACATCGCCAGTTCTTAGAGCGGTCAAAATCTCCAAAAGCCGCTCATCATTCTGGCGATATTGTCGCTCCAAATATAAAACCGCCGGCTGAAGTTCTTGCCAAGCATCAGAATAAACCACAAATCCGCCGCCCTGCTCATTTGGGCGATTCACTGGCGGCAATTGGAAAAAATCGCCACTCATCACCAACTGAATGCCACCAAATGGCTGATCATTTTCCCTGACGGTTCGTAAAACTTTATCAATCATATCCAGCCGAAAATCGTGAAGCATTGAAATCTCGTCAATGATCAACACGTCAGTTTTAGAAATCACATCACGCCGCGTTTTTGACAATCGTTCAAAAAAATTGTTCGGCAAATGATCATTCACACCAATGCCACCCCAGCTGTGAATTGTATTGCCACCAAGGTGCGTCGCCGCCAGACCAGTTGTCGCCGTTACCGACACCTTTTTACCCCGTTTTCGCGCCCGCGCAATAAAAGTATTCAACAGGTAAGTTTTGCCCGTTCCAGCCGCACCAGTCAGCAACGCCGACCGACCACTCAGCAGAATAGCCAGCGCCAATTCTTGATCCATTTTAGCCCCGTGGCGGTTCGCCTTCTGGCTCGCCGAGCAGCTTCTTCGACTTAATTTCGTAACGCTTGCCCGTGATTTTACTCTCGATATAATCCTCGTTAATGAGATTTACGAACATATCCAAATCATTGCCGTCCATGATAATAATCGCGCCGTTATCATCGCTCATCAACTCCAATTGCATCTCATCAGCATAGTCCAAAACATCTTCCTGCTTAACTGCGCCAATTTCCAACTTCTGCAATTTATTGACTGTCTTTTTGCGCTCTTTCACCAGAGTATTAAGATCCATTCCCTCCGGAAAACTCAGTTTATATTCCTTCTCAATTTCAGCCACTTTTTTATCAGCAATCACCTGCTTTTTATACTCATAGCCAAACATGCGCTCAAACTTTCCAGGATTAAACGCAAAAATATCTTTACCGACAATCAAAACTTGATTATCATCCGGAACCTTAAAGCCAATTTCCGCATTAAACGAACCAAATTTGCCGTCAGAAAACTCCCAAGCCAACGCACTCTTCAGTGTCTGACCTTGCTGGATTAGCTTAACAGTATAAAATACTGCATCAGGATTATTCTGATCGGTAAATCGCGCCACGATCCCCTTCATGCGCTTGAATTCGTGTTCAGTTTCCGAAAACTCCACGATGTCATGACGCTCATGCTCAATCAAATGAATCAGCGTTTCAGCTCGCCCAACCTTTTCCAGATCAGTCCTCAACAGAACATTATCTTCCGATTCACTCAATTCATAATCGCGAACACTCAGTCCAGTGCCCGCACCCAAATTGACCTGATTGATATAATCAAACAAGAACAGCGGTCTGAGTTGCTGCTCAACATCGCCTTTTATCGGCATAAAATATGGCGTGTAATTTTTGCTAAATAAGAACAGCTCTATCTGTAAATCATTCTTTTTTGCGTCATTTTGATTTGCCCACAAAAAAATATCAGTCGTTTCCCTCACTTCTTCCATTTTTCTAGTATAGCAATTTTTATCAGATGTCGCTAGCTGTTATTTTGTCAATCTTTCGCCTTCACGCGCCCGATTGGCCCATTCATCAGCTAATTCATTCCCTTCATCGCCTTCATGGCCGCGCACCCAACGGAGATCCGCCTGCGAATTTGAATATAATTCGTACAATTCTCGTACAATATCCAGATTTTTAATATCGCCGCCTTTTTTCGTCCAGCCGCGCTTTTCCCAACCCGGCGCCCACTTGGTAACCACGTTAATCCAAAACTCACTATCAGAATAAATCACACACGGCGCACCGTCAGCATCTTTCAGTGCTGCGATTAAAGCCTTGCCTTCCATGCGAATATTCGTCGTCTCACCGTCCTCTGAGCCCAAAATCCACGGTTGAAGATCGCGAATAACCGCAAAACCCCCCGGACCAGGATTTGGTGAAGCAGAGCCGTCAGTATAGTAAGTTGTCATTAGTATGATTATACACTAATTATAGCTCGCCTGGCTATCTTACGAGACGTACTGTTCATCTTATTATAGACTTTATAAAATTCACTAACGCGATCACGACTTTGTTTTGTTAAATGAGATTCCTTCTCCCCATCAGCACAGTTTGTAAAGAAGTCTTGCTTACGCTGCCAAATATCAATTATCTTCTCTGCTGTTTCATCACTCATATTGACCAAATCGCCGTAAATTTTCCGCAGCTTAAAGAAAAAGTGTGCCGCCTTTTTACCAGTACGAGCCACCAGACGAGCATCTGGCGTAGAAAACTGCATCTCAAACGGCGCATACGGAATTCTTCCATCGTCAGTTTCATAGAATCCCGTAATCTTCGCATCAGTAAATCCGCTACCACTATCCTTAAAACTGAACATTTTCATATCAACGCCTGGTATCTTATCGATAATTTTCTGGCGGATCTTCTCCTGGAAATCCGAAGAACCCTTAATAACAAAACACTCGCTTTTCCGTCCTGGAGCTGGATATGGAGTAATCTTACCGCCATTAACAGCTTTAATCACAGCATCAGCATAGGCATCAGCTAATTGCTCGTTGTCTTGACAAATTACCGTCATACCATATAAGTCGATCGGATGGAATTCTCCCGAATCTTTCAGAGGTTGAGAACGTTTATCATAATAACCTATGGTCTGCAGTAATTTTTTACAATACGAGCCGCGACCTTTACCTCGAGCCCTTACTTCCAATTCTGCCCCATTAGGGGTTTTTACAGTACCAGATCCAAAAAATGTGCTATGCGAGGAATTGGTATTTACAGCAGGCTTCAGATCTGACTCCCCTAGCAACTCAGAGAACACACCATTAAAGTTACCCATAGCAAAATCAAATCGTGTAGGATCGGTCGAATACCTGCTACCAAAATGCAACGACACAACCCTGTCCACCTCATTCATGATCGAATCGATATCATTACTCAAGGCATCTTTGCGATATAAAGCATCACCAATATTACGACCCGTCATAACACCAATTTCATCTTTTAGCTCAGATTCCAAGTTATCTAGCCCAATAATACTACACACCGGAATTAAGAAATTTTCAGCAAACACTGCACATTTATACGCGAACGCGCTATGATAAGGGGCGATTTTTAAGTTAGATAAGGTTATAGCTCCAGCAATCATTGCAGTTTCTAGACCTACGCCCTCAGCCCCCTCGCCTTTTGTTGAGAATATCTTTATCAAGTTATCAAGATGCGGTGCTGGAATTGACGGATTTTCAGCCCATGGACTCTTACCCTGATCGTCACCGTCCACATCTAAATCGTCAGGAATCATTTGATTGTCCTTAAGCTTTAGCGCTTTTCCTGCTAGCGAACCCTCATCAATATCTTCCATGTACGACGAAAAAGCCTCTTGTAAGACCTTATAATCCTCAACTATACCTATAACAGTATCCTTGCTAATCTCTTCAGAGGCGCCATCTAGCGACCTTGTAATATAATCAATGCGTCGCCTATCACTTAAACCTTCCGGCATCCCGATAATAATCTCTGCAGCCAGTTTACGCGACGGAGTTAAGTGATCTCCGCTAAATGTCTCCACCAATCCCATGACCAATTCTCTCCTTTCAAGAGAAAAGTCAACTTCGCCTTGATTTTGAAGATTGGTGATATTGTCTAATGATTCTTTACTTTTCATAATATAGCTTGTAAATTATATCACAAACTATAAATTTTTGCAATAGCTAGACGATAGTGGCTGTCTACGCAAAATAAATCCGCATCAATTCGCGCGCTACCCTGTCGGCATCGTGACGAATCAAGCTGCGCTGAGCCGCTAACGGATCGCTACTGGAGTTCGTGTTGACCCATACGTCATCAGCAATCAAACGCTTGCCCGACGCATAATAATGCTTTTTCTTCAGCAATTCCTTATCCCACTCGACCAAATATTCGCCGTCGTGAGCATATTTCTTTATCAATTCCTCTGGCGGGCGATGGTTATTGTAAAGCACATAATCCATATTCACCCCTGAAAATCGCTCAATTTCATCCGCAAAATCCGCCACGGTAAATCCATCAGTTTGCGTTGGCTTAGTAACCAAATTGCAGACATAGACTTTCTTCGCCTTCGTTTCAGCAAGCGCTCGAGTAACGCCTCGAACCAACAGCGCTGGCGCCAAACTACCATATAAAAGCCCCGGCGCAATCACCACCAAATCGGCATCCAAAATCGCTTGACGGGCTCGCGGGTTAATCGTAGCTGGCGGTTTAAGCTCTAGCCACGGACGCTCGCCGCGCGGAATCTTTAGCGACTCAGCCGCGTGTTGACCATCAACCACTGTGCCGTCCTTCAGTTTAATCGACATCGTTGTATCGTCCAGAGTAATCGGATAAACTCGGCCATTGACGCCCAAAACTTCGCTAGCCAATTCCACCGCATCAGCAAAACTTCCTGTCATCTTTTCCAGCGCCGCCATGAATAAATTGCCAAACGCGTGACCTTTCATACTGCCCTCGCCGAACCGGTAATTGAACAAATCGCGAACTTTCGGCGAAGTGCTTAACGCCACCAGGCATTGCCTGACGTCGCCCGCCGGCAACACGCCCAATTCATCGCGCAACACGCCAGTTGAGCCGCCATCGTCAACCATATTGACCAACGCTGTAATGCTGTGTGTATATTTTTTCAATCCAGAAAGCAGCGTGAAACTTCCCGTTCCGCCACCAATAACTACAACTTTTACCCCAAAATAATCATTATTCGAACTATCCGTCATGCCTGAATTATAGCACTTAATAAGCTCTAAACCAACGTACCTTTTGGCAACGCCCATTCCAAAAAGGGCTGCTGCTGACAATCAATCGCGTTAATAATATGAGTAGCAATTTTTGCTGGATCGTTGAAAAACATATAATCAGCCGGAAGATCGCGCCCATTCCAAAACGGAGTTTTCATAGCACCAGGCAAAAATAGTGCAACTTTAACTGGAAGTTTTTGCTCATCTGCCTGCATTCCCAAACTTCGCGCCAAACCCGCTTGAGCGTGCTTCGTGGCAACGTACACAGCTTCATCCGGGCGCGCTTTAACGCTACTTGTCGACCCGATAATTGTCAGTACAGACTTGCGATTCTGCGTTGACATCTTACGCCAAGCCCATTGGACCAGCGGCAACGCGCCCGAAAAATTAACTTCCGCCATACTGCGAACACTCGGCTGATCTTCAAAATTGCCGCGCCAGCCATATCCAGCCGCCCACACAAATTGATCAATATCATCGCCGTTTAAAATCTGCTCAATTCGCGCCGACGCCGACTCCACTTGATCTGAATAATAAACATCCAGAGGAAAACCCTCGCCGTGTTTTTGCGGATTATGAGTCTTTCCCAGCACCAACACACGCTCGCCACGTTTCCGTAGCTGCTTCGCCATTTCCAAACCAAGCCCACTCGTCCCACCAAGAATAATATGCATATGGTTATTATAGCAATGGCAATATTAAATGTAAATTCCGTATCTAAGCCTCGGCCAAGCTTCTGCCAGCTCCTCGGCTGAAAATTCCTTGACAGAATCCAGCTCCCGTAAAGGCGTTTCCAAGCAAAGCCCAACAGCCACGGCAGCCACTCGCTTTATGAGATATTCCGCATTATCTGAAGAAAAATAAGCATTCTTCCTGAATCCTCCTCTTATCCCTCCAACAGAATGTACACCCCGCCCATCCCGCCAGCTTCGCAGCTCAGTTTTACCATACGGAAACTGAAATGGCGATTGTATGAACGTAGACCGACCAGGAAGGCGCTTCTCTGCTAACATGATATGTCCCGAATACTCACGACAGCGACTAGCCAACATTACATCCATATCGAGAACCTCGTCCTTAACAACTAATCTAGTCAATAAAGCAAATAACAAATCCTCGTCGACTTCGCCCTCCATAATATTCTCGATTTTAACCCTGGCGCCGTAATTATCAGTTTTCATCATACGTTAAATCTTTGGCTATTTTCTTATACTCTCTCCACTTGCTACCAAAATCCACATTGCCATGGAAACGAGAAACAAGCTCATCCACTTTATCCGGAGAGAAACTCTCAGTAGGCGATTCCTTAAGCTCTTCTAATGACAATCCTGCACAATGCAAAGCCACAGCTCCGACGCGCAAAGCAAGCCTGACGATCTCTAGCTTCTGATCGTCGTCAGGGTTATTCTCAATGAAATCAGGAACAACAAGCTCGGTTGGTATTACTTTGCGCAAGAAAGAAATTCCACTATGCGACATAGGATCAGCTAATAGCCAGCCACTTACCTTCACCTCATCTTCAACTCCCAGACACTCTGAAATAGACACTCGCGCCATATTCTCACCAATTCCACGAACCTTTTCTATTAAATCCTCATGACTACGAATATCACCCACTCTTCTGGCAAACACCATGGACGCATTCACCGTCCCATCTTCTTCCAAAGACCAATCGCCATCATAGATTCCAATCAAGCGCCGACTTTCAACAGAGGAATAATTCTCTGAGCCATCACCAGAGTCAATAAATCTAATACCAAAAGATACGCCGCCTGTACTTTTTTCCATGCGTTATATTCTATACTATTTTATGGAAAAAGTCAATACTATTCTGTCGGCAAACTATTTGCGCCACACAATTTCTGCCACTTCAAATGCACGTTATATCGAAGCGGCGCACCCGACTCGCTCTCTTGGAGTCGCAACTCTTCAGGATCAATAAACATCACTTCGTCTGCATCAACGCCCGCTGAAAAATCAAAATTTTCCATCCACACACGACAGGAAAAACAAATTTGATTAGCATCAATTCGCTCAATATAAATTTCGTCCGACGCATCAAAAAGCTGATAGCGAAGATTGCCCTTATATCCAACTTCTTCATACAATTCCCGCTTCAAAGCCGACTCAAAAGTTTCACCATAATCCATTCCGCCGCCAGGAAGATCCCAAAGCGGCCGTCCATCCTCTTTGACAACCAAAATCTGCCCAGCGTCGTTGTAAATCAGAGCTTTTATGGAAACGCGATACAGACAATCCAGATGGTCCGTTCCATCTAAATTCTGTGTAATGATACGTCCGTTGGTGATTTTTGTCATGAAAGTCATTATACTACACCCGAGCGCTAGATAGCTAATACCATTTCACCTACAGTATACTCTGTCTTTCCAATATCTCTTTCCAATATCCATTTACTAACTACTCATTGGGTGTTAATAAGTTAGGAATTACCTAAATTACCTAATTGTGATACTCTTTTATTTTTCCTGCATATTCAGTCAAAAGATTCTTTGAATAAATTTTTTCATTTCTTGAATCTCTAACTTCTTTCCAAAGAATAGCAGCTACTTTTAACTTATTCGAATAGTTGCGACTATTTTCGTCTGCACAGAAATCCTTTAAAAATTGATTCCATTGACAAACCGAATTATCATATTTAGCATAATCCGATTTTCCATAATAAACTTTCAGCATATCTTGAATCGTAAAACTCAAATCATTTTCACTTTTTACTTTTCTCCAAGCAGTAGCCATATCAGCAGTAAATTTAAAAGGTGCAATACCTGTTACGGCAGAGAAATATTCTCTAAATTTTGTATTAAAGGAAAACCCACATTCAAGTAATGGCATATATAGAGTAATATTTTCAACTTGCTTTGTTTCGTTTTTTATTGATGATTTTTTAATTAAATTACCCTTAAAGTACTGCTCAATAATATAATTAAGTTCTTGTTTTGTACCTCTATGTTCTAATGCTAGCGACCTGCATATCTGTGAAAGTTCTTCACGATACCAATAGTATTGATTAAACTCATCAAACGATGTGATTTTATCAAACTCAGGTCTACTTTTTGTCAATCTTTTATCTCCTCAAAACCAATTTGCTTTTTTCACGTCCAATATCTACAACTCCTCAACCTTCACTCGCCTCTGTTCCGTCGTATCTCGCTCACGAACAGTAACAGTGTCATCATCCAGCGTCTGAAAATCGACAACCACGCAGTGCGGCGTACCAATTTCATCCTGACGGCGATAGCGCTTACCGATGTTTCCATTGTCATCCCACATAACACGTCCAGGATTTTTCTTAGATAGGTTGGCGTAGATTTCACGCGCCTTCTCCACCAATTCTGGCTTATTCTTAAGTAGCGGCGAAACGGCAAATTTAACCGGCGCCAAATGTTCTGGAAGTGCCAGATAAACACGTTTACTGCCGTTCTGTTCGTCCTCACGATACGCACTCGACAACACCGCCATCAGCGCCCGCTCAACACCAAAACTCGGCTCAATCACATGCGGCACAAACTTTTCATTCGTCCCCTTGATTGTATACTCCATACTCTTGCCGCTGACACGCTGAATGTTCATCAAGTCAAAATCAGTCCGATACGCAATTCCCATCAACTCTTCCTTGCCAATTGGAAAATCGTATTCAATGTCAATCGTTTTCTTACTGTAATGCGCCCTGTCTTCCGCCGGAACGTCCAACTCGTGAATATTATCAGGATTTAATCCCAATGCCTCCAAAAACTCATGCGTCGACTTCAATAATTCATCAAACGCTTCCTGCCATTTTTCTGGATTGACAAAATACTCAATCTCCATTTGCTCAAACTCCCGAGAACGGAAAACAAAATCTCGCGGCGCAATTTCATTGCGAAACGCTTTGCCCTGCTGAGCAATTCCAAACGGCAAGTCTGGATAAAAACTATCAACAACGTTCTTAAAATTGGTAAAAATTCCCTGAGCGGTTTCTGGACGAAGATATGCAACGCTGTCTTCACTTTCAGTGGCGCCGACGCTCGTCTTAAACATCATATTAAACGTGCGAGATTTACTCAGTAGATTTCCGTCTGGGCTTTTAATTCCCTTTTCTGCAATCACTTCATCCATTTGCTCCATCGTCAAGCCGTCCGCATCAACCCCATTGTCTTTAAGGATATGATCCGTACGATAACGCCGATGATTAACCGTATCTTCACACAATGGATCAACAAACGTATCGACATGCCCACTCGCCTTCCAGACTTTCGGATTCATCAGAATCGCCGCATCGACGCCATATATATCATCACGCTCGTCAACAAACATTCGCCACCACAAATTCATGATGTTGCGCTTCAATTGAACGCCAAGCGGACCATAATCCCACGTTCCAGACAAACCGCCGTAAACATCAGAACCCTGATAAATAAAACCTCGACGCTTACACAGGCTAATAATATCTTCCATTTTCGCTTGACTCATTGAAAAAACCTTTCTCCATGTTGGCAACATGGCGATTCACATTATTTCCTAAATTATACCATTTTACGAGCAATTTTACACCGCGGCGTGCTGTCTGGCGGTCAGCCAACAATCGTTTATAACCTCAGTTATTCCGCCAATTTGCGCCACGTTTGCCAGAGGCTTGGCCTGGATTAACCTTAACAATTTGATAGCGTCTGCGCCCAAATCGCCCTGCTCCGCCAATCTCAAGCCTTTCTCTGCATTGTCATACATATATTTTTTATCAGAGAGCAACGGTGCTGTCGTCACATCTGTGCGAAGATTCAATTCATCACCCAGCAAACTCGCGTATTGCAAATAAAACCACGTTTCAATCAATTTTTGGTTTATTGCAGGATTATTCAATTGCTCCAAAACTTGACTCAGCACATAATACCATTCTGGTTCGTCAATATTTTCACTCGCCGCAGAAACCAATTTCATTACCGAATAAGCAAACTGCATCCGATCGTAATCTTCCAAAATATGCCGATAAAAAGCCGATAATCGAGCGGAAGTTAATAGCCCCAAATCGCCCCGACCAGAACGAATAACCACGTCGCAAATCGCGAATAATTCGATTCCGCCCGCCAATTTACTGCGCTCGCGTCGCACGCCTTTTGCGATTACGCTACGTCGACCTTTTGGGGTTAATAATTGCAAAACTCGGTCAGCTTCGGCGTAATTCGTTCGCCTCAAAACAATTGCTTTTACTCGTTCACTCTGCCCCGTCATTTAAAACCTCGCGAAAAATCGCCCGCGCCTCATTCGGACGCATCGATGTTTTATTCAAAATCGCCTTCACGCCAAGCGGACGCAAATCATCCATTTTAGCGTCGATATTCGTGCAAACCACAATCGGCAGACTCGCCAAATCCGCGTACGATCGCAGCTCATTCAACAGAGCAATCGCCGTTTCTCCCGCCAGCAACATATCCAAAATCACCGCATCAGGCCTCCAATCATCAATAATTTCAATTGCCTGAGCTCCAGAAACTGCCACTTGGTACTCTACCCCAACATCCGCAGCAAACTTGCCCAGGATATCCGCCCAATTCTTATCATCCTCAACGATTAACAGTTTTTTCATATCAAACTCAACTGCCTGCTAACTGGCATTTCTACATAAAAAGTCAATCCATCACGGTGACGAATCAGACCAATCCGCCCGTTCATCGCCCGCGCAAATTGATTCGCCACGTAAATCCCCAGCCCGCTACTTTCCGGCCTTGTTCGCACGGTTTTTCGCGTTTCCATTTCATCAAGCAAAAGCCGATATTCCTTCAAGCTCATCATCGGTCCAAAATCCCGCACGCTCATTCTCACGGCATCTTTTGTCGCCTTAACCGAAACCTTAATCTCCGATCCGTCCTCCGTATACACCAACGCGTTATTCAAAAAGTTCGTTAAAATTCGCCCCAAAAGCGTTCGGTTCGCTAATATTAATTGACTATTTCGACTGCTCTTAGGCCAGCTAACTTTTCGCCCATAAAGTATTGCGTTGAACTTTGTTTCCATCGCTACTTGCTGACATAAAGCCAACGGATTGACCGGCTCAAGCGGAAATAACGACGGCGTTAAATTAGCTGAATTTGCCAAATCGATCGTAAGCTGCAACGCCTGCTCAGAAGTCCGAATAATTCGTTGCTGGATCTGAGTTTTATCGGCAGAACTGGTTAAGTCGTCGTCCAATAGTAGCGCCAGTTGCCTAATCAAAGCCAGCGGCGTTTTTAGCTCATGTGCCGCAACCAAAACGCTCGGCAATCCCCCAAAATCAGCATCACTCCACTCTTTACCTGCCATACAATTCTAGTATAGCAAATATATCTCGGGTTTTTCTATTCAGAGATTTTTACAGTGCTCAATATAGTCTGAAAATCTGGCTTGAACGTGTCTGCGTCGGTTGAAAAACGAATAGTTTTATCGCGAACTTTCATCAAAACCACAGAGCCGCGCAATTCTTTCTCAAATGTACCGTCAATCCGAGTTGCTGAAATTCCGTTAAACTCAGTACTACTTGAGGTCAATTCACCCTTCTTTAGTCGTGATTGATAATCATTTAGCACCGTATCCATATTCTTGTTGATAATCTCCAGCCTTAATGCAAACCGACTATTTTTATTAGTTGTCGAAGGAACTGAAACAGGATGAAGATAAGCTTTGTAATCACCCCTGTCACTGCCGTCATTCCCTATATATACACTCCAAGTTTTTGGATACATGAACGATACTCGACCGTATTCAGCAGGACCAACAAATTCAATACGCGGGTTTTTTGCTTCTTCAGAAAATTTCTTCTGGTCTGATTCGGCTTGTTCGCTCTTTCCCTTAGCGACTTCAATTGCCACTTTACTATCAACGCTACTTTTTTCTCGGGAGTATTGCATATACGCCCAAATTGCCAAAGATCCAGCAATCAAAAACAATATCAGACAGCCGATTGTGCCGACCATCCAGCCATTAACTGAGCCGCGCTCACTTCTATTTCTCGTAATCATAATTAGAGTATAGCTTATGCTTTAATTGATGTAAAGATTCTACTCAGCATTAAAATCCTCGCTAAGAACCTCGATATCATGTCGCATATCTTCCAGCGTGGCAGTAATTTTTTTTGACAATTCTCTCGCCTCAATAAACCTCTGTTTCGCCTCATCCAAATTAAAATCATCGCCTTGAAACCACGCGATTCGCTCGTTCAATTCAGTCATCATTTGCTCAATTGTCATATCGTTGTTCACTATTCTCAATCCTCGCTTTCATAATTATATCTTTTGTTGTAATCTCTACAATATTACCAATCTGTAAATCGCCCTTGATCATTGCATAGCCACGACGCAGCGCCATTTCTGGATCATACTCAGCGATGACTTTTTGTTGCGACAATGTTGCATTTGCAGCCACATCCACACGGCTTGACCACTGTTTTAGCGCTTCTTTTTGCAACATTGTTGCATTAAGCGATTGTTCTTCGATAGCTCTACAAATTGAATCTTTCGCGTCAATTAGCCTGTAATGCAAATGCCTAACCACTTCTCGCTTATCAGGAAACAGCAATTGCGCGGCGTTGCTCGGCGTGGCTGCGCGAACGTCCGCCGCCAAATCGCATAAACTCTCATCAATTTCATGACCAATTCCAGTCATTGTTGGAATGCGACTACTCGCCACCGTCCGTACTAGTTTCTCATCATTAAAACTCGCCAAATCTTCCGCACTGCCACCGCCACGAATCAAAACAATCACATCTGGAGATTCTGGCATTTGATTAAAATATGAAATCGCTCGCACAGCTTGATCTGCAGCATTCGCACCCTGCACACTAACATCGGCGACTACGAATTTCACACCACCCCAACGCTCACTGGAAATCTTCATAAAGTCCGCATACCCCGCTGCTTTCGTACTGGAAATAACAGCCACTCGCTGGGGATATTGCGGTAATGGACGCTTTCTTTCAGAATTAAACAAACCCTCAACTGTCAATTTTTGCTTCAAAAGATCAAAACTTCGCTTCAAACTTCCCTTGCCTAATGGGCGAATCTCTTGAACATTCAAACTAAAAGCGCCTTTATCTCTAAGTATTGGCATCGCCCGAACGACAACTTTCATTCCATCTTCAATTGGCGTACGTAAATTGCTAAAACCAACAAAACACCGAACCAGCCCGTCGTCATCTTTTAAATCGAAAAAGGCGTATTTCGGAGGATAAGACTTGAAACTAGAAACCTCGCCCTCAACTTCAACCATTCCAGCAAAAGCCACGTCAAAAGTTTGATTGACAATTGCTATGAAATTGCTAACGCTAAACCTGGGAATCATCTGGCTTGCCGTATTTAATCAGTGCGTGTTGATAGAAAATATAACCAAAGATAATCGTGCCAGTAAGTAAAATTGCTCGCGTCAAAATTATTCCAGCAATCGCCAAATCCGGCGGAGTGCCTGCCATACTTAAGAAAATAATCATAATAGTTTCATAAACTCCCGCCCCTCCAGGCGTAAACACGACAATCGCTGCCAATCCCGCCACGCCGTATCCAACCATCAAAATCGCCGGATTAACAAAAACGCCCAGCGACAGAAACGCCACAGCAAACATCGCCACGTCAAAAACAGTGTAGACAGTTCCCCAAATCATCGGTTTTATCAGAAGTTTCGGATGATTGGACAAATCTTGAAAATCGTCCTGCATATCAACAAAAAACTCTTCGACTTTCTTCGACTTCATTACTCGTCGCTTCTTACCCAAGGTCACAATTTTCACCAATGCATTGATAAACTTAGACAATTTAGCGGCAGTCATCTGCATACGACGCTTTGACGAAAACACGAAAATCAGACCAAACGTCAGCGCCAAAACCACGATAATCAGCAAGAAACTAGCGGCAACGATATAACGATTAACCTTGCCATCGATAGCAAGCGCCAGCACAGCAATCACCAACAAAACCAAAAGCGACAAAAATCCCGTAACGTAACGAATCACCTGCGCAAATGTCGAACGCGCCGAACTCACGCCGAGCTTGTGCATTCGCCAAGTCGTATACGAAATTCCACTAACTCCGCCCGACGGAAAAATGTGATTGACCAAATTAAGCTCCAGCGCAATCCTCGTCTGCTCCAGCCTGGAAATATGATGAATCAGATTCTTCTCTCTCAGATACGAAAAAATCATCTCGCCGCCAGCGAAGTACACGATAATCTGAAACGGTAATAGTAAGAATAATAGCCATAAATCCGCGTGCAAAAACAGATTCCACGCCTTCACGAGCTCATGCCGAGATAGAAAAATTATTATTGCCAAAACCACCAACGTCAAAACGCTCATAATAGCTCGTGGCGATTTTAACAGTTGCAACACCTTCGGTAACATAACCTTCATTATACCACGATAAATGTTATAATTACGATATGTTTATAGCTATTCTTGGCCGTCAATCAGAAATCTCTATCGCTGAATTAGAGGCGGTTTACGGTACTAAAAATGTCCAAAAAATCTCCAACCAAGCCGCCACGGTTAATTGCGACAATTTTTCAATTGACAATGTCGGTGGAACGATTAAATGCGGACAAGTCATCACGAAAATAAAGTCGCAAAAATCAGATCACAACACCCTGCTTCAAGCCTCAAAAATTATTGTTGAAAAATACACGAAAAAACTTTCACATAGCCAGAAAAAAATAACGCTTGGAATAAGTTTTTATGGCAATAAAACAGATCCGAGAAACGTCCAAAAAATCGGAATTATCTTAAAAAATAACCTGAAAAAATCTAGTGTCAGTTTGCGTCTAATTCCTAATAAAACTGCCGCTCTGTCCACTGCGACCTCTCACAATAATAAACTCGGCAGGTCTGAGGCGAAAATTGAAATTATCATAGCTAAGAACGTGTATGGAGATTTGATAATCGCTGAAAGTCGTGGTGCTCAAAATATCAATTCGTATACTCAGCGCGACCGCGGACGACCAAAGCGCGATGCCTTCGTGGGAATGCTTCCGCCCAAGCTTGCACAAATTATGATTAACCTATCTGGCGCAAAACCTAACGATTACCTCTGGGATCCGTTCTGTGGCACAGGAACGGTACTACAAGAAGCTGCGCTTATCGGCGTGAATGCTTATGGCAGCGATTTGAGCGATAAGATGATATCTTACACGACTGAAAATATGAACTGGGTGGAAAAAACTTTTTCGACAAACACTTTCTGGCAAGCACATCAGGCCGACGCCACCTCTGTAAAATTAACAGACGAGCAGAAGAAGCGAATTTCTCAAGTTGTTTGCGAAACATATTTAGGTCAGCCGTTTTCCGCTCCGCCAAGCCCAGAAAAACTTCACGAAGTAGTCGGAAATTGTAATCACATAATTAGCGATTTTCTACAAAATATCCATTCGCAAATCCGCCCAGACACGATGCTTTGTATAGCCGTTCCAGCGTGGCAAAATCACGAAGGTAAATTCACCCACCTACCTCTGATAAAAAATCTTAAAAAACTTGGATATCAGCAAATTATCGATAAAAACCTCTTATATTACCGCGAAGATCAAGTTGTTGCCAGAGAAATATTGGCATTAAAACCCGCAGATATAGCCAAAACCGCTTGACAACTGGCTTTATTTTCGATAAACTAGAACAGATTGTTTTATAGAAACTATAAGGAGTAAAGAATGTCAAAGGTTAAAGCTGGTGGTTCTAGTAAGAATATCCACAACAATGCTGGTCAACGTCTTGGCGTTAAGCGATTTGGCGGTCAAAAAGTTTCCGCTGGAGAAGTTCTAGTTCGCCAAACTGGTGCCACAAAGATCGCTGGTGACGGCACATACGTTAGCCGCAATTTCACCATCCACGCTGCAAAAGATGGCGTAGTTGGCTTTAAGTCAGTTAAGAAAACCAAGTTTACTGGCAAATCAGAACGCCGAACGCAAGTTGTTGTTCTTTAATCGGTAAAAACTTTTTATTAAAATAGCTCCGGCAAATACGGAGTTATTTTAATACCAATTACCTTTTTTGATAATATCCTTCACGCTTAATTCCCTCAACATCACCTACGATGTCCCGACGGCGCTTACTAGCTATCGACAAATCATTAACAATTTCATCAATCACCTGAGATATGCTACTTTTGTAGTAGTCTATTCCCCATCTACTGTTCTGTGATTCCGTAATATAACTTCTTATTCTTATTAATTTATCCAACAAGCCACTAGTTGCCTCACTCAGAACCGTATTATTCACACCCATCTGATCTACGTGCTCAGTTAACTTAACTAGAGGCCTACGCTTCTCGTCTTCATTTTCAATCTCACTTTTTAGACCCTCCAGAAGACTATTTATATCATTCTTAAATTTATTCACAGACTCAGCCCTAGAAGCCTCAAGATCTCTAATTCTACCTGACTCAGATGTTATCATCTCTGAGATCGCAGGATTATTCACTGAATACCCAAATGATGCTTTACGCGAGCCACAACGTCACCAATTACAACCTGAGATTTCACCAAATAATCATCAACACCCAAGCTCTCAGCGCGCTCCTTGTCCTTTGGCTGACTAAGCGCCGTCAGCATAATAATCCTCACGTTAGCAGTTTCTGGCGTATTACGAAGAATATCCAAAACATCAAAACCGCTAATCTTTGGCATCATCACATCCAAAAGAATCAAATCTGGATGATATTCAACAGTAGCAGACAGAGCGTCTTCTCCATTGTTAGCCTCTCTGACGTCAAATCCTTCAATCTCCAGCCGCGACCTATAAACCGCAGACAGAGCCATGTCATCCTCAACTAGTAAAATCTTCTTTTTTTGTCCGTTCATACTATCTCCATTTTATGTTGTCCAGCCCAAAAACACAAGCTTTATAACAACTTCGCTTTATCCATCTGCGGATCTACGTTATTATTGACATCATCCGACGAAAGATCAACTTTTACATCAGGTTCTATACCAGTTTTATCTATATTTTTGCCCTTTGGTGTGTACCATCTAGCTTCCGTAACCTTCATTTGCGACCCGCCAGGCAGCCCAAGCACGATCTGCACACTTCCCTTACCGTAACTCTTCTGCCCAACCAGCGTGGCTTTTCCGTATTCACGAAGCGCCCCAGCCGTAATTTCGCTAGCACTGGCACTGTTACCGTTAATAAGCACCACCGTTTTCATATTGCCCAGAATTGGCGTTCCAGTTGTACGCAGCGTTTTAACAATTTCAGAACCCCGTCGCTCGGTCATAGCTATTTGATTGTCTAGCCAAATACCCAATAGCCCTTGAGCAGCTCCAACCGTTCCGCCAGGATTATTCCGTAAGTCCAAAATCACCTTTTTAACACCTTTCTCAACAAACTCCGAAGCGTATTTCCTGGCCAAGCTCACTGTATCATCGCCAAATCGGTTAACTTTCAAAATACCAATTTCTCCATCAATTTCCGACTCTACTGCCGGAGAAACTATATTCTGACGCACTACCGACACCTCATGCGTTTGACCACCGCTTAATAACGTCAATTTAACGGACGTACCAACTTCTCCGCGAATTTTACTCACAACTTTTTCCACTGACCAGTCAGAAGAAGCCTCATCATTCACCTTAACAATCACCTCACCAGCCTTAATTCCCGCCTTCTGAGCTGGACTGTTTTCCAGAGGTTTTATGATAGTTGGCTTATTATTCCTAAGACCAATCTCCGCACCAATTCCACCACCAATTTGACCACTTAATGACTTGTCAAATTCCTTCGTTTCATCAGGATCCATATATACTGTGTGTGGATCGCCAGCCGCTTCGACTAATCCACGATTGGCACCGTAAATTAGCTTTTGAGTATCCAATTTTCCGTCATAATTAGCAATCAGTTCTTGATATGTTTTTTGAACACTAGATAAGTCAATCGTCTTATTTGAAGTTCTAACGCCAAATACCGACGCTACGTTAGCAAACAGTGCATCAGATCGAGCTCCCGCCACAAAACTAACAATAGCCACAATAACAAGCGTCAAAAACCAACTTAATTGCTGTCTTTTTTCTCCCGTAACCATATGCTTATTATACTACAAAACGCCCGTTTAACACGAGCGTTTTTGTGTATCACTATGCTGATTAGAAGTAAACGTATGTCAATCCTGAAGCTGAGCGTGTGTAATGCCTATATAAACCATCCCAGGCAAAGTTATAATCGCTAACGGTAATAGTTCCGTCGCCATTGACGGACTCAACATACATAACGTGTCCATAATATCCAATATTCATCACAGCAGCCGCACCAGCTTTTGGCGTTGAGCCGCTAGAAATACCATAGCGCGCTGCAGTTGACGGCCATTGATTCGCGTTGCCTGCGCCACCAAAATGCGGAACATATCGTCCAGTGCTATGAATTTTCCAAGCCACGTAGCTCACGCATTCACGCGTGTATAGCCCCCATGGATCGACATAAGCGTCGAGTGGAGCACTCGCCCAAGCGCCAGGATAGCCACCGCCGCCAGGTACGCCGCCCGGAATCGAAACATTACTGCCACCAAGAGCTCGTCGGTTAGCAGCAGCCTGTTCTTCTCGCAACTTCGCTACCTCAGAATTACGCTTCTGAGCCAGAGCTGCGTAGTTATTCTGATCGTTTTTCGTATCAGTAATCAGCTTTGCTTTTTCAGATTGCTTAGCTGCCATCGCATTACGCTGCAATTCTTGGTCGCGAAGTGTATTCTCGACAGATTTCTTATTTTCTTCCAGCTTTTTTTGCAAAGATTTAATTTCTTTGATCTTATCATTCAATGAAGTTTTCAAAGAATTACGCTGTTCCTGCTTGTCAATGTAATCGCTAATATTTTTTGAGCTAGCAAGCATCTCCAGTGGCGAAATCTGATCATCAACATACAAATCCGCCAAAATTCGCCCCATTGCTTTACGATTGTGCTTAATTAGCTCTTCGTTCTTTTTTATCTGATCATTAAGACTATTAATCTTCTTTTGGCTATCAGAAATCTGTGTCTGAATAGCTGATATTTGTCCGTTTATCTTATCAAGTTCCGCCTGTAAACTATCAGCCATCTCACCCAAGCGCGAAGCCTCAGAATTATAGTTGTCTGCTTCTTGTTGTTTTGCCTGAATTTCGGCGTTATAGTCGCGAGCTAATACGTGTGATGCCAAGCCAAAAATGCCCGATCCAGCGAGCAATGCAGACATCGCCACCAGAGACGCTCTGCTGACTAATGATGCCGAAACTGGTGTGGTGGACCGTAGTTTCATACGTCTATGTTAGCATAAGCATAATCAGCATGTCAAGGACTTTTACAGCTTAAGATATTTGCGAGTTGCTACCCAAGAAGATGCCACGCCAATTGCCGCGCCGACCAGAATCATACTCAAGAAAACCAGCACGCCGTACATTTTTAGATGATTCAAAAGATTATCGATAGGAATTCCGTATTTTACCATCGGATCATGTGCAAAAATTAACAGCCCATACCCAACCACCGTTGCGATAATTGCCGCGATAAATCCATACATTATGGCCTCAACGATAAACGGACCTCTGATGAAGCTGCGTTCCGCGCCAATCAACTTCATCATCTCAATCTCGTCCTTGCGGTTGAAAATTGCCATACGAATAGTGTTAAAGACCACAAGCGATGAAATCACCACGAAAACAACTGTAGCGATTGAACCGCCGATACTCGCCAATCTCACCCAACTACCAACTGTTTTAATAGCTTGCTGGCGCTCGCCCGAGAATGATGGTTCCCTGTTAGGATCTTTATATTTTTTATACAAATCATCAGTTTTCACAAAATTATTTAATGATTGCTGGTTATTCAGTTCCTTCACAGAAACACGAAGCGTCGCCGACATTTCATTACTAGACTCACGAATCGCCTCGAGCGTGTCTGGATTGTCCTTATATTGCTCAGCTTGCTTTTCGCGCGCTTCTTCTGCGGAAATATACTTAACACTATCGACATTATCTAATTTTTCAATTCGAGATTTAATCGTTTTAATCGTTTTTTCTGGCGTATCACCCTTTAAGTAAATTGACATATCGGCACGCTTGGAGACATTTGAAACAGTGTCAACCAAAACCTGACGCGCTGATAATGTTATAAACACGATAATCAACGTGACGCTCATCACCGCGGTCGCAGCAATCGTTAGCCAGGCATTACGACTAAAGTTATTGATACCATATCGGCACATTCTGACAAACGTCAACCAACCTCTTCGACGCTGACGTATACGGATAGTTTCTTTGTTCTTGTTGGATTTACTAGCTGATTTCATTACTGTTTATAACTCCCTCTCGCCTGATCAGAGGTGATTTTACCATGATCAATTGTAATAACACGTCGCTTCAACTTGTTAACAATCTCCACATTGTGAGTCGTCAAAATAACCGTCGTGCCATACTTGTTAATCTTTTCCAGCAAGCGAACAATATCCCAGCTGTGCTTCGGGTCCAAGTTTCCAGTCGGCTCATCTGCAATCAGAATCTTCGGCTGACGCACCACCGCACGCGCAATCGCTACACGTTGACGTTCACCACCAGAAAGCTGATGAGGAAAATGCTTTTCCTTCCCCTTAAGACCAACCAACTCAATAACCTTCGGCACAGTTGCCTTAATTTCTCGATTTGTCATTCCAGCAATTTCCAGCGCAAACGCCACATTTTCAAACACCGTTCGATTCGGAAGTAACTTAAAATCCTGAAAGACCACGCCAATTTTCCGACGCAACAGCGGAATATGTTTGTCCTTCAAATTGTCATAATCAATTCCGCCAACCACAATTTTTCCAGAGCTTGGCTTTTCTTCGCGAGTCAAAAGCTTTAAAAGTGTCGATTTGCCAGCACCCGACGTGCCAACAATAATCACAAATTCACCAGCGCCAACATGAATGCTTGCTCGGTTCAGCGCCGGCTTGTTACTTTTTCCGTAGTTCTTCGTTACCCTATCTAACAGAATCATTACTAGTATTATAACATAAGCTAAATATTTTTAGAATTAGCATTTTGTTCTAAATACGCCGTGATAAATTCGTCAATATCACCGTCCAAAACACCTTGAGCATTGCGGTTTTCGTGCTTTGTGCGCGTATCTTTAACTAGCGTATATGGATGCAAAACGTAATTTCTAATTTGGCTACCCCAGTTTGCCGATTCGCCAGCCCTAAGATCCGACAAAGTTTCGGCGTGTTGCTCTAATTTCATCGCTAGCAATTTTGACCGCAAAATCTTCAACGCCGTTTCTTTATTCTGAATCTGCGAGCGCTCATTCTGAATAGCCACCGTAATTCCCGTCAGCTCATGCGTCACCCGAACCGCCGAATCCGTCGTATTTACACCTTGACCGCCCTTGCCGCCCGAACGATAGACGTCAATTCTTAAGTCATTCGGGTCAATTGATATTTCATCGGGCGCGTCAATTTTCGGCAAAACCTCGACAAGCGCAAAACTAGTCTGCCGCAAGTTGTCCGCATTAAACGGACTTAATCGCACCAAACGATGCACGCCATTTTCCGACCGCAGTTTTCCATAAGCAAAAGATCCAGAAATCTCCAAAACGACCGTTTTAATTCCAGCGTCGTCATTTGTTGAGCGTTCCAGCATATCAACCTTCATTCCAGATTTTTCCGCCCAGCGCAAATACATTCGCTCCAACATTGCCGCAAAATCCTGAGCGTCCAGTCCGCCAACTCCAGCAGAAATACGCATAATTGCCGAGCGATTGTCATATTCGCCAGAGAATAACAAATCGGTTTTATGGCTCTCAAAACTCTTCTCAATCGCTTCAACTTGCGCTTGGAATTCTGGCAACAAATCGTCATCGCCAAGCTCCATCAGCTCCACCATATCACCAACCTGCACCGTCAAAGTCTGCCAAGGCTCGACGGTCTGACGAAGGCTGGCGGCCTGTTTCGTTAATTCTTGGGCGTAATCAGGATTATTCCAAATTTCTGGCTGGTTTAATTGATCGTCCAGTTCCGCCAATTTCTGCTCCAAATCAGAAAACTTCAGCGCTTTTTTAGCCTGTTCAATTTCTTTTTCTAATTCACCAATTTTCTTTTTTAGCGGTTGCATATATTTTATTGTACCATTTTTCAGCGCTCAATTCTCTGTTAAAATAAAAAGATGGATAAAGATATTGAGAAAATTCTATTTACAAACGAAGAAATAAAAACGGCAGTTCAGAAACTTGGGAAAAAATTGACCGAGGATTATCACGATAAAAATCCTGTTGTCGTGGGCATTTTACGCGGCGCAGCGCCGTTTATGATCGACTTGATACAAGCGATGGATTGCTATATGGAAATTGACTTCATGGCAGTCTCCAGCTACGGCGACGACACAAAATCTTCTGGATCTGTAAAAATTATCAAAGATTTGGACACCGACGTAACGGATAGGCATGTGTTGATAGTTGAGGACATAATTGACAGCGGTCGAACCGCCCAAGCGCTAAGAGATTTATTTGCCGCAAAAAATGCTGCGTCGGTAAAAATATGCTCGCTATTAGACAAACCAGCACGGCGCGAAGTTGATGCAAAAGCCGACTATGTAGGTATTGACACGCCGAATGAATTTGTCGTTGGCTACGGTCTGGATTTTCGCCAGCAATATCGCAACTTACCATACATCGGCGTCTTAAAACCAGAAGTTTATCAAGATTAAAGTTCTTCTACGGCGGCGACAAATTGCTCACCACGATCAGAATAGCCCTTAAACATATCAAAGCTGGCAGCGGCCGGGCTAAGAATCACCACGTCGCCAGATTGCGCTTTATTTTTGGCTAATTTGGCAACTTCTTTCATTCCTGTCATATTCAATTGGACAATTTCGCAATCAATTTTTTCTTCCCTTAAAACTTCCCTAATTTCATCCGCGTTAGCGCCATTGATAATTATCAGTCGCACGTTTTGCCCGGCAATTTCTTTTGCTAGTTCAGAATAGTCCGCGCCTTTATCCGAACCGCCCAAAATCAAAATTTTCGGCTCCATAAAAGCTTTTAATGCCGCAATCGCACTGCCTGGAGTTGTCGAAATACTGTCATCGTAATATTTCACGCCGTATTTTTCAGCAACAAACTTCAGCCGATGTGGTAACCCCGTAAACTCGCTAAGCCCCCTCTTTATCTCATCATCCGACACGTTCGGCAAAATCGATTTCACTGCCGCTATCGCCGCGCACGCATTGTCAATATTATGTTTCCCCGGCAAGTGAATCGCAGAAGTTATATCGTCCGAGAGAACAAATGGATATTCCTTTTTCTGCGCCAAACTCGCATCTGCAATCGACGAACTAAACTCATTTTGAGAATTATAGACAACATAATCGTCAGCGGTTTGAGACTTAGTAATATTCGCTTTTGCCGCCAAATAGTCATTAAAATCAGCGTGAACATTCAAGTGATCAGGCTCAATCATCAGCACCACGGCAACGTGCGGAGATTTCTGCAAATCCCACAATTGAAAACTGGACAATTCGTAAACAACGATGTCGTTTTTCTCAATTTTCGGCAAAATATCCAAAGCTGGCACGCCAATATTCCCCACCAAATGAACGGTTTTACCTGTCGCGCGCAAAATCGACGAGATAAAACTACACGTCGTTCCCTTGCCTTTTGTGCCAGTCACGCCAATTATAGTCGCTGGGCAATTGGCGAAAAACTCATTTGTCGCCGACCAGATTCGACCGCTAGTCTTTATCTTTTTTGGCGGAAGACTTGGCGACCTAACGATTAAATCTGCATCTTCCAGTCCCGAAAATTCCGCCTGATAAGCCACATTTTCCGGCAAATTATCTACTTTTTCACGCTCGTCCGCCACTAAAAAATCAGCTTCCGGAAACTTCTCTCGAAAATAACGCAAATTAGATTGACCTTCAACACCAAAACCAGCAATGACAATTTTCATAACCTGATTATATCACGGGCAATTTACGATTACACCCTAGAACAACTTGTCGAGCTTATCGTACAGCTTTGTTAATAGCTCTTTTTCTTCCGAAGTAACTGCCGCCAACGTCCATGTGTTGGATGCAAAAAATTGACGAGCCGTTTCAATCAACTGGTCAGGAGTTACCGCCAAAATAGAATCTGGAACGGCGGCATAATCTCTCACGAAATCATCAGCAAAATATCGTCCTATGTAGAAATTGCTTACTTGTCCGACAGTTTGAGCGCCCATTTGATAACGACCCAACGAATACGATTTCACACTCTCCAAATCTTCTTCAGAAATAGATCCAGCCAAAACCTTCTTCAACTCTCTCACGATAATATCAAAGAGCTTTTCTGCGGTTTCGACATTTACTTGTCCGCCAAAATCCCAAGCCGAATCGTAAAAACCAATCGACGTATCACTAAAAATGCCATACGCCAGGCCTTTTTTACGAGCTGCGCCAAAAATCCTCGAGCTCATCGTTCCAGTCAGAATGTGGTTCAATGCGTTCATAGCCGTGACTTCTTCATCACTTAACTCGCGCGGAATCATCATTGACCAGCCAAACGTCAAATTCGTCGCCTCTTTTCGTCTGACTAAAACCGGATTAGCCCTGCGCGGCTCATCACGCGGAATAACGAATCGCTCGCCCGTCTCTAATTGCCAGCCCTCAAGGTGTTCTTTAATAGCCGCTTTTCGTCCAGCCATTTTTCCAGCCACCACAAACCGCATATTCTTCAAAGTATGCGTTCGCTTGTGATGATTTTTAATGTCTTTCAGTTCAATATTAGCAATTGTTTTTAGACGCTGATTATATGTCAAAATATCTTCACCCAGCGCCTGCTGAATACGCGGCCACATCACGCGATTGTGATTGTTAAGATAACCAGTCAATTCAGAGCGAACATTTCCCTTTTCCGCCTCAAGCTCATCAGCGTTGAATCGTGGCGTTGTAATAGCCAACCTCTGAAGCTCCAAAATCCTATCCCACTCAAAATCCGCACAAATCGCTTCATAAACCATTGAATAGTCAGAAGTGTAAGCGTTGTGATAAGCGCCGTTCTTAGTAAATTCTTGCTCGTAATTGTGCTCCGAACGAAACTTTTCATTCGCACCAAACGCCATATGCTCCATAATGTGAGCTGTTTCGTAAATATCTTTATTCAGAACATAGCGATTGCCAGCCCTGAACTGCACCTGAAAACTCATTACCGTAGCATCTGGAACGTCAATCAACAAGCCGCGCGCACCATTCTTCAGTCTAATTTCCTCAACTGTATGTTTCATTGCCTAATTCTCTGATTATTTACGATTTTTCTTACGGTTCTGTCGCTGAGTCTTTTTCTTCTTTCGAGCTTGATTCTTCGCACGATTTGATTCCGCGCTAGTCTTGCCCTTTTTCACAGAGAAGTCATCGTCGCGATTTTCCTCGCCCGAACCAATTTCATTTACGCCACGCTCAACGGCATTTTCCGCCAACCTAGTTAGCTCGGTGTCATATTCGTCATCTTGAGATTGACGGACTGTAGCGTCGGCTTTATGAATATTAAATATCGTTGCCAGAACTTCATCGCGGAGATTAGCCTGTAAACTCTCAAACAACTTCTGGGATTCTGATCGATATTCCACCAAAGGATCCCGCTGCCCAACACTTCGCCAGTGAATTCCCTCGCGCAAATGTTGCATATTTTCCAAGTGCTGCATCCACAATGTATCCAGCACCGCCATGTAAACTTCGCGCTCAACTCCACGCAAATTATCAGCGCCAATCTCACGTTCTTTCTCTGCGTAAGCTTCTTCAGCCAACTCCAGCGCCTTCTCATAGCGCAAACGATCTTTCTTTTCCTTACCAACCTTTTCAATTTTTTCCTCATCAACCGGGAAAATAACCGAGAAATCCTCGACAAACTTTGGATTATTCTTTGATGGAAGAGTTGTCAATTCGTGAACTTTAGCTCGCAACAATCGCTCAATTTCTGGCTTAATATTATCGCCTTCCAAAATCCTACGTCGCATTACATAAACAACTCGACGATGGCGATTAATGACATTATCGTATTGAACAACATTTTTGCGCGTATCAAAATTGTAGCCTTCAACTCGCTTCTGCGCCGCTTCCAATGTTTTCGATACGGCGCGAGTTCTGATTGGTGTGTCATCATCAACGCCCAGCCTATCCATCAACGACGCAATTCGCTCACCCTGAAAAATTCGCATCAAATCATCTTCGGTCGAAACGTAAAACTGAGTCTCGCCTGGATCGCCCTGGCGTCCGCCACGACCGCGCAACTGATTGTCAATTCGGCGTGATTCATGTCGCTCTGAACCGATAACAACCAAGCCACCAAGCTCCTTTACTCCCTCACCCAACTTAATGTCGGTACCACGGCCGGCAATATTTGTAGCCAAAGTAATTGCGCCTTTTTCACCGGCTTTCGCAACAATCGCAGCCTCACGCTCATTGTTCTTAGCGTTCAGAATCTCAAATTTAATACCTTCTTTTTCCAAATATTTGGCAATTTGCTCGTTCTTTTCAATAGAACCAGAGCCAACCAGAACAGGACGACCTTGCTTGTGGTAATCCTTAATCGCCTCAGCGACAGCTTTCAGTTTGGCCTTTTCAGTCTTGAAAATCAGATCTTCCTTATCCTCGCGAATAACTGGCTTGTTCGGTGGAATTTGGATAACATCAAGTGAATAAATTTGTTGAAACTCTTCGGCTTCAGTGAACGCCGTACCAGTCATACCGCTCAATTTATTGTACAGACGGAAATAATTCTGGAAGGAAATTGTCGCCAAGGTCATACTCTCTTCCAGCACAGGAACACCTTCTTTTGCCTCAATTGCCTGATGTAAGCCTTCGTTGTAACGGCGGCCCTGCATCAAACGACCAGTATGCTCGTCAACAATAATCACTTCACCGTCGTTGGTTACAACATAATCCTTGTCGCGCTTGAACAATGTCTGTGCTCTTAATGCTTGGTCCATGTGATAAACACTGCGCACGTGATCTGGTGTGTACAAGTTTTTTATTCCCAACAATTTCTGAACTTTTTCAACACCTTCATCAGTCAAAGCAACACTTCGGCGCTTCTCATCCAAAACGTAATCTTCCGGAACCAACTTCGCGGCGATTTTAGCAAACGTGTAATAATTGTCAGGATTTTCAGCCGCTGGAGCAGAGATAATAAGTGGCGTACGAGCTTCGTCGATCAGGATTGAGTCAACCTCGTCAACGATTGCAAAGTTCAATTCACGCTGCCTGAGCAAATCGACATCATTAACCATGTTATCGCGCAAATAGTCAAAGCCAAACTCGTTGTTAGTTCCGTACGTAATGTCCGCAGCATAAGCTTCCTTACGCGAAACTGGACGAAGCTTGCGCATTCGAGGATCGTCGTGATGCTCATTGTCGTAATCTTTATCATAAACAAATGACGCCTCATTGATAATCACACCAGTAGTCAGACCTAGGAAATCATATACTTGACCCATCCAACCAGCGTCGCGCTGCGCCAAATAGTCGTTAACCGTCACCACGTGAACACCCTTGCCCTCCAAAGCATTCAAGTAAGTTGGCAGCGTCGCCACAAGAGTCTTACCTTCACCAGTTTTCATCTCGGCAACGTTACCCTCATGAAGAACCATACCGCCAATTAGCTGCACGTCATACGGACGCTCGCCAATCACACGCTTAGCAGCTTCCCTTGCCACGGCAAACGCATCCGGCAAAATCGTATCAAGCGTCACATTCTTCTTCGACAAACGCTTTTTAAGCTCATCAGTTTGCGCCCGAAGCTCCTTGTCGGACATTTTTTCATATTTGTCATTCAGACCGTTAATAACGTCAACTTGCTTACGCAATCGTTTCAAAATCTTCTTCTGTGGATCGCCAAAAATCTTACTCAGCGCTTTTTGTTGTGTAATTGCCATAAACCTTAAAACTCCCTCACTTTCAGGCATTTTCAAAAACTTCTTTTATTATAACTTTTTTCAGACAATTTGAAAAGAAAAAGCGCCCAGAATCTGAACGCTTTTCTGCTAATTTCATCTATCAATTATTTTCGACCGAAAGTTTGCTTCAGCTTCGCCAAAATTCCGCGACTTCCGCCAACGTGAGCCAACACATCGTCTTTATACTTACGAACTTGACCATTCAACCTAGCTTCAACGATATCCACCGCAGCCAAAACGTTCATGGTTGAATCCTTAGCTACAATTTTCTTATCTGGCACATTGATAATTACTTCAACTTCATACTTGTTGCCGCCAGGATTGTCAATCTGCCTAATCTTAACGTCTGCAGATGCACTCTTTCGGGCATGTCGCGGCAAGTATTTACCTAACGAACCAATTTTCCTTTCAACATATTTTTTTGTTGTAGCGTTCAGCTCATATTTAACGCCAGTAATTGTAATATCCTTAATCATTTTTCCTCCTACTAACTAATACGCTCTTATTATATCACGTCACGACCATTCATATATGGACGCAGTACCTCTGGGACGGTCAAAGTTCCATCTGGATTCTGGAAATTCTCCAAAATCACTACCAGTGAGCGAGCCAACGATACCGCAGTTCCATTCAACGTATGAACAGATTCAATTGTACCGTTTTCTCGGCGGATTCGAATATTTAAACCACGAGCTTGATAATCAGTACAGTTCGAACAACTCGTCAGTTCACGATAAGTTTGATCAACTGGCGACCAATATTCAATGTCGTACTTCTTCGCAGCCGGCGCACCCAAATCGCCCGCCGCAATATTAACCACGTGATAAGAAATCCCAATTTGCTGCCAAAGCGCCTCTTCAACGCTAAGAATTTTCTCATGAATTTCTTTAGATTGCTCAGGCAAACAAAACGCATACATTTCCAGTTTATTAAATTGGTGAACCCGGAACAGACCACGCGTGTGCTTGCCGTACGTTCCCGCCTCTTTTCGATAGCAAGGACTATATCCAGCATACAGCAATGGCAGATCTTTTTCGTCCAAAATTTCGTCCGCGTGGTAGCCAGTTAATGGCATTTCCGCCGTACCAATTAGCGTCAAATCTTCACCGTCAACTACATATTCGTTGCTGCCCTCGCCCTTCGGAGTAAAACCTGCGCCCTCAGCTGTTCGCAAATTGACCATATGCGGCACGGTCATAAATGTGAAGCCCTGCTTTGTTACGTAATCCAAAGCAAATTGAGTTACGGCATTTTCCAATAAAGCCAAATCGCCCTTCAAATAATAAAACTTCGCGCCAGCCACCTTAGCGCCACGCTCAAAGTCCACCCAGCCGCGACTTACAGCGTAATCCAAATGGTCTTTTGCGCCAGTTTTACAATCGCCATAAACTTTTACTTCAACGGAATCTTCTTCGCCACCCAGAGGCACGTCGTCAAAAGTGATGTTTGGGACGTTTTTAAGAATTGCCGCAACTTTTTCCTCGGTCGACTTCAAATAGCTCTCACGCTCTGCCAGCTCAACTTTCAATTGCTTGCCCTGATCAATCAACTCTTGGTCTGGTCGGCCGCCTTTCATTTTCGCTGAAATAACATTGCGCTGTTCGCGTAGCGCTTCAACCTGCTTCTGCAAATCGCGGCGCTCATCATCTAATTGCAACAATGCCGCAATATCAACTTTATAGCCTTTATCGTTTGCCGACTTTTGCACCAAATCGACATTTTCTCGGATGAACTTAATGTCTAACATATCTTCATTATATAACAATTCTGAATAAAAATAGCCTCAAGAGCAGTTGAAATACTGCTAAATTTATCTCTTTTAAACGTGAGAAATCACTCCAACACCAAGCATAGCCAATAACACCAAACCTAATGCGAATCGATAAATTATGAATGGTCGGAAATTATTACTCTGAATAAACTTCAATAACCACGACACGGCCAAATAGCCGACACCGAATGAGATTACCGTGGCAACTATAGTTGGAGTCCAGCCAACGCCGCCAGAAATGTGTTTATATTCGGTAGCGACTTCCAATAGTCCTGCTGCGACTAGTGCTGGAATACCCAAGAAGAAACTTAATTTCGTAACCGACACGCGGTCAAATCCACGGAATAAACCGACTGAAATTGTTGCGCCAGAACGGCTAACTCCTGGAATGAGCGATAAGCACTGCCCCGCGCCAATAGCCAGAGTGTCTTTCCAGCTCGTCTCGGCTTCGCCACGCTTGTTATTTACCGCGCGATTGTCAGCTAGCCACATAACAACACTCCAGCCAATCAACCCGAACGCCACAAACCACAAACTGCGCAGAACCGTTTCAACTTCGTGCTTAAATAATAATCCGACAATCGCAATAGGAATTGAGCCGACAATAATTGCCCAACCATATTTATAATCAAACTTTCGACGCGCCCGCTTCCACCATAAACCACGCCACCAAGCCTGCAGGATTCGCCAGATGTCGCTCCAGAAATAAATCACCGCCGCCAAAATTGCTCCGATCTGGATTATCGCCGTAAAAGCCACGACGCTCGGGTCGTCAATTCGCATTCCCATCATTTTCTCGGCAATCGTCAAATGTCCAGTCGAAGAAATTGGTAAGAATTCCGTAATTCCCTCAATTACGCCGAGAATAATTGCTTGCCACCAAGCCACGTCTAAAAATTACCTTTCATCCTTCAAGTGTAGCATTAGCGGTAAAATCATTCAAATGCGTGAGCTTAAGATTCGGGGTTTTCCACTTCAATCGAGTTGTGATAGAACAAGCCGCTAACGTTCACGCTCGCAGGAGCATAAATTTTCAAGCCAGTTATCGGCTTATAAAAATTCAAGCAACCGTCAAAGAATATCGCGTTACACTTCTCAGAAACGGACAGCACAATTTTATCGCCATCGCGACGCACGTTAATTTCTGGCTTATTCGCCTTTGGCAAATCCACAAACTCCGCTTCCACCTTAAATTTGTCAGAATTTATTCGCGAAACATTCCCCACTGGCATATCGATAAAAATTGAATTAGCGTTTGTCGTATCTGGAATATCGATATTTACTTTCTTCGTGAGCTGCTGCGATTCACGTGCATATTCCAAGCCAGCGTGCGCGCTAAATATTGCGGCGCTTGCCAAACTCATAAAAACAACGGATGCCGCTACGATCATTGTGATTACAGACAATCGATTGATCTTCCAAGCGAATATGCTACGCGTTACAATTGCGCCAAATATTACCGTCGCAATTCCGCCAATTGCCAAGGAAATCCATACTCCCCACGCCCACATTTGCATACTCAAACCGCCAAGCATATTAACCACGGAAACATCAAGCGCCCCGCCAACAATCAGCCCAAACAGTATCGCTAGCGTCGTAAACAGCACCATAACGCCGACAAAATATTGGAAAAATTTCGCAATTGGAGTTTTTCTGGCAGACACAGTTGAACTTCCATCAGCGGAAGCCTCCTTAAGCGCAGCCAAAGTTACCGGCTTCCCGCGCATTCGTAATTTGTCCGACGCGGTTTTTGCTGGCGGCATTGACACCCACATCGCGAGGTAAACCAACACCATCGTACCGAATGTTACGAACGGCGAGACAATTGCAATCAGTCGCACCCACAACTGATTGATATTAAAGTATGCCGCTATTCCCGCACACACGCCACCAATGACAGCTCTATCTGTATCGCGCATCAATTGCTTTTCTGGCTTTTCGCCAGCGTCCGCCAATTCATCCGTTAAATCATCGCTATCATCCGAAAAATCGCGCGGCTCGCCCATTTGATTTTTAATCGCCAAAACGTCATCGTCGCTAATAATACCTTCTTTCATCACGCCACGCTCGGCTAGAATTTCAACCATTCGCGCCTCAATTTCCTTCATCGCTTCCGCGTCGGCGTGCATATTTTTCTGAATCGAATTAAGATATTTTTCTAGCGATTTCTTAGCGTCAATTTCCACACTAAACGCCGTTTTTGCCAGATGAATCCTGGTTATTTCCTTCATTATTTCATTCCTTTCTCTAAGTTATCAAGCGAATTATTTAACATATTTATGCGATCTTTAAGTTCGTGAATCAACTGATCGCCGTGATCTGTCAATGAATAATATTTTCGCGGCGGACCTTGCTCGCTTTCCTGCCATTCGTGTTGCAAATATCCATCCTTCTGCAATCTATTCAGCAGCGGATAAATCGTACCTTCGACCACGGTTAAATCCGAATTGTTCAACTGCTTAACAATGTCGCCGGCGTACTGCGCTTTATTAGAGCAAACCAGTAAAACGCAGTAAACCAAAAATCCTTTTCGCAATTGGACCGCCAAACTTTCCGCATAGCTATCAACGTCCACTTTTACCTTCTTTCGGTATGTTAGAGCCCTTAATTTTGCCGTCTTTGATCAGGATTTGATAATCGCATTTTTTAGCCAAATCAACGTCGTGCGTCACGATAATCAGCGTTGCGCCTTCTTGCTTGTTGTAATTGAACAGCAATTCTTCCACCTTCGCGCCAGTTTCACTATCCAAGTTTCCCGTCGGTTCGTCCGCAAAAATAATCTGCGGATCACCAACAATCGCCCGCGCAATCGCCAAACGCTGCTTTTGTCCTCCCGACAAATCCTTCGCACGATTTTTGCGCTTTTCATACAAATCTACCGCCTTCAATGCCGCGTTAATCTTGCTTTCCCTCAAGCCCCTTGGCATTTTCACAATTTCCAGTGGCAAACTCACATTATCCGCCACGCTTTCATTACCCTGAACAAAGAAACTCTGGAAAATAAAACCTATTTTTCTCGCGCGGAACTCGTCAACTTGCTTTTGTTTCAATTTCAGAATGTCCTGACCGTCAATAATCACCTCACCTTGCTGCGGTCGATCCAGGCCAGAAATTGCGTGCATTAGCGTCGATTTTCCTGAACCAGATTTGCCCAAGATTGCCACGCTCACACCCGTCGGAATTCGCAAACTCACATCATTTAGCGCCACAAATTGGTTCTTCTTTTTGCCGTAAATTTTCGTCACATTTTTAAGCTCAATCATAACAATTCTCCTATTCCGTTCTTAACGCCTCAATTGGATCTAATTTTGTCGCCTTGCGGCTCGGCAGCCAGCCCGATAGTACCGCCATAACCATTAGTCCGATTATCAACAGTGCCATTTGCAAAGGATTAATGACTAGCAAATTCGTACCTTGTTCCAATTTCAGGAAACTAGCAATCATAGGATTAAGTAGCGACATCAAACTTGCCAAGCCAACACCAATTAAGCCACCAAGAAGTCCAACCCACGCCGCTTCATACCTGAACATTTTACCAATATCGCGACCTCTCATTCCTAAAGCTTTCATCAGCCCAATCTGACTAGTTCGCTCCAAAACCGAAATGTACATTGTGTTAATAATCCCAAAAACACTCGCCAAAAGCGCCAAGCCGCCAAACCCAATCAGCGCCATTTGAGCCACATTCACAAAAGTTAAAATAACTTTTTGCGTGTCCTGAATCGAATACGACTCATAATCCTTGCCAAGCTCATTCTTCACTGCCTCAACATTTTTCTCATCATCAACTGACGCAATTACGTAAGAATATTCATTAGGCAAATCTTTAGGGTGACTAAAGTCGTAAATATCCTTAGCGTCGTCCACAGAAACGCGCACAGTCGGCTGGTAAAACAGGATCGTATCCGAAGGTTTATCGACTGCTGCGACTTTCAGAGATATTTCCTTGTCAGCACCCTTGCTTGATGAAGTTCCTTTTTGCAATCCTAGTGTAATCGTTTGCCCAATTGCTGATTTTGCATCACTGAATCCCATTTTTTTCACGTAAGATTCTGAAATAACAACTTCACCCTTTTTCGGCATAAAATTATCCAAACTACCAGCCGCAAGTTCCATTCGGGTTTTATCAAACTTCACGGTTACATTAGGCACAAATTTCTTGTCGCTTGCCGAACTTTTGACATATAAAACTCCTGACATGGAATAAGCTGGCGTCACTTTTTCCACGTGCGGGATTTTCTGTATTTTTTTCACGTCGTTATCAGTCATCGAATATTTTTCTATCGCCTTAGATTGACTATTTTCCGTATCTTCCGAGTCGCTATATTCTGGGAGATTACTATCAGGCCCTGATGAGGTCACTTTTTTATAGACCGAAACAGATTTTTTATCGCCAGCCGCGTCGACCATACTATTTGTATACAGCCGACCGCCTTCTCCAGCCATCAGCGCCAGACCAATCGTAAACGCTCCAACTGAAATTGCCAGCGCGGTTAAAATCGTGCGACCTTTTGATCGCCCCAAATTTCGACCGGCGCGTTTAATAATGTCAATTCTTTTCACATTAAACTCCTTGTTAATTTACTATACATAGTACTATGTTATACAAGGTACCTTAAATTGTCAAGGTATTTTTGAAAATAATATTCAAAAAATCGCAGGCTCTGTCAACTTAGGGATCGCTATTTTCGTCTAGCTTTAACTATCTTCGCCAAGCCATTAAGCGCGCGCTTATAAAAAGAATCAGAAGAAGTGATGCCATTACCATTCACACACTCTCGCGACTCGCCGTCGCTCACACTGTCCTGAATCTCGCGACTGCCCGCAACAACCTCGTCCTTCTCTATCGACTCATTATCCACCAAACCAGCCATATATCTAGCGGCATCAAAAAACGTCGGATCTCCCCAAATCTTGACTTTTCCATCATCTCCGTAATCAACTACTGCAGAAATAACCTGCTCGTCGTCCTTATTGTAGATTTCATCATCAATTCCATCGTAATCATCAATCTCTTCGTCGCCATATTCAGCGTCAAAGCGTCCGCTATAAAATCGACAATCGGCGACAATACCACGACACAAATCCCCTTGGTCATTTCTCTGCCATACGCTCATCAATATCACCAGATCAGAAGTAGACAGATCAGCCTCCTCAAGCAGCTTAACAGACTGTCCTTTACTGATAATTAGACGACCACTTCCCTCCGCCCTAGACTCATCAATATATATCACATCCTGCGGCGATACGTCCGAATAGGTGTCGAGTGTATATAGCACTTCGGGAGACATTGTCTCGGCTGTAACTTGTCGTAATCTATCAGGCACTCCATTATTATATTCTTCAAACATTTTATAACCTCCTCAATTTAATCTTATTCCTCATCATACTCATCTTCAATCTCTTGATCCAGAATCTCTTCAATCACGTCTTCTAGCGTAATAATTCCCAGCTCCGTCTCATCGTCCATCACCACAAACAAATGATTGTGCGTTTGAATGAATCGACTTAAGACCGTATCCAGGCGTGACCTCTTGTCAATACCGTAAATTTTATCGCGGTACAATTGGCTAATTGGCAACGGCAAATCTCGTCCAACGACATCCTTCACATATAAAACTCCGACTAGTTCCCCGTCAGATTGAACCGGAATTCGCGAATGTCCAGCGTGCTTAATCTGAGCTAGTAAAGTCGCGTCCAGCTCGTCATCCAAATCCACGACAAAAACCTCGCTCATCGGCGTAACCAAATCGCCAGCCGTCTTTTTACTAAACTGTAATGCACCCGCCGCGATTCGACTTTCGTCATAATCAACTGGACTATCCGACCTAACGGCGTGCTCATGAATAATCTCCTCCAGCTCCTGATGAGAATATAATTGCGGCGTTTCCTTACCCAGCCAACGATTCAACAATTTTGACATCGGCTGAGCAAGCGGCCAAAATAGCACGTAAATTACATCAAGTAACCAAAAGAAATATCGCACAAATCGATATCCACGCTGCGAGAAAATCGCCTGCGGCAAAATCTCGCCAAACATCGTAATGAGAAGCGTCGCAATCAAACCGCCAACCACACCATTAGTCATATTTCCCAGCAAAATTGACATCGCAGTATTCACGCCGACATTGCCAAGCAAAATACAGAAAATCAAATAATAGCCGTCTTTTCGATATCGATATACTCGTGCCGCAATTTTGTCACCCTGTCTGGCCTTTCGCCTCAAGTCATCAGGTCGCGCCATCATTAAACCAATATTCAGCCCAGAAAATAACCCAGAAAGTGCCAATAAAACAGCTGCTGCCAGCCATAATAAAATATCAGACATAATTACAACCTCTACTCTTAATTACAGCTAAAAACATCCTGCCAGAAAATAACTCCAATAAAAAATCCATATCCTTAATTATAGCAAAATTATAAGTTGACTTGCGGATAAATCGCCCGAGTTGTTTCGTCAATTTCACTCTTAAGCTGCGGGAACGGCACACCTTCACGCGCCGTAACGCCCTCGAAAATCCAGAATACCCTTTCAGAATAGCCCCAACCACAAGCTGGCGGCATTCCATATTCCAACATCTCGACGTAATCAATATCAAGCATCATCGCCTCTTCGTCACCAGCGTCACGCATTTGTTGCTGCTCAAGAAAACGATTCAATTGGTCAATCGGATCATTCAGTTCAGAGAATCCATTGCCCAATTCCGAACCAGCGATCACCGGCTGAAAACGCTCCACCGTCTCTGGATTTTCCGGATTAGTCTTTGACAACGGACTAATAAACTTCGGCGTGTTCACCAACCAAACTGGACCAGCAACATCTTTGCGAATATTCTTCCATAATTTATCAATACTGCGTGGGATAGAGTCAGTTTTTTCAACTTCCAAATTGTTTTCTTTCAATTTAGCGGCAACTTCTTCAATCGTCGTGCTGTAAACGTCAATTCCATAGTGCTTGCGAATAACCTCAGCATAATCCCAAACTTCCCACTCGCCACTCATATCGACGTTGAACTTGCCCAATTGGAATTGCAGGGTACCAAAAGTCTTCTGAAGCACATCTTTATACATCGACTCCATGAAACGCATTCCCTGTTTCCAGTCCCAGTAAGCCGCATACCACTCCATGGCAATATGTTCTGGCAGATGCTCGTCCGAATAATTTTCATTGCGAAAACGAGGACCGAGGTCGTAAACTTTCTCAAATCCAGCACCAATCAATCGCTTCAATGGTAATTCGTGGCTAATTCGCAAATAAAACTGCTGATCGCCCAGCGCATCCATATGCGTCACAAATGGGTTCGCGTCAGCACCACCAGTGGTGTGTTCCAAAACAGGAACATTAATCTCAATGAATCCATGACTATTCAAATAATCTCGCGTTGCCTGCCAAAACTTACTTCGGCGAATAAATCGCTCACGAACTTCAGGATTGACATTCATATCAACATAACGCCGACGCAAGCGCTCTTCCTTATTCTCTAATTTTTCCGGCATTGGCCTCAACGATTTAGTCAACAATCTAAGTTCGCGTACGCCAACGGATTTTTCGCCCGTTTGTGTCGTGGTCATCACGCCCTTCGCCTCAATAAAATCGCCCGTATCCAGCAATTTAAGCTGCTTCATTCCAAGCACACCGCGCGCAGCATCTAATTCCGCCACGTCATCACGCTGTAGGTAAAGCTGCACATCACCAGATTGATCGCGTAATTTAATAAACGCCAATTTACCAAAACTGCGAATAGACGCCACACGACCCGCAACAACAACTTCCTTACCAGCTAGCTCATCATACTTAGACAAAACCTCAGCACAAGTGTGAGTTCGTTCTGATTTTGCTGGATATGGTTCAACACCTAATTGACGCAATGTTTCCAGTTTTCGTAGTCGTTCGTTTCGATAATCTTGTAATGTGGCCATAACAGAGATAATTATAGCACATTATACGCAGTAAATCCCGTCAGACTTAAGATATCGACTTAATAATGTAGGTAATTTCGGCTTTTGGAGTTTTAATTGTAACTTCATCGCCGATTTTCTTACCAATCAATTCTTTACCAATTGGCGACTGATCTGAGATTCTGCCCGCCAGCGGATCAGCCTCAACTGGACCAACCACTGTGTAAGATACGGTTCTTTCTGGACATTGCAATTCAACTGTACTACCCAAGCCAACACTTGAGCTGCCGCTGGATTTAATAATTTCGGCGTTCTGCAGAATATCTTCAATTTCCAAAATTCGCGTTTCCACCAAGCCTTGCTCTTCGCGTGCAGCGTCATATTCTGCATTTTCGCTTAAGTCGCCAAAATCTCGTGCTGCCGCAATTTTTTCAGCAATTTCGCCACGTCGGCCTTTTAATTCTGCCAATTCTTTTTCTAAATCAGCTTTACCAGATTCTGTAATTTGATAAGTTTTTTTCATAAAAATCTCCTCCTCTACTGTATGTAGTGGTATTAGCCCTACGATCTACACTAAATATAGTGTTTTTAGTTAGTCTTGATTAAGTCTATCTGAGTATATCAATCGCTATTTATTATGTCAATATAATCAGCATTACCGACTAAGGCAAAAATCCATCAATTGTTGATAATCCATTTTTCGCGTTTCGCCAGTTGCTCGTTCCGTCAATTCAAACAAGCCATCACCGTCAATCGCTCGATCGCCAATCGTTATCCGCCACGGCAAACCCATGAGCTCAGCATCAGCAAATTTCACGCCTGGACGCTCGTCGCGATCATCAAGCAGCGCATCGACGCCGTTATTAGCTAGCTCGTCATAAAACTTGCCGGCTAGTTCTCGCCCCTTTTCGCCAATTGCAACAATATGAACCTTAAACGGCGCAACATTTTCTGACCAAACCAAACCTTTATCGTCAGCGAACTTCTCAACAATCACGCCCATAACTCGCGTAATTCCAATACCATAACTTCCCATGTAAGCGTATTGTTCTTTACCTTCGGCGTCAGTAAATACCAACTTCATTTCTTCGGATTTCTGCGTTCCGAAATTAAAGATATTGCCAACTTCGGCAGTTTTCACCTTTTCCAACTCACTACGATCGACGCCGAGCTCCTCAATTGCCTCGTCCAAAACTTCCTCATTAACAGCAATATTTTTGCCACGATGCAAATAAATATAATCCTCACCAGCATCACAAATCGTCTGAAACTCATGACTAAACTTCGTGAAAGCGCCACCAGAAGCAAACGTTACATACGTTTCATCGCCAATTCCAAATCGGTCATAACAACGCTTATACGCCTCAATGACTGAATTGTAATAACTATCCAAACTCTCTTTACTATCGTGAATCGAATACATATCCTTCATCACAAATTCACGACCACGCATAATTCCACTCTTAGCGCGAAGTTCATTTCGCAATTTATTCTGGAATTGATAAACGCTAATTGGCAAATCTTTGTAGCTCTTTAAGTAATTGCGAAGAAGATCAACAATCGGCTCCTCGTGCGTCCAACCAAAGCCAATGTCCGTGCCGTCTTGCAACTTAGCTTTAAACCAAACGTCGACCAATTCATCACTCCAGCGGCCAGTTTCTTCCCATAAATCCTTTCGCTGCAAAGTACTCATCACCAATTCCTGGCTATTAACCTTGTCCATTTCCTCGCGAACAATTTGCTTGATATTCTCAAGAACCCTTAAACCAAGCGGCAAAAACGAATACACGCCAGCCATAGTCTTATGCACGTAGCCAGCACGAATCAAAAGCTGAGCATTTCGCGCAACCTCGCCAGCTGGTGCCTGCTTCAAAGTTCTAGTAAAAAGTTGTGTCATTCGCATATTTTTTCTCCTTTACATAAATATAAATGGCAATAACGATTCCGTCTGATTAATTGCGCCCGTATTGATAAACAAGAAATAAAAAGCTATTCCGTTTTTCATCATATGCATCATAATAGGCACCCAAATTGCGCCAGTATATTCCCTAGTTGCGCACATAACCAGGCTTAAAGTAAATGTATCAACTGCCACCGCCCATTGCAATGGCGAATTCGGACCAACCCAAAGATGTGCCGCGCCAAACGCCATGCTTGTTACGATAATTGATAGCCAAATCGAGAAAGAATTACGCAACTTACCATAAAGATATCCGCGATACAAAAGTTCCTCAACAATCGGCGCCAGCACCACCAGCACAACAAACGCCATGATAAATTGCCAATGAGTCGCCAGCATACTCTGACTAAATGGTATGACCTGCTTTTGCTGCATATCCACCGAGAAAACACCACTAGCGATGCTCATCGCAACCATTGTTAGTAAAAAGTAAGCTACGAAAGCAAACGGAGAAATGAATATTTCCAAAAACGTTGGCCAGTCATTCACGCCCAAATTGCTCAAAGTTGTTCGGCGCTTCTTAACCAAAAACGGCACAGAAATCACGACAATTAGTGACAAAATATATACGACAACCGAAAGCACCGTGTTAAAAATAACTGAATTCACAGAATTGAGAGGTATGCCAATTTTTATCAAAGCGCCGATCGCCAATGAAGCAATAACTTCCACCGCCAAAAACACGCCATAAACCCAAGCTGGGAGCGCCAAAATCAGCCACCATTTGCGGTTTTTTATTTTCTTAGAAGAGCTTTCCAACATCACTGATCGTCACCAAAATTGTTAAGATTAATAGAATCAACATACCGGTTGCCTGAATATTTTCTTCACGCTCTTTCGTCAGATCTTTCTTAAATAAGCGAAAAATTGTCATCGTGAACCAGCGACCGCCGTCAAGCGCTGGAATTGGTAAAATGTTCATAACTGCCAGCGTCAGCGAGATTAACGCCGCCACGAAAATGATTTGCTCAATTCCAGAATTAACGACTGACGGGAATAATACACCCAGTATGCCAATTGGTCCTGCTACGCTCCCACTGACAGAGGCCAAATCAGCTCGTGCAGACTCTTTTGATTCTGCAGAACCGAATATTTGTCCAATTGATCCGTGCACGGTTTTTACCAACAGTACGCCAACGCCTTTAATCGTTTCATATGACAATTGCCCAGTAGTCGCCACACCCATAATAGGTGCCGACCACGTGCTATACATTTTCTCCGTCTGTCCCGAAATAACACCCAGATATCCGCTTTCCTTCGCGGACTTTTCATCATTCAACTGGACGTCAACAGCTAGCTCTTTGCCGTCACGTCTATACTCAACCCTGACTTTCTTACCAGCGTTTTGCTTAGTTATAACTGGCAATTTTTCCGCCTCCGTAAGCGGCTGACCGTTTATCTCAATCAGTTCATCATTAACCTTAAGTCCAGCTTTATCAGCAGGCGAACCTGGCGTAACTTTCGCTATCGCCACTGGCGAACGCCTAACCTCTGTATCAAACGGCAATTGGACTTGGTTCGACAGGATTTTCGGCATGCCAATTACCACAAGAATCGTGAACAAAACAATCGCAGTTATCCAGTTCATTATAACGCCAGCCAGCAAGATTTTCGTCTTCACCCAAAACGTCGATCCGCCATATGTGCCCTCGCCTTTTGCGGAATCATATTCACCTTTCAATCTAACAAATCCACCAAGCGGCAGCCAATTCAGACTAAACGTTACGTTTTCACCCAAGAAACTTCGCTTTACTTTCCATTTTTTTGCAGCGGGCGGAAATCCGATTCCGAACTCCTCAACCTTAACGCCGTTTCTCTTGGCGACAATAGCATGACCTAATTCATGCAAAACCACCAATAAAATGAGAACAAATAACCCTAAAAGTACTCCCCAAATAATCATTTTCCAAACCGCCTATTCCGATTAGCATATTCTTCTAAAATCACCGACACGTCTTCCACCGTCATGTCTGGCCAATTCTTCTCAATAAACATCAGCTCGCTGTACGCTGATCGCCACAACATAAAGTTGCTGAGCCGCTGTTCATTAGAAGTTCTAACAATCAAATCACACGGTGGCACCTCTGGCGCGTATATATTTTGAGCAATCAACTCGGGCGTAATTTCCTCAGGAGAAACTCCAGATTGAACAATTTTTTTAACCGCATCAGCAATCTCCAAATGTCCGCCATAATTCAAGCATAAGACCAATTCTCCGTTTTTCAAATCGGCAGTTTTCTTCTCAGCCTCGTCAATCGCTTTGATCAATTGATCCGACAAGCCTTCCCTGGACCCAACAACCCTCAAGCGAACCTCGTTTTCAATAAATATCGGAAGATCAGCCTTCAGTATATTCAATAGCAATTTCATCAAATGTCGGACTTCTTCCTCTGACCGCTTCCAGTTTTCTGTACTAAAAACGTAAGCGCTCGCATATTTCACACCTCGATGAAGAACTTCCAACGCCACGTCTTTTAGCGCGTTATAGCCCGCCAGATGTCCTTCATATGTCGGCAAGCCATGCTGCTTTGCCCATCGCCGATTTCCATCAACAATAAACCCGATATGTCGCGGCAAACTCACATTTTCACTCATTATTCGCCCTCCATTCATCAATTAGCTCAACATCTCGTACGTCTTTTTCACGTCCACGCCAGCTCTTCCATTTGCGCAGAAATTTCAAATCAACGAACCTCACGCCATCATATTTCACTGCATAATCAAGCAAATCATCATAACTAACAGCCTGCCCATCAAACTCCCAGCCGTCCCAAACTTCAGCCGAACCGTCATCTTTTACAAAATAAAAACGCTGATTATCGTCAAACTTTTTAAGCCAATCGCTACTTTCCTCGGAGAGCTTTTTCATTAAATCAGAACTCACCGCAAGATCAATATCACTAGCTGGACGAATCCCCAATTGATCCAAAATCCCGCTACCAATAACAATAATTTGATCCAACGGCAAATTCAACGCCTTCACTTTGTCGGCAAAAGTTTCGCTCATTAAACAGTCAAGACGTCCTTTTCTTTCGCCTTAAACGCCTCGTCAATTTGCGTTTGCATCTTACCCATTAAGCCGTCAATTTCTTTCTCTACACGCTTCAAATCGTCTTCGCTCAGCTCTTTATTGTCCTTCATTCGCTTAGCATCCTTTAATGCATCTTGACGAATATTTCGCATCGCAATTCGAGCCTCCTCAACCTTTTCGCTAACCTGTTTCACCAGTTGGTGGCGGCGCTCCTCCGTCAAAGCTGGAACTGGAACGCGAACCACTCGCCCATCGTCAGATGGATTAAAGCCCAGGCTTTGATTGTCGCGAATTGCAGAAGAAATTGCCGTAATATTGCCTGGGTCAAATGGCGTAACTAACAACATCTGTGCCTCTGGAGCGGTTACGTTTGCAACCTGATTAAGCGGCATTTTTGTGCCGTAAGCTTCAACCATAACACCGTCAAGCATTCCAGCGTGCGCCCTGCCTGTTCGCACCTTCTTCAATTCATCTTGAAAAAAGCTAAACGCTGCATTCATTTTTTCTTCATAAGGGTTTGTGTCGAACATATTTCCTCCAATTTATCTATCCGTTATTATATCAAACTTCAAGCGTCTTGTCTGCTAATTTTGCCTTACGCCCCGTGCTATAATAACAGAGTGATTTCTAAGATTAAGCTATACAATTTCCGGTCTTATCATCTGCACGAAGCGACTTTTAGCGATTCTGGGACGGTAATCGTTGGACCAAATGGCACCGGCAAGACGAATCTGCTCGAGGCGGTTTATGTAGCGCTACGCGGCAGTAGTTTTCGGGGCAGTCTTAGCGATTGTATGACACTGAACGCTCCGCAAACAATTGTTCATTTGGAGGGCGATTTCGGAGAGCGACGTATTAAGCTAGACTCAATTTCCGGAAAAATCAACAAAGAATTCATCATCAATGACAATAAATCAAAGGTCTTAACTAGAAAAAACCGCTTGCCTGTCGTTTTATTTGAACCAAGCGAACTAAGATTAATTTCCTCTTCGCCGTCCCGACGACGCGACTTTTTGGATGGCTTAATTGCCCGACTTGACCCCAAATACGACACAGATTTAAGAGCTTTCAATCGCACTCTTTTACAGCGCAACGAACTCTTAAAATCCCACCAAGAAGACTCATCAATTTGGCGAGATAATCTGTTTGCTTGGGACATAAAATTTGTCCAATACGCAACCAACATTGCCCAAAAACGAGCCAAGTTTCTCCAGATAAACGAGCCCTGCATAAAAAATTTATACGAATCTTTGGCGGGAAAAGATACGCAACTGTCCATTGAATATGGCGCTATTGTACCTCTGGAAAATTACGACCAAGCCCTGCTTAATCGCTTAGGAAAATCCCGCGAATATGAAATGGCTACGGGCTTCACTTCGGCTGGACCACACCGTGAAGATTTCACAATTTTCCTCCATAATCAGCCCGCTATTAAAGTTGCTTCACGCGGTGAAATGCGAACCATTATGCTGGCGTTCAAGTTGCTAGAGCTTGAAATGCAGACGGAGATTAGTCAATCTCGACCGCTAATTCTACTGGATGACGTTTTCTCGGAGCTAGACGCCACTCGCGAAAAACTCCTCCAAGAAACCATTCAAAATCACCAATTTATCGTCACCACAACAGATGCGCGTCACCAAAAAGACGGCTGCTCAATAATTTCCACACAATAAAAATCGGCCGCATTATTACAGCCGATTTCTTTCCAGAGCAATTTTCTAAACTAGGAATTATTCGCTTACACCCAGCTCAATTCGCTTGAATTGACGAATAACGATGTTCTCACCCAATTTAGCGATAGCTTCTTTAACGTGTTGCTCAACAGTCTTAGAATCGTCCAAGATGTAAGCCTGGCTCATAAGAACCTGCTCAGCAAAGTGCTTCTTCAATTGACCTTCAACGATCTTTTCGCGCATTTCTTCAGGCTTGCTTGCCAAAGATTCGCTCGCCATAAGCTCAGCTTTAACGCGCTCCATTTCCTCTGCTGGAATGTCAGCTTCAGAAACATACTTTGGGCTCATCGCTGCAATCTGCATAGCAATTTCGTGTGCCAACGTCTTAAAGTCGTCAAGTCGAGCCACAAAGTCGGTTTCACAGTTAACCTCGACAACAACGCCGATTCGGCCAGAGTGAACATAGCTTTCGATCAAACCTTCACGAGCTTCGCGATCACCCTTCTTTTCAGCTTTCGTCAAGCCTTTTTTGCGCATAGCTTCCAAAGCTTTATCGAAATCGCCCTCAGCTTCAACCAAAGCTTTCTTAGCGTCAGTCAAGCCTACGCCGGTCAATTCACGCAATTTTTTGATATCGTCAACAGAAACACCCATCCTATTTCTCCTCTTTTTTAGCTGGTTTTTCTTCAGCCTTTACGCTACCTGCACCTTCAGCAACAGCCGCAGTGAAGTAGTCTAATAGCAATTGAATACCCTTAACAGCGTCGTCATTACCTGGAATTACGTAATCAATCCCTGTTGGGTTAACGTTGGTGTCAACGATCGCAAATACTGGCACGCCTAAAGTTTGAGCCTCGCGAACTGCATTTGCGTCGGTCAATGCGTCAACTACAACAACAGCACCTGGCTTGCCCATCAAATCCTTGATGCCGCCATATTTCATATTCAAGCTGTCGATTTCCTCTTGGAAACGCTGCACTTCAAGTTTGTTATAACGCTTTTCCAAATCACCTGAAGCCATTCGCTTTTCAAGATTCTTCAGCTTCTTAATTTGCTGAGCAATAGTTGAACCGTTAGTCAACATACCACCAATCCAGCGCTCAACTACGTACGGCTGGTTGATCTTTTCAGCTGCTTCACGAACAACGTCTTTAGCTTGCTTTTTAGTACCAACGAACAAAACCTTGCGGCCTGATGCAGCGATTTTTGTCAATTCTGGCAAAGCCTTATCCAAAGCTTCAACGGTCTTAGTCAAGTCGATAATGTGACTATCCTGACGCTTACTGTGAATATATGGCGCCATCTTTGGGTGCCAGCGGCTGGTTTTGTGTCCAAAATGAACACCTGACTCCAGCAAAGCCTTAATGTCTACCTTTACAGACATCCTCTTCTCCTTTTGCCTCATCCGCCCACGATTTGGAGTGTGAAACGGATTGTGTCATTAAAATTAGTTACCCAGCAATTATACCAAATAGTCAATAAATCTGCAAATATTACTCTCTTTCTAACAATTGCCTAAATCGCGATAAACCATCAAAATCTTCACCGTTTCGATACGGTCGTACTATATTTGCCAATGCCGGCAGACTTAGCTCGTCAATTCCCTCTCCTTTGAGAATTCCTCTTTCAATAGCACAGTACGCTATACCGTCAACTTCATAGCCAAATGTGTTATCGGTCGAAGAATGTATGCCCGTTACTCTGCTCATACCTCCAGCATCAGGACTATTCTTGAGTCTGTAGCAAGCCTCTACAGAATATATCGTTCCTCCATACTGAGAGTACGCACTTATGCCGTTATCAAGATAATCTCTACTAGCCGCCATAACCAAAACGCTTGCCTCATGGCTCTCAGGATCATTATCTACTTCAAATCCTGCAATTCGTTCCTTTACATGATCGCCACTAACAATCCAATCATCAAGAAATAAAATCTTAGAACTCTTGTCGATCTCACCCCTGCCGCCATACACTTTCAGTCTACCTTCATATTCTTCGAATTCATCGTCTGGAAATTTAGACAAGACCAGACTTAAAATATACTGACTACTTTTCATCTTGTTTTTAGCACGGCACTGACTTAGCGAATTTCCTACGTCAATATAGACTGGCTTATTATCAACCTCCAAATGATGCCTCAATCTTTTTGCTAACGCATTTGCTGCAAAATTTAGTTCCGGCACGCCCAAAAACGCCAATTCATCTATTAATTCTTTAGCGCAATTCTCCATATAATCAGGTAAATAATGCTTTGTCGTCTCTATAAATTGCACAAAATCATTTATCGCTTCGTATTCAGTCGTTTCACATCGACTTTTCATGAACGAAGGGCCGCTCGTTTCCGTGCCCAGATAATTATCCGCTTTTACATAGACCATAAGATTATCTCGACTAGCGTCTTGAGCCTGCGATAATAACTTTGGCGGCGCCACTGGACTTAACTCACTCAAAGCATCAGGACTAGTCGGTAACTCAATCATACCTATATTATGTCATAATTTCACCAAAATAGCAAAGTTAAGGTTACGGGCTTTTGACATTTTCCGATAAATTATGTACAATTGAACAGTTATGAAAAGCAGTATTCACCCACAGAACTATCGCCCTGTCGTATTTAGCGACGAACAAGCGGGCTTCGCGTTCTTGACTCAGTCAACAGCGCAAACAACCGAAACCATCAAATGGGAAGACGGCAACGAATATCCATTAGTTAAGGTTCACATTTCATCAGCTTCACACCCATTCTTTACTGGTGAGGAAAAGATTATCGACACCGAAGGTCGTGTTGATCGCTTTAAGGCTCGTCAAGCAGCCGCTGAAGCTCGTAAAGCAGCTTTGGCAAACAAAGCAAAGAAAGCTAACGCTAAAAAAGCAGCTAAAACTGATTCTCCAAAATCAGACAAAAAGACTAAATAATCTAACAAATTAGTCCGACAACTCAAAAACCGCTCAATCACTGGGCGGTTTTATTTTACACTATTTCAATCTGACAATACTTATCTCGCGACATAATATTTCACGGTCTCCCCGCATCTTTGCAGCACATAAGCGGTGAGCGCCGTCACCTTGCAAGGCCAAAAATACTCTGCTGTCAGAATCCACAATAATGTCTACGCTGCGTATTGGAGGACTGGTTTTCGGGTTCATTTCTGCGTATTGTCTAATAATATCGCGGCTACTTTTTCCACCTTTCGATTCCGATGCTCGCCCTTCTCGCCAATCTTTAATCATCGGTGCAGCCACAAATAATTCAACCGGCAACGGAATATCAGATCCTGGAATCGCTTTCATATCAGGCCACTCACCCTCATATATAGATATTTTCGTTTCACCAGCAATATTACTTTTAATTGACTCATTCAAATCACGCAGCGAAACTGGCTTCTCTATTGGATGAGCGTCAATCTTAAACAAACTCTTCACAATCAAATCAACTCTCGGATCGTTTGCTGGGATATACCCTGGAAGGTCTTCAATGCACTGCACCAGCTCAGATGACTTTCCAACATCGCAAAGCGCCAACTTATCAGTATTTTCGTAAGCCAAATCACGCGAATTAACCTTGCACTCTCTCATTATGTTCATATAATACAATACCGATAAACATTTGTCAATGTATGATATAATTTTATAGATATGGCAAAGATTTCTTTAGATATGGATTCTCTGAAAAATGAACGAGCTGATTTGAGCAATTTTTTAGCGCAACCTGATGCTTACAGCTCACCAGATTTTACGGTAAAAAACAAACGATTTTCAGAATTAGAAACGCTTATCTCCAAAGGCGAAGAGCGAGAAAACCTGGAAAAAAACTTAGTAGAAGCCAAGGAATTAGCAAACGAAGGTGGCGAGCTGGCTGCCCTGGCGAAACTTGAGATTACTGAAACCGAAGCTCGATTGACCGAATTAGAAGAAGAATTATTCATCCTACTTACCCCGAAAGACCCCAATGACGAGAAAAATATCATCATGGAAATCCGCGCCGGAGCTGGCGGTGATGAAGCGTCGTTGTTTGCAGCGGAACTATACCGCATGTATTTACGTTGGTGCGAATCTAACGGCTATAAAGTAGAACTAATTAGCGAATCAGCCAATGATTCTGGCGGCTATAAAGAAGTTATTTTCATGATCAAGGGCGATGCACCGTATGCTAAATTGAAGTTCGAAGGTGGCGTTCACCGAGTCCAGCGCATACCAGTAACTGAAAGCCAAGGCCGCGTCCATACCTCAACTGTAACAGTGGCGGTTTTGCCAGAAGCAGAAGAGGCTGACATTGAGATAAATCCAAACGATTTGCGAGTTGATATTTACCGCTCCAGCGGACACGGCGGACAGAGCGTGAATACCACAGACTCAGCAGTGCGAATCACCCACTTGCCGACTGGAATGATAGTTACAAACCAAGACGAAAAATCGCAAATTAAAAACCGCGAAAAAGCCATGAGCGTGCTTCGTTCACGATTGTTACAGATGAAAATTGACGAGGAAAACGCCAAATTAAGCGCCGAGCGACGCTCGTTGGTTGGAACTGGCGACCGCTCGGAAAAAATCCGAACGTACAACTTCCCGCAAGACCGAATCACCGACCACCGCATTCACTACAGCCGCAGCAATATCCCCGCTGCAATGAACGGGGATATCGACGATTTGATTGAAAATCTACAGAGATATGAGCGTGAGCTGAAAGCTCAGAATGCTAATCATTAAAGAGGTCTGGATTCCTAAATTCTAAATCAAGCGCAGCCTCACTCCACTTATCACGGTCGTCAAGACTTAGAGATTTGTCACTAGCACGTCGTTTATATTTTCCATATAAACTCTTAATTGCCGCTTCATCAGCTGCTTTCTGCTCCTCGGGAGTCATCTCTCGACGCTCTTCCTCTCGTTGGTTCAACAACACATCAGTATCACTCTCTACTGTTGCAACTGGAGTCTCTTTAGTCTTATTCCATCCATAATCAGCTCCCACTTCAAGACCTATTCCCATAACCACGTTAGTGACAGGAAGCTCGTACTTTCTTTTTGTCATATTATCTAATATAATCCTTTTCTTCCGCTTAATAATATATCTATATATTACTATCTTTTTCTTTATTTGTCAATATCATCTATCTTCCCTCGCTTTTTACATTCCATAGATATATGTTATAATTAGCAATATGATTATCTCTGAATGGCTAAAAATTGCCACAAAATCCTTAAAAACAGCAAACATCCCGTCCGCCAGATTAGACGCCGAATTGATATTAGCCAACACTTTACGAAAAAACCGCACTTACCTACACGCTCACCTGGACGAAGAAATTGACCCCAGAAGGTTCGATATCGCAAATGCCAGACTAGACCTAAGATTAGACCGCGTACCGATCGCCTACATTCTGGGCTATAAAGAATTTTACGGGCGTAGATTTACCGTATCTCCTTCCGTTTTAATTCCCCGTCCTGAATCCGAAGATCTAATTTCATTGTTCTTAGAGCTGACCGCCAGTGAAATTGCCGAAAAAGTTTTAATTGACATTGGAACAGGATCTGGCTGTCTGGGAATTACTGCCAAATTAGAGAGGAGCAACTTGTCGGTAATTTTATCCGATATCAGCAAACCAGCCTTAAACATTGCAGAAAAAAATGCGAATTCCTTAAATGCGGACGTCCATATTCAACAGCAATCATTACTTAATGGTCAGCTCAAACCAGTCGACTATATATTTGCCAATTTGCCTTACGTTGACAAAAATTGGGACGTATCTCCAGAACTTCAATACGAACCAAAAATTGCACTTTTCGCCGAAGATGAAGGATTGAAATTGATATTGCAATTGATCTCACAAGCACCACGATATCTCACCTCAGAAGGCTTACTATTTATCGAGGCGGACCCCCAGCAGCACAATAGAATAATTGACGAAGCCGTGAAAAATGGTTTTGTAAAAGAGAGAGTTCTCAATTACATCCTAGTCCTGCGTTTCACTGGCGCCCAAGATTAAATTACTACAGAATTTAAGAACACTAGCATCACTAAGATAATTCCGATAGTAAGAATCACCGGAGCGGATATGTCTGAAAATCGAATAGCTTTGTGCTTGTTGTAAGATTGGTAAGCTTTACTGGCGACGAGCGAGAATAGCAATAAGATTATTGTAACTTGTGAAACGCCGCCAAATAATGACTTTCCGTAGCTATAAGTCCAATAGTACGACAGCCAGCCCAGTTCAGCAAAGACAAGTCCCCAGATTGCCGAAAGTAAAACCGTTTGTTCTTCGTCATAGCTGTGCAAGAAGTGACGCGCAGAACTATAACCGATCAAGAACATCAGAATAACAACTACAGAAACTGGCCATTCGTACGACACCACCATCAGCGCAGTTACACCGACGAAAATAGCGATCAACGACTGCATAGCAACCTGCCAGCGCTTAGACATCGGCTTAATCACAACCAGCCAAATTGCATATAGTATCGCCAAGGCTACGCGGAAATAAAACACTGACGTAGGTAGATACATCAGACCAACAACACCAATTCCGACCGTTAAATCAACCAAGTTAGCCTGAATGTTTGCCCACCAAAAACGCGGACGGACAGCAATTATGCGCCATTTGCTCAGCACAACAAGAGCTAACGCTGGAAATGGAGTCTGAAACGCTTGAGCAATGACAAGCAATGCAGCCGCCAAGCCAATATTTAAGACATAGTAAACTAATTCGCTCCAAAACGTTCTTCGCTTAACAGTTTTCAGTAACTCCATAACTTACTCTATTATACCAAATTATGAGCCAGTTCCCACAACAACGATAAATTGTACATCAACATTCAAATTATACTTTGAAGAATCTGATGAAACCGAGCCGTACAACTCCTTAAATTTATCTTTCGTGGCAGTTTTTTCTTTACCAGCTGGCAATTGATAAACTTGAGTCTTCCCCAGCTTTTCATTACCTGGAGCATTGCCGACATGAACAACTTTCATTCCTAATTCTGTCAATTTGTCCGCTTCTTTCTGCGCTGCACCAGCCACGCCGGAACCATTCAAGACAGCAACTGTGGCTTTTTCCTTAGATAACGGCGTTGCGTAAATCTCAGACTTTATATAAGCGCGAATGTCGTTATAATCATACAATCCCGCAGCTGGCTGAACTATACTTGCGCCACCTACCGTGCCAGTAGTCATAAGTACGTTGTTTTCATCCACAAAACTCAATCTATGAATGTCAGATTCTTTTATCTCTGAGCCAAGATTCATAATTGTACGGATTTCTTTCGTGTCAATGTTTGTACGCAAGTTTTTGCCCATGGCATCCATCAGAGACGTCACCTTACCAAAATCAGTCAGCGTTCCTGTGGAAGTAGCTTTGCTTTTCAGTGCCATAAGCACCAGTTGCTGGTTTTTCTCTCGGTCAAAGTTGGATTGTTCCAATCCGTAAGTTGGTGCCACCAAACCACGCGCTCGAGAGAACCACATCGCTTTTTCGCCATCCATTTCGTGCTTACCGTTAGTTAATTGCATATAGTGACCTGTTGGACATCGTTCACGACGTTGCTGATAATTCAACTCCTTCGCTCGACACATCCAGTCCATACTTGGATCAAGAATTCCTCGTGGATCACGACTCTGCACATCAACGGTAACTCCGCCGACCGCATTGACAGCATCACGAATCACCGCAGTATTAATATGCGCCACGTATTGAATATCCATACCGAATATATCGCCGATGAATTTCTTAGTTTTATCCATTCGTTCGGCTTCCGCCTGCGCGCTATCTCCACTGTTTACGCAACCAAAATATTCATTGATTTTACCAGCGTAGCCAGAATTACACGCCATGCCGAATTTTACATACAAATCACGCGGAATACTAAACATATACGCATCCTTCTTTGTCTGATTGACACTAAGAATCATCATTGAGTCGGTCAATGTTGCACCTGGATGATCCGGATCGTCATCTGTTGTACCTAAAATCAGCACATTACTTCTGCCATAAGCATCCTCTTTCAGCTTCTGCTGCGAAAATAGTCCTAAGATTCCACCGTTATGGAACACTGAGTTCATCGTCTGCCATAATTTTAATAGCAGCCAGCCCGCCACAATTGCGATAATAATTCCGATAATCGCAAGAATAATCCTGGTGATTAGCTTTTTCTTACGTTTTTGCTTGCGCTCCTGCCGATGAGAAGGCTTGGTATTTTCATCAATCGCCGCCAACGATTCGCTAATATTCTGCTTTAATTTATTAGCAGAAGTTGGTTGCTGAATATTCCTTGTCGCATTATTCGATACTTGCGGACTATCTTCGTTACTACGAGGATGCCCGAGCGTAGTCGTTTTTTTGCTAGTAATTTCCCCCAACGAAGTTCGCTGTGGTCGCTTGGCGACAAATCCGTCCATCGACTGTTTGCGTGGTTTCATATCTATTGATTATAACACACAAAACGCTTATAATTGAAGCAATGGACGCTACTTTTATGGATCGTCATCCGAAATTACAAGATGGCCTGGGAATGGTCATTTTCGTTGTTGGCGTGGTGATTGGTACACTTTTATTGAACACTTTTGTATTTCAAACTTTCAATGTTGAAGGCGCCAGTATGGAAACAACAATGTACACCGGTGATCGCCTGATCGTCAATCGATTGCCCGTCACTAGCTCAAAATTGCAAAATAAAAATTACACCCCAAAGCGCGGACAAGTAATTGTGTTTAAGAATCCAAATTTCAATGCATCTACAGGTAAAGATGAGTACATTGTTAAGCGCGTAATTGCCTTTGCTGGTGAGCGAGTTACTGTGAAAAACGGCACCGTAACTGTTTACAACACAGAAAATCCCGACGGATTTAACCCTGACACCTCAGTCAATAAAAATGAGCCAGGACAGCCTACTTCTGGAGATGTCGATACGACCGTACCAGAAGGCACAATATTCGTTATGGGCGATCACCGCCAAGGAAGCTATTCTTGTGACTCTCGAAACTGCATGGGACCAATCCCCCTTTACGACATCGTCGGACCAGTTAGTCTACGAATATTCCCGTTCAATAAAATTCGCTCGTTCTAATAAAAATTACTTTTCGAGCAATTCTCTTATTCGTTCAAATTCAAGATTATCCTTAAACTTGATGCTAATCTGACCAGCTCCACGGCCGTTTGTACGAATTTTTACCCCTGTTCCAAATCGCTTTGAAAGACTTTCAACAGCATCCGCGTGAGGCATATCTGCTGGGCGGCGTTTGTTCTCGATTGGACTAGCCTTCGCCTGCTTCCACAAAGTAACAACCTGCTCAATCCGTCGCGCAGACCACTCCTCGCGAATAGCTCGCTCCATAATATCTTCCGCAGCGTCATCAGGCAAACCGATTAGAGGCCTTGCCTGCCCTTCATTTAATCGCCCCTCGAACAACGCCTGTTGCACAGACTTCGGCAATTTCAGTAGCCTCAACGTATTACTGACCGCGCTTATAGATTTGCCACCCAAACGCTTACCTATTTCCTCCAGCGTCATATTGAATTGATCGCGCAATTTTTGATAAGCAGTCGCAGTTTCAAGCGCATTCAAATCGTGTCGTTGCAAGTTTTCAATCAAAGAAGTCTCCAGGCGATTTTGGTCGCTCATGCTCCTGACAATACACGGCACCTCTGTTAAATTCGCCCTATTCGCCGCACGCCAACGTCGCTCACCCGCCACGATCAGATATTTATCTCCTTTTGGCGTCACAACAATTGGCTGAACCACACCATGCTCGCGCACCGACTCCGTCAACTCATTCAAAGCGTTCTCATCAAAAAAGCGACGCGGCTGATCTGGATCTGGGACAACTTGGTCAATAGCAATATCTCTCAAATGAGAAACTTTCACATCTTGTTGTGCGGTTGGGTCGAACGTTTCATCAATCAAATTGGTTGGAATCAATGACCCAAAACCTCTACCTAAACCTTTTTTCATCGTTCCACCCTCTCTATAATTTCTTTCGTTAGCGCCTTATAAGCCCGAGAACCTTTTGAAAAACGATCGTATGCCCCAACTGGCGCGCCATGACTAGGGGCTTCAGCCAAGCGAATGTTTCTCGGAATGCTATTCTTAAAAATCTTATCTGGAAAATACTTTTTAACCTCAGCATGAACTTGCCCAGATAATGTAGTCCTGGAGTCCATCATCGTCAGCAAAACACCCAATAATTCCAGAGGTGGATTAAGCCCCTTCTTTATCAATTTCATACTTTCCAAAAGCTGTCCCAATCCTTCCAATGCGTAAAATTCTGCCTGAACTGGAAGCAATACGTAATTAGCGGCAATCATACCGTTGACTGTCAACAAACTCAAGCTCGGCGGGCTATCAATAATAATATAATCGTAATCCGTCGCCTTTTGCAAAGCCTCCCGCAAGCGAACAAACCTTCCCTGTGCCTGCGCCAATTCCACTTCCGTATTCGCCAAATGAGGTGTAGCTGGGGCAATTGATAAGTTTTTATATTCCGTTGGCAATATGATATTCGCTAGGTCAATTTGTCGCATAATCACCTCTGATATTGTTGCGCCCAAATTCTGCTTATCTATTCCAAGTCCGCTAGTAGCATTACCCTGCGGATCAAAATCCACCAACAATGTTTTCTTGCCAGCTTTTGCCAAAAAATATGCTACGTTAATTGACGTCGTTGTTTTACCGACGCCACCTTTTTGATTTGTCACCGCAATGATTTTTGTCATTCGTTCCCCTTTTTACCTGCCTTAATTATAGCATGAGCAGAACATAAATAACAGACATCAAAAAAACCGCTTCCTTTACGAAAGCGGCTCTTCAGATTATTTGATTGACGTAATTTCAATCTTCGTGTACTTCTGGCGATGACCAGTTTCTTTGTGTACACGCTTCTTACTCTTGTAGCGGATAACGCGAAGCTTATCACCCTTAACTTCCGCTTCTACGACCTTAGCCTTAACGCTAGAGCCTTTTACAGTTGGCGTACCAACCTTGATTTTATCACCATCAATCACTAAAAGTGCGTCGAGAGTGAGTTCTTTTGTGCCTTCAGGGAGGAGATCCACCAAGAGGGACTCTTTTTCACTGACAAGATATTGTTTGCCAGAGATTTTTACGACTGCTTTCATTTCGTTCCTTAATTATTATGAATTAACTCTAATAATTCTATCAAAAACTAGCAATAAAATCAAGTACAGTTAGCGAGTAACGTTTTTCGCCATAGCATTATTCGCCTTCAGCCAACCGCTCGGCGAGCCGCATTCCATATATTCACCCTTAGCCTCACCAACAGCAATCACGCCGCCGCCATCGATGTACGCATTAATCGCGTCCGTTAGCTCAAACTCGCCTCTCTTAGGGTTTGCCGGCAAGGTTCGCGCCAGCTCAAAAATCTCTTTATTTAGAACGTAAAAACTTGAATTGCTGAGATTGCTTGGAGCTTCTTCCAGTTTTGGCTTTTCAATTATTCGCACAAAATTGCCCTGATTGTCAGTTTCAATAATCCCTGTTTGCGGAATAAATTCCTCTTCGACAGGATTTCCTAATAGCCCAGCCGACAATCCACGCGATTCCACCAACTCCGCCAAATCTGCCGCGTTTGAGCCGCCGTCGCTACGCCAAAAGAATTGATCGCCCATAATCACAAAGGCCGACTCGCCCTGTTCGATGAATTCACTCGCCAAACCAACTGGAATGCTTGTGCCGTAACCACCAGTTCCCGGCTGAGTTAAAAAATGTATTCGGACGTCGCGAAGTGGCGCCACCAGAGGTAATTTATCTTCTTTTCCCGCACGGCGTAGATAATCGTTTAATTGAATATTCGAACGATAATAGCTCTGCACTTGAGTGCTTTGTTCACCAACCACAAAGTAAATATCCTTCACGCCAGCGCGCACGACGTCTTGCACGATATAATCAATCACTGGCCTTGTACCGACCGGCAGCATACACTTTTCAATAGATTTGGTAATCGGCAACATTCGCGTACCCCAACCAGCGACCGGAATAATGGCTTTAGTAATCATAATACCTCCTACATTTTCAGCTCTTTGTGAGAGTAATTATACATCATCAATCGTCAAAGCTGCCATCCGCACGAGACCAAAATTTGCGAATATCCTCTATATCGTCGGCATCCAGACGAATCGCCTGCGGCTCTCGCTGCTCTTTAATAATTTCCTCAGCAAGCCCATCCGCCAGCGGGTCGATTGGCGAAAACCCTATTTTACTACCAAATAATTTGTTGAATAAATTTTGCATAACTTTTTTATTTTTATCAATTAACAATTATATATTAGCATAAGTATGGTTAAAAGTCAATAGAATATCCTCCCCATGAAGAGGAGGGTATTCTCATTTCACTTACTGGCCTTTAAGCTTTTTTCAGGGAAATTTCTACCAATTTACCCTCGATTTTGGCATCATATTTTTCTGATTCATCAGCTGCAGAATTCAATTCCACAGCGAGCGTTTCAGCTTTAATGACGTCAGCGAAAGCGTCAACAGCTTGAGATATTTCAGAATCGTCGCTAGAAATACTCAATACAATTCGATCATCTATCTGCAGACCGGCCTGCTTGCGCGCGCTTTGAACGTGGCGAACGATTTCACGCATCAAACCTTCGCGCTTTAGCTCAGGAGTGATTGTTAAGTCATAAACAACACTCGGTTGCGCCGACTCAGACTCTGAATCTGTAACAATTTCAACCGATTTCACATTCAATTCATCTTTAGCGATATCAATCAAGAACTGCGCAACTTCCGCCGGCGTATCCTGAGAAATAGTATTGACAAGTTTCACAGACGCCAACGGCTGACGCACCTTAATTCCCTCCGATGCGCGCTTCGACAGGCCGTCATTCACCGCAGTACGTAGTGCATTCATGTCGCGTAGCATTGAATTGTCTATTTCACCAGCTGGCAACCAATCTTTAAGATGAATCGACTCGTTGTCGCCTGTCAAATTATGATACAATTCTTCCGCTAAGAATGGCGTAAACGGCGCTAGCATATAACTGAGTCGCACCAAAACGTAATGGAGCGTGCGGTAAGCGTCATTTTTATCGCCATCATCTTCAGATTTCCAGAAGCGGCGGCGACTGCGTCGGACATACCAGTTACTTGCATCGTCTAAGAATGGCAAGATCGGCTTAGTTGCATCCTGAAGATTGTAATTATCAAGACCTCGCTCGACCTCTGTTATCAATTGATGCAACCTCGACACAATCCAAATATCCAACGGATTTGTTAAATCATGAAGCGGATCCGAAAGATCGCCATTAAACTCCCAGCCATCAACTTCAGCGTACATCGTAAAGAAATCGTACATATTCCAAATCATGCCAAGCTTACGCGCTACATCCATCACGTCCTTATCCGCTAAGGCGAAGTTTTCGCCATTTGTTAGCGGACTTGAAAGCATCAAGAATCGGAAACTGTCGGCCGAAGTCTTATTCATCAATTCCATCGGATCGGTATAATTCTTTAGCTTCTTGCTCATTTTTTTGCCATCGGCAGCATTGATAAATCCAGTACAAATCAAATTCTTCCACGGAGATTTACCAAATAAAGCCACATTAACCGCTGTTAAGCTATAAAACCAACCGCGAGTTTGATCAATCGCTTCAATGATGAAATCAGCAGGAAAACTTGCTTCAAATTTTTCCTTGTTCTCAAATGGATAATGGAATTGAGCGAATGGCATCGAGCCAGACTCAAACCAACAGTCCAAAACTTTACCAATATGATGCATTTCTGCGCCGTCGCACTCAAACGTAACGTCCATAACTTGCGGCAAGTGATAATCGTCCAACTTGCGGCCCGTAACTTCTTCAAATTCCGCAAAGCTACCAATCACCTTCACCACTTCTGTGCCATCATTTTTCACACCCTTCCACACTGGGATTGGTGTTGCCCAATAACGATCGCGGCTCAAATTCCAATCCGGCGCCTGCTCGATGATGTTGTGAAATCGTCCAGTCCTCAGATTGTCTGGCGTCCAGCTTGTCTGCTCGTTCGCCTCCAACATTTCCTTTTTCTGACTCTGAATATCCATAAACCAACTTGGGTGAGCACGGTACATCAATTTCGTGCCACATCGATGACAATGCGGATATTCGTGGCGAATATATTCAATTTTCAGCGCCCGACCTTCTTCCAATAAAGTCTTCGCTATCTCTTTATTTACTTCCCAAATATTGCGACCTAACCATCTACCTTCTGTGTAATTTCCATCGCCATCAACCAACGACAACATCGGAACGTCATTTTTTCGACACAATTCATAGTCATCCTCACCGTAAGCTGGCGCAATATGAACAATTCCCGTACCATCATCAGTCGTCACGAAATCAGCGTGAAGAATCTTATGCGCAGCTGGCCCACGATTTTCGAATAGCGGCTCAAATCGCTTGCCTACCAATTCAGAACCCTTAATCGTCTTAACAATTGAATATTCCAACGGCTGATGCTTTTCGTCCGTCATAACTTTCTCAACGCGGTCGCTTGCAACGTAAAACTTTTTATCGCCGTACGCCACCAAAGAATAATCGACATCCTGATTTACCGCCAAAACCATATTCGCCGGCAAAGTCCATGGCGTCGTCGTCCACGCAAGCAAATATTCATCCTCATCTTCCAGCTTAAAGTAAACGAACAAGCTCGGATCAGTGTCCATTTGATAACTATTTTCCATAGCCACTTCACTCTTAGAAATTGGCGTCGCGTCCTTCGTACAATAGACCAAAATCTTTTCGCCTTCGTAGATTTTGCCTTCTTCGTAAAGCCTCTTGAACGCCCACCAAACAGATTCCATGTAATTATTATCCATGGTTTTATAAGCGCCCTTAAACTCGACCCAACGACCAATTCGCTCAATCGTGTCTTCCCATTCGGTGCCAGTTCGAACCATAGCCGCTCGACATTCCTTCACGTAATCTGAAACGCTAATCTTCGTGCCAATCTCTTTTTTGTTAGAAATGCCTAGCGTTTTTTCAACGTAAACCTCTGCCGGCAGTCCGTGACAATCCCAACCCCAACGGCGCTCAACTCGCTGACCTTTCATCGTGTGAAATCGTCCCATCGTGTCCTTCACCGTGCTAACCAACAAATGTCCGTGATGTGGCGTTCCCGTCAAAAACGGAGGACCGTCATAAAAAACCCAAGAATTATCAGCAGGACGCTGCGCGACCGACTTGTTAAATGTGTCATCGTCTTTCCATCGCTGCACCCAATCTTTCTCATATTCCGCAGCTCGACGACGTGTTCCATGTTTGAATTTCATTACAATTTCTCCTCATTCTTATTTTTACCATCTCGTGATTCAATCTGATTTTTAATTCCCTCTGGCAAACCTTCAAATAATTCATTTATCTGATTCTTCTGGGTGATAAGCCTATCGGTAACATAGTTCATTAGCCCATACATTTTGTGCACCAGGCCAGGATCTTCATCAAGCTTAATCTCCCCAGGGTGAGCTCCACTATTACCAAACACCCTTAGAATATCTAGAGCCTTTTGTGTTTCAGATTCAACACCCGACGCAACTATTTTCTTTATATCATTATTTATATTTTTGCCATCTCCCCCCACAGCGCCGAGAAGTATTTGCAATCCTAGTCTCAACAATGCTGCAGCCGCACGGGGTGAAATAGGCAAAATTTGAGCTGATTCTCTATATAGTTTTTTAACTTCATCTGGCATGTCATCGTTCGGATCTTCTACTGTAATTTGTGCCGGATAAACTAAAGACCCCTCAATCCAGATAGACAGCTCGTAACAATGTCTGCATTTTGATACAGTAAGGAAATCTGATGGCAAGGATGAGTTAAGCAGATTGCTAGACAAACTACCACCCCATGATTGATGCGCAAACACCTTACAATGTGCGCAATTAAACTCATCTTTCCCGTATTCCGGTGGATAATACGTTATTTTCGTCATAATTCTCCTAAATTAAAAATCACCTCTTTTGACTTCGAGAATCCGCTTAGGTGTTTTATGCGGACGGTACCATCTCGATTCCAAAAGAAGTGATTCTTTCAGCTCTTTATTTGCTATTTACGCAAGCTCACGGCAGGTTCTAATCTCGACTTTATGCCGATTTCTTCCCGCAGACTTCACGGCTGATAACCGCTCATTTCACGCCAATTCAACATACGCGAAAACGCCCTACTGTTATTGTAGCGCGTTTTCATCAAAATCCCAAGAACTTTATTTAATTTCCAGACCGCCTAAAATACACTCGCCCTTCAGATGTAGAGTCTTTTTGGCGGAATCTTTAGGTAAAGTTTTATCATCAGTTCCACCCAAAAATCCGCGCACTTCGTTCTTAACAATCACATCGTCTGGCAAAGTAATGTTAACGCCACCGCAAAATGTAAAAATTTCAATTACAGAACCGTCTTTAATCTTTGCTTGACGCAAATCCAAATCCACGCCACCAAATATCGCAACCAACGAACCGCCAGTATAATCACCCTTTACAGCGTCTTCTTCGCCCCAAAAACAAGCAATTTTCTCATTACCTGCGCCGTCTTTATCCAACTTTTTAGAACGCTTAACACCCTTAGGGCTAGTATTAAACATCATTGCCAAACCAGCAGCAATCAAAACTACAGGCCAGAATACCTTCCAGATACTAACGTCAACTATTCCGTAAGAATTTAAGCCAATCAGAATGCCAATCGCAACCAGCAATAACCCCCAAATCCATGCCGTTTTATTTCGATAATTGAATATATTCACCAGCCCAGACAATACAAATCCTGCAGCCCAAACCGTACCCCAGAAAATATCCCAGCTAATGTTAATAACTTCGAGATTCTTCAACAGTAAAACCCCACCGAGCGCCACGATTACAATGCTCAAAAACGCTCTAATCAGAGAACTTTTCTTCATACATCTATTCTATCACTTTTTTTATAAACTCAACGTTTTTTAAATTGAACAGTTTTTTTGTTCCGTTTTGATTTTATGACAATTATCACTATCAAAATAATGAACAAAAGTATTCCACCGCCAATCATCATTAGCGCTGTAGTTGATGGCCAGAAGAATAATTCTTTTGGCTCGGCAGTTTTGGTGATTAGCTCATTTTTGTCCTGACTAATTCCCCACTCGCCAGCCTTCTTTTTATAGGAAATCGACAGCTCTACCTTATATTTTCCGCCCCAAAACGGCGCCAAATTACTATCATAATTAAACTGCCGCGTTTCATTCGCAATCGTTGCATTCACGCCACCGTTTTTATAGACAACATTCCCCATCGGGTCTTTCACGACCAGCTTTACGTCAACATCAGCCGACACATTGCCAGAATTTTTTAAGGCAATTTCATACAATTGACTACTGTTAGAATTCTTAACATTAAACTTCTCAATCGTCACATCGCGGTGAATATCGCCAGGAACGGTTATCGCCATACGGATAGCCTGACGAGTCTGAACTTGAATGCCACCAGCATTATTTGACGCCTGATTAACCTTCCGCTGAACAACCATGCATGCATTATGCTCGCCAACATCTGCTTTACTTGGAACATTTACCGTAAAATCAATAAGCGCGTTCTCGTTTGCACCAAGAGTCACCTCTTTCTTAGAGACAGAAACCCATTTGCCCGCACCAACTTTATCCTCTGACTTCTCCTTGCAAGTCATATCGCCAGTCGTCGTAACCGTACCATCGACCGAATAAACTTCAATCGTTTCTTCTTTATCGGACCCGTTTTGAACATACAATTGGTCAGATTTCGAAGCGCCACCAGAAAGATTATAGATGAAAATTGAGCTTGTCCTGGGATTATTCGGATCAGGATTTGCTGGTCGACCACCAATACCATTAGCAGACACCGACACAGGCAAAATCAGTCCTGCAATCATCGCCACTCCAATAACCTTACTCCACAACAAACTCTTCATATCCCTCCTTAAAAACCTATTATGCTTATTATATCAATGTTACACATAAAAGAATAGACACTCATCAGAATGTCTATTCTCGCTTAATAATTTAAGTCCGCTAAAGAGCCGTAATCGTTTGAACCATTGGCAATACGTATGTACCTGCCGCCTGACCAGCTGGGATGGTTTGGGCTAATGAGGTGTTAGTTATATATCCAGCCCATATTTTACTAGCAGTTGCTGAAGCGCTCATTAGTGTTACAGGACTAGTACCAGAAAAGGTCGTAGAAGCACCCTTGGTAATACCTGCAGCTGCACCAATTACAGGGGTAACTGTACCGCCAGATGGATTAACTGTTAGGCGACCTTCGTTAATGGTTCCGTTGTATTTATACTGCTTTCCGCCGCCTGCAGACCAAACACCAGTTCCTGGGGTTACTACGTTTAGTGTCAACGTCCAGCCATTATCTGCGGCACCTGGGTTTTCGACATAAATTCGATTGTCGTTATCCCCAAAAACACCAGTTCCCGATCCTAATGAGGATGACACTGTCGTAGCGCCCATAGCGAATGTTGGATTATTAACTAAGGAATTCGTTGAATCACGGATATCAGTACTCAAAACTCCAGGATTAATTGTCTGAGAGAGTTTAGAGTTAGCAGTAGTTGCGGCATTAGCAACAGAGGAATTCACCATATTATACAATCCCAATAGACCAACCACGCCTACGCTCGCAACGATCAATAGTGTTAACTTTTTCATTTTTTCTCCTTACTTAATTGATTTAATTTATTACATTATAACTTATTATGCTTATTTTTTCATTTATCCCTCTTTTTCTGTTTTTTAACAATAAATAACATAATGAACGCCGCAACAATTACACCAATACCAGCAGCCATAATCATCCATAAATTAATTCCCGTATTAGCCAAAGCCTTACTTATCTCTTTAACAATCTTTGGAATAACAATAACATCTTCAATGGTCTTTTCCACGGTCTTTTTCGGAGTAGTAAATGAAAAATCAGCAAACCGCACTATTTCCAGGGATGTTGCATTAGCCTTCAGTTTAGCTGTAACACGACCGTTATGAGTGTATTCTGGAGTTGACGGTATAAAATTGTCGCCTGGATGATTATTCTGCCAATTTGAAAAATCCAGCATCCATATATTTCCCTTAACTTTAAGCTCACGATTCCGCCCTAAAACAAAAGTCCTACCACCAAATTCAACCTTCAAATCGTGCTGACCTGTAGCAGGATTAACCACCGTATGGACCGCATCATAAACGCCATATACCAACAGGTCTTTCCCATTTACCAAATCAAACTTAGAGAATTTTGACGGAAAAATCGGACAAATTGACTCATTCATCTGGCTACCTGTTTCCAGAGAATCGCGAGCGCAATCAGTAATCACTTGCGACAAATTAGAATTAGCCGACGAGTCCGCAAAAGCCGAATAAGGGCTGCTCAAAGTAGCTAGTAATGTTATGGCAATGAATAATTTTTTTACTCTATTTTTCATACTCAACCCTATTGCGCTGTTACCGTTAACGTCATTGGCAATTCATAAGTTCCTGGTTTTTGATATGCTGGAATAGTCTGGTTTAATCGAACGTTCTGTAGCAAAAATGCGCACCCCAATTGACCAGTTGACCCGCCACTGCTCATCAATGTAACACCGTTAGCCGTGGCAGTCCCTACCTTAAATTGAGAGTCAACGCCCTTTGATATTCCTGATGTCTGGCAAGTTGACCCGCTCAATGAACTACCCGAAGCTAAGACAGATGATGCGCCAAAATTGACAGACAGAAATCCCTGATCGCCATTAGTGCCGTTGAACATATACGATTCTGTGCCGGCAGTTCGCTTCCACTTGGCGGTCGCGCCGTCAGATGCCGACAACACAACGCTCCACCCAGAACTGGTCTGTGTATTCGTCACTTCAATTTGCTTCGAGCTTGAGTTGGACAAGAGGGCGCTGGTGGCTACACTGCTATTACTTATAGTCGAGTTGCCAAACTTCGTACCAGTATCCGTAATTGTAGCGCCAGCATTATCTCTAAAACGAATATCTAACGACCCAGGAGCAGTCTTAAATTCTGGATACATTGTGTAGCTATCAATACTAGATCCAGGAGCGGCAGTCGTGTCAGTTGCTACACGGACGCAATAATTTTCGTTCCTATCAAGCCCTTTATCGACAAGCGCCAAATCCCACACACCCACTTCGCCAGCAGATATTTTTTGCGCATTCGTGAACGTTCCAGCCACTCCGCTTTTTCTCACCAGACTTTGAGGTCGAGAAGCGATAGCTCCCGCCGGCAGCTCTGGATCAGACGAGTTGCTACTGATATTAGTGCCGTCAGCGGGACCGCTCGCAGAATAAGCAAGTTTTGACACTCCGGTCACGACTTGCCAATCTGAACTACTTACCGCCGAACAAGTTGCCGTGCTACCCTTTTTTGCATATTCGACGCGCAGCTTCATTGATGAAGACTCAACAGCTCCCCCTGGAGGTGCTATTAGCGCAGGGCGCATGACAGGACTATTACTCGACTGGCCATTCCCTATCTGACCCTTGTTATTATTACCCCAACAATACATCTCACCTGTACGTAAAGCGCATAAAAAGTCTTTACCTATATACATGGAAGTTTCACTAGAACTCGTAAATGGAACATTCACTTTTACAGGAGCGGGCAAATATCCCGTAATAGACCCGTTGCCCATTTGACCCTTAGAATTAGCACCCCAACAATAAATTTCGCCAGTGTTTAATACCATACACGTAAATTCGCCACCAGCGTAAACATTTTTAACAGTCTTCCCTCCAGAAAGGATACTACTATCAAAAGAAACTCTTGAAGCAATATTGCTATAGCCCATTGCCGTAACACCCAACTGACCCTTGGTATTTTTTCCCCAACAATATACTTCTTGACCACCAGAAATAACAGCACAGGCATGTGAATCACCAGCAGATATTGACTCAACTTTTTTTCCATTTAAACCTTTGACTGCAGTGGGATATTGAGTTCTACCAGCAGCAAGTCCTACCCCAGTCCTTCCCGTAACATTAGACCCCCAGCAGAATGCTGTGCCTTCAACCGTCGAAGCGCACGTAAATTTATCTCCTGCAACAACCTGTTTAACCGATTCCGTCCCAAAGTTATTCATATTAACTGCTGTTGGCGTGGTTGAACCTAAGAGTACGTCACGACCTAATTCTCCATTTACACCTCTACCCCAACAGTACAATTTTCTCTCCGAGTTAAGCGAACAAGTATGCTCATTACCTGCCGCAATTTGAGAGACGACTGTGGTTGCGAATTCCCTAACTGGATATGGAGCATTCCTCTGAACTATACCATTATCCCCTAGTCTTCCAGCCAACCCATAACCCCAGCAATAATCTTTATCGTCAGAAGCAATTACGCAAGTGTGATAATAACCAGTAGTAATCTGTTTTATAGTCTTACCGTTGAGTACGTCTTGTGTATATACAGGTACTGGAGCCGTTGATGAGGTGGTTGAATTAGTACCAAGAACTCCATATTGACCATTACCCCAACAATAAACACTATCATCCGACATAATGGCGCAGTTATGCTCATACCCGCTTCCGTACTCAGCTAATTTTTTAAAATATACACTCTTATTTTGCAGACCAACCCTCAGCCTAAAATCAGCGCCGACTTTTGGTAATGTGGCAACGGTGTTGGTATTTGCCAACGGACTGCCTGGATTAATACCATTAGACGATTCGTATAACCGATAAGAAACTTGCCCCACTTCAACCTGCTTGCCGCCGCTAGGAATAGTCGCACGACTTTGCTGAGAACTCAAAAACATAAACCCTAAAGCTGCGCTAACGACAATAAAACCGCCAAGGATAAAAAATCTCTTGGCTTTACGGTCTTTTATTATTGATAACGTTCTATTATGTTCCATAGTGGTGGTATAGATTGAGCATAAATATACATCATAAATATACCATAAGCACTTTACATAAAGCAAGCAAAGCTAAAACAATTGGCTGCCGAATTTGGCGATTATCGCGACAATTACCGCGACAACCAGCGACACCACGGCAAGCACATCATATCCACCGCCAACAATCTTCTGCATATATCGACAAGAAATATTTTTCTGTAGAACATTGTAACGCGTCAAACCGAACATAATCATCAGCATTCCAAGATCCAAGGTCAAGCACCACGGACAAAGCACACCAATTTCGACGTAGCTCATATAAAACATCCAAATAGCAAATATCATTCCGATGATAGCACCAGCCTGCGCCGCCTGCATAAACCACTTCGGGAACTTTGCTCCCGCCAACAATGCCACTGCAATTGTCACCATAACAGGCAAAGTCATCACGCCGATGAAACTGTTTGGAAATCCTAAAACAGCCGCCGACCAATGATTCGCCACCGCCGAACAGCTTAGAGCCGAGCTAAAATCGCAACTCAATACAGCGTGAGAGTTTTTTGCTAATTCCAAAGCTTCAATAGATAATACGAATGACGCCAATAACCCCAATCCACTACCGAGAAGCATTATAAATGCCGCCAAATTTTGCTTTTTCAAATCCTCGTGAAATAGCCAGTTTTTGATTTTGCTAAACATAAAAACTCACTTCGCTAATTGTTGGTAGTGGCAAGCCACACCAAAGGTTTTGCAGTTGACCACTGTCGCTCAGCGCAATAATTGTTGGATATTCCACAATATCATACACTTCGCAAAAATTATTACCTTCTACAGAATCAGGACTCATCTCCTCTAAAACATGACCAGTTTGTCGGCTAAAATCACGCAAAAAGTCTGCAACTTGGCGCGCATAATCGCTTTCCGAACGATAAATCACAACTACTCGCATTACAATTCCCGCTCGCCCTTACTGCGTCGCTTCGCTAAAATCTCCACAAAATCGTCCAACGTCTTAAACTCGTAAAAAACGCTAGCAAAACGAACATATGCCACTTCGTTGCGTTTTTCTAGCTCGTCCAAAACTTGATCACCAATCTGTTTTGACGTAACTTCCGATTCGCCCAACGCATATAAAGAGTCTTCAACCGCCGTAATGATATTATCAACTTCTTCGTCAGACTTAAAGAATTTTCCGACCGAACGGCGCGTTGAATTTGCCAATTTCACCCGGTCAAACAGCTCACGATCGCCATTTTTCTTTATCACCGCCAGGTTTGGTTTTTCAACCCGCTCATACGTAGTAAATCGCTTGCCATCTGGAGTTTCTCTACGACGTCGAATTGCGGCACCGTCAGAAACCTCGCGTGATTCAATAACGCGACTATTGCCGATATTAAACACCATTTTATCTACTCCTTGTTCTTCTTTCGTCGCCTCAGAAATGCCGGCGTATCATCCTCATCGTCGTCAGCTTCAACGGTTGGATTTTCCCAAATATTAGTCTCTGGCTCAGCCGCAAAACTTTCGGCAGATTCTTCCTTGTCCAACTCTAGGTCAATATTTTTAACCATTTCGTCATCAACTTCTGTTTCGGCAGATTTTGTATCGTCACCCACAGTCAAGCTAACTTCCTGCTGACGGAACGTATCGCTATCAAATCCTGTCGCAATCACCGTAATAACCAGCTCGTCTTCCATTTCCGGCTTCAAAGTCGCACCAAAAATAATGTTGGCGTTCGGACTAACAGCGCTAGTAATAATTTCTGCAGCCTCCTGAATTTCTGCCATACTCATGTCGTAGCCACCAGTTACATTGAATAGCACACCCTTGGCGCCATCAATCGACACCTCAATCAGAGGACTTTCAATAGCTTGTTGCGCCGCCTGAACCGCTCGGTCATCACCGCTCGCTCGCCCAATTCCCATCAATGCTGAACCGGCATTGCTCATAATTGCCTTAACGTCAGCAAAGTCAAGGTTAATCAAACCATGCTCAGTAATCAGCTCAGAAATACCCTGAACACCCTGCCGCAAAACATCATCAGCAATCTTAAATGTTTCTAGTAGCGGCGTTCGGCGATCAATCGTCTGCAATAATCTGTCATTTGGAATAGTAATCAAGGTATCAACCTCGCGTCCCAAGTGAGAAATCGCCCAATCCGCATTAACTCGACGCTTTTCACCCTCAAAGCTAAACGGTCGAGTTGCCACGCCAACTACCAAAATACCAAGCTCGCGCGCCACTTCTGCCACAACATAACCAGCACCAGAACCAGTTCCGCCACCAGCACCAATTGTTACGAATACCATATCTGCACCCTCTAAGGCTTCTCTGATTTCATCACGAGATTCATTAGCTGCAGCCTCACCAACAGTAGGGTCAGCACCAGCGCCCAAGCCATTAGTTGCGTCACGACCAAGATGAATTTTTACGTCAGCCTTCGAATTATGCAACGCCTGAGCGTCCGTATTCATAGCGATAAATTGAACACCAGTCAGACCAGCGTCTTTCATTCGGTTAATAGCTGAACCACCAGCACCGCCGACACCGACGACTTTTATGCTGGCAAATGTTTGAACTTCACTTGGTTGTATTTGCGGCATATATTCCCTCTCTTAATCCTTACATAAAGTATATCATTTATTTAAATCTAGCGAAAATATTTTTGAGTAAACCGCCAGCTTTTTTAGTGACATCGTTTGCGCCAACTATCGGTTTTATCTGCTGCGAAATACCCATAGAGTCGATCAACATCAGACCAACCGCAGCCGAAAATTCCGCGCCTTTCACTTCATCGCTAACTCCGCTATAGCCAGCCGGAACACCCAAGCGTGCCGCCACACTCAATTGATCTTTCGTAAACTCTACCATACCCTTGACTTTCGCCGCACCACCAACCAGCACAACGCCGCTCGGTAGCTTTCCTAATCGCCCAGCTCGCTTTAGCTCTTTAGCAATCGCCTCAAAAATCTCTTCATATCGCGCTTGAACAATCTCGTCAATTTCCTCTTGGTTAAACTTATATGTCTGCTTTTCAACCTTCGTTTCAACTTCGCCCAGAGCCTCGCCGTCAAATCTCGCATGCGCCAATTTCACAACTTCCGCAATTTCCGGATCCGTCCTAAGTCCAATAGCCAAATCGTTCGTTACATTCTGACCGCCCATTGGGATAACCGCCAGATGTTGCAAATCGCCCTCTTCGTAAATGGCAATTCCTGTAGTTGCTGCACCAAAATCAATCACCGCAACGCCATTTTCACGCTGACTTTCCGTAAGAACGGATTGAGCTGCCGCCAAAACCGATGGAACAACAGACACAGTCTCAACCTTAGCCATTTCTGCCGACTTCTGTAAATTAGTAATATGTGGAACCAAACCAGACACGACATTCGCCCTAATTTCCAGACGCGCGCCAGTCATACCAATTGGATCTTTAATATTATCCTGACCATCCAGCCTATACGCGTGCGCAATAATATCTAAAATCTCTCTATTCTGCGGCACTTTTCCAGTTGTAGCGACTTCCTCCAGCCTCAATATGTCATCGTGCGTGACTTCATTATTAACGGTTCCAACGGTAATCATTCCGTCGGCTTTTGTACTCAATAAATGAGATCCGTTAATACTCAATGTGGCTGCGTTAATCTGATGACCGCTCATTCGCTCAGCTGGTTCCAAAGCCTTATCAATAGCTTCGGCTGGGCCGCTCAAATTCGTTACAGTTCCCTTTCGCATTCCGCTATTCGGCGCTTCACCGACGCCAACAATTTTTGGCGCACCATTTTCTGCGTCAATATAACCAACGACACAGCGCACGTTTTTCGTGCCAATATCAATTCCTACCACATATCGAGATTGCTCCTGCATAAGTTCTATTATACAGGTTATGTCTATAATTTGGCAAGCGAATTAGCCTAAAGCTTCGTCAGAATTTCAGCACCAGTTTCGGTAATCAATACTGTATGTTCAAAATGCGCACCCAGACTGCCGTCTTTCATACTAATTGTCCAGCCGTCGCTGTCAGTAATAATTTTCTCACCGCCCAAGCTCGCCATCGGTTCAATTGCAATTGTGTCGCCAGCGTGCAACATCGGACCAGTTCCTCGCCTGCCGTAATTCGGAATTTCTGGCTCCATATGCATACTCAGCCCCACGCCATGACCAACTAGTTCACGGATTATACCAAGTTTAGCCTTCTTCAACACAGCCTCCACTCCCGCTGAAATATCGCCAACTCGCGTTCCATCGCCAGTTATCGCGTCAATTCCCGCATATAAACTCTGTTCTGTTGCGTGCAATAAATGTTTCTTCGCACCCTTAGGCTCTTCATCGACAACCATAGTAAAAGCACTATCCGTCTTCATTCCACGATAGCCAATCACCAAATCGAAACTGACCACGTCGCCCTTTTCAAAAACATATTCGGTTGGCAAAGAATGCACCAATTGCTCGTTCGTCGATATACAAATCACTCCCGGGAACTTCACTTCGTCCGTAAGATAAGTCGCCTCTGCGCCAAAATCTTTAATTCGCTTGGCTACAAAATCATTAGCGTCCAATTCACTCATTCCAGCCGTTACGAATTTTTTCAATTCATCATAAATTGTCGCAAGCATTTTGCCGCACTCGCGCATATCTTTCATCTGTTGCGGCGTTTTTTCTCCGGTGATCAATTGGCTCATTTTACACCCTCAACGATTCCGCGACTGACCAGCTCTCTCTCGATTTCATCATGAACTTGGCCGACAGTTCCAACACCGCTCATATGTACAATTGGGACACCGTTTTCATTTAGATAATCCAGAATTGGGTAAATTTCACCTCGATAAATACTGAGTCGCTTGTCGATTGCTTCAGGCGTGTCGTCAACTCGACCGCGAACCCTCAAACGTTCCAGAATTTCGTCACGCGGAACTTCCAGCACAATCACCAACTTAACATCTTTTCCGTGATGCGAACGCGACTCAATCAGCCATTTAGCTTGCTCCAGCTGTCGTGGATAGCCATCCAGAATTACGCCATTAATATCCTTAGCTTTATTAAGAGCCTCACCCATCAAACCGTTGATAGTTTCTACTGGTACCAGTTCGCCAGATTGCATGCGATGAATCAATTCACCATCATGTGTGTCACGAAGCAGCTGTCCGGCACTAAGCCAACGCCAACCATGACGCGCCGCTAAAATTTGCCCCTGCACACTCTTACCAGCACCCGCTGGCCCAAAAAATACGATCATTTTCCTCCTATTTTGTGAGTTTTTCTTTAACAATTTTTGCCACCAACGCGCCGTCTGCAGCATTGCCGGCTTTACTTTTTACCGCGCCAATAACTTGCCCCATTTTCTGAATTGAGACATCGTCCATATCCGCAATAACTTCTTCTATAATCTTTGAGATTTCCGCCTCGCCAAGTTGCTCTGGCAAAAATTCTCGTAAAATTTCCGCTTCTTTTTCTTCAGGTTCCGCCAACTCCGCACGGTCATTCTTTCGATATAAATCCGCACTTTCGACGCGCTTTTTCACTTCTCGAGCAACGACTTTCTCAATTTCAGCATCATCCAGGCCGTCTTCTCGCTTACCCAAAGAAACTTCTTCGTTTAAGATTGCCGCCTTTAGATTACGCAAAACATCACCACGAAAACGATCGCCGCTCAATAGAGCGGCTTTCATTTCACTAGTAATGCGCTCTTTTAGCGCAGACATTAACGCACCCCTAGGCGCATTTTTGCCGTTTTTTCAGCTCGTCGCTCGCGGCGAATAATAGCTTTTTTACGACGCTCGGTCTTTGAAATTGGTTTTTCAAAACGCATAACGCTCTTAGCGCGAGCCAAAACACCGCTTTGCAAAACCCTGCGGTTGAAACGACGAATGATATTTTCGTTCGCTTCCTTCTGATCTTTACGTGTTACTTGTACCATACTGCAAACATTATAACAGATAAGAAAGTATTTGCCAACTAGATTATTATAAAATAGCGCAACACCTACACCCCAGAAATATGCAGCAACCGCCCCTCAACAGACTTCATTCCCTGCCATTCATTTACGGTCGGCTGGAACCAAGCAGACGCTTCGTCGCCCACTTCACGGAAAAATTCTTCTGGCGCGTTAAAAGCCAACATCTGCAGCGCAACGTTATTTTTATCACGCAAGGTCAACTTCACGTGTTGCCCATCCGCACCCATTCTCCTCACATTTAAAACCGCCGCTTCAGTTATTTTCAATATAGGCTCCGCGTTACCATTGCCAAACGGTTCCATTTTCGCCAAGTTATCAATCAACTCCTCATTAATTTCCGAAAAATCGTCAATCTCAACGTCAGCCCTCGGCAACAAATATAATTCCTGATTTTTCAATTGCAGCGAATCGTAAAACTCATTCACTCGTCGTCTAAAATCGTCAATTCTCTCGGTCGCCAGCGTCACGCCCGCCGCCGCTCCGTGACCACCACCTTTAATAATGATGTCGTCAGCTGCACGAACCGCGTCAGCCGCGGAAAAATCACCAAAACTTCGCGCCGAACCCGTAGCTTCATCACCACGCTCGCCAATTATAAAAACCGGCTTCTTATATTTCTCAACCAACTTTGACGCCACAATTCCGATAACTCCGTGATTCCAATTACCGCTATTCACCACCAAAACTCGATCATCAGTCATATTGTCCGCCTGCTGGCAAGCTTCGTCAAAAATCTCATCCTGAATACTGCGACGCTTAATATTTAATTCTTCCAATTTTTCACTAGCCTCCAATGCTTCCAAACCATCACTCGCCGTCAGCATGTCCAGCGCATATTGCGCCGTTTCCAGCCTGCCCGCCGCATTCATTCGTGGACCCAAGCCAAATCCCAGATGCCTAGCGTTAACCTTCTCCGGCTCAATTCCCGCCACTGACATCAATGCCTTCAAACCAGGACGCCTCTGCTTTTTCAAAACCTCCAAACCCCAATAGACATTCGCCCTATTTTCATCCGCCAGCGTAACTATGTCGCAAACCGTCCCCAGCGCCACCAGATCTAATAGCCACTTCTCGTAACCATCTGGCAACCCGTCCAGTTCAGTTTGCAGAGCCTGAACCAATTTAAACGCCACACCAGCACCACACAAATCGCGGAACGGATATTTATGACCAGGAAACTTCGGATTAACCGCAGCAACGCTCGGCGGTGGAGTATCGGCAACATTATGGTGATCAGTCACCACCGTATCAATCCCCAAACTCGACGCATATTCAATTTCCGCATGACATAAACTTCCCGTATCAACCGTGACAATCAAATCCGCACCCATATTCTGCACTTTATCAACAGCGCCCATCGTCATTCCGTAACCCTCGACAAACCGATTCGGAATAAATGCGCCAACTTCCTTAAAGCCAAACTTGCCAAACGCATCCAGCAAAATTGCCGTTGCACTCAGCCCGTCAATATCGTAATCGCCGTAAATAACAATTTTCTCACCTTCAGCGTGCGCCTTTTTCAGGCGGTCCACCGCTTTTTTCATATCTGGCAATAAAAACGGATCATGCTTTACTGACGCATAATTCGGATGCAAAAATTCCTCACGCGCCGCACGCGTAGTCAAACCTCGAGCCGCTAAAATTTTATCAAATAATGTCATTAGTCTTTATCAGCCATGCCGCGCTTTGATCGCGCTGAATATTGCTGAGATTTAATCACCATACTTTGCAATTCCTTAAAAATTGGGAATTGTTTATTAGTGAAATACGTACGTGAGTTACCTTGCTTTTCACTCTGCAAAAATCCAACCTTTTCTAGTCGCTTCAATTCTCGTTGAATATTTCCAGGATCTTCCTTAATTAGCTTTGCTAATCCGCGAACATGTGTGTGAAAATCAGGATACTTAGCGTATACTACTACAATTTTTCGCCGCACCCTAGATGTAATAAAAACGTCTAACATAACCTCCCTAACGCATCTTTCTTAATTAAAGTTTATCACAATTTTACAACACCCGACAAGTTTTTTACTTCCAATTCAAAATAACCTGATTAATTTTCGCTATCGTTTCCTCTTTGGACGGCAATGTATTATCCTCATAATAATGATTTAATCCCATAAAATTCTCCTTCACGTCCAAGATATGCATTTCATCAACTGTCATGTGCAATTTATCCACCGCCGCCACACCACAAAACGGCACCGCAATCACTAATTTCTCAATCCGAACTGACTTCAGAAAACTCAAAGCCACATCCAAAACCGACAAATCATCACCAAAACCATCACTCGCTAAAATCACCACCCGATCTTTTAGCATATCCTTATCGATGATTCCACCATCGCCCAAAAGTCTATTCATTTTCTGGTGAACCTCGCGTTTTTTCTCTTCCAGATAACCGTGGAATTCACTGGTGTATTCGTTAATTTCTCCGTCAGAAAATTGGCTATTGTATGTAAATTGTCCAGATTGCGACATCGCACCGATACTTAAGCTTTCTCCAGGAATTTCAATACCCTCACTCAACAACATCATCAAAACACAGTGTAGTTTCACCGCAATTTGCTCGCCGATCAGCACGCCACCTTCGCCAATTGCAACCACTGCGCAGTTTTCATAGCGATACTTTTCCAGTACTTGATCAGCCAGAATTGCCCCAGCCTGCGAACGACTCTCAAAATACATATGCTTATTTTAGCATTTTTTTCGCGATATAATATAAACATGCATTACTATTTGGTTTCGCCAACAAGAATCGTCCGCGCCGACGCAAGTTCGTTTACGTATTCTTCAGAGGAAAGACTGCCAACCGGAACGATTGTTGCTATAGAAATCGGCAAAATCAATGCTATTGGCATAGTTTTACAAGAAGTTCGCCAACCAGATTTTGAAGTCAAGCCAATTAGTAAAATCGTTGAAGAATATCCCTTACCAATAGAACTCATTCAAACCGCCATATGGATGAGTAAATATTACTCTACACACCAAGCAACCGTATGGCAAACAATTTTACCCAGCGGATTATCCAAAAAACGTCGCTCAATTAACCAGTCCACCCCAGTTAATACAGCAGAAAATCGAACAAAAAATGTATTCACTAATGAGCAAAAAGCAGCCCTCCAGGCCATCGAAAATCTCCATTCCGGAACAGTACTTTTACACGGCGTAACTGGCTCAGGAAAAACTTTAGTGTACATAGAAGCCGTAAAACAAGTCTTAGAAGAAGAGCGATCGTCAATAATTTTAGTCCCCGAAATCGCCCTGACCTCGCAGCTGGTTGCCGAATTTTCCGCTCATCTGCCAAATGTTATAGTTACTCATTCCAAGCAAACCGAAGCTCAACGATGTGCAATCTGGAAAAGAGTCATCAGCTCAAACAATCCGGTAGTAATCATCGGCCCGCGATCTGCTCTTTTCATGCCCGTGCAACAGCTCGGACTTGTGGTGATTGATGAGTGTCACGAACCAAGTTTCAAGCAGGAGCAGTCCCCTCGATATTCAGCCCTTCGCGTCGCCTCAGTTCTTACGAATCAACATCGCGGCAAGCTAATTCTAGGTAGTGCTACTCCAGCAGTTGCCGACTATTACGTTGCAAAAAAATCAAACACGCCAATCATTACAATGACAAAACCAGCAAGACCAGACACCGTTCGCCCCAACGTGACACTGGTCGACATGACAAAGCGCAATAATTTTGCTCAACATCAATTCCTCTCTGACCCACTTCTGAAATCTATAAACACGGCATTATCAAAAAATGAACAAGTTCTTATTTTTCACAATCGACGCGGCACAGCATCAATCACATTATGCGATAACTGCGGCTGGCAGGCTGGCTGCCCACGCTGTTTTATTCCGCTCACACTACATGCAGATAGTCATAAATTGTCATGCCACATTTGCGGTTTTTCGACCAAAGTTCCTACTAGTTGCCCTGAATGTAAAAACGCCGACATCATTCATAAAGGTATCGGAACTAAGCGAATTGAAGACGAATTACAGAGGTTATTCCCGAACAAAAAAATTGCTCGATTTGATAAAGACACCGATTTGAAGGCTACCGTAGACGAGCGTTACGATGAACTGAAAAATGGCGAAATAGATATAATTATCGGCACGCAGGTTATTGCTAAAGGACTAGATTTGCCACATTTAACAGTCGTCGGAGTCATTCAAGCTGACACCGGACTTTCCCTCCCTGACTATTCATCACCCGAACGAACGTTTCAATTGCTAGCCCAAGTCGTCGGCCGCGTCGGCAGGTCAAGCACACCAACAGAAGTTGTCGTCCAGTCGTATCAACCAAATCACCCGTCCATCACAAACGGATTGTCTCAAAACTATACAGAATTTTATCAAAGAACCATATCTCAACGACAAAAAACCAACTTTCCACCCTTCACTTACTTATTAAAACTAACTTGCGTTTATAAAACCGAAGCTGCCGCCATAAGGAACGCTAAAAAATTGTCCGAACTATTAAAATCCAATTTTGATAACATTGAAGTTTTTGGACCAACGCCCGCTTTTTATGAGCGCGTCCGCGATACATATCGATGGCAAATCGTAGTAAAAAGTTCCAAACGACAAGAGCTTCTTGATGTCTTGAATTTCCTGCCGCCATCACACTGGCAGTACGAGCTTGACCCTGTAAGTCTACTGTAATTTCTGGTACAATTATAGCAATGACAAAAGACGATATTATCACATTACCAAATCCACATCTTCGCCAAAAATCATCGAAAATCCACGTTGTTACTAATGACGTTGTAAAACTGGCAGACGAAATGACCGCAGCCGCACTGGACTGGGAAGATTCCAGACCTCACGAAATTAGCGCTGCCCTCGCTGCTGTGCAAGTCGATAAATTAGAGCGTGTCGTGATTGTTCGAGCTGACTTTGAAAGAAAATCAACTCGCGAATTCATCACTCTTATCAATCCAGAAATAGTGAAATATGAAGGCGAAATTGTTGAAGACTTCGAAGGATGCTTAAGTGTTAAAAGCATTTACGGAAAAGTTCCCCGCTACAGTAAAATTCGCGTAAAAGCCATGAATTTAGATGGCGAAGAAGTGCGAATTAAAGCCGAAGGATTTTTGGCGCGCGTATTGCAGCATGAGATAGACCACTGTAACGGATTAGTTTTCATAGACCATATTAAGGATAAAAAAGACGCTTTTTATACACTCGACAAGAAGGGCGAGTTGCAACCGTTAGATTATGACAAAGATATCGCCGAAAATAGTATTCTTTGGGACTGAAAACTACAGCCTAATTACCCTAGAAGCTCTCGTTAAAGAGGGATTTAACGTTGTTTGCGTTATTACCAAACCTGACACCAAGCGCGGTCGCGGACACAAGCTTACCGAACCTCCAGTAAAAACATTCGCTAAATCTCACAATATTCCAGTTTTACAGCCAAGCAAAGTCAGTGAAATTACTGACTACATAAAACAACTTCAGCCAGTAACAGGCGTTTTGGTTGCGTACGGAAAAATTATTCCCCAGTCAATTATCGACTTATTTACACCAGGAATTATCAATGTTCACCCCTCTCTACTACCAAAATATCGAGGGCCTTCACCTATTGAATCAGCTGTAGCCAACAGAGATACCGAAACTGGCGTATCAATAATGCAACTTGATAGTAAAATGGATGCCGGCCCCATATACACCCAAACTCGACAAGCCCTCACTGGAAAAGAAACAAAGTTCGAATTATACGACAAATTATTTCACGACGGCACTTCTCTGCTGATAAAAAACTTGCCAAACATCATCAATGGGAGTCTTCAGCCAGCACCACAGGACGATTCTCTGGCTTCATATTGCCAATTATTAAGCAAGGACAATTCATGGCTCAATGCTGAGTGTATGACCGCGGCCGAAGCCGAAGCTCACGTCCGCGCACACCTCGGATTTCCGCGCAGCCGAATGACAATTGACGATCGAGATATCATCATCACGAAATCTCATTGCGACAAAACTCCGAATTCTCATCTTGATAAAAAATTTGCCGACGGCAACTATTTAATCATTGACGAGCTCATCGCGCCTAGCGGAAAAACAATGACCGCTGAAAATTACCTAAGAGGCTACAATAAAAAATAACCCCACATAAGGGGTTATTTTATTGTCCGCATAAAATTACGCTTGGACTGAACCCAAGATAGCGTCTTTATTCGCTATAATTTCCTTTTTCAAGTCAGCCATCACTGCAGCCACAACGTCACGATAATCTGGGCGGTTAACCTCTAACCACTTAGTAGCCGCAAATTCGTCCTTCAAGCGCGGATCATCAATAGGCAGACCTGAAGCTTGCGACATTCTCTGAAGCATTGGCTCCTGTTGATAATTAGGCGCGTATTTCATCAGAAAATCATCCACAGCATCAGGTGTTTTATCAATAATTCCCGCAAACTCCTCCAGCTGAGCATCGCTCATTCCTTGACTTAATCGTTCGCCAACTCGAAGCTCTAACTCGCTATAAATATGTTGCAACAACGATTTTTGCTGATCTTCCGGCAACTGGTCCAGTCCTAATTCTTTAAGAAATTCTTCATTCAGTTGGAACATAGTCCTCCTTTTCTTTCGTCTATATGATTAAGTTAAATTATACCAGTAACTGTTTAATATTACTATCCACGCATCATATTCAGCGCGTCATTGTATAATTTTTGTAGCTCGACCATAGTCTCATTCATCGAGGTTTGAACAATTTCCGTTAAATTAACGCCATTATTTGCGCACCAGTTCAATACTGCAGAAGCATCATCGCCATCCAGTAATTTCATAAACTCATCCAGCTTCGCTTCGCCAACAGCCAGCAAGATCTTTCCTGTAATCTTATCCTGTACACTGTTAGCGACGTCTTCCCTCATCTGTTCTTTTTTATCCGCAGGCAATGATCCAAAACCAGCCTGTGCTAAGAATTCGTCAGTAATTTCAAACATTTTTTATCTCCTTGTTTATTTTATATTTTATCTATTAAGCGTATTTATTCAATACCTTCAATACGTCCGCAGTAGCGCTAGATCCGTCGATTTTCATCCATGCTGTTCCATCAGGGTTGTTAAACCATTCCACGGTGTGACCGTTAGCCATGGCTTTATCGGCCAGACTATGAAGTTGATCCATTGCGTTTGCGTTACCAAACTTCTCAGCAGCCCAGTCCCAAGGATAGTCGTAAGAATTGAAGTTTGATGTATCTGGATTAGCACTATTTACAATGTTGTCCATAGAAGATGTACTGCCAGATTGCTGTGGTATTTGCTCACTACCAGACTGTGGAGGTGTTGTAGTAGTGTTGTGGTTCTCAGCTCCAGTAGCGTGTGTAGAGTTAGCCCAGTCGCCAACAAATTTACCAGCAAAACCACCCAAGGCAAAACCAACACCATACTTACCTAATGACGATCGCACCTTCTTACGCAGGGCATCCTGCCTCTCTATACTCACATCCTTAAGATTGTCAACTGATACATTGACTGCACGCTCCATAACATCGTCAATTTTCATGTTAGCCACAGTATCCTTAAATGAAGGATCTATAGTTTCAAGACGGGCATCAGCGTCTATGCGATCTTCGCCACGATGCTCCTCCAGAACAGCTTGCTTTGTTGCTCCAGCAACTCCTAATCCCGTTACAATACCGACAGCCGTCGTAATAGGCCATGTAGCAACAGACCCTACTATAGCACCGCCCACAAAACCAGCACCACCCAACTTCAGCCACTGAGCAACCTTACCACCCTTATTAAACCATTTACCAACTTTAGCGGCAGCTTTCTTAAATTTACCACGATCATCAAGCATGTTGTCATACTTATCTGTCGTCATTTTTGAGGTTTCTCGCATATTTGCAAACGCTGCTTGACCCATTTCCGCTGCTAATTCAGCCTGCTTTTCTGGATCCTGTTTTGCTGCTTCGATTTTATCAGCAAACTTAAGACGCATATATTCCAATTCGCTCTGCTTCAATTCTTCTGTAGCAGCATCCAACTCTTCTTGTCGTTTATTTCCGCCAAAGAACTTCTTAAAGAAGTGCGATTCAACAGCGATACTTGCCTTAGCAAACCTCTCCCTGGCGATTTTAAGGTTAGCAGCAACTTCATGTTCTTCTACGCTCATCTCGGTTTTTTCAGCATCATCATACTCATCACCAAGATACTTATCTCGCATAGCTTGTTCGTACGGTGTTAAGCCTTCTGGATTATCATCCACGTTAGGGATCGTCGTTCTAAACATCTCTTTGTCTATTACGTTTTCACCTTTATACCTAGAAACCTCTTCTGGACTAACTGAGCTTGAGTCAATATCTACCCCAAAACTCTCAAGTTCCCTTAGATCCTCTTCAGTCGTCGGATGAACAAGAACAAAACGTTTAGCAGCCGCATCCCTCATCTCGTCATTCCACTTAATTCTAGCTAGTTCATCAGGTGTAGGTTCAGGCGGCTCAGAAACAGGAATGTTCTTTTCCGCAGAGCTTCTCGAAGCGTCTTCAGTACTGTCGCTAGCCTGTTCTTCTGGGGTTGAAATAACTACTACCCTAGCATCCCTCTTCAACGCCTCTACCTCTTCAGGCGTCAAACCATTAGAACTGCCTTTTCTGGAATCTTTTTCACTATCCCCAGTGCTATTTTCTGTGTTTATACCCAAGCGCTCGGCGGATCCGTTTCTATTTGTTACTGTACGAACAATATCTTTTACTGCTCCTGCCGCTTTCGTTGCAACCTGACCCAATTTTCCAAGCACAGGCAACTTCTCGGAATTGTTTTTGACGTCTGCACTGGACGGACGTCCTTCGGGTGTTTTGCTCATTTTGTGGTGGTTTCCTTTCGCCTTCTGCATGCAGAACGGCAATAAACTTATGTATATCTAAGATACTATCATAAATACACAAAAAAGTCAATACTTAGAACAGTCTACCCCAGTGTCTTCTTCACTAATTCCCTAGTAAAGAACTCCAGCTTGTCACCAATTTCTAAGGTAATCTTTTTCTTCGTCCTGAGGCTCAATCCACACATTTCGCCTTCAAAGACCTCTTTTGCTTCTTGTTGCTGACGTTGTACGGAAGAAACTTCCACTTCAGCAATTTGCTCTCCGCCACGTTTTACGCGCGCCAGCAAGTCCTTAGCGACTTTACCGTGCTTCACTTCACCGCCAGCAATCACTTCTTCGCGCATCGTCCTAAATACGCCCTTTATTTCCAACTCACCAATTTCAGTTTCAACGATTTCTGGCGCTAGCAAAGCCTCCATTGAAGCCTTAGCGTCATCCAACAGCTCATAAATTACCTTAAAGATCCGCACTTCTACGTGTTCACGCGCTGCTAATCGCTTAACTGCTGGTGGTAAATCGACATTAAAGCCATAAATCACCGTATTTTCACCGACCGCCAAATGAATATCGTTCTCAGAAATATTACCAACACCAGTTCCAACAACATGAAGCTCAACTTCGCCATTCGTATCAATCAGCTTCAAACTATCAACCACAGACGTTACCGAACCCTGAACATCAGCCTTAACGATTACGTTAAATTCTTCCGCATCAAGCTTTCGATTCATCATCTTAAGAATATCTGCGCCAGTAACATTAGTTGTGGCTGCCATTTTCTCCTGTTCAATTTTAGCCTTTTGCGCCAAATTGCGAGCTTCTTTTTCGCTCTTCGCAATCTCAAATCCATCACCGAATTGTGGCAATTCCTTAAATCCGGTCATATTCACTGGCATACTTGGACCGGCATCTTTAACAGTTTTACCGCGGAAATCTTGAAGCGTTCGGACTCGCCCGTAAGCCGTCCCAGCAACCAGATAATGACCAGGTTTCAAATGACCATTCTCCACCAATAGTCCAACAACAGCGCCACGACCAGTTTCCATGTGCGCCTCAATAACCAAACCTTCAGCCGGAACATCTTCATCTGCGCGCAAATCTTCCATATCCGCCACTAATAAAACCATATCCAAAAGCTTGTCTAAGTTCTGACCAGTTTTTGCACTAACTTCAACCATCACAGTGTCGCCGCCCCATTCTTCAGGGTTCAAACCATGCTCAGATGCCAATTGAGTTTTTACTAGTTGCGGATTAGCTGCTTCTTTATCAATCTTATTAATTGCCACCACAATTTTAGCGTTAGCCGACCTAGCAAATCGAATAGCTTCAACAGTCTGAGGTTTAACTCCATCATCCGCCGCCACCACGATAATCACCACATCAGTCAGTGTAGCTCCGTGCTGCCTTAGCGCCGCAAAAGCTTCGTGCCCTGGAGTATCCAAAAGAGTGATAGTTCGTCCGTTGCGCTGTGCTTGATAAGCGCTAATATGCTGAGTAATTCCTCCGGCTTCACTAGCCGCTGTTTTCTTATCAAGAATCGCGTCTAGTAAACTCGTTTTACCGTGGTCAACATGCCCCATCACAGCCACAATTGGCGGACGAGGAACTGCCTTGTCTGATAATTTGTGCGCATGATGATGAATTTCCGCAGAAACCGTCTTCCGTTTCAGCTGCACATCCAGCCCCAATTCTTCAACAATAATCTGTGCGGTCTCAAAATCTAGTCGCTGATTAATTGTCGCAGCGATTCCGTTCTTAAACAATTCACCAATCAGCGTAGTTACTGACAATCCCAGAGTTTCGGCCAACTCGCCAACCGTTACCGAATCCGCAATATTGACGATTTTTTCTGCCATAATAAGCTCCTCTCACCTCTGGGCGTAACTACGCTTCAGGGGATTTGTATTATTTTTTCTTTGATGATTTGCCGAGTGAAAGAGAAATCTTACGATTTTCCTTATCGATATCCAAAACTGTAAATTCTTTACGCTCGTTCAATGTAAATACTTTTTCAGGATCAGTACCGTCACCGCCAAGCTCTGACACATGAACCAAAGCTTCAACCGCTGGACTCAACTGTACAAATGCGCCAAATGGAGTAATTCGAGTTACAGTTCCCTCAACTTTCTCGCCAGGCTTAAATTGCTCAACTTCATCCAACCATGGATCTTTAGTCAATTGCTTCATACTCAAACTCAAGCGTTCTTTGTCGATTGCAATAATCTTAGCTTCGATAGTTTGGCCAACTTTTACGTAGTCAGATGGATTGTTAACACGCTCCCAGCTAATTTCTGAGATGTGAATCAAACCTTCAATACCTTCAACGTTAACGAATACACCGAAGTCAACAACACCTGTAACAACACCTGTAACTGTGTCGCCAATTGCCAACTTCTGGAATCGCTCTGCCAAGCCTTCTTTAACTGCCTCTTTTTCAGAGAAGATCAATTTGTTAGCTTTTCGGTCAGCGTCCAAGATTCGCGCTTTAATATCCTTCTTTACCAAGCTGTTCAATCGTTGCAAGATTTCGTCCTTGTCGCTAGAACCTACGCGAGGATAGTGTTCGGCTGACAATTGCGATACTGGCAAGAATCCACGAATGCCTTCGTATTCAACTAGTAGTCCACCGCGGTTAGCGTCGTATGGTACAACGGTGATGATCTCACCAGATTCCAATTTAGCCATAACTTCATCCCAACCACGATCTTTCGCAGCCTTGCGCAATGAAAGTAGCGAATAACCATCTTCCAATTCGGTATCAATTACGCTAGCAATTACTGAATCGCCAACATTGTAGTTCTTTGAAAGGCTAACTTCGCGGCGTGGAACCAAGCCAACGCCCAAAGGTCCTAAATCGATTAAAATTTCGTGCTTCTTTACTGATAAAACAGTACCGTCAACTGTTTCACCGACAGTAAGTTGTTTAACATTATCGCCTGCTTGAGCCAGCAGGTCATCCATTGTAATTTTGGCATCTGCCATAAGTCTTCTAAAGACCCCTTCCTTAAAATTGATATTATTCTTCAGGGACATAATAAAAATATCCCCACAGATTATCACAATTATATCACAACAGATAGATAGAAGTCAAAGCTAGATAAGATAGCGAGATCGCTGATAAGCTACCGTCAAAAACGCCAAAATACCAAAAGCCACTGCAGAAACAGCTACATCTTCTGGCCCAGTTTTTGGCAATCCTTTATCAGATTGCTTAGAAGAAGTAGAAGGAGTTGGCGTTGTAGATGATGGCGATTGTTGAGACCGAGAAGATTCAGGTGTAGGAGTTGTCTTTTTTGACTCTTCAGTCTTCACGTCGGTTCGCGCCTCACCTCTTCCACTCGGCTGACCATTCGTTTTTTGATCTGCAGACTGCTGAGATGTGCCGTTTTGTGAATTCTTATTGCTATTCTCTGATGCTACCAAATCGCTAGAGATCGGCGATTCATCTTGCGACAAATTATTTTGCCTAATCCCGTAAAGAACAGCCAAAGATATAGCCACTAAAATAGCACCTACTATTACAAAAACTCCAATTGATCCAGCCTGATTTACTCGCCTCATATTATATCTCCACTCAAATTTTCTTTATTATATCATAATGACCTCTTATAGGTAAAGCTGGTGATATAATAAATATATGATTATTACGGTTGACACAGGCGGGACCAAAACATTAGTAGCCAGCTTTGACGAGGAAAAAAATCCTAAGCACATCATTAAGTTCCCCACCCCTAAAAACGTAGACCAATACATTCAACGCGTCGCCGATCAAATTCACCTGATTGCGAATGATAAGCCAATTGACGCAATTTCCGTGGCTCTGCCAGGTGTAGTTAAAGACGGTGTGGCAGTGTGGTGTCAAAACCTCGGCTGGAAAAATCAACCTATCCGTGAGCTACTTTCCCGATATTTTCCCAATATACCAATATTCATTGCAAATGATGCCAATATGGCAGGACTGGCAAGTATGCTCAGATTGCCCAAAACTCCCAGATGCGGTCTATATATCACCCTAGGGACCGGCGTTGGCACTTCCCTGATTCTGGATGGAAATCTGCATAAAGAGCTTAGCGACTGCGAGGGCGGACATATGTCTTTGAATTACAATGGCAAGATTACCACCTGGGAAGAGATTGCTGCAGGTAGGGTTTTCCAGGGAATTTTTGGCGAATTGTCATCAGACACACCCCTGGAAGTCTGGGAAGAGGTCGCCAATAGGATAAAAGCTGGATTGCAACCCCTCATCGCCTTTACACAACCAGATGTCGTTGTTATTGGCGGGAGCGTGGGAGTGTTCACATCCTATTTTTCAGATATTTTAAGCGGTCTTCTGGCAGAAAACTTACCCGCCGCCATATCAGTACCAAAAATAATCAGCGCCCCTAGCCCAGAAGAAATTGTATTATACGGATGCTACGACAATGCCATCAGTCAGCTTGCTTCAAATTGAACACGACTTTCCAGAACTGCAATTCAATAAGGGTGAAGTATTTTCCTGGAACCCTAATTCGCAAACAGTCTATTACGAAAAATTAGATTCACAAGAAGACTTAGTGCAACTTTTACACGAAATCGCCCATGCTAAACTTGGTCATAAAAATTATCAATATGATATCCAGTTAATCGAGATGGAAAGATCCGCCTGGGAATGTGCCGTTGATACTTTGGCGCCAAAATACGGCTTAACACTCAGCATGGACGACGATAATGTTCAAGATTCTTTGGATAGCTACAGGGACTGGCTACATAAACGTAGTCTTTGCCCTCAGTGTGGCGCAGTTGGATTACAGGCTACTTCCTCATCTTACAAGTGTATTAATTGCCACTCGGAATGGCGCGTAAATCAGGCGAAATCCTGCCAACTTAAAAGATATCAAATAAAATAAGCCTCTCATACGGAGGCTAATTTTAAGAGATTGGAGCGGTCTTATTCTGCAATTTTTTGTACTGTCTTTTTAGTACGGCGTGAAATGCGTCCGCCCTTAGCACCAGCGATACGAGCCAAAGCTGGATTTGCAGCAAAGCCACCAGTTCGACCGTTTTTACCGCCCTTACGTCCGATTTTTGCGTAAAAATCTGGATCGCGAGCTAGATTTTTTTGAGCAGCCTTTAAGCCGCCAGCCTTTGTTCCTGCCATAGGAAGGTTTTCCTCCGTTTTTAAAAAAGATTTCCACATAAATTTAAATGGAAACCCTCACCTTTATATATCACACATGATATGTGTTATGTTTATATACTAGCATATAACTAACGCTTTGTCAATATTTACATAAGTAGTTTTTTATTGTGAATAAAATATTGCATTTTACTGACGCGTTAGCTATACTAATAAAGTCAGTTACTGACGGCACCTGTTGGAGCTTTAGAAATCATGAGTTCCACCACAAAAAATTCTCGTTTTCTGCGAGATTCGAGAAGAAAAATATCCCATCACATAGAGGGATATTTTTTATTGCAGATTTATTCTAAAACTCTCTTAATAGATTATCTATCCTAAGCTGAGATTCTTGTGTCAACTCATTTTGTAAACCAATCCAAGCGTTAATAGCCACAGTAAATTTATCCCTGGCTATAGTAAACTGATCGCTGTCTTTCTTTTCGTTAGCCGACCTCAAATCGCGCACAGCCAATAAAATAGCGTCTACTCTCTTCATCACTAACTTACGTAAGCCAACCTCGCCCTCTCTAGATTCCAACCTCTTCTTTGCACCAGTCCATATTTTCTCCATAGCAATAAAGTCATTTTGCCTGGTCTTCGATAGATTATCTGACACCGTACGTATTTCGCCGCTCAACTCCTTATCAAACTCCATAAAGCTGACAATCTTATCTATACTCTGTATAGTTCGGTTCATCTTCTCTACTGATTTATTGCATTCTTCCGAATACTTTTTAAATCTAGCATTAATGTTCTTCTGCCAAGATATAAAAAATATCACATCACAACTTTGGCGTTTATTTTTTAAATCAACCAAATATTCGTTCAATTTTTCAGCGGATAATTTGTCTTTTTGCAAGTTAATAAACAGCGAACTTTCTGCTTCATTAGTGTTTTTTGTTACGCTTTGAACGTTTTCCCAAGATTTCCAACTCACAAATCCATATGCCAATATCATTATCAGCGTTATAAAACTTATGACAATAGCTAATTTAAGTGCGTGACGATCTTTTATTAATTTCATAGTTCTATCCCCAGCGTAGTTGACCACAATTCACTATCAAGCGGCCAAGGATTAAAAGCACACCCCTGTAAATCAATCGATTGCTGCTGCATAACCGCCGCTGGATTATTAACCCCAGAACAATTCAAATGCCCATGTCCCAACCAATGCCCAACTTCATGATTAATTACCATATGTCGATAATTACGAATATCGCCACCCGCTTTATTCCACGCCGTAGTCGCACCAGACCATCTATTATCATTGATAATGACAGAAGACCCGACTCGACAACTCCAATCCGCGTCACAACCTGACGAGAATGAGGACATCAATTCAGCTTGCGACAGAACTAAATTGAAGCTCCCGCCCTCTTTCACTTCTTTAAAGACAATTCCCATACGCGCCCAGCCTCGATTATCATTTAAGGTTTCATTTACTAGCTTCGAGAATTCAGACAAGTTTGATCGGACATTGCCCTTTGTTGATATTGTATATGTGACTTCTTTTTTCGCTCCAGAATTTGATTTTTTTGACGATTGAGATGTGGAGTGCCAATCTGGAATCTGAATATCTGACGCCTTAAAGCTGGATAGCGACGACGGAGATTTTATTTCAGAGAAAATTTTAGCACTAATTACCTTCTTCGCATCACTCTTATTCTCATTGGGTGCTGTTATACTAACCGTTGGCGTTAAAGCAACAGCAATTGCCATACCACCAGAAGCCACCCTACATACCATACACATGTAACCATTTTATCACCGACCAAAACATACCACAAACGTTTTAAGACAAAGAAGAAAGCCACCCTATTAGGATGGCTTTCTTATAATTCGGCACCGTGCTAGTTTCCCACTTTCGCAGTATAATCGCCGCTGGGGAGCTTAACTTCTGTGTTCGGAATGAGAACAGGTGTTTCCTCCTCGCCATGGGCACCGAAGGAGGGGGTTACGACGCTTGGTTCCGTATATATTCCACGGTGGGCCAAACCCCTTTCTTCGATGTCCAACATCAGCACGGAATTGATTTTTAATTGACTGGTACTTTTGAAAAGCACCAATTACTAGTTAAGTCTACCTTATCCGCAATGTTTATGCAAGCATAAACTCCACGGACAAGGACATAAAAAGGCAATGGGACTATTAGTACGCTTTAGCTCCATACATTACTGTACTTCCACCTTGCGCCTATCAAACAGATAGTCTTTCTGTGTCCTCATAGGGAAACCTTATCTTGAGGTTAGTTTCGCGCTTAATATGCTTTCAGCGCTTATCTAGTCCGCACATAGCTACTCGACAATGCAGCAGGTGGCCACAATCGATACACCAGAGGTGCGTCCGCCCCGGTCCTCTCGTACTAGGGGTAGATCCTCTCAAGTTTCCTATCGTCCATACCGGATATAAACCGAACTGTCTCACGACGTTCTGAACCCAGCTCGCGTACCACTTTAATCGGCGAACAGCCGAACCCTTGGAAGGTGCTCCCCCTCCAGGATGTGATGAGCCGACATCGAGGTGCCAAACAGCGCCGTCTATGTGAACTATTGGGCGCTATAAGCCTGTTATCCCCAGGGTAACTTTTATCCGTTTGCGCTGTCGATCCCACATTCATGTACAAATGTACGTACAGCGGATCACTTGCTCCGACTTTCGTCTCTGATTGGAATGTACTCCTCACAGTCAAGCTGGCTTATGCGCATACACTATCACTTCGATTTCCATCCGAAGTTAGCCAACCTTTGAACGCCTCCGCTACTCTTTAGGAGGCAACCGCCCCAGTTAAACTACCCACCATACACGGTCCGCTAACCGGATAACGGTCAGCGTGAGAACACAATCACAACAAGGGTGGTATTTCACTTGGTGACTCCACAAATACTGGCGTATCTGCTTCAAAGTCTCCCACCTATGCTACACATGTTGAAACCATATTCAATGTAAAGCTGTAGTAAAGCTCCATGGGGTCTTTTCGTCCTGGTACGGACAGACGGCATCTTTACCGCCAATGCACTTTCACCGAGTCCTTCGCTGAGACAGTGCCCACATGATTACTCCATTCGTGCGGGTCAGAACTTACCTGACAAGGAATTTCGCTACCTTAGGACGGTTATAGTTACCGCCGCCATTGACTAGGGCTTCAGTTCGCACCGTGAAGCGCTCCCCTTAACCTTCCAGCATTGGGCAGGAGTCAGCCCCTATACATCCACTTTCGTGTTAGCAGAGACCTGTGTTTTTGATAAACAGTTCCGTGGGCTCTTTTGCTGCGGCCCCCACATCGTTAGATGTCAGAGGTTCGCGTTCAAAAGAACAATTCGTTTGCTCTATCTCAGAAAATTCGTTTTGTGATTAAAAATGTACTCTTTAACCTAATATTCACTGAGTGAACGCGGCTGATATCCACCGAAGTGGGGGCAGACCTTATCCCGAAGTTACGGTCGCTGTATTGCCGAGTTCCTTAGCGAAGGTTCGCTCGTAAGCCTGAGTCTACTCGACTCGAGCACCTGTGTTGGTTTGCGGTACGGGCGGCTAAGTCCACGCGTACACCTGCTTTTCTAGCCAGGGCTTTCACCAAAATCGCGACTCCGAAGAATCACTTTCACTCCCTTTGCGTTCCCGCTCGGTTGGACGGATAAACCATGAATCCGCTTCGATTACTTCCCCGTGAACAGTGTACAAAACTTAACCGGTTCAGGAATATTAACCTGATGTCCATCGCCTACGCTCTGCGCCTCGGCTTAGGCCCGACTAACCCTGAGATGATTACCATGGCTCAGGAAACCTTGCTCTTACGGCCGAGAGGATTCTCACCTCTCTTATGGTTACTCATTCCAGCATTCTCACTTCCTAACGCTCCACCGAACCTTCCGATTCGACTTCACTGCTGATAGGAACGCTCCTCTACCACGCCAGATAAATCTGACATCCATATCTTCGGTATAACGTTTTAGCCCCGTTACATTTTCCACGCAAGATCTCTTGACTAGTGAGCTGTTACGCACTCTTTAAATGAATGGCTGCTTCTAAGCCAACATCCTAGCTGTTTAAGAAATCTCACCTTGTTTCCCACTGAACGTTAATTTAGGGACCTTAGATGATGGTCTGGGCTGTTTCCCTTTTGAGCACCGATCTTAGCACCGATGTTCTAACTGCCGTGATTACACACATGGTATTCGTAGTTTGTTAAGGGTGGGTACAGTTGCCCGCCCCAGTCCTTTACAGAGCTCTACCCCCATGTGCTACTAACACGACGCTAGCCCTAAAGCTATTTCGAGGAGAACCAGCTATCTCCGAGTTCGATTGGCATTTCACCGCTAACCACAAGTCATCCAAACACTTTGCTGCGTATCCTGGTTCGGTCCTCCACCACCTGTTACAGTGGCTTCAACCTGCTCATGGTTAGGTCACCCGGTTTCGGGTCTAATCCTTACAACTTAATCGCCCTGTTCAGGCTCGCTTTCACTGTGGCTCCGTCAATTGACTTAACCTCGCTGTAAAAATTAACTCGCTGGATCGTTCTACAAAAAGCACGCCGTCACCGGACAAGCCGGCTCCGACTCCTTGTAGGCACTAAATTTCAGGATCTATTTCACTCCCCTCCCGGGGTTCTTTTCACCTTTCCATCACTGTACTAGTTCACTATCGATCGTATATTATATTTAGCCTTGGCTGGTGGTCCAGCCAGATTCAAACAGGGTTTCTCGTGCCCCGTCCTACTCGATAAAACATACATAAGGTCAGCGTCGTTTTCATATACACGGCTTTCACGTTCTTTGGCTAGTCATTCAAACTATTCTACTAACCACGCCGATTTCTTACCTTACTAACTGTTGATAGCCAGTTATCGCAAATCAGATTATTTGAATGAATCAAATTCTCTGACTTGGTCATATGTAATATCACAACCCCTTATAAGTATTCGTCTATCAACTTATTTGCCTAAATTAATAGGCAAAAACTTAAAAGGTTTGGGCTGTTGCGATTTCGCTCGCCACTACTTTCGCAATCGTTATTTACTTTCTCTTCCTCATCCTACTAAGATGTTTCAGTTCAGATGGTTCCCGCTCGCTTGCCTATGTGTTCAGCAAGTGGCAACATGACATGACTCATGCTGGGTTTCCCCATTCGGAGATCTCCGGATCAAAGCTTGTTGACAGCTTCCCGAAGCTTATCGCAGTCTTCCACGTCCTTCATCGGTAATATACGTCTAGGCATCCATTTAGCGCCCTTGAGTACCTTTTTATGCATTGACTTAACTAGTAGTTGCTACTTTGCAATTACTACTACCGTCAATTAAAAACTCAATTTCTTTTACTCTCAAATTGTTAATGATCAGTGCCTCACACATTTGAGTGCACAATTGACAAGTCAATAAATTGACAAATCTATCTACACTCAGATGTTTTATCACTGCCCTCGCACGTTTTGCAGTGTATTGCCAGAGGTTCGTTTGAACATTCGCTTAACTAGTAATTAACTATACAGCAGCTGAGATTCTTTTGCAAGGGTTTTTTCAAAGTTTTTTCGACTTTTTTTGCTTTTTATTAAAATCAGCGCCAATCGCCTCAGAAATACTAGAAAAACCATCATTTTTTAGCAACCGAGACAGCTCGCGATTCATTCGCCCAATTAGCTGCGGACCTTCAAAAAACAGCCCAGTGATAAGCCCAACTAGACTAGCCCCTGCCTTAATCTTAGCGTATGCATCTTCGGCCGAAAAAACCCCACCAACACCAATAATAGTCAGTTTATCTCCATAATTTTTATATGCATGCTTAATCAATTCTAAGCTATGTGCGCGAGTAGGTTCGCCGCTTAATCCTCCCCTAATACCATCAGTCAAAGGATCTTTAAGATCTACCTTCTCGCGATCCTTTATTAAATTAGCGACCGTTACACCCTGAATATTATGCTCAACAATAACCTTTAATAGCGAGTCGAATTGCTTCAGATCATACAAATGCGGCATTTTAACCCAGAAAGGAACATTTCTCTCTACAGAATCTAATTCGCTCAATAAAGTCTCTAGCGTATCGGCATAGATAAACGGCTCCTTGCCAGCATTCGGACAAGAAATATTAATCTCTATAACACTAGCCAGATTGTTGTCTACGATATAACTAACCGCTTTTTTTACGTCCCGAATTATATATTCCTCCGGAACAACTGGCCCAAATTTGTCTTTCGTGGATTTATCAGCAATAACAGCCACAGACACAACTGTCGGCATTGATTTAACTTTAGGTCTATTTAATTCAATATAGTCACTAATCTTCTCTAATCCATAATTTGGCATACCGGCGTACACAACTACAGATTTGGTGTTCGGCAATCGATGAAACCATGGTCGCAGATTTCCCCTTCTCGGCTCCATAGTCACAGATCCGCCAGAAGCAAAGCCAAATCCAACGTCTTCCATTAAGGGCGACAGTTGTACGTTTTTATCAAATCCCGCCGACAAGCCTATTGGGTTATTAAATACGACTCCATCAATTTCCTGCCGTAGCGACTTGTCCTGGAAGCTCCATAATTTACGAATAGCCCATCTAATAGGAGAAAATGCTTGTGCTACGCGTCCACAAAAAATAATTAATTTATGAGTAAAATCTGGTGTTAATAAAAATAATATCGGCTTAATAATATGCTTATACATATTCTAAGAGTATAACTATCTATGCTTTATTAAGCAAGGTTACTTGTAAACAAAAAATCGCCTACTCGGCGATAATCCTGACTATCTATGATTGGTGGGCGCTGAGGGACTCGAACCCCCGACCCTCTCGGTGTAAACGAGATGCTCTAGCCAACTGAGCTAAGCGCCCATATTAAAAAATATGGTGGGCGATGAGGGACTTGAACCTCCGACCTCGTCATTATCAGTGACGCGCTCTAACCAGCTGAGCTAATCGCCCTCATTCGTCTTGGTGGAGTGTCGTGGACGTAAGCCCACTTCACCCCATATGGTGGAGACACAGGGACTCGAACCCTGGACCCCCTGCTTGCAAAGCAGGTGCTCTAGCCAACTGAGCTATGTCCCCATAAATTGCCAAGACCTTTTAATTGTACAGTATCTTTTTAATTCTGACAAGTGTATAATTAATAATATGTTATATCAATTTAGTTTTGGCTCATTATTTTTTGGGATTTTAGTCTTAATTGCTGGTGGAATCGTCGTCGTTTTTCATCAAAAATTAGCCGACAATCTGGGAAGCGGCGTAAGTAGCTATGACCGTTTCAAATTTTGGGGACTTGTTACATGTGGAGCAGGATTCGCTATTATGCTCAGCCTACACACTATCCCATTAAACTGGCTACTAAACTCCCTTTTTGGCGGCGGACTATAATAGGCGCCCACAAAAAAACATAAATAGCCAAACATTATTGGCTATTTTTTATAATCGCAATTCTACCAAAATATCAGATTTGATTAAATATACCATATAAAAAGCCCCTCATAGAGGGACTTTCTCGTTTAACAACTTGATTGTGCAATTCATCAATCGGTTTATCGTAGAGAAGGTTTTGAACTTTTGTCTCGTCCTCGAGAGGACTATTGTAAATATGTAAGCTCGACACATTTACGAGACCGACCTAGCTCAATCTGTGATTGCTCGACAGACTGGCATTGTTACTCCCTAGAAAGGAGGTAATCCATCCGCACCTTCCGGTACGGATACCTTGTTACGACTTAACCCCAATCATGCCCCCCACCTTAGGCCGACGAATCGGACTTCGGGTGTTGGTCACTTTCATGGTTTGACGGGCGGTGTGTACAAGACCCGGGAACGTATTCACCGCAACTTGCTGATTTGCGATTACTAGCGATTCCGACTTCATGCAGGCGAGTTTCAGCCTACAATCCGAACTGGGACTAGCTTTGATGCGATTTGCTTCACCTCGCGGCTTCGCTGCGCATTGTACTAGCCATTGTATTACGTTTCTAGCCCAGGACGTAAGGGAAATACTGACCTGACATCATCCCCTCCTTCCTCCCCGTTACCGGGGCAGTCTGAATAGAAAAATACAACTATTCACAAGGGTTGCGCTCGTTGAAGGACTTAACCTAACATCTCACGACACGAGCTGACGACGGCCATGCATCACCTGTCACAGGGTTCCAAAAGGCACAGTCTACTTTCGCAGACCTTCCCTGGATGTCAAGCCCTGGTAAGGTTCTTCGGTTATCATCGAATTAAAGAACATAATCCACCGCTTGTGCGGGTCCCCGTCAATTCCTTTATGTTTTAGCCTTGCGGCCGTACTCCACAGGCGGGATACTTAACGCGTTAGCTTCGCTACTGAAGGGGTCGATACCTCCAACAGCTAGTATCCATCGTTTACGGCGTGGACTACCCGGGTATCTAATCCGGTTCGCTCCCCACGCTTTCGTGCCTTAGCGTCAGAAATGGCCCAGTAACCTGCCTACGCCATCGGTGTTCCTTCTAATATCTACGGATTTCACTCCTACACTAGAAATTCCAGTTACCTCTACCATTCTCGAGTTTAACAGTTTGAATAATAGTCTGTATGGTTGAGCCACCAGGTTTCACTATTCACTTATTAAACCGCCTACGCAACTCTTTACGCCCAGTCACTCCGGATAATGCTTGCACCCTACGTATGACCGCGGCTGCTGGCACGTAGTTAGCCGGTGCTTATTCATGAGTTACCGTCATATTCTTCACTCATAAAAGAAGTTTACAACCCGAAGGCCTTCATCCTTCACGCGGCGTTGCTCCATCAGGCTTTCGCCCATTGTGGAAGATTCCTCACTGCTGCCTCCCGTAGGAGTCTGGACCGTGTCTCAGTTCCAGTCTGGCTGATCATCCTCTCAGACCAGCTATGGATCGTCGGCTTGGTAGGCCATTACCCTACCAACTACCTAATCCAACGCAGGCTTCTCCCAAAGCACCCGAAGGCTTTAATCCGAAGACCATATGCGGCATTAGCTACCCTTTCGGGCAGTTATTCCTCACTTTGGGGCAAATTCCTACGCGTTACTCAGCCGTCCGCCGCTCGCCGACATTTTACACAAAATTCTTGAATAGATCTTCTATATTACCCAGAAGCTTCCAGAATTCAGTGTAAAACTCGCTGCCGCTCGACTTGCATGTGTTAGGCACGCCGCCAGCATTCATCCTGAGCCAGGATCAAACTCTCCGTTAAAATCTACTTTGTATCAAAGTATTAAGGCTCTACAAAAATATAAACTGACGATGATATTGCACAATCAAATTGTTAAAGTTCATCTTAAGTCAGACTGAAGTATGATTTACCTCACTTTACAGATTGTAAATCGTTGCTTAACTCGCACTCCAGCAACCAGACTTGTTACTAATCTTACAGTATATAATTGCCTAGGTCAATAGATTTTTACAATTATTTTGTTGCGAAAAATACAACGGCAGCTACAACCATACCAATAGCCGCCCCAGCCGCCACTTCTACAGGGGTGTGACCATGAGCAACGCGAAGTTTTTTCAGCTTGCTACCCTGCTCCGAAATTAACTTATTAAGCGTTTCACCCTGCATTCCAGACGAATAACGAACCATCATAGCATCATACATCACTATAATAGCCAACCAAGTAGCTAGTCCAAATACAGAACTGCCCCAGCCGTCTTGTAGCCCCAGAAATACCGCCAACGACACGACAATCGCACTATGAGCGCTTGGCATACCTCCAGATAGAAGTATTTTTGGGTTTGTGTCGCCACTAAATACTCGACGATTACGCCCCATGAGATGAAACACTTGCTTCAACCCTTGGGATATCGCCCATGCAATTACTGGGACTATCAAGACCTTCATTATTAATTAACCTCATCCTGCGGGCGATCCGCCATCAAGCCAATTGATGAAACAGCATCACCGTCAGATAGGCGCATAATCGTCACGCCCTGAGTCGTCCTACCGAGCAATTTAATATCACTCAAGCCTAGTCGGATAGTCTGACCATTCTGAGAAACCAATAACGCCTCTGTTATTTCTGGGTCAATAGTCTGCACAGAGATAATCGGACCAGTTTTTGCAGTTACAACTGCGGCTTTTATACCAACTCCGCCACGTTTATGGCTTGGGAAATTCGACACCTTTGTGCGTTTACCGAAGCCTTTCTCGCTAACCACCAGCAAGGTTTGGTCGTCACCCGTAACGATATCCATACCAACAACAGAGTCATTTGGACGTAATCTGACACCACGGACACCACGAGCTGATCTACCCATTGGGCGCGTATCTTTCTCATTAAAGCGAATGGCTTGTCCTGCAGACGTAGAGATAATTACGTCATTTTCGCCAGTCGTCCTCTTTATCCAGCGAAGTTCATCGCCTTCATCCAATTTAATAGCAATCAATCCATTCGTACGAACATTGGCGTAATCTTTCACAGGAGTCTTCTTAACTGTACCCTTCTTTGTCGCCATAAACAGATAGCCGTCTTCGTTGGCGTTCTTTTCGTGCTTGATAATTGCCGTTATCTTCTCTTCTGGCTGAAGTTGTAATAAGTTAACGGCCGCAACACCCTTCGCACTCAAACTGGCGGCTGGCACTTCGTAAGCCTTCAAGCGGAAGATTCTACCCATATTAGTGAAGAATAATAGATAATCGTGCGAGCTTGCCTGGACAACTTGATCAATGACATCTTCCTCCTTAGTTGTCATTCCGCGCTTGCCCTTACCACCACGATTTTGCCTACGATAGTCACTTACTAAGGTTCGCTTAATGTAATTTTCGCTTGTAAGCAGAATTACCGACTCTTCCTCTGGAATCAATTCCTCGTCAGAGAACTTTCCTAATTCGTGATTAATGATCTTACTGCGCCGTTCATCGCCATACTTTTCTTTCATAGCAAGCAATTCTTCCTTAACGACACGCAAAATCTCGTTCTCGTCAGCCAAAATTGCCTCCAGCTTCTTAATCAGTTCATGAAGTTGCTTCAATTCTTCTTCAATCTTGTCGCGCTCCAGCCCTTGCAATCGTCGTAGTTGCATCGCCAAAATTGCGACCGCTTGAATTTCCGACAGACCAAATCTCTCCATCAAACGCTTATCGGCATCATCATAACTTTCGCGAATCGTCTTAATCACCTCGTCAATATGATCAAGCGCAATCTTCAAACCCTCTAATATATGAGCTCGTTCCTTAGCTTTTCGAAGTTCAAACTCAGTCCTGCGTCGAATAACGCCTTGACGATGCTTAATGAATTCCGCCAAAATCTCTTTCAAGCCCATGACCTTAGGCTGAATACCATTGACCAAAGCCAGGACATTATAATGGAATGATGTTTGTAATCCAGTCAATTTATACAATTGGTTAAGAATCTTCTTTGGATAAGCATCTTTCTTCAGTTCAACGACAACTCGAACCTTACCGCGAGCACTTTCATCTCGCGCATCGGCAATGTGCGTTATTTTTTTGGCAAGGACAAGTTCTCGAACCTTATCAACAAAACCTTCCTTGCTCATACCATACGGAACTTCGGTGATTATAATATTGTAACGGCCATTTTTGCGCTCTTCAATCGACGCAACCGCACGAATCGTAACTGAGCCACGCCCAGTTTCATATGCTTGACGCATTGGCGCACCACCATAAACTTCCGCACCTGTAGGAAAATCAGGACCCTTAATATGTGTCAATAGTTCGTCTAATGTAATTTCAGGATTATCTATTTGAGCGACTGTAGCGTCAACCACCTCGCCAAGGTTGTGCGGTGGAATATTTGTTGCCATACCAACAGCAATACCCATCTGACCGTTCAATAGAATATTTGGGACAGCTGACGGCAAAACCACTGGCTCTTTCTCTGTTCCGTCGAAGTTATCACGAAAGTCAACGGTTTCTTTATCGATATCAGACAGCAACTCACCGCCAATTTTATCCATTCGCGCCTCAGTATAACGAGAAGCCGCTGGCTCGTCACCGTCCATAGAACCGAAGTTACCCTGACCTTCGACCAGCGTATAGCGCATCTTCCATGGTTGAGCCAAGTTCACCATAGCGTCATAAATTGATGAGTCACCGTGCGGGTGATAGTTACCCATAACTTCACCGACAATCTTCGCCGACTTCACTGTAGCATGAGGAGCGCGCCAACCATTCTTATTCATCGCATACAAAATACGACGATTAACAGGCTTCAGCCCGTCACGAACGTCCGGCAAAGCACGGTCAATAATAACCGACATGGAGTATTTAAGGAAGGAATCTTCCATAACGCGCTCAACTGTCGACTTTTCAATACCGCGAACTTCTGGTTCTTCGTTCAGAATTTCCGGTTCTACTATATTTTTATTGTCATTGTCCGCCATATCTCCTCCTTAAAAGTCCAAATCTTCCACATTAACCTTAGCGGCATTTGTTTGAATAAAATTTTTCCTCAATTCTACGCTATCACCCATAAGCTTCGTAAATATCGCATCTGCCCGTTCTGCGTCCTCAATATTAACCTTCACTAATGTTCGATTTTCTGGATTCATAGTCGTTTCCCATAATTGAGCGGCATCCATCTCGCCAAGACCCTTAAATCGCTGCTGTGCCGTGTAGCCTGCCTGCTTAAATTTCTCAGCATTTTCATCAATCTTTACACCAGCAGCCTTGCGCTCATTGATCTTTTCGTTTAATTTTTGCTCGAGGGCTACTTCATCATAGACGTAATCTATCTTACGATTACTGCCAGTTCCTCTACTCAACCCGAACAGAGGCGGCTTCGCCAAATATACGTGACCTGCTTCAATCACTTCAGACATATATCGGAAGAAGAACGTCATCAAAAGCGTAGAAATGTGCGCACCATCAACATCGGCATCTGTCATAAATATAATCTTGTCGTAACGAATACCACTAATGTCAAATTGGTCGCCAATTCCAACGCCCATAGCCTTAATCAACGAAACAATTTCAGCATTAGCAAACATCTTATCAAACCTTGCGCGCTCCGTATTCAACACCTTACCGCGAAGAGGAAGAACAGCCTGAATAGTTGAATCGCGACCATCCTTAGCTGAACCCGCAGCCGAATTACCCTCGACAATAAATAATTCACAATCTTTTCGGTTACGAGATGAGCAATCCGTCAATTTAGATGGCAAGTTTAGGCCTTCAAATGCTCCCTTACGAATAACGTTGTCGCGCGCAGCCCTTGCCGCCTTACGAGCTCGTGCCGCCAATGTAGCCTTGCCGACAACCTTCTTAGCTGTAGCTGGATTTTCCTCCAAGTAATACGCAAAATATTCGCTCATCACCTGATCAACATAGCGACGCATCTCTGGATTACCAAGTTTATTCTTGGTCTGACCTTCAAACTGAGGATCCGGCAACTTCACCAAAATAACTGCCGTCAAACCTTCGCGGATATCATCACCAGTCAGATTATCTTCTTTTTCTTTCAGCAGACTATTCTTGCGAGCATAATCATTAATTACACGCGTGAGGGCTGTTCGGAAACCAACCAAATGAGTACCACCATCAGGAGTTAAGACGTTATTAGCAAATGGCTTTACCACTTCAGCGTAAGTGTCGTTATACTGAACCGCAATTTCCACCATACAATCTTCGACCTGCTTCTCGACATAAAATATATCGTCCGATAAAACATCCTTGCCAATATTCAGGTTTTTTACATAGCTCTGAATACCGCCCTCAAAGTAGAAAGCTTTTCGTTCACCAGTTCGCTCATCAATAACCGACGTGTGAATGCCTTTTGTAAGGTACGCCTGATGACGAAGATAATTAACGACCCATTTATAGTCAAAATTAACCGTTTCCTTAAAGATGGTTGGGTCTGGATAAAATGTAATTGTCGTTCCAGAATCATCAGACTTTCCGACTACTTCTAATTCTGTCTGAGGCACACCTGTTGCGTATTCTTGGCGATAGATTTTACCGTTCTTCCTAACTTCAGCAATCATCCGCGTAGACAATGCATTCACAACACTAGAACCAACACCATGAAGTCCAGATGAAACTTTATAGCCACCGCCACCAAACTTACCGCCGGCGTGTAAGATTGTTAATACCGTCTCCAATGTACTCTTACCTGTCTTTGGATGCTTATCGACAGGAATACCACGACCGTCATCAGATACTCGAACACCACCATCCTTTAACAAAGTTACTTCGACCTTTGTAGCATAGCCAGCGATTGCCTCGTCAATTGAATTATCGGCGATCTCCTTAATCAAGTGATGCACACCCTCATACCCCGTACTACCGATGTACATCCCTGGACGCTTACGAACCGGCTCAAGGCCCTCTAGGACCTGGATTTGTGAGCCATCATAAGATTGTTCATTTGTTTGTTTAGCCATATCTCCCTCACTATTATCTGAATTATCAGCTCTTTTCAACAACTTTATTATACATCAAAATAGATATATTCTCAAACTATTTACTTTTTCAGCATGCTTATGCTAAAGTTAGATTAAAGTTATATAACAACAAAAATAAAAGAGGTCAAAATGTTCAAAAAAATTATCTCGCGCCTACCATACAGCCCTTCAATGATCCACAGTTTGGGCTTTTACGCGAAACGCTTACGTAAAGAAGAAGCCACTCGAAAGATCGGGCTTATCTTAACCGCTCTAGCGCTTATTGTGCAATCTTTCACTGTTTTTTCACCGCCAGAATCAGCCAATGCAGCAGATTCCAGCGACTTAATTTACGGCGGCATCTCTAGCGGCCAACAACTAATGGCTCATTATGATGCGAACACAAATAATATTCACGACCTCTACGATCATCTTGGTATTAGCCGCTCTGATTTGGTAGCGGCGACTGGTAATCTTCAGACATTGAACAGTAACATGGGAACTTATTCATGGGGACTTACACCTCACTTTGGCGCAGCAAGAGGTGAAGGATCTTACGTAGTTCGTACGTCGCAAGGCAGTGCTCGCACCTTCTACTATCGACCTCACAACCTCTGGGGCAGCTTCTCATATAGAGCATTCGTTGGATATTCAGCTGGAACCGGATGGTTTGCAATTATGCTTAACTGTGGCAACTTAATTCTTAAAATCGCACCACCGAGCCATCAATGTCCGACTGGTCAAGTTGGCACATACCCAAACTGCTCTACTCCGCCACAGCCAGTAGCTACGTGTAACGCCTTAGACATAAAGAAGAATGGCGATACATATCAATTTACTGCTAACGCCAGTGCGGCCAATGGTGCGACAATCCAAAAATATGTATACAGCATTTACCGAGGAAATACTCTAGTTAAGACTATCGAAGGTAACGATAAAATCGTAACTTATACAGAGAAAACACCGGGATCATACAAAGTTGTTCTAACGGTAAAAAGCTCGCTGGGCGATAAGACCTCAGACGCCTGCGTAAAGACATTTACTATACCAGAGCCAGCAAGATGTCCTCAAAACCCTAAATTGTTAAAGGACGACCCTCAGTGCCAACCATGCCCAGGCGATTCTACGATATGGATTAACGATAGTCGATGTTCTGCCTCGTTCGTGCAGACAAAAACCGCAGTTAATCTCACCCAGAATAACGCTGACGCAACAACTACGGTTGCGAAATCTGGAGATCGAATTACCTACACTCTTTCAGTAAAAAACAAGGGTCTAAAAGAGGAAGAGTTTACATTCAAAGATCAAGTCAGCGACCTATTAGAATATGCAGACATATTCGACGCTGGCGGCGGAACATTGACAGATGATAAAGATGCTAGCGCTGGCAGCGGCAACGCAAAAGTACTAGTATGGAACCCTATTAAGATCAAGCCAGGAGAAACCCAGAAGCGCAGCTTTACCGTCCAAATAAAGAACAGCATCCCGGCGATGGCTAGCGGTAAAAGTAATCCAATGTCTTATGACTGTAGGATTGATAATACATTTGGCAATACTGTCAGCACAAAAATTGACTGCCCTGCACCGAAAGTTATTGAACAAACCACTTCGCAACTACCAAAAACTGGTGCCAGCGAGAATATGATGTTCGCAGGAATTATTGCAGCCGTGGTCGTATACTTCTACGCTAGATCACGTCAATTAAATAAAGAAGTTAGAATCATTCGGCGAGACATGTCCGCAGGAACTTTATAGGAGGTGAAAAATGAGTGAAAAATTAAAGTCTACCGTAGAGAATGCTGTCGACACCAGAGAATTAGCAGATTTAAGCAGAGAAAAAGCTGCTGAAATCGAAAGATCCCTAGAAAAGGCGGTTGAAAAAGAAAAATCAAATGCCGAAAATGAAAATAGCATTAAACATGAGGCTATAGAAATTGCCACCCGGCACGAAGAACAGCAAGAGAAAAAAGAATCTAAAGAGATAAAAGAAGATAAGCCTCTTACAAAAAAAGATATTGAAGCTTCATATAAGAAGACTTTGGAGAATGTACAAGACCAACTATCAGCTCCATCCAGAGCTTTCAGCAAGGTCATTCATAATCCAGTCATCGAAAAGACTAGTGATGCAATCGGCAATACCGTTGCCCGCCCTAACTTAATCATTTCTGGCGCCTTAGGAGCGATAGCTTCTGTCGTTGTGTATTTTATCGCCAAACGATACGGATATCTATTATCAGGATCAGAAACTATTATCTTGTTTGTAGCTGGCTGGTCTATCGGCGCTGTTATCGAATACGCTCGAGTAGGGTTTATCAACAACAGGAAAAATAACTAGATAGATGTTGAATCCTATCTCAAGCTAATCATCACTTCGCCATCGTCATCATCACCATTACGTAAATCGAGCCGATTCTTAACCACAGGTTGGCTCGATTTTACTTTTACAGAAGAGACAGGGTTATTATTTGTAGCCATAGACACATTTGTCCTATTAATGACAGCACTATCTATCGCAGAAGGTTGGCTTTGCTGTTTGCTGTCAAGATTAGAAGCCATAGCATTTACACTATTTATATTAGAAGGCGCATTATTAACCACCCCTGGGCGACCTTGCGGATTCTGTATTTGTGAGGAAGTCTGTGGGGCTTGCGAATTTACTGGTCTTACGGTTGTTGAGTTAGAAGCGGGCTTTCCTCCTAGCTGTTGTCTCTTCGCTAGCCATTCATCCAAGAACGATGATCCACCGCCCGACGATTTTTGACCAACAGAAGGCGCCAATTGAGAAGGACCCGTCTTTGGTTGTACACTACCTCTAATCCTGTCAAATATCTCCTTTTCAACAACAGCTCGTGGTCTACCGTATTTAGCAGCAGATAGCCTTACTAACGCGTCCCTCAGCTGATTATTAACTTGCCCCATCGGAGGAATCCAATTCATACTAAACGGCGCAGATGGCACGTTATTAATCATCACAGAGGTTATAGATTGGAAGTTTGGCAATTTAGCCAAGTCGTCGACATCGAAGGTCGGCTGGAACTTCTTAACCATCAATTCGGCGTCAGTCACACCGATACGTCCAGAAATAACCGTACCGACGTTACCAATAATAGCTTCTCGTATCTTATCTGTTAACTGCGTCATAAACTGGTTACCCATAATAAGACTCAACTTATACTTACGAGCCTCAGACAAAATAGATTCAAAGCTGTCAGTGGCGAAGTTCTGAAACTCGTCAACATACAATGAGAAATCAACTCGCTGATCCTCTGGAATGTCCGCTCGAGACATCGCTGCTGCCTGGAACTTCATCACAAAAATAATACCCAGAAGCTTCGAATTAAGTTCACCCATCTTACCTTTCGACAAGTTAACCAGCAAAATCTTATTGTTATCCATAATTTCACGCAAATTAAATCCAGACTTGGTCTGACCAATGATATTGCGCATTGCATCGTTGGAAATAAATGGACCAAACTTTGATACAACCCATGAGATAACCTCACCCGCCTCATTTGACCTCTGTGACGCAGGAAATTCCTTTGTCCAGAAATCAATAACTTGCTGATCTTTCACATACTTAAGCTTGCTTTTTACAAATTCAGGATCAATAAGACACTTCGGCACGTCAATAAACGTTCCACCAGCAGGATCCGACATCAATAATAAAGCACAGTTTCTAAAAATATGCTCCAGGCGAGGACCAACAATTCCCGTATGGCCTGGATCGTAAAGACCATACAGCATATTAATTGCCTCTTGAACCAAAAAGTCTTTTTGGTCTGGAGTGTCGAACTCAAACATATTCAACCCAATTGGATTAGTCATATCGGCAGGATTAAAGTAGATAATATCCTCAACGCGTTCTTTTGGAACCTTACCCAATAAAGATTCAACCAAATCACCGTGCGGATCAATAAAGGCAAATCCCCGACCATCCATCATATCCTGATAAGCCATATTTTCCTGCAAGACAGATTTACCAACGCCTGTTTGACCAATAATATATACGTGGCGGCGACGGTCTTTTGTCCCGATTCGAATAGGTTTTTTGACTCCTCGAAATTCGTTATACCCAATCAGCAAACCCTCATCCAAAACGTCTGTTGGTCCATCAACCTGCTTGGACATCTGTCGCTTAACTTGTGAAGTCGGAATCGCGTTAGCTCCAGGCAAATGGAATAACGTTGCCATTTCTACACTGTTGAGAATATTACTACGAGTTTCCTGAGGGAAAAACCTCATAATATATGCTGTTGTCATTTCCTCAACATTCCTAGTTAAAGAGAACTTAAACCCATTATTGCGAGGTGAGTCAAACAACGAGAAGGCTGCTATTATATTTTTTAACAACACTTGAGAGCGCGCCGCAGTGTTTGACGAAATTACAACACGCACTAAGACTTCATATGCAGGATAGCGAGCTTTTTCACTGATAGCATCCACTTCCGCCTGCTCTAAAGATGTTAGCTGCTTGTCCTCAGAATTAGAGCCACCGTCTTTTTCATTATTCTCTGGCGGTTTCCACAGAGCCTCCATAATATCCATAGGAGCAACGCCTCCAAAGCCTTTCTTCTTGCCCTTATTTTTCTTCATGCCGTCAATATGAGACTCTGAAGCCTTGGACCAACCGTCATACGCCGGACGTAGTAAAAATTGCACACCCATTCCATCTTCTCTGGACGCCGAAGATAAAGCATTTAATAATGCCCTGGAAGCATCTCTTTTCGACTCCTGATAGGTCGATATTGGATAAACAAAGGACTTTTTCAGGGTGAATTCGCCGCCGATAGTTCCGCTCATCTTGCCGACCTTGCTGAATATATTAGTATCAGATACCTCTTCTAGCCTAGCAGAAGGATATGCCGCCGCTACAGCTTGACGAATAACATCAACTAACACTAGCGGAACAACAGCATAATAGTGAACTAACCCACCATGTGCAACAATCTCAAACGATATATGACGTTGGCCGTAGACTTTACTTTTGAATCCTTTAGTTGCCGTACTTGAGATAATATTGTACATCACCTGGGCTTGCGACAGCACCTCTTCAGTTAAATCTCGCTCATCTCGATTTGAACTATTGACGTCTTCACTTGTCGGAGGCAAATGTATAAGCAACGGCACCATCTTCAAGCCTCGTTCATAATTTTTGGCTTCCCTCAGCATGTTACGATACAACACAAAAGCTACCGCAGAACCAGCGGCTATAATAACAATCGCGATAAAACTAACTATCAAAGGACCCGCACCCATATAAAACCCTACTTACTACCGTCGTCATTTTGACCTAAAGTCTTATTATATCGTTTTTTTAAATAATCAGCCTGCAGCTGTGCAATAACTCTATTCCTCTCATAAGGATTATCTTTTGTTAAAGCTATAATCTTTTTAACTTTATCCACCCATTCTCTTTCTATCAGATCTTCATCCGCTGCCACCAGAGGAGTATCATCATCAGCTACTATCTCCGGCTGATTCGTACTTTGAGCGTCGTTTTGAGATAAAGGAGCTGTTGTAGTATTATCAACAGGCAAAGCCACAGGGATATTGTTATATTGTTCAACCCTAGCACCAAGTGACTGCTCGGACTCCCTTCCGATCTCAGGATTTAATGATGTATTTTCTACATTATACTCACCGCCACCTATATTTTGTGGCTGTACCTCAGGAGTCCTATTAACTTGTGGCAGTTCGGGATTCATAAATATATTGTACCACGTAGCTACTTAAAATACACGACTACATTCAGGACGAGATTAGTATCTTTTATGTATAAAAAAACACGCCAGCAACTCAAACACACCAAGTAATAATATCTCAAAAATCCCAACATCTCCCATCGATTGCATACCCACATAAATAACTGGAGCAAGAGAGATTACAGTAGAGTAATAATACGTCTTATATTTAGATTCATTGCGACTATTCTTGAAATTAAAAAATTTCGCAGCTATTCGCTCCGATGTTAAAAATACTACATAAGTTAGACAGATAAATAGCACATACAAACATACAAAAAACGCTAAAATCCCAAACGGACCAGCAGAACTCGGGTTTGTCGCGTTCAAAATAACCGCAGTCAAAATCAATGCAACCAACGCTATAAAACTAATTATCTTCATCCCTATACTCACATCATACTATACACAAGAAGCCTGAGCGATAATACTATAGCATATAGACACAAACCATCCGCCGATAAAAAATAACTATTAGGCGCGGGTGCTACTTGCCTATTACCGCTCGAGGCAATTTGACCGCTCCTTAATTAAGGAGCATCCTTGCAGTTTTCCTCTGCATACATCCAGGACTCTCACCGCTAGTTCTTTAACGAGGATTAACTGGATGTATGCGGTACTAGCCGCGCGCTCAACGCTTTTACAATTTACGAAGTAAAGGCGGAGCATTGGCTGCGTCATTATAAAAATCATGCAGCCAACTATCCGTCGATTTATACGTAAAAACGCGGCTTTATATAAATTTTATTGTTAATGTATTTTTGCTTTTTTGTTTTTCTAAAAGCTTAACCTTATACTAGCATAGCCCTATTTATATGTCAACTATTACTCGGCCAAAAATATTGTAATTTTCACCTATTTTTTAATGTTGTTAAAATTATCATCTGTTAATTATTCTCTTATTACTTTATAGTCATCTGTGTATTTTACAACAATCTTGTCATTTTTGAGTATTATCTAGCACAGATTACATACCATTCAATGAAGATATCGTCGACTTATCAACCGCCCAATTACACAACTAGCCTATGATTACCTATCATCCAAACATTGCCACAAAAATAGGTTTGTACAGTCAATATCAGACTGACACCTAACTCTCAAATCCGCAATAAAAAATAATCTCTATTCCCCGCTTTATAAAACTCTGTTCACTTTTATTGTCACACTACAGCAAATTTAACAAAATTATTTTTTTATATTACTACAAGAACATCCAAACGTTAGTATGCATATTAAATTCTATACACCAAAGATGTTATACAGTTTTAATTAAAAATTACAAAACGAAAGTATAAAGTTCATTCATAGTATACAAAGCCACTTTTTACACTTCAATAAAAGAGTCCTAGAAAATGTGCGATAATTTAATTTGTCGCACACATAAAAGACATAAAAAGCAATCAAACAAACGCCAGTCTCTGACATATAACTTCATAGTAAAAGCCATTAGAAAAAATAGTTGCGAAAATTAGAAAGAAGATTATAAAATGTGTGGTATTTTTTACTAAACTTTTTACAAAAATATTGTTGACATAAGCATTTATATAGCTTATTATAGGGGTAGCTTCTGAATAAAAAAGTTATACAGAGGCCAAAAATAAAAAGAAATTGTAAAACTCCACTTTTTTGAAAACAACCACTACTCGCAGGTGGTTGTTTTTCTATATTAAAGATAAATTCTACTCTTTAATATAAATAAAGCCAGCGACAAGGCTGACTTTTAGTTTAATCTATCTGGTGGAGCTGCCGGGTACTGCCCCCGGGTCCAACTGGTATCACAACATCCGTCTACGAGCATAGGCTTATCTAAATTTGTTTAATAACGCTACTCGGATTTAAAATAAACCAAGAAAACCGAGTTCCGTTACGTAGTAAAAGTCCTATATATCCGCTACTTCCAAATATATAGCTAGCAACATAGATATAACACCCTTAGATATTGACTGTTGCCACAATACAAGGATGATCGCTAAAAATTAGGCAGCGATTGGCGCAAAGGCCATCTTAGGAGCGAAAGCGCTCGCTACGAATGACTTTGCTTTTGCAACAAAGTTTGCATCTAAAAACATACGTTACGCGTATCGTCGGCTCGCAGAATGTCGTGATAAGGTCCAATTGTCGAAAGCTATATCAGCCCCACATATCGGTTCATATTATACCCTGATCTCATTCAAAAATCTACATGCTTATGTTTTAATAGATTCATGATTAGTAGAGTTATTTCAGCTACACCTTATGGATTTAGCGGGCAAATCATCGAAGTTGAGGGAGATATGTCAAAAGGACTTCCTAGCCTGCAAATTGTCGGAATGGGTAATAAAGCCATCGACGAGTCCAGAGATCGAGTACGTAGTGCAATAAAAAACTCTTCCCTGGATTTTCCGAAAGGAAAAATAATCATCAACTTAGCACCGGCAGAGTTACCAAAAGACGGATCTCACTTTGATCTTCCTATCGCCTTATCTATCTTATGCATCAACGGCGTACTCAACCAAAGCGACGTAAGTAATGCGGTTTTTGCAGGAGAACTAGCGCTAGACGGCAGCCTACGTCCAATACGATCAGCAATTATCACAGCCGAAGTGGCTAAAAACCAAAAAATTAAATCAGTATACGTACCAGCCCAAAACGCCAAACAAGCGGCGCTAGTGACTGGAATTGATGTATTTCCAGTAGAAAACTTAAAATCACTCTTCTTACATCTCAAAAAAGAAAAGATTATTAAGCCAATAGACAGATCATCAATAAAAAATATATCTCACAATCATAAAAACGTGCCAACCATCGACGACATCTACGGACAAGAACAAGCAAAGAGAGCTATCCAGATAGCCGTTGCCGGAAGACATAATATTTTATTGTCCGGCCCTCCGGGATCAGGAAAAACTATGTTGGCAAAATCTTTGAAAAATCTATTACCAGCCCTATCAGAGGATGAGATAGTAGAGGTGACAAAACTTCACAGTCTTGGAGAACACACTATAATAAATAATCCCATAGTAGATAGACCATTCAGGTCGCCACACCACACCGCAAGTAGGGCATCTATTATTGGCGGAGGATCGAAAGTGCAGCCGGGAGAAATCAGTTTGGCTCATAGGGGTGTCCTATTTCTTGATGAGCTACTCGAATATCCACGCACTGTGCTTGAATCACTTCGTCAACCCTTAGAGGATCACGAAATTACCGTCAGTCGTACAAATGGTAAATTCAACTTCCCTGCCAATTTCTTATTAGTAGCCACAATGAATCCTTGTCCTTGTGGATTTCTTGGAGATCCAGAAAAAACTTGCATATGCTCACAAAATCAGATTCTAAATTACCAAAAAAGATTATCGGGACCGCTACTCGATCGAATAGACCTAACGGTATCGGTTTCACAAGTCCCCCATGAAAAATTATTAAATAATAAAATGTCGACAAAATCACAACAAGAGATATTTTTATCTGAGATACATAAAGCCTACTCTGTTCAAAGAGACAGATATAAGTGTAGCTATAGATACAACAATGACATTTCAAGCAATAGTGTTGATAAAATCACATCAATCTCAGAATCTGCAAAAACCTTCTTGACGAACGCAGCCAAAAAACTAGATTTAAGCACTCGCAGCTACTTTAAGGTTATAAAAGTTTCTCGCACTATCGCAGATTTAGAAGGATCTACATCCATAGAAATTACACATATAGCAGAAAGTCTACAATACAGACAGATTAACATAGGTTAATTATTATCCTTGAAAATAACAGACATCTCTGTTACAATAGCAACTGAGTTAATCTAAAATTGCTTCAAAAAAGGAGAGCCAGAGATTAATAAATCAATCCGTATCAACGGAGCAATCCGTGCAAGAGAACTGCGGATAATTGGTCCTGATGGCGAGCAGCTAGGAATCATGTCCCTTAAAGAGGCTTTAAGTAAGGCCAACGACATGAATCTTGACCTAGTTGAAATATCACCGGGAGCCAATCCGCCAGTTGCTAAAATCATTGACTGGGGTAAGTACCAGTACCAAAAAATGAAGGATCAACAGAAGAATCGGCGCCAAGCCAAATCTGGAGACCTAAAGCAGATGCGCTTTGGTCTAAAGATAGGAGCTGGAGACCTAGAGGTTAAACTAAAGAAGATCCGTAATTTTTTAGAGGGCGGACATAAAGTTCGCATACAAGTGGTCTACAAAGGTCGCGAAATGGCCCATAAAGAGATCGGCTACGAATTGATCGACAAAATCATGGAACACCTTAGTGAGGACGCAATATTAGAGCAAAAACCTCAGATGGCTGGTCGCAATCTGAGCGTAGTAATAAGGAGTAAATAATGCCAAAGCTAAAGACCCACAAAGGCACTGCGAAGCGTATCAAGCTGACCAGCACCGGAAAATTGACCCGCCAGCGCGCATTTGGCGGCCACTTGTTGGCTAAAAAGTCAAAAAGTCGTAAGCGCGCAATCAACACAACAGCAACAGTAACTGGTTCGATGGCCAAGAACGCCCGTCGAGCAATGGGAGTATAGTTATGCGAGTAAAACGAGGAGTTGCCGCACGCGCTAAGCACAAAAAAATCTTAAAAGCAGCTGAGGGAATGCAACATAATCGCACCAGAAGTTTTCGTCTTGCAAAACAAGGTGTTATTAGAGCTCTACAGTACGCCTACCGCGATCGCCGAAACAAGAAGCGCGATCTACGCGGTCTATGGATTACCCGAATTAATGCAGCCGCTCGACAAGAAGGTACAACTTACGGCAAACTTATAGCTTCTATGAAATCTAAAAACATTGAGATTGATAGAAAAATATTAGCAGAATTGGCAGTTAACGAGCCAAAAGCTTTCGCTGAAATAGTAAAAGCGAGTCTATAGTAGGACAAATCTACCAATATAAAACACCCTGACACTATGCAGGGTGTTTTGTTCATAGTCTGCCTATAAGCCGGGTTCTGTCTAGGGCAATCATCTATCTAGTTTGCTTGTTGCCAAACAAATCAAGCGGTTATCGATCTGCGGACGGATAATCCTATTTGCAAATCTCCTTGCAGCCGACAGGGTTTACCTCTCGTCTATGTCGCCATAGACGACTGTGGGCTCTTACCCCACTCGTTTCACCTTTTCCCTCGTATATAAAATACGAAGGTAGTTTCGTTTCTGTGGCACTTTCCCTAGAGTTGCCTCCGGTCGCCGTTAACGACTGTCGTATCCTTCGCTGCCCGGACTTTCCTCTTAAGTATAACTTAAGCGATTACCTAACAGACTACATGATATATTATAGCACTAAACCCTAGACTTGTCTGTGGGCGCTAGATATTCCCCGCATAAATGCAAGGTGGGTGCTCGCAACTTATTGCCACGACAATAAATCATTAAAGCTCCCTATCATATGATGTTAGGAAAATCATACGCGCCCACGGATAAATCCAGGGTATACTCCTATTATACACCAAATATGTTCATAAATACACGCAAAATTGCCTGAATACAGCCCGACATAACCTGCCCGATTACATCAGAAAACAACACAACTACAATCATCACTAAAAGAACGCCGTTTTGCTCAATTTTTTGCATAGCACTCCTGACGCTATTTGGCGCTACGGCATATAATATTCTAGATCCGTCCAGAGGCGGAATTGGTAGCATATTAAAAACAAAAAAACCCAGATTCACCGATACAGCAGTAGAAATAATCAGTCCAAATATCGTAGACTGTACTGCCCCAGCACTGTTAATAGCGCCACTGAACACTCCGACGCCAAACGCAATAAAGGCGATTACTAAATTAGTAATTGGGCCAGAAAGAGCAACAAGAGCCGCCCCCCAATCGCCAAAACGGACTCTATTTGGATTAAACGGAACAGGCTTAGCCCCTCCGAAAACTGGAGCATGCAACACTACCATAATAAAAGGAAGCAAAATAGTCATCACCGGATCGATATGTCTTATGGGATTAAGCGTCAATCTTCCCTCTTCTTTTGCAGTATTATCGCCCAGTGCATATCCCATAAAAGCGTGCACAGCCTCGTGAATGGTCATAGACAGCAATATGACAGTCAAAACTATTATTATTTCTAAAATCATAAGTGTTATTATAGCATCAATACGTAATCTTGACTAATTGCACAAATGTCGCTACAATAATAAGGATTGTTATTAATAATAAAGTAAAGAGAGTGGAAATGGCATCACGATGTGATTTAACAGGCAAAGGCAAGCAGTATGGCAACAACGTCAGCTTCTCCCTGCGCCGCACTAAGCGTGTTTTCAAACCAAACCTTCAGAAGAAGACTTTTGTTGTTGACGGTCAAAAAATTACCATGACTTTAAGCACAAAAGCTATTCGCACCCTGAAGAAAAAAGGTATTTTGGGCGCAACTGCCGATAAGTAATCGCTAAATCAAATTTTAATAAAATAACTCCGATTGTATTATCGGAGTTATTTTTAATTCAACGAGAAGACCCTAGCTTTTCAATATCTGAACAACCGTTAAATTATCTGGCAGATCTGTTATTTTCTTTAGCTTCCACTTTGGACCAGCCTCAACAACTGGAGCTCCTAGATTTTTTACAAACTCATCCACACCATCCTGTGGAACTTCATAATGCAAAGTAGCGTCATTGTAATGTACCGGAATCACCACCTTAGGATCCAATTGACGAATTATTGAAGCTGCTCCTATTGCGTCTAACGTATATCCATTTCCACCGACAGGTAGTATTGCAAAATCAACAACACCTATATTTTCGAGCTGATCATCAGTTAGTTTATTCTCAATATTACCAACAACCACTCCCTTAACTTCACCAACCGTAATTTTATATATTGTAGATTTTTTAACATCATCTGCAGTGTCGATATGTCGGCGCGCTGGAATTCCTAGCAATGAGATGTCTCCGACTTCATATTCACCTGGACCCGAGAATAGCAATCTTGGCGTAGAATCCACAACAGCAAACCGATCCTCCGTAACCACTTCTACGTCATTATTCACAGAAACATTTTTTCCTCCGACAATCTCTAAATTCGGATCAAATACCACACGAAGTTTCTTTGTGGTAATAATAACAGCATTTGCTCCTTTATACTCTATTTCAAACATGTCTACTCCTTCCTCATTATATTTTCCGTATCTACCAATACAGAGTGCTTGTTTCTTACAATATCCATTATAAACCTATCTTTGACACTCATCCTATAATAGAAATCATCATAAGATATTACGGCATAATTTATCTCTATTTTTCTATCTTTTTCGATTTTTTTAACAAGATTTTTTATAGTTACGGCAGACATATCATCACCAACTAATAGCAGGTCAACAGAAGAGCTTGATCCGACCACTAATTTTCCCGAAATAATAGCCAACCTTAAACCCCTCATTCTTCCTAAAGAATCTTTCCAGGAAACGCCACTCGCAGTACCCATGCCGCTTTCTGTATTTTTATCTGAGAATATAGCCGCAAGCGGCTTGATATACGGATAATCCTCATTTACGCTATAGTATAACTTATTATCAATAGCATCCTGCTGTACTATACCCACAGACACCATATTAGCTAGCTCTCGACGAACAGAATTTATTTGCTCATCGATCATCCTAGTAATTTCCCTCACATAAAATGATTTTTCTGGATTATTCAGAAAAAGATGTAATAATTTTACCCTAGTTTTTGAACCAAATAATGAATCAATCATTGTACTATAATTGTAACATATTTTTTACTTACTATCTAATACTCGAGATAAATATTGTTCACACGAGTGAACATCTCCCCATTCAATAAATGGGTTTCGTCTAAACCACGTCAACTGACGTTTCACTAAGTTTACATCACTAACGATAAACTCCCGAATAGCCTGACCTTCATCTATTTCTTTCTCAATTAATTTCTTAATAATAGGATAAACATTACCCGTCATAGCCTCATTACACCACCCGGCATTATTGGCTAATCCTATTGTTTCTTCTACAACACCATCCTTGAACATTTTTTTTGCTCTATCTGTAATCCTCTGTTTTAATAGCTGTTTATCTGTAGTAATTCCGACAACGATGGTATTACTCAACGGTACTTCCAATCCAGATGACTTTTTACCGGCTCGCTCAATAGCCCTAACTAGATATCTTTTATTTTTACTATTCTCTGGCAAAGATATATCATGATTAGTACAATACTGCCGAAGTTCAGATATCGTCATTTCTTGTAAGTTAGCTCTCTTTTCTTTGCTAGATTTACCCCCAAATTGAAAATCAAATATAACAGAATTAATATACAACCCTGTTCCACCAACAAGAAATGGAATATTTCCTCGACTTCGTATTTCTTTAATCTTTTGACGAGCATAGCCCTTAAATTGCGACGCACTAAAAGAATCTCCTGGATCCACTAAGTCAAGGCCCCAATGAGAAACCTTCTGCTGCTCTTCCAAAGAAGGCTTAGCTGTCCCGATATTCATACCACGATAGACAGTTCTACTGTCAGCACAAATTATCTCTCCTCTATACTTCTTTGCCAATTGTATGGCTAATGATGTTTTGCCGCTAGCAGTAGGACCAACAATTACAATTAGTGGTAGGCGACCTTCATCAACGCCGTTATCTAATTTTATAAACCTATCCAATTAACTCAACCCTACAAAGATTTTATATATTCAGCAAGCTGCTCCAACGATATTTTTTCTTCGCCAGATTGTGTGCGAACACTAACCTCGTTAGCTTCCATATCCTTTGGTCCTACGATAAGTTGAACAGGTATCTTCATAGAGGTAGCTTCCCTAATCTTCTTACCTAATGATTCATTTCTAGAATCTATTGTAAATCTTACATCGTTATATCTAACTGGCTTCATGAGGGTAATGTCTGATAATATGGTTGTTATTTTATCAACATACTCTAGCACTGTGTCGTTAATCGTCAAAACACGAACCTGTTCTGGAGCCGCCCAAAACGGGAACCATCCGCCAGTATGCTCTATAAACACACTTAAGAATCGCTCAATTGAACCCAATAAGGCACAGTGAATCATAACTGGTGTTGTAAAATTACCATCAGCATCCGCATATTCCAAGCCGAACCTTTGTGGTTGCACGAAATCTAGCTGCACAGTTGCAACTTGATGTTCGCGGCCGATTGCATCTGTCGCCATGAAGTCAATCTTTGGACCATAAAATGCCGCCTCGCCCTCTTGCTCAAAATAATCCAAGCCTACTTTCTCAACAGCAGATTTTAACTGGTTCTGTGCGGAATCCCATAAGCCAAGGTCGCCTAAATACGAATCAGACTCGTCACGATAGCTTAATCTAACCCTGAGCTTCATATCGATCGATCCATACAGCTCACGAGCGGCAGATAACAAATTATTAATCTCATCCTCAATCTGATCAGTACGACAAAATATATGGCTATCATCCTGAGTTAATGAGCGCACACGATTTAACCCGCCCAGCTCGCCAGTTTTTTCGTCACGATAATCTGTTGTCGTCTCCAAGTATCTTACCGGCATATCACGATAACTTCGCGGTCGTGAAGCAAAAATTTGCGTATGATGCGGACAGTTCATAGGTTTAAGAGCCATCTCATCACTAGTTTCTTGGCTTTTAACTAAAAATAGCTCTTCTCCGAACTTAGCCCAATGCCCCGATGTTTCATATAAATCTTTTTTCGTAATATGAGGCGTCCATACTTTTTCAAAGCCAAACTTCTGTCTCAGCTGGTTCGAATATTGAGCCACTATATCTCGTAAAATCGTACCGCGAGGAGTAAATAAAGGCAAACCAATCCCTACCAGAGGAGATGTCGTATATAGATCAAGCTCCTTGCCTAACTTGCGATGATCTCGCTGTTTTGCAATTTCCAACCTATTAAGATATTCATCCAGCTCTTCCTGCGTAGCAAACGCTACACCATATATTCGCTGCATTTGTGGATTATTCTCATTGCCTCGCCAATATGCTCCAGCCGTCTTAGTAAGTTTAAATGCGCCAACTTTTCCAGTACTATCCACATGTCCACCCCTACACAAATCAGTGTAATCACCTTGAGAATACAAAGAAACAGTCTCGACTTTACTATCGCCATCAGACACAGATCCCATTTTTTCTCCAGCCAATTCACTAGCAACCGTAGTACCAGATCTCTTAAGATCGTTCAGTAATTCCACCTTAAATGACTGATCTCCACTCATAGCCCAATCAATGGCCTCTTCTACCGACACATCGCGCCTCTCAAACGGATAATTAGCCGCTACGATCTTTCGCATCTCCTCTTCTATCTTCGGAAGGTCAGCTTCAGAAATTGTCCCGTTGTCGAGATAAATATCATAGTAAAAACCATTGTCGATAGCTGGTCCCACACCAAACTTCGCCTGAGGCCATAAATGCCGAATAGCCTGTGCCATAATGTGCGCTAGGCTGTGTCTCATAGATTTTAGTTCTTCTTCACTCATATCAATATTATACCATGCTCCTTGATAGTAGGCATCTGTTATGATAATATTATTATATCTGGGCGATTAGCTCATTTGGCTAGAGCGCTTCATTGACGTTGAAGAGGTGAGAGGTTCGAATCCTCTATTGCCCACCAGATGCGACAATTGTATAACTCTTTATCAGTTACTGATGAAGAGTTTTTTTAATGTCGTAAAGGAGTATAGAAAATGACAGCTACAAACTCAGATAACATCATATCTCACATTTCTCGTGCATATGTAGAGGAGCGTATTTCAAAAAAAGACAATAGACCATATAGTGTATTGACTATTGAATGGATTATGCCTAATGAGAAGATTTATAAACAATCAGTATTTCTCTCTTCTGAACAATTGTCTCTTATAGAGTCGTCAGTCGCTAAGGAGTCCCTGCTTTAATTGTAGGGCTTATATATTTTAGTTTTTGGTGCTTACGCTTAAAAGTAAGTCAAATGTCAAGATAGAAGCAGCCAGAGTTGCCATTGTAGCGGGCTGGTGACTCATTGTTATATTGAACAATTAAAAGCTACAAGAAAGGATTAAAGCAAGTTATGAAGCTTATTGAAGCAGCTGACGCTACTAGCATCATTACGACAGTTATTGGTTACTTTACCCAAAACTGGCCTGCTCTTGCGATTCTGATTGGCTTCGGTGTTGGTCTGAAGTTGTTCCGCAGCTTTGGCAATCGTGGCTTAAAGGGGCGTTTCTAGTAGTTTGTGAGATGTACGACCTCCACCACGCGTGCATCTCACTCCTTGCTTATTGAATATATGAAGACTATAGAGATTGTACAATTGATCACCCAGACTCTATCCGCTAATTTTTCTTCACTTCTGGCGATTGTTGCTGTAGGTGCTGGGGTCAAGATAGTTTTAGATATTGTTTTCAAATCGTTGTATTCGGTTACTAATTCTAGATAGGAGTTTTTTATGTCATCAATGGAGTTACAAACAATTTTAGATAAGTTTCTTGTAAAGTTTTTTGTCATTCTGTTTTCTGCTTTTATTTGTTGGTACCTTATACGACGAATTAGCTATTCGGGAGGTGATAAGTAAATGAGTTCTAGCGATATTGTCAGTCTAATTTATAATTCTATTACTTTTTTTGCATTAGGTTTTTGTATTTATTTTATTTATATTGACTTGTTTAAGAATAGGAATAATAAAAAATGATGATGTTATTCGCTTTATTCTCTATTTTTTTGTTGTTTATAGTGGTTTTTTCGATCGATGAAGAAAAAGAATATCAGACTTATTTAAGAAAGAAGCTTGAAGATGAAAATAAATAAGAGAGTTTTTTATGCTTTGTCTTCTTTTTTGATTTTTGGATATTCTGTTTTATCTCCCTTTAATTCAGTTTTTGCTCAGGGTTCTACTCCTCAGATTCCTGATTTTCGTATTACTAAGAAACTACTATTACAGTACGACAAGTCTTCTGTTGATGTAAGTACTCTTTTTTATTCATATTTCTTCACTAGAAAAGATGTCGAGTGGACTTATTCTTGTGGTCGATTTATTTCTCGAGCTGATGCTGAGAAGTCTTATAAGAAAGCTGTTTACGGTAATGGTGATTGGATTGTTCTTAATCATTATTATGGTGGTAATGGCCATGATGAGCGTTATGTTCGTCTTTATTGGACTGAATCCAAAGCTCCGAAACAGATTCTTCGTTATGATGAATATTACGGATATCATTTTTCTGAGTCTGGTTTTAAACTCATTAACTTGATTATGTCTTCTTCTAATTCTTTTAAGGTTACTTGTTCTGCTTCTTTGGTACAAGATAGTACTCCTTTGGTCCTTTCTGCTTCTTATTCAAAACCACCAGGTCTTATTGAAACTTTCTTGTCTACTCCTGATTATGAACTAAGCTCTATTCTTAAAGATCGTAATATTAGACTTCCTAAGTCTTTACAAGATGAGATTTTACCTGATTTTGAATATGATGTTGTTGATAAGAAAATTTCAATAAAACATTTAAAAGACCGTGATCGGATAACTCTTGACGCTTTTTCTGATTACACTAAGGGTGGTTGGCGTTTGGTCGATAATACTTATCAATTGGTCTTTACTGTACAGAAACGTCGCGGTGGCGATGTTGTCCATCAACGAGTTATTAATCCTGGTGATAGTTTCTCTGTTGATTTGCCTAGTTATGATGAATATACTATTTCTGCTGGTTATTCTGCTAGGGCTTGTTATTCTTATGGTGAAGGCTCTGCGACTCCTGATTATTGTATAAATGCACTTCCGCAGGATAGTGAGTATGTAAAGTATAAGCAACGTTATATGTATATTAATATTGACGGTCAGAAGCATTCTGGCTCTACTGTCGATTCTGTCTGTCTTGAGGGTTTTTGTGATGAGAAGCGAGAGAAGCCGAAATATGAAGATTGTTCTCAGTATGACTATAATTTTAATGGTCTGAAAATACCTTCGTTTGGTAGTATTGCTTGTGCTATACGTAATTCCTTTGTTTGGTTTTTTACAGATTTTATTTTTAGTATAATTTTTCCAAAAATTGAAGATCTCCAATCGCTATGGAATGATTTATTGAATACTATTATTGATCGATTAGGTTTTTTGGCCTTGCCGTTTACTTTTATAAAAGGTGTCTTTACTACCGTTGAAGCTATGAACTCTAATAATAGTACTTGTGCTGTTTCACTTACTATTTTTGGCTCCACTGCTAACCTTGAGATGTGTAGATGGCGATATCAATTACCTGCCGTTTGGTCATTTATGCAGATATTTCTTCAGGGTGGTATAGCTATTGGTTTTTTGTGGACTTGTTATAGGTTGGCTAATCGGTTCTTTGGTATTTATGTTGAGGATTATGAAGAGGAAGATCACGAAACTCAGTCTGTGCGTTGGCTTGATGAACGCACTGGAGAGCACGGTGATTGGGAGGAGAGAAGGAAGGATTAGTTTATGATAGTAATGTTTATTTTATCGTTTATCGTCGTTATCATTAAGTTTATTCTATCTCTTGTCCTTATTCCTGCTGCCCCACTAGTTTTTCTTAATGCTATCAATAATGTTGTTCCTTACTTTGCTTTTCCGATCGTTGTTCTGAGAAATTATATAGGTGATACGTTCTTCGCTACAATGCTCGTTATGATTGTTACTAGTATTACTGTCTTTATAGCAATACGTCCTGTTCTTTGGTTTTATAACAAAGTGAGGGGTCATTAATGCCTAATATTTTATCATTTGTTTCTAAGTCTTTGTCTTTCGATAAAGAAGCTATTAGAGAAAATAAACGTAATCTTAAGGATCCGGATTACTTTCGTCCCTCAGGTATTCAGACCTTTTTCGGTGAACAAGGCGACGGTAAGACTATAACTCTAATTCATTTTTATAAGAAAATTGCAAAACGTTATCCGAAAGCTATTGTTGTTTCTAACATCATATTAAAAGATCGTACCGCCCTTAAGTTTGATGGATCTTTGGATAGATTAAAGTCTATTCTCTCTCGTGAGATCGATACTGTTTCTAGCTATATCTATTATTCTTCTTTAGAAGAATACGCTCTTGTCAATCAGTGTGTACGTAATGGCAAATATGGCGTAATAATAATTACTGATGAATATCAGAATTATTTTTCCAATCAAGATTCCCGTAATGTTCCGCCTTGGGTCATTCATCAAGCGGCCCAGAATCGTAAACAGAAACGGATCCACCTCGTTACTTCTCAAGATTACGATCAGTTAGTTAAGGCTGTGCGTCGTCGATCGGATATTGCTTTTAAATGCAAGTCTTTCGCTCTTCCATTCGGCTTGTCTGCTGGCCCTATTTTTACGGTTTATTGGGCGTTTATCGCCAAGAAGCTGGAGTTTGATAACAATGGCAAGCGTGTTGATGGATCGCGTCCTCTTAAAATGGGATTCTTCTTCCAGTCGCAAGCGTTGCGCGATTCATACGATACCAATCAGGTCGTCTTTACTGGCTCTCAGGCTGACGGCGTCTATCTTGCCTCACAACCCACTGTCACGATAAAGAAACTTGCTGTTCCCCTTAGAAGGAGAAAGGGGGTGTTTTCCAGGTAGAAGCGACTCTCTGATCGGCGCGAAAAGTTACGCTTTTCGCGTCCGGGCGGCGTCTATAGGTTCCCGCCCGTAGGGCTACTTGATAACCCAACACTTAACAAGCGTTTATAGAGGTAAACAACACATAAAAAATAACATATTGGGGGTATGTTTTTATGAATCAATCTTTAACTGTAATTGAACACATTACAAAGGAATACCCTAATAATATGTATAAAGTCACTATTTTTAACAATCCCTTAGTTATTCCACGACCCAGATTGGGTCATAAGCCTAACAGGAATTCGGATCAACCGTCGGATAAAGCTATTGAAGAGTCACTTCGCCGTACCCGTACTACTATTTTCGATTATGCTTTATCTAATAATTTTTCCTATTTTGTTACTTTTACTTTCAATCCTAAGAAGGTCGATAGGTACTCTATAGAATCTACATCTAATATTATGAAGTACTGGCTCAATCGTCAGAAGAAGCACTCTCCTAATTTTGCATACGTGATTGTTCCCGAATTCCATAAAGACGGTGCTATCCACTTTCACGCTTTGATTCGTGATTATAATGCCGAATTGAAGTCTACTAATGTTTTTCAGAATGGTAAACGCGTCTATAACCTTACAGGTTTTACTGCTGGTTTTACTAACGCTCAGAAGCTCGATGATGATCAAACTAAGGCCGCAGCGTATCTTACTAAGTATATTACTAAGGATATGATCAATCGATTCAATAAACGTCGCTACTGGGCCTCTAAGAATCTATACAAGCCTGTAAAGCGTTATGAATCATTATCTGAATTAGGTTTGGATTCGTATATTTTTGATGACAATTTAGTCTTCTCTTCTGATAAGTATGATATATCTGTTTATCAGTTTAAACGTGATTCAGCTATTGACTCTATTTATGATCTATTGATCGATAGAGATGTACCTACTTCGTCATCTGTTATTCCTGTTAGCGTCAGACTTCGTCAAGCATCATTACCTACAATATTCAAACAGACTCGCCCTCTTCCGCCTTAATTTTTTGTTTTTAGATAGTCTTCTATAATTTTCTTTATCTCTATAGTTTTATTGTAGATTCCTACTGTACAGAATGAAGCTATTATCATAATTATCATACATAAGAATACGATGAATATTACTATTATAGTTTCTAGCGGTAATTGTGTTAGATCCATTTTTTTCCTTTTTATTTAGTTTTATCTATAGGTGCATTATATAACATAAATTGGAGGGTAGAAAGTGTTTTTTATGAAGATATCTGAAGCTTTTAAGCTTTATATTTGCGATTATGTATTAAGGGCTGGTAAGTCTATTAATACTGAATCTAGTTATTTAAATATCAGTAAGTCCTTGGTCTCATTCTTTGGAGATGTAGATATTGAAAGTTTATCTTTTTCGGATTTTAGAGATTGGCATAACTTTGTTTCATCTCGATGGAGATCTAATACCGTTCGTAATGCTATCTCTTGCATTCGTATGGTTTTAAAGATGGCCGCAAGGAGAGGATTTGATGTTATGGATTATGAAGAATTAGTTGTTCCTAAGCGCGAGAAGTACATTATTCAATACTTATTACCAGAGGAGATTGAGGATTTTATTTCTGTTGCCTCTCGTCAATGTAGAGGATATGGATCTATGAATCGATTGCGCAACATTGCAATATTGCGTTTGTTGGCCGCATCGGGTATTCGTGTTTCTGAGTTAGTATCCTTGAATCGCAATAGTATTCGTCATCGTAAATTTACGGTTATTGGAAAGAGTAAGAACCCTCGTGTCGTTTTTATTGATGAAGCTACTGAAGACGCTATAAATAATTATTTAGCTTGTCGCACTGATGACAACTCTGCCCTCTTTATTTCTCATCAAGGCGCTCGATCTCGTCTTACTACTGGTGGCGTTCGTCGTATATTTGAATCTATTTGCGATAATTCAGACTTTATTAATGTAACCCCTCATACTATTCGCCATTCGTTTGCTACAATGCTTTTAGATAAAGGTATTGAATTATGCTATATTTCGGATTTGCTGGGTCATCAGAGTCTAGATACAACACGTATTTATACACATTATACTAATACAAAATTACAACATATTTATGATTCAGTTATGACTTAAATGTGTTATTATATATGTAGTTAGTAACTTTTACAGAGTATTCCATTGACGTTGAAGAGGTGAGAGGTTCGAATCCTCTATTGCCCACCAGATACGACACATAAGCCTCGTCGATAGTAGACGGGGCTTTTTATAAATAGAATTAGTTAATGCAACGAAAAATAATCAAGCCTACATGTTTTCCGTGTGTACCTTGACTTTATTCAATAAGTATGTTAGAATTTAAAGCATGAGTAAGCATGACTCACCTCGTTTAGACACAAAAAAGCCACAACATTGTTCTTTATTGAGCAAGGCAAAAATTCACTACGAATATAACAAGAAAATCAACGAAGAAAGATCTATACTTAATTAAGTTTCCAGACCCACAGAGAAATCGCCTCTATAATGAGGCGATTTTTATTTTACACAGCACTTTTCCACTGGATTTTTTTATAGTTGTATGTCAATATATTGATATGATATGCATAAAATGTTTTCACGAAAAAACCCACGTAACAAATTCTCGTCAAAATAAAAAATACCCAATAACCTGGCGTAGACATATGTGCGACCAATGCGGTTATTCTTTTACAACCTACGAAAAGCCTGCGATTTCCCTCGTTGTCACATCACAAGATGGCAAGAAAAATAATTTTTCTATAGGAAAACTAATACTTAGCATTGCACGAAGTTTTAATCATAACGAAAAATTAGCAGGCTCATATAGCTACGACTTGGCCAATACTATACAAGATAAGTTGATACTTTTACAAAACAAACCCACTATATCATCACAACACATCGCCGAAATAACCCACTTAACATTACAGAATTTCGACCAAATAGCCGCACTGCAATACGCAGCACAACATGATCTTATTACTCCCCAGAGGAAAAAGCGTCGCGGTCGTCCCTCTTTTTCTTATTCTGAGCACGGCTCTGATCATTCATCTCTACAGTAGTCTTCTCTGTCACGTCAAACTTATCAAGATATTTACCAAACAAAAGATGAGTCTGGGCATTATACGAGGCCATTGAACTGTATACTATAGCAATTACAGGCATCAGAGCCCATTGCAGGACCATTAATACATTCCTACTCTTTTTATATCTTTCTGGGCGCGGAGGCAGAAGTTTAAATGATACGAAAATTGAAACCAGAATACCCACCATAGCTATCTGTTGTATTAAGCTAACCGTATCCGGCAGTTGATGTGCGGCAACACTACGAGCAGCCTCACCATTCAGCACAAGCGGCGCCCACCCGCCAAAAGCAACAATTAGGGCAATACAAGCCTGTGTTACATGTCCATCTAACAACCTTATAAACCTGGCTAGACTAGGCCAAAATTTTACTGTTCTATTTTTACTGAATACGTTATTGCCAACGTATGCCACATCTGAAGCCCCGTAGCTCCAACGACGCAACTGAACAAACTGAGCCTTCAGTGTCTTTTTATATCCATTAGACAATACCGCATCCTGATAAATTGGTACAAAAATTGGAACAACCTCATAATTACCATCGAAATAGAAATAGCTCCTCCAATACTGATGACCATCTTCAACAATTGTTCGCGTACTCCAAAAGTTCATCTCAACGAGAGCATTCATTGGTTGCGAATGTGACGCAAAGTTACGCAAAGAATATGGGCGCATGGAGCTAATAATATTCCAGAATGAGTTCCCTGTTGCCACTACTCGCATCGGTGCAGGAACATCCCATATATTATTAGTAAACAAACATATTGGCTGAAACGATAAGTGCTTTCTATCTTCGTGAACAATATATTCGTACGTCACATAGTCAAAGTAATACTTATGCGGCTTATTATCACAGTCCATCGTTGTAACAATAACATCAGAAAAGGCTATTTCTTCCTGTTGTAAATATTGCTCCAGCCACTTGCCTGCATACGTGATGTTTCCGCCCTTACCAACTACCTCATTTGGTAGGTCTTTCGGATGTTTTACAATATGGAAAGAATGAAAGTACTTGCCGTATTTCTTTTTCAGTATTTTAGCTGTTGTATCAATATCAACACCACCACGCTCTTCGTATGCAAAAACCACAATCAGACGCTTCTTATCATATGTTGTATCTAAAACTGATTTGAGAGCAGGCTCAATCACCTCTATACTCTCGTTATACGCAGGCATAATAAGAGCATTGTAAATATTACTCGGTTTAGGATAGTACCCATCTTCCGCAGCAGACATAAATCTTAGCCTGTCTACATGTTGTTGATATAACAACTCCTTAGATTGGTTATCTCTCAGTCTAGAGTATGCTTCTTTCGGATCTTCCAAATCAGACAATCGACCATTCCAGTCGACTCTCGACGCTTTTTCCATATTACTATAACCACTAATTACCCTATAGCTAATTGCTATGGCTTTCACAAACGCGGCTAGGATTATAGACAGTAAATAAATTGACGCCAGAACAGGACTTAAAATAGACAAAATAACCAAAAGAATAATAGCTCCGTAGCTCAATATCCCAGGAAGCATCTCAAGAAAACGATATTTTTTTGTTCGTTTACCAAGTGGGATTTCAATGTCCATATATTATCCTATCGATGCAATTTTAATTATAGAATAGGCTAAAATAGCTAAAATAGCTAAAATACCCAACGTCAACCATAAAATAAATATAGCCAAGCTTCGTTTCTCTAGTGAAATTAACTTGACACTTAGTGCAGAGTGACCAAAAACTATCATAAACGCCAAAGCAAAATAGCTAAATAGACTAGACCAGTGGCTCCTATAAAAATTCGCATCACCATACGTAGTGTAGCGCGTAATAACCTGAGCCTCGCTATGTTTTATTGATGATCCTAAAAATATAGATATAACAATAGCAACAACAACGTTAACGATCAAAAGAGTTGCCACAGTCCTGTCGCTAAAAACAATTTTTATCGATTTCTTTATAGTGTCTTTCATAAAATGGAGCCGTTGACTGGGCTTGAACCAGCGACCTGCTCGTTACGAATGAGCTGCTCTACCAGCTGAGCTACAACGGCAAACTCCTTAGGAAATTATAGCAAAAATAGGAGTTTTTTCAAACTAGAACGACTATTTATCAATTGAAATGAAATATTTTACTTTATTGTTATTTTTTAAGTAGTTAAACTGGTTATTAAATTCAGTCAATGGAACTTTTACATAAGAGTAATTTACGGTGTTGCCTTCAATATTATTAAGCGTCACAAAGTAATATCCGTCACCTGAAAGAGTCTTTATAGGACCTGAAATTTTACCCTTTGTTAATGACATGGCTGCTTTCGTTAGACCTCCGTCAGAATTATCCGTAGAGACGGACAGATCAAATACCGGCTGCACTTTGTCGCCCATTTCCGTAGCAATATCCTTTAAGGATTTACCCTCTTGCAGCCTCTTCTTAATGTCAGACACTAGATTATTAGCTGTTTTATCAATCTTAAAAGACACTTCCTGCTTTAACAAAGTATATTTCATAGCAGTTTTTAGCTCATCCATTGACCAATGAAGATTGTCTTTCACTACAGACTCATAAGCGGACTGCGATAGCTTGCTAGATTCCTGCTGTTTTTTGATAAGATCTTGAACCTTTTTATCATCTACCGTAATATTATTTTCTCTCGCAAGTTTTTTGGCATATGCTACCTCCAATGCCTTATTTATAGACTGGTTTTGATAGAACTTAACTTTGTCCTTTTGATCTGCTTGCCCCTGAGACTGCAATACTGCCAACGAACTACGATGATACAGAAGATAATCACTATACTCAGCATTTTCTCCGTCAATATTAGCAACAGGAAGAGGTAAAATCTTAGTTATCCTATATGCGATATCACTCGTATCTTTCCAGACGTATAACTGTGCCCAACCAAGAGCAATGAAAACAATCAGAATAACAACACTAACGAGCATCGTTATCCATACCAATCGACGTTTGGTATATTGGATGGGATATTTATGCTTACGACCAGCCGCCAAGACTTTCTCGCGGTGCTGAGCTACTGTATCGTTTGTAATCCTCTTAGGTAGCTCCTTTGGCTGTTTTTTATCTTTACGGTTCAATAGATTCTTCATTGATATCCTCCTTCTTTGTCGAAATTTCCACTGCGTCTTGTAGTTTATTATAGATCTTATCTGGATGTTCTACGTTTTTTATAACAAGATCTCCAACAAAAGTTTGAATAACTATTGTACCAAACTTAAACATTTCTCCACTAAACCCCGGGATACTATAACTAATATTCTGAATTTTTGACAATTTCAGCTCAATGACGTCTTTGCCGAAAAATCCATGTTGAGTAATCTGACGGATTCTCTGATCAGTAACAATATAGTAAGTATAAAACCACATTAGAAAATGATAGAAAAAGAGCATCAAGCCAAAAATAAATCCACCAACAAATACCCATAAAAGATTCAAATTATCTTGCCAAATTAAAAAAGGCAATGAACCAAGCGTCATTGATCCGAGAAGCAGATAAAATCCTTTTCTCATAGCAATTATATGACGACGAAACACAAACAGCAGTCGCTCTCCGTCACGCTGCCCATCAAATTGCTTATCTTTAATTTGCTCTGTCATATATATGGTACCCCGGGCAGGAGTCGAACCTACAACCTTATCCTTAGGACGGATCTGCTCTATCCAGTTGAGCTACCGAGGCATACAACCATTATACCACGGTAGCTCTCAGGAAAGACTAGCTTAGCGAGTAAACTTTTCACTTAATGTGTGATAATTTACCAATTCTTCCGGCTTGAACCAGTGCTCGATCTCACGAACAGCCTCATCTGAATCGCCGGATGCGTGAATCAAATTTGGAACTCCCTTTTGGCACTCATCTGCATAGCCAAAACTAATGTGTGAGTAATCACCGCGAATTGTTCCCATGTCAGCTGACTTAGGTTCTGTTGGACCAACAATCTTCCTAACAACAGCAACAGCTTCAACGCCCTCTAGTACCATTGCTATGACCGGACCATCCATCATCATATCTAATGTTATATTCAAAGTTCCCTCACCTCGACGAGTAGCCAATTTACCAATGTCTTCGTAATGAGCATAGTAATGGTCTCTGGATGGTGATGTCATTTTTACACCAACTATTTTCAAGCCAACTCGCTCAAAACGTTGTAAAATTTCCCCAACTATACCTCGTTGAACTGCGTCAGGCTTAAAGACAATCAATGTCCTTTCAACACCACAGTAGTTTTTTTCGCTTTCTGCCATAGATACTCCTCTGCTTATTATTTTCTAATATAGTAACAGAAATAAATAATTTGATAAACATATTCATTAGCGATAGAATAAATATTATGTTTATGTCAGAAGCTTTAACTGATTTCTTAGAGCACCTAGAGGTTGAAGGTGGGCGTAGTCAAAAAACCATCATAAATTATCAACTATATCTGGAGAGATTCATTGATTTTGCTGGCGATATAAATGTTGATAAAATTACATCAGAACTAATACGTCAGTATCGCCTCTGGTTAAACCGTTATAAAAATGACAACACCGGCGAAGAGCTGTCTTTAATTACCCAAAGTTATCATCTTATTGCACTGCGAGGTCTATTAACCTACCTTTCTCGTCGTAATATCAAAAGCCTAGCAGCCGACAGAATTATATTACCCAAAGTAGTCCGTAAACAAGTGACTTTTTTACAATATGACGAGATTTTACGTATGATCGATCAAATACCAACCGATACAGAATCTGGACTGAGAGATCGAGCAATCGTTGAGTTGCTATTTTCCAGCGGACTGCGTGTTTCAGAATTGGTCAATTTAAACCGAGATCATATAAACCTAAAGAGGCGCGAATTTATGGTGCGAGGAAAAGGACAAAAGGATCGCCCTGTTTTTATTTCAAAAAGTGCTGCCGAGCACATATCGGCATACCTGGAAACTAGAACAGATAATCTACCCGCTCTATTTTTAAGCTATAGCAAACGCCACGCAACTCCCAACACCTCCGGAGACTATCGTAGGTTAAGCGCGCGCAGCATTCAGAGAATGGTTGGTCAATATGCTAGATTAGCTGGTATCACAAAACATGTAAGCCCACACACTATGCGCCATAGCTTTGCCACCGACCTACTTATGAACGGTGCAGACTTGCGTTCAGTCCAATCAATGCTGGGACATAGCAATATATCAACAACACAGGTATATACGCATGTTACCGACCAACACCTGAAAGATATTCACGACCGATTCCATAGCGATACAGAAGCTTAGCTTATGGCTTACATCGACCTGCGGTAGCAGATCCGCCGCCAGATACAGAGAAATCTTTACATAAACTATTCTTTAATTCAACCGCATTATTAGGATATGCGAAATCATCTCCTATTTGCAATCGAGCTTCAACTCTTCTAAACAAATCACTTGCTCGCCCCGTGGAATCGACAATTGGCTGAACTCCATCAAAATTGACAATTGTTCCGTCGGTTTTTTGAAGAGAAATCTTCACGCTACCACCTTTATATATAGGCAATAACCTTAAGAGTGCTGTTTCGCTACCAGCTGGAATCTCATCAACATCAATCACCGCTTTACACGAATATTCGCCAGAAAACTTGAATGTCTTACTGCAAGAAACCACACTTGTTCCATTATTATGTTCATTCCCGTCAGTTGCGCGTGGATGGTCAGAAATCTTACCAGAAACAGCAGTACCATTCTGACTTGCTACGTCTGACCTTAAAACGTTCGGTCGTAAGAAAGAAGTGACACCAGTTGAATCTAAAGCCGCTAAATTAAAGGTGGATCCTGGATTAATAAGCTGCACGCGCATCAATTGTGGCGAATTAGCATTCCAGCTGTTTTTTACCGGCAAATCTCCAGAAGTGGATATTTCAGTGTTGGCGGCGTTGGCGCCATTCAAATTACTCTCATCATCGCGCCTATACCATTCGATAGATATCTTGTTGAATGAACCAGTTGCGCGTAGTGGCACAATTTGAGATTTTTCCTCAATAGACTTATATATAAAATCTTGAGATTTCATAGTGATTTTTACACAAGTATACGCTTGATCAAATTTTTTACCCGCATCTGTACCAGTTTTAATAATAGTTTCACCAGAAGAGCTACCTCCAACAACACCAGATGCCGCGACCATATTACAATTAATTGGACCATTCAGCACTCCCGCCGCTTGAATATTGCCCGTCTGGGCGGCACGAACCGCACGCTTAGCGTCCTCAACCCCAGCCAAAGCCGCGTCATAAGCACTCTGCGACAGATCATTATTCGAGGACTGTCGCTGATCCATAATCATCAACTTGATAAACCCAATAGTAACAATAGTCAGCAACATCGCGCCAAATATGACCGCAAAAAGAGATACAGCACCTGATTGTCGCGCATTTTTACCCATTTGTCCTCACAATCATCTCAAATTTATTTATAGCACAGAACTCAAAATTGCTATCATCTTCAGTCGGAGCTTTACAGGAAGAATTCCTTATTTCACTCATCTTGCTCGTCCCTAATGTAAAAGTCAATTTATACAGCGCCTCCCTTGAATCATCTGAGGTAACCTTTTCTAACGTAACTTCGTGCACGCCAATTGAGCCATCGCCGCTATTGATAGCCCTGAGCAAATTGGATGATTTTGCAAGATCGACGGTTTCTGGATATTTGCCAGAAGCATCTTTTTTACATAATCCGCTATCCGCATCAACTACACGCACCAAATTCACTGGATTACCATTAACCTTAAACAGACTATTTCCGCCCAACAGGCTAGGATCATCCAAATACTTCGGATTATTCCACACGTAAGAATGAGAGCCAAGGCAAAGTCGACCAGTTGACCAATTGCTATTATTCGGCACCCTCAATCCCGTACTGTCAATCTTTTCAGCATTCGCCTGAAGAAAATCACGTCGAATAGTATCTGAAATATCTCGCCCCGCTTGATTAACATCACGAAGCACAATACCTCTGCTATACATTTTTCCCGCTTGAATACCCACCATCGCAATCGACAACAAAAGAACGGAAATAAAACTCATGGCGAGCATCAATTCGATAAGTGTAAATCCTTTTTTATAGCCCCGAATCATACAACCTCACAATCGTACCAATAGTCGCCGGCATTTTGCTACCAACAGGCATCCAGCACGCTTTTATGTACGCATCATATTTGTTACTATCCCTGCTTCCAGTGACCGTACTCGGCTTAACCAATCTAACTGATATTCCATACGTTTTTTTAGTATCGCTATCAACCCGCGCGTATGTTTCTGCCGCTTTATAATCTCCAGGATTGTTCAATATACTAATCTTCGAAGCGAGCGAAGGCGTCGCAGCCAAAGCAAACTCTTTCGTAGAAAAATCATCAGGACATTTTTCAACACCCAAGTTTCCTTCATTGTCATTAACAGCAGAAACGCTCACCGAATTATTGTCTACCAATTTCTTCCAAGTATCATTTTTCATATCGTGAGCATATCTTATCATTTCAGCCTGAGCGTCAACCTGTTGACGAACCAACGTCGTCTCTAAAGAATACTGAGCAATAGCCATCCCGCGGTTCATGGTTTCTAATGCAATAACGGCGACTAGGCTAAAAATGGTTACTCCAAGTAACACTTCGACAAGTGTGTCACCTCTGTTAAACTTACGCATCAGCGCAACCTCCTGTCGCATTACCCATAACTACAGCATCAGCAGAACCTGCGTGTGATCGTAGAAAAATAGATAATCTCTCCCCCGGTAGCCAGCCGTCATCATAAACACAAATTTCCCTCTGTTGACGCTGCTCGCCAGCAGATTGCACAACTCCAGCACTATTTTTATTATTGACGAAATCAGTCAAATTGTCACCGAATCGACTCGTGTCAGTTCTAATATCCAACTGCCCCGTATCTGGATGGCGGTACATCAAAATAGAAATATACGCATTATCCTTAGCTTGGTTAGAGAACCTAGTTTTTGCTTGCCAATTAACAATATATTTATCAGACTCAGCGCCCCGCCTATAAGTCCACGCGCTACCCTTATCTGATCTATAGGCATAAACTGGATAAGTTTTGTACAGATTGCCGTTCGTCGAACCCAGAGAACCTTCAGTAGCAATATAGCGACCGACAATCACGCAATCGGATTGTCCACGTAGAGTTTCAGCTCGACCATCAGAGCCCTCAATTGGGCAAGTACCCTTAGATCGCTCATTCTCAACATTAACCACCTTCGAGTACTCATTTCGCAAAAAACCAGCATAAGACTGCACTGAATCGCGATATTGCTGACGATTAATTGACATACTTACGCCAACCATCAGCATAGAGGTCAGCAAACCAGAAATAGCCACAAACAAAATCACTTCAATTATAGTAAAACCTTTTTGTTTATTGCCCATCACTTCTCCATTATAACATAAGCGCTTTTTACTTAGACAATAAGAAAGCCCCACTCTAAAATTTGTCGGCTAAAGAACCAAGCGAGCAAAAAACCTACAATAAGTAGTGGGCCAAAGCAAATTCGTGAAGTTGCTTGCAATTTTCCTCGCATCATTGATGGCAAGACAAGAAGCGTGCCGATAAGATTTGCGATAAACAACGCAGCAAACGCCAAAAGCCAGTTTACTAAGAACAAACCCAATCCAAGTCCAAGCTTAACATCACCAAAACCGATCCAAGTTTTATCTTCCCCGTAACGATATTTCGAGAATAAATATAGCACCATATATATTCCGCTCAGAATCGCAATCGACCCAAATAACGTCATCAAGCTTTTTGAGAAATCGCCAGCTAGACACACCTTTATTCCCGCAAAAATAGCGCCAAGAATGATAAACGGAATATTAATCACGTCTGGAAGAAGTAGCCATCTGAGGTCATAGACAAATAAAATCGCCAGCAGCACCAAACTTGCCAACCATAAGACCAGCAACGCGACTTGCCAGATATCCGTCAATGATCCAGGCCAAAAAGCCACGGATGCAACGAATAATCCAGCCATCACTAGTTCTAGCAAGATTTCCGTCCAACCGATAAATGCTTTGCAATATCTGCACCGTCCCAATCCAGCAACCCAACTTACCACAGGAATCAAATCGTACCACTTAAGCTCATGTCCGCAAGATAAACAGTGAGATCTATCTTTGGAAATTTTTTTTATCAATGGAGACAATTTCTTTAATTCTTTTTGGTCAACTTTTTCTCCAGCTTTTTTATCTTCCATCAATTGACGAGCCCGCAAGCGCCAAATTTGCGCTCCGGCGAAACTACCTAAAATAGCCCCTAAAAATCCCACTAGTACAAACTTAATCATACTTCTTATGGTAACAAAAAACCATAAAAAAATCAGCCCCATACCGAGGCTGATTCGTAATTTATCTATGGATTATACATCCTGGCAATACAATTGCTTTTGAGAACCGTTGTTCTCCAGTAGAACTACGACTGCTGCATTGCGTGAAGATCCGTTTTGCAAAGTTATGTTTGCTGGATCGTCAGCAGATGGAGCTGGCGTGCTTGTAGGACATTTTTTGCCGCGCATAACCTTAATTTCATTACCGGCAACCGACATTGATGATCCAGTCGCAGCAACCTTCAGCTCTGAATCTTTATCATACTGATCAAGCTTATCGACATACTTGCGTAGAGATTCTTCATTAAACGTGCCGCCGTTACGATTAGCTGAATTCCAATTGGTAATAGCTGCAGCAACCGTTGAAGCGTCGTTCTTCCTTGACTGGTCACGCTGACTGCGCCGCAAAGCTGGCAATGCGATAAATACCATCGCAAAGATAAGTCCAGCAATAGCCAAGACTAGAACAACCTCGATGATTGTAAATCCTTTTTTATTATCTTTTTTTGTCATTAGATTTCCCACCTTTCTATGGTTACCTATATTTACGCAAAAATGCTTACGTTTATAATACACTAAAAATATAAGTCAGTCTAGCGAATATTGATGTTGCCAACCAAGCTATAGATTGGAAGCAAGATAGCCGACACCATCGTACCAGCAACTATAGCTAAGAAGACCATTAGGACTGGTTCTATCGCCGTCGACAAAGCGTGAATTTCCTCATCAAGCTCATCTTCATAAACTTGAGCGGTCTTGCCCATCATCTCATCAATTTTACCCGATTGTTCACCGATTTTAATCATCTGCGGCACCATTGCTAGGAAATAATCTTCATTAGATAAAGAAGCTGAGAGCGCCTTACCGCCTTTAACCTTATCCGATGCGCGAAGTATGCTTTCACTAATAATCACGTTATTAACAGCGTCAGCCGTAATACGAAGCATATCAAGCATTGGCACGCCAGTTCTCAGAAGAACTTGACCAGTCCTGGCAAATCGAGCCATGTACATTTTCCTAAACATTCCTTTAAATAGCGGGACATTGAGCTTAAAGATGTCTTTAGTCCTAATTCCCTGTTCAGTTTTCAGATATTGTGCTAGGAAATAACCGCCGATAATCATTGCCAATATAACAAGCCACCAAAGACTACTAAAAAAGTTCGCCGTTTTAATCATCATAAGAGTTACAAATGGCAACCCCTTATTTAAGTCACGATACAGACCCTCAACTTGCGGAACAACTGTGAACAACATAAATCCGATAACCAAGATAATCACCACCAAGACAATTGACGGATACATCATAGCGCCTCTAATTTTACTCATCATAGCAGCTTCTTTTTCCTGCTGAACAGCTAACCTCTTAAGCGAATCATCCATCGTACCTGACGTCTCACCGGCCGAAACCAAAGCTACATAAACTTTATTGAAAGCTTCTGGATGCTTTGCGAACGAATCAGACAAGGATTTGCCGCCTTCAACGTCAGAGATAATTTCCTGGACTATTTCCTGCATACGCTTATTCGTAGTCTGCTCTTGAACTGTTCGAAGGCTTTGCGCCAAAGGTAGTCCTGCCCCAATAAGGGTCGCTAGCTGACGAGTAAACACAACCTTGTCCTTAGCGGTGATTCTACCAGAAAACCTCGCAAAGAAATTTGTTTTATCGTCTTGTAATTCAATTTTTAACGGCACAAAGCCCTGAGCCGTCAAGAGCTTTGCAGCAGCGTTTTCACTATCAGCCTGAACAACTGATTTAACGATTTTGTTACTTGCGCTATCTCTGGCTTCATAATTGTATTTTTTCATTTATTACCCCCTCATCAACCTCTCAAATTCCGTCAAATCGACAGCAAATTCACGAGCACTATCATACGTAATCGTACCGTTCTGCACCAAATTAGCCAAAGTTCGATCCATCGTCTGCATTCCCTGGTCAGCACCAGTCTGAATCACGGCATCCAATTGGTGAGATTTACCTTCGCGAATAATGTTGCGCACCGCTGGATTAGCAATCAAAACCTCTGCCGCCACAACTCGTCCACCGCCGATAGCTGGGACTAGTCGCTGCGAACAAATTGCCATCAAAATATTACTGAGCTGAGCGCGAATCTGTGGTTGTTGGTGTGGCGGGAACACGTCAATCATACGGTCAATTGATTGTGCGGCGGAGTTCGTGTGTAGCGTTGCAAACACCAAGTGTCCAGTTTCGGCAATTGTAATCGCTGCTGAAATCGTCTCGAGGTCGCGCATCTCACCAATCAACACAACATCTGGGTCTTGGCGAAGACTCGAACGCAAAGCCGCAGAGAACGAATAGGTATCGTAGTGAACTTCCCGCTGAACTACCACTGATTTTTTCGACTTGTGAGTAAACTCGATAGGGTCTTCAATGGTAATAATATGCTGTGAGCGCTCAGAATTAATTTTATCAACCAATGCCGCCAAAGTCGTTGACTTACCGGAACCAGTTGGACCAGTGACCAACACTAAACCGCGAGGAAAATCCGCAAACGTATTAACAACTGGTGGCATACCCAGTTCAGACGCCGACTTAATTTCATTTGGAATCAAACGTAGGGCTGCAGCCAAATTGCCACGCTCATGGAAGGCGTTAACTCGGAATCGTCCCAGTGTACCAAACGCAAACGAAAAGTCGAATTCCTTATCTTTTAGCAAAATCTGTCGCTGATCTTCATCAAGAATCTGGAACACTAATCTCTCAACAGCGGGCTCGTCCAATGGCTGAGTTCCGGCAGCCGGCATAAGTGCGCCATCAATTCGCAACATTGGCGGCAAACCAACTTGAATATGAAGGTCCGAAGCTCGCTTCTTAACGACTTCTTCCAGCAAAATCTCAATTCGCAATTCTTGATTATTCATGTTTCCTCCTTTACGCGGTATCCGCCGCTACCCTATTAACTTCTTCTATTGTCGTTATTCCGTTCAACGCCTTCAGATAACCATCTTGACGCATCGTGATCATACCTTGTTGAATTGCCGTTCGCTGGATTTCCGCTGAGGTTGCGCGCTTAACAATCAAATTCTGAATTTCTTCAGTAATATCCATGACCTCATACAAACCAGCTCGACCAGCATAACCGCGAGGAGTTTGCGGCGTATCTTTTCCTTTTGCCAAGGCAAACGACGCCTGCGTCGCTAGTGGCAAACTTTCATATCCCAAATCTTGCGCGTATTGAGCAACCTGTTCCCTTGTTTGCGGCAATAATCCACCAACCGCTTCACGAATTGCCTGCGTTTCCAGCGGTGATGATTGATAAATATCTCGACGGCGAGCCACTCGCCTCACCAAACGCTGACCGATAATTGTGTTAACCGTACTGGCGATAAGAAACGGCTCAATTCCCATATCCAACAAACGCGGCAGCACACCAGCGGCGGAATTTGTGTGAAGTGTCGAGAAAACCAAGTGCCCCGTTAAAGCCGCCTGAATAGCCAAATTTGCTGTTTCATTATCACGAATCTCACCAACCATCACAATGTCTGGGTCTTGACGCAAAATTGAGCGCAGCCCAGAAGCAAACGTCAAGCCAACTTCCGCGTTCACCTGAATCTGATTGACACCATCCATCTTATACTCAACCGGATCTTCGAGCGTCACAATATTTACAGTGTCATCCTTAATCTCCTTGATCAACGCATACAAACTCGTTGACTTACCAGAACCAGTTGGGCCCGACGTTAAGATCATTCCATTTGGCCGCTTAATCCCCTTACGGATCGTTCTTAATGCACGCCCAGCGTAGCCCATATCTTCCAAATTGAAAGAACTTCCACTCTTATCAAGCAGACGAATAACCACCTGTTCACCCCAAACAACAGGAGAGATAGCGATACGAAGATCAACTTCTTTGCCTGCGACGTTAACCGCAAATTGACCATCCTGAGGAATTCGATGCTCGTCAATTTTCAGATTGGAAAGAATCTTAATTCGACTAACTAACGCCGGCTCAATACTCTTTGGGAGCTGTATAATCTCACGCAAAACACCGTCAACACGACAACGAATCTTCAAAGCCTTCTCTAATGGCTCAATATGCACATCGGATGCGTGACTCTTTACCGCGTATTCCAAAATTGTCGACAATGCTCGCGATATCGGTGAATCTTGGACAATCGTTTTAATATTGCCAGCTTCCGACAAAGATTCTTCCTGCGAAGCCTGTGCAGCCACATTAACAGATGACAAGTCAGTCTTATATTGATCCAAGACGTGACGAACACTCTCTTCTGAGGCCATGAAAACTTTTATCGGACGCTGGATGCGATTCGACAAATAGTCCACCGCTTGAACATTATTCGCGTCGATCATCGCTACCGCTAATCGGTTCTGAACTTCGGCCAGCGGCACGGCCATAAATCTCTCAGCAACATCGGACGGTAATAGAGATAAAATATCCTGACTAATAACACTATTCGACAGATTGACATACGGCACGCCCGAAACTTGAGCCACACCATGAACCAGTAGTTCATTATCAAGCAGCCCCTCTTCGCTAAGCAAACTAAATAACGGCTTGCCACTCTCAGAGGCGCGCTTTAAGGCATCATCAATGACAGACTTCTCAATAAGCCCCTCGTTTACGAGCAGCTCGATCAACTTATCTTGGATGTCGTCCGTCAGTAAAGCCATTTACACCCCTTCTCTATTTGGCTGCATCTTGACCTACGAATATTTCAACAGTTGGATTTATCGCATTATTATTAAAAATCGCTGGGTTTGGTTTTTCGACGTCAGGTGATATTTCTCGAATAGTCTGTACTTTTGTGCCAGATTCTGGGACTTTTAAGAACGAGATGTTAGAGGCGACAATATAGCCGATTGCCACACCTACACCCGCGATCAATATTACCATTGCTATGTCTGTTTTCTTCATGGCTTAACCACCTTATTCTCTAATTGTATTGTTTGTGCTGGCTCGTAATAAGCGACACCTCGAACCACCAAACTCAATCTATCCTCATTTCGCTGGATTTCCACGGTCTTTAGGTCAATAACTCGAATAGACGCCTCTAACTTAGTTAACAATTCTTTTAATTTTTCAGCCGGACCGCTCACTTCCATAGTAAATGATATGGCGTTTTCAGATGCTGACTCAGAGCTTTCACTATCAGATCCAGATTGAGCAACGGTCAGGTTTTGAATAGTCACACCGGTAGTTGTGTCGATAAATTTATTCTTCAATGAAGCACCAAGAGCGTCGGCGTTCGCATTATCCGGCAATGCATCCAGTATCGTCTGAAGAGCATTACTTTCGCTACTTGATTTTATAGAGTTAAGAGCAGTGTTCGTGTCTAAAACTCGGATATTCTTCTTTAATTCATCAACTGATGACAAGTTTTTATCTAGACGAGAAATCGTATTTTGCTTCTCCAAAAGAATCTTCGAATGAAATACAATTTGCTGCACCAAAAATATACTCACAACAAGCGCAATTCCAGCCAAAAATGCCGCAGAAGCCACAAAAATAAACATAGTCTTTTTCGATGAGTCAATCTGTTGCCGCTTGCGTATTGCAACTTCTTTATTATCGGTCGCCATTATTTCTTCTCCTGTTTTTTCGAGTTACTCTTAAACAAGCTATCCGGGATTCCCTGACGTGAGTCCGTAACATCAACCTTACCAGTCGGCGTCAATACGGAAACTGTACCATTATTTGCAGGCGCTAGTAATTCTTCTGCGTATTCAAACGAGAACGAGAATTGTAACACTTTTTTACCTTCTGAATTCTCTCCAAAACTAGTATCGCCATCTTTTATCTCCTTAGTCAGACTAACCTCGGAACTTTTATCGCCATCAGTAGTCTGAACTTTCGTATTCAAGATGGTTTTCTTTAAAGTCTCTAACGCACTATAGCCATTAACCGCGCTACCCTCCAGAGTAATAGTTTTTGACCCAGGATTAACTTTTATATCCGAAAAACTAACATTATTTGGTGCAACTGGATTAACCGCCGTTACAACATCAAAGATCCTTGAATTAAGCTTCTTTCCAGAATGCTGCTCATTGATCTTTGTTAATTGATGTTGAATCGTTACAACCTTATTTAGATCTTCGACCGCCATCAATTTATCGTTTCTATCTTTAATAACTCCGTTCTGGACCGCCTCGGCTGCAATTTGGCTGCCCAAAATCAACGCCAAAACAACTACTGCCGCAATCGAAGCACCGCCCACTAAGAACGATATCGAAATAACCCGATTGCGCATAACCCGAGTCTTCAATAGCTCGCGCTTAACGTTTGGGAGAAGATTTATCTCAATCATGACATATTACTCCTTTGTGCCAGACCTACGGCAATAGCGAATTCTGAAGCAATCGGCGCCAATTGCTGTTGATCTGACTGAGAAACTTGAACACGCTGCCACGGATCTGCGGCAATTGACTGAACTCCAGTTTTATTCATCACATATCCATCAAGTTGCGGAATAGCTGAACCAAACCCTGATAACAAAATTCCAGAAACTGCTACGCTTGGATATCGAGTTTGGAAAAACTTTATAGATTTCACCAGCTCTGAAGAAAAATTGTCGAGAGTTGAATCAATAGCCCTTAACACTTGACCATCTAACTTATCCGGCGCCAAACCAAATTTCAAAATAAATTGACGAGCTTGATCTTCCTGGACGCTAAGATTCTGAACCGCCGATCGAACCAAAGATGAAAGCCCAGTTGGAATCATACGAATAAGTCGCGGCGCTCCGTTGTAGACAACCGCCAAATCCGTTGAATTTTCGCCCATATTGATAATCAAACGCGCATCCTGAGAATCGGTAGCTGATAAAGAGCGAACCATAGCAATAGCGTTTGGCTCTTCGGCAATCACATTGAAGCCAAGATTTTCAACTAATTCCAGACGCTCTTCCGCATAAGACTTCGCTGTACTTGTCAGCAAAATCTCATACTGATTCTGAGCATGCAAACTATCACCCAATAAAGCCCAGTCAACTTCTGCCTCATCCAAAGACATTGGAATATATTGGTCAATTTGATACTTCATCATCGCCTTTAGTTCTTGCTCAGGAACTTTCGGCACATCAATAATAGTAGAAAACGTCTTATTTGACGGCAAACCAACAGCCACATTTGACGTCTTAATTCCGGCTTGACCAACGGCGGTCATAATAGCCTCACCCAAGCGTCGCTTAGACTCTGGAGAATCGCCGCTCGTTATCTTAGAATCAACTGGTGTATAACCGTAATGAGACAAACTCCATCCCGCGCCAGTACGAGACAATTGAACCACCCGCACCGCATTCGTATCGATGTCTAGTCCGAAGAATTCGCCCAACCCTTTTGCTAATTTCATAACTAATAACAATTATATACATTAGCGTTTTAATTTGCAAACTTTTAATATCTTGGCGGCAATTCACGAACATTCATCGTGCTAATCGCGCCAGTGTTTCGATAATTATTGTAAGCCCAAATATAAGTGTCAGCTCTCAAATTGATGATTTCTGCTGGAGTTCCAGGGTGCATATTCGGATCATTCTTTGCAGATGAAGCATGCTTTCCGCCGTACGTTCGTCGCAAGAACAAGCGTCCAGTTTTAATTGGCCCGTTAACCTTCAGCTGTTTACCGCAAGAAGATTCAGAAACTCCACTCAGCCAACTTCCGGCGCTAATTACTACGCCACAAGTACTAACATATCCGTCTTTCTGAGTAATCAACCAAGCATTCACTTCCCCAACCGAAGGCTCTATAATAATATTCTTCGCGTAGATAATTAGTTGTGGCAATTGGCGCACATCATTCGTGTCTGTGTATAGCAAATCGCCCGAAATTCTAACTACGCCCGAGGACTTTATGACTATACTCTTGCCTACGCTTAATTTTGACCCTGTTAAGGTTACGTTTCCAGCGTTATATTCACCCGTAGCTAAGCTGTTGACATCCACGTTACCAGAAACACTGCCCTTGACGCCACCAACCGACGGTAAAGTAAAATTATCTGGAACTGAACTGGTGCTGCTAAAATTACCAAACTTTGGAATATTGGCGAAAGTTAGCTTATTATAGTCACGTGGAGTTACTCCCGAGCGACCATTAAACGACGATGACAATCCAGCCCCCGAAGCCGAATCCGCCTTACCATTAGCAATAATTCCATATTCACCCCAAGAACCGTACACATTCTGATTTGTATAAGCCATCTTATAAGCCAATGATATATCCTCGATCAGTAGCCCCATATGTGACGGATTAGATTTTATGTAAATATCAATGAAGTTATTATTCTCATATAAAACAGTACCTGGTTGCGTTTCAGCAGTAAACCGGGAATTTCCAGCATAACCCGGAAAACCCCAACCGGAATACTGGGTTCCCTCAGGTCTTGCGCCGTTTTCATTACCCAACACCTTCATTTCATGACCATTAATTTTCACTCGAACATAGTTATCTACGGCTCCACTAAAACCAATCTCCAGCTTCTTAGCATCTTTTAGCTCTCCTAAATTAACACCTTTTAACCTAAAGACATACGTATTCGAGCACGAGATAACTTCTGCTATAGGGCGAGTATCATCCCGACAGTTTAGATTCGCTGGATCTGGTTTACTATTAGAATGCGTATGCCGACCAAAACTATTCATACTAATCCACTTCGCAGAGTCAGATGTTCTCCAAACGCCCCTCTTGCAATAACCAGGATTATAAACGAGCGATGCGTCACCAACTATATCGTGATACATAGAATCGGGTGTACATGTAATATAACCATCTCGCAATACATCGCCTCCACTAGGATTGCGCCACTGTGTCGTTACGACCGTTCTGGCTTGATAGTCGTCTTTTAGATTAGTTGCATCGCCATGGCAGCTCGGAAGATAATCTGGCTGTCCAGTAGACTTCTTATATGCTCTCTGGTTTCCATTGCCGCCATACTGATCCTCAGCACATACTATAGACCAGTGCGGATCAGCGTCGTTGCCACCCTTAAAGCCGTATTCGCCAGGGCTAAAGTGAACATCGCCTCCAATTTTATTACCATCTTTGTCTAAACCTGTACCCCACAGCCCCTTTGCTCGTATGGAGGTCTTATCTAGCTCAATACGGCTAAGATTCTCATCAGGAACATTCACATTATTTGATGTCTTGCTGGTAATAACCTCTTTATCTGTCTTAATATCACCGCCCCAAACTTGAACCTTTGGTCTTTTTGACGATCTGATACACTTAACCGCGTACCTAAAATCCGTCGAAGGCGCCGAACCGTTGTAATTACTGACCATAACCACATAACATAGGCTGTCGTTAGCACTTAGCTTAACCCTATCCAGATTATCTATCTGATTTGTAGCCACTGGAGTCTGACCGGTGTTTAATTGACTGCCAGTGTTTTGAACAATTTTTCCACACGCGCCACTATCAATATTTAAGCTATCTCTATATTGTCCTTTAATCAGTCGCACGACTGCACACGGCCAATCATTATCAGCAGTACCTCCAGGCAACGAAACCACATTACTCTTGCCCGTAAGCCCCGATACTTCAGCCCCTCTGACAACAAATCGCGCAAGTGCATACGAAGAATTTTGAGTTTTTGATGTGCCCTTATTATTCAACCCAGCATTTATTCCCTCAATTTTCGTGGCATTTTCTGCGTCAATGTAATCCGAGTTAACACTGACCGAGGGCTCTACGTCATAATCATATGGAACCTCTACGCATGCATACTGCGAATAGCCCCATCCCGAAACTGGCAAAGAATTCCGCTTGCTCCAATAGATTCGCTGACAGATACGCTTACCCATATCCTCTCTTTTAATGACTCGTGTATACATGAATTTATTTTTTCCAAGCTCGCCATGAAGATCCTCAAGCCGAGATTTACCGTTCAACACCTCCATAGAAGTAGTGCTATAATCCGCTGGATTGTTCATTCGCTTCCAAGCATAATCCTTCCAATCCGTCATAACGTTAAACCATCGAGGATCTTCATTATGCCAAGCCCCCCTGTCGTTCAGACTCGCGTCATTGTCCGACGGCTGATTTGAGCTTAAATCGAACACATCTTGCTGAACTCCAGTCACGACATTGTCAGTGGCTCCTCCGCTAACAAAAAGACTATGCCACCAATCAACCGTATCTCCGGGCTTCACATTCTTTAATCTCCCCGGAGCAACAGTCCAGTTAGATCCATAATTAGTGGTATCTGACGGATTAAATTGCTTAGTAACCCAAGATTTACCAGTTATCGTCCAATTTGGCGAGCTTGGCGCCGCGTACGTATAGATAAAAAAAGCCGTTACCGAAATAACTAAAGCCACTACTATTGCCAGCATGCCCACCTTAGGCAATGAGTATTTTCTTCTCATGCTTATAATTATATCAAAGATTACGCAGATGATATAATAAATATATGAGTTTATCTATTGGAATCGTTGGCTTACCGAACGTCGGCAAATCGACACTTTTTAACGCTTTAACAAATAATGATATTTTGGCGGCTAATTATCCGTTTGCGACAATTGAGCCGAACACAGGAATTGTTCCCGTACCAGATAATCGCCTGCAAATTTTAGCCGATCTTTATCACGCGCAAAAAATTATTCCAGCTACCGTCACTTTCGTCGATATCGCTGGGCTAGTTGCTGGCGCATCCAAAGGTGAAGGTTTGGGCAATAAGTTTCTACACAACATCAGAGAGTGTGACGCGATTATTCATGTTGTTCGTGCATTTGAGAATTCAAAGATTCTGCGCCATGATGAAGCACCGATTAACCCTAAGAAAGACATTGAGGTTATAAATACCGAGCTGATTCTGGCCGATCTACAAACTCTTGAAAAACGCCTGCCTCAACTTCAAAAAGAAGCCAAAGCAAACCCAAAAGCTCGCCAAAAAGTTGAATATCTACAATCTTTAATCGACAATTTACAAAAAGGCGTACCAATTTCCGCCCTGTCAGATGTGGATTTTGAGGCAATTTCCGACCTACACCTTCTTACCGCCAAACCCGTCATTTACGCGTTTAATGTCGACGAGGAAGGATTGAACAATTCCGATCTACAGAGTCAATTGACCGAACTCGTAAGTCCCGCAAAAACCGTTTTTGTCTGCGCAAAACTGGAAGAAGAATTGAAGGGATTATCTGAAAATGACGCCAAAGAGTTATTAGAAAGCTACGGCGTCAAGGAAACTGGACTCGCCAAACTTATTCACGCGGCCTACGATACGCTCGGGCTACAAAGCTACTTAACTGCGGGCGAAAAAGAAGTCCGGGCTTGGACAATTCACAAGGGCTGGACTGCACCGCAAGCCGCGGGCGTTATTCATTCGGATTTTGAGCGCGGATTTATTGCCGCACAGATTGTTGATTTTAACGATTTAGTCGCAGCGGGATCGGAAGTTAAGGCTCGTGAAAACGGTAAAATTCGCACCGAAGGAAAAACCTACGTCATGCAACCGAATGACGTTGTTGAGTTTAGGTTTAACGTTTAGCTAATTTCAATTTGTAAAATCGCTCAAGATTGCCCTTACTGCCAGCCACTTCACTATCTTTTTTATCTAAGATAACAAAATACTTTTTCGCCCAATCTTCAAAATCGGATAAAATCTGTCGACGAACTTTATCGTTTTTAATAATTCCCTTATTAACCTGATGCCGCCCCGCTTCGAATTGAGGCTTCACCATAGCAACCAATATTGTATTTGTATTCATCAAATTTTCTGCCACGTGCGGCAAAATTTCCCTCAGAGATATAAACGACACGTCGCCCACAATAATATCAATTGCTTCATCAGCATAAAAATCACGAATATCGGTCTTTTCGTGGAGAGCAATTTTTGGATTCGGCCTCAAACTTGGATGGAGCTGATCCGTTCCAACATCAACAGCAAATACCTTTTTGGCGCCATGACGCAGTGAATAGTCAGTAAATCCGCCTGTACTCGAGCCGATGTCCAGAACGATTTTATCCTGAAAATTAAGATGAAAATACTCTGCCACGCTTGCTAGTTTTAAGCCAGCTCGCGAAACGTAAGTTTCCTTCTTCTCGAGCTTTATCTCGTCCGAATCAGATACCATAGTCCCTGATTTCTGGACAATTTTCTTATTCAAAAAAACATAGCCCAGGCGAATAAAATTATCCGCCTGAGACCTTGTTGTTGCCAAACCGCGCTCAACCAGAGCTTTATCTAATCGCTGTTTCATTAAATAGAGCTATTTCTTTCGTTCGCGATATTCACCAGTTGAAGTGTCAACGCTAATAATATCACCCTGCTTGATAAATGCTGGAACTTTGACAACTAGCCCTGTCTCCAAAGTAGCGTCTTTTAACACAGATGAAGTCGTATCGCCCTTAACCACATCTTCCGTGTAGGTAACTTCCAGATATTTATTCTTTGGTAGTTCAACGTTAATCACTCGACCGTCGAAGAATTGGAGGCTTAATTCGTCGCCTTCTTTCAGGTATTTACTAGCGTCGTCCACGATTTCCGCAGCCAGCTCAAATTGCTCAAAGCTAGTCGGGTCCATGAAATAGAACTTGTCACCATCGTTATACAAATATTGCGCAGTTTTGTTATTTACTTCCGCAGCTTCGATTCGCTCTTGACCCTTGAAAGTCTTTGGAATAACACTTCCGTCAATTAGGTTTTTCAATTTCACGTTAACAATCGAACCGCCACGACCCATAACTTTTTGGCCGTATTCTACGACGCGATATGGCTTGCCGTCAATTTGACAAACTACGCCTTTTTTCAAATCAGTTGGCTGATACATATTTTCTCCTTTTCAATAAAATATCTCGCTGCCAAATATGTAATAGCAACGAGATATTGCGCATTAAACGTTCCTAGTTGCTGCTGACAAATGGTAACAAAGCCAAGTGGCGAGCACGCTTAATTGCTACTGCCAAGCTTCGCTGTTGCTTTTCGCTCAAACCAGTCTTGCTGATTGGCTCGATTTGACCGTAAACATTGATGTAACGTTGCAAAGTTTTTACATCTTTATAGTCAAAAATAATCGGTAGATTTTTCTTCAATTGTGCCATTTTAATCTCCTTATTAGAATGGAATTTCGCTTAGGTCAATTGGCTTATCGTCAATTTCCGTTACGACTTCCTCTTTTTTAGTAGTCTTTGGTGCTGCAGAACCTGAATTGTCGCCGCTTGGACCGTCTAAGAACGTTACATCTGAAGCAGTGACTTCAATTCGACTCTGTCTTTTACCGGTATCCTTATCTTCCCAGCTATCCTGTCGCAGTCGTCCTTGGATTAAAACCCGACGACCTTTACTTAGATATTGCATTACCAAATCACCAAGTTTATCCCAGGCTGTGATATTGAAAAAGTCAGCCTGATCGTCTTGAGATTGTCGATCAACAGCAATACTGAAGCTAACCACGTTCTTGCCAGAAGCGGTTGTTCGCTGTTCTGGATCGCGTGTCAATCTACCCAACAAAATCACTTGATTGATACTTCGTGCCATATTCTATCCCCTCTTTTACCTTACGGCAGTTAGGCTTATTTACTTGATTCGCTTGAATCAGCTTCTTCGTTGCGTGCTTTTTGCTCGCTTAATGCTTGACGAGTTTTTTCATCAGTTTTTACCAATAGGTAGCGCAAGACTTCGTCAGTAATATTAAGCGTATTTGAAATCTTCAACAAAGCTGGTGCTGGCAATTTAACCTCAAAACAAACGTAAACTGCAAAATCTTCACGCTTGATTGTGTAGGCCAATTTTTTCTTGCCCCAGTTATCTTCTTTGATAATTTCACCACCGTTAGCAGTGATTAAACCACGTACCTTATCCAACGCTGAATCTAGATTAGCCTCTAAATCCGGGTGAATAAGAACAGTTAGTTCGTATTCGTTCATGTTTCCTCCTCTGGAATCCATTTACGGATGCTTACGCTGTCTCACGTAAGCTTAGGTTAATATTCAATTGCTATTATATCACTAAACAGCCAATATTGCCAATCTCACTACTGATAAGTCGCAACAATTACTATTCCGCCAGCAATTCATCAAGCTCTTCTGGACTAGAAATCAAAACTTCGCGCGGCTTAGAACCATTCTGCGGACCAATGATTCCCCGCTCTTCCATCTCTTCGATGATTCGAGCGGCTCGTTGATAACCAATTCCCAGGCGCGTCTGCAGCATACTCGTCGAGGCCTTGCGTCGTTCAACCACCACACGAACCGCGTCCTTAAACTTATCGTCGCCGCCTTCCGATAAGTCCATCACGACGCCACCCTTGCCATCCAATTGAACTGGCTGAGCCACCACTTCGTCGTTGTACTGCGGAGCCATCTGCATACGCAAATGATCGGCAATTTTATTCACCTCGTCATCTGTCACCCAGGCGCCCTGAATACGTTTTGGTTTACTCATGCTTGTTACGTAAAATAGCATATCTCCTTGACCTAATAGTTTTTCAGCACCAGATTGGTCTAAGATCGTAATACTGTCAACTTGACTAGCCACCGTAAAGGCAATTCGCGCTGGAACGTTCGCCTTAATCAAACCAGTAATCACGTTTACGCTAGGACGCTGCGTCGCCAATACCAAATGAATACCAACCGCTCGCGATTTCTGCGCCAATCGAACAATTAACGTCTCAACATCCTTTTTAGCCATCATCATGAGATCAGACATCTCGTCCACCACAATCACGATATACGGCATCGATCCATCTTCATGCTCCTGAACATTGCCATTTTCATCAGCAATCGCAATCTTCTTAGCGCGCGACTGCAGCCTCTTGTTGTATTCTTTAATATTACGGATTTTCTCGCCCGCCAACAATTTGTAGCGTCGCTCCATCTCATTCACCGCCCACTTCAAGGCTGAAATGGTCTTCTCTGGTTCATTAATAACTGGCGTAAGAAGGTGCGGAATATCAGCATACGGCGCCATTTCAACTTGTTTCGGGTCAACCAAAATCAACTTCATGTCACTCGGACTATTGCGGTACAGCAAGCTACACAGCAAGGTGTTAATCATCACAGACTTACCAGAACCCGTTTGTCCAGCAATCAACAAATGCGGCATCTTTCCCAGTTCACCCACAACAACTTGACCAGATATATCTTTACCAATTCCAAAACTCAAAGGATCACGAGCAGCAGCCCACTGTTTTGATGACAGCGTACTTCGCAGCCGCACCTCAGCAGCCTTACGGTTAGGCACTTCAATACCAACCGCTCGCTGACCAGGAATTGGCGCCTCAATCCTTAAACTTTGTGCCGCCAAATTAAGCGCAATATTAGTTTCCAGCGCCGTAATTCGCGTCAATTTAACCCCACTTGGTGGTCTTAGGGTGTATTGCGTGACTTTTGGACCAACATTAATGTCGCCCATCGCCGCCTCAATATTAAATTCAGCCAGCGTATCATGAATTATTTGAGCGTTCTGGCGCGTATCTCCAGCATCAGCACCGCTTTCGTTCTTCTCTAATAGATCCAAGCTTGGCGCTTCCCAATTAGGATCACGAGCTGCCACCAAAGCCTGTTCTTCATTGACCTTTTCTGGCTTCTCTACTTTCTTCAATAGACTCTTTTTCTCTTTGGCTGTATCAATTATTGGCACACCAGCGTTTAGCTTAATTTCTCCCAGGTCGGTCTTTTTCTCTTCTTCTGCTGGCTGAGCAATTGATGCCTTCTTCATAACAGAACGATTATCATCGTCCTCCTTGGTATTGCTCTTAATCATCTCCCAAAGTTTACTGAAAACTGTAAACGGTGACGTCTGGGTGATAAATAGAACCGTTATAAACGCCAAAACCAGATAAATAATCACCGCAATTGCCGAATCTACCATTTTCAAGGTTGCCGTGTTTAATATGTCGCCCACAAATCCACCAGAATTCGGATGCGAAGCCGTCTTCATTAGTCCAAACAATCCAGAAAACCACACAATTTCCAGAATTGCCGCAAATTTCACCACTGCAGGTAATTGATTCTCTTCTGCTCGGAAAGTCTCAACCGCCAAATAAATCAGCAATATCGGCAAGGCGTACGCAGTGTAACCAATAGTTTTTACAGTCGCCATATCAATCCATTGTAAAACTGGACCACCGACGCCAAACCACGATACGACGAGTAGTAGCGACAAAAGAATAAGCATCACCGCGCCAACTTGTGACCAAAAACCCACCGGCAAACTATGCTGCGGCTTGGTTGGTGCAGATTTTTTCGTACTCTTTCGTTTTTTTGCCATAATCGTTTTTATTATACACTGATTTTACACTTATTAACAGATGTAAAAATCAATTTATCACGCTTAGTATTATAGCACAATCCACCATTAAAATCAATCTAGAACCCTAGTACGGGCGAGCATTCTGTCGCTCCCTGGCTTTTGTGTCATTGGCTTCAGTATCTGGCACTTGGCGCTGCGGGAAACGGCGACGCGGCGCAGTTGGAAGAGTCATTTTTGACTCGCCCGAGGTGGGTTTCTTACCGCGCGCTGGCGATTTTGAAACAGAATGAGCTGGCGCACCTTCCGACTTTACAGACTTCAATCCACCAACTTCGTTTATCACCGGAATAACAATTGGTGTTCGGCGAGTCTGATCGTACAATATATGTGTAATCTCATCTTTAATTTCTTTTTTGATCACATCCAAATCATATTTGCCAGAAAAACTACGTGCCGCTTTTTGCTTCAAGTATTGGCGAATCATATTCATCAATTCTTCAGAGTCGCGCAAGTAAATAAATCCACGAGAAATAATGTCTGGGCTAGTCAATAATCGTCCTGTGCCGCGCTGTACGGTCAACACCACAACAAACATTCCCTCTTGCGACATGTGAATGCGGTCTTTCAGCACAACCTCAGAAACAATCGCACCAGTGTCATCATACATCACACCGCCAACATGAATTCGCCCAGCCTTCTTTGCCTGCCTTTCAATATCAATCTCAATAATATCTCCAGCATCACACACAAAAATATTCTTACGAGGAATTCCACATTCCTTTTCCGCCAATCTGGCATTATGCACCAACATATGGAATTCACCGTGAATTGGCATGTAGTAAGTCGGATTAAGTGCGTTGATCAACTTGACATGATCGTCATAATATCCATGACCCGACAAGTGCAATGGACCAACTCCCGTCAAGTGGGTTTTACCATTCTGAATAACATCAGAACCCTCACGCATCAGACCGTCAACCGTTCGCACCACGCTTTTTTCATTGCCAGGAATTGGGTTTGAGCTAAACACCACAACGTCCGAGCCCTTAATTTTCATATATTTATGAGCGCCCGTCGCCATGCGATTTAAGACGGCGTTAAATTCGCCCTGCGAGCCAGTACAAACTACGGCAATTTGATTATCTGGTAATTTAACAATATCTTCCATCTTCATGATGGTGTCTTTAGGAATCTTAATCGTCCCCGAACGCAGCGCCACTTCCAGGTTTTGAATCATCGAGAATCCAGCAAACGCCACCTTGCGTCCATGCTTATGTGCCTCTTCCAAAATTAATTGCAAGCGATGCACCTGCGACGAAAAACAACTTAAAATTACTCGACTATTACTAAACTTGTCCATCACCTGACCGATGGAATACTGAATATCAAACTCTGTGTGCGTGTGTGTGCCAGCCGACTCACAGTTGGTCGACTCGTTCATAAACATCAAAATGCCTTCTTTTGAAGCCACTTCCGTAAGTCGCTCAAGATCAAACTTTTGACCGTCAACTGGACTTTCCTCGAATCGCCAGTCACCAGAATCGACAATCACACCCATTGGAGTTCGAATAATCACCGCCGTAGAATCAGGAATCGAGTGGTTAACTCGCACCAACTCGATTGAAAAATGCTTAGAAACTTGAACAATTTCGTGACTCAGCGGATCCATCACTCGATAATCTGGCTTGAAATCCACTTCTGAATCGTCCATCGTTCGATCAAGCATGCCAATCGTAAACTTAGAGCCATAAACTGGCGCTGGAATACGATGAATAAAGTGACGGAACGAACCAATGTGGTCAAGGTGTCCGTGCGTAAATACGTGTGCCTTAATTTTATGCTTATTCTCTTCCAGCCAAGTAATATCCGGAGTGATGTAATTGATACCGGGATAATCGCTACCTGGGAACAGAAATCCCATATCTACGATGATAATCTCATCATCATATTCGATGGCGTTCATATTCTTACCAATTCCCATTTCGCCCACGCCACCAATCGGAATAATCCGAAGCTTCGGCTGACCGCCGCGAACGGGTTTTGGTTGCATTTTGGCGCTAAACTGCTCACCGCCATATCCGTTATAAACCGACTTATTTACAGGAATATCAATCAAGTGCTGTGAAGCCCTGAGATTAACGTTCTCGCTCGTTCGTCGCTGAGCTCTAAAAACCTCACCCTTACGAGTAGTTGTGCTATTCAAAACTGCATTGTTACTTTTCTTTGACTGCGGACGCTTGTTGGCGTCGTCTTTTTGCGGTGTTGCTAGTCGCCGCTGACCCATATTGTTATACTCCTTTTTTATTACAATATAATTCAAAAACCAGGTATAGAGGTGAACTGATGTAAATTCCTCTAGTTAGTACTCTTATATTAGCAAACCGCTCATTTTTTGTCAAAGTACAATGTTTTATAACAGAGGTCAATTAATCGTCGCCATCAACCGACGTGTGTGCGAATTTACGCTTGCCACGATAAGTGAAGAAGCCGATTGTCAATAAATTAGCCATCAACAAGAATCCAACCAAAACCCACATACTGCCGCCGTAAAATGCGTTATCTAGCCCACCAGAAATAGCCTGGCGCAATGCGCGAATCGAGTAAGTCATCGGCACTAGCGGATTAATTGCTTGGAAAAATCCGTTGGCAGTTTGAATTGGGAACGTTCCCTCGCTGGAACCCAATTGAAGCACCAAAAGAACCATCGCTAGGAATCGCCCTGGATTATCCAAAACAATCACCAAAAGCGACACAATCGACATATACGCAAACGACGTCAGATAAATTGCCCCGATGAAATGCGCTGGATGCTCTGGAGTTAGTCCTAAGAAAAACACCATCACCAACATCAAAATTGTTGCTTGCATAAAGGCCGCCACGCCAGCCACCGAAGCTTTAGATAGCCACCAACGAATCGCACTTTCCTGCTCAGAAAAAGTTTTGCGAATCGGATAAATAACATTCAGGACAATTGCTCCAACGAACAAACTTAGCGACAAAACATACGGCGACAAAGCATAGCCATAATTCGGAACATTGCCCTTTTCGGTCATTTCCGACTTCACTGGATTTGCAATTTGCTGCTGAGTCGTAGCGCCAGTTGGTTGAATTTTTATGCGATTAGAAGCGTCCGCCAATTTATTCGCCAGCGTATCTGCACCGCTTGCCAGCTGCGAAGTTCCATCAATTAACGCGCCCGAACGACTTTCTAATAAACTCGCGCCATTCGCCAATTTTTGACTGCCCGATTTTGCTTCGTTTAAGCCGTTTGTTAAGCTTGCTGAGCCTGCCAATAATTGATTATTTGCAAATCGCACGCTGTTATAGCCGTTAAATGCGGTGATTGCGTTTGGGGTCAATTGATTCACGCCGTTATTCAATGTAGAAACTCCAGCCTGAAGCTGCGTCTGTTGCGCCGATAGTTGCTGTTTTAGCGCTTGAAGGTCGTCACGTAGCGTCCCCATCTGCGCGATAATCGTCTGAGTTTTTGTGAATGCTTGATAAATATTGCTGATTTGCGGCAAACTTATCGTCGTAGAATCGCTACCAGAAGCGGCTGCTTGCGTGCCCAAAGTCCGCAAAGTATCGCCCGCCGCCGACAAGTCGGACTCCGAAGCTCGCATTGTTTGCGCCAAAGTTTGCATGCCCGTTTCTACCTTGTTTTGTTGAGCCACGAGCGCTGGCGATGGATTCCTCACGCTGGCGTTTAACTGATTTATGCCAGATTGCAATTGTTTCATTCCGTCAGATAATTGTGACAATTGAGATTCGGTCGGCAAATTGTTCGACAATTGCCCTAATCCCGCCTGCAATTTACGAGAACCGTCACTAAGTTGCGCCAATCCGCCAGTCAAGGATTGCTGATTTACCGCTAATTGCTTAACACCGCCAACGTATGTTTGTGTGCCAGATTGCAATCGCCCTAATCCATCGTGCAAAGTTGACGCGCCGTTAGCTGCCGTATCCAGTCCTATGCCAAGCTTGTCCAAATTCTCCAAAACCCCCTTAGCGTACGCCTGGGTGATTTGTTCAGACACCGAAGATTTAACCTTGGCGGCAGCTTGATTACTGACTAGCGAACCAATATAGTTTTTCGCTGGCGTGGTCGTAAAATTAATAACCGCTTGTTGAGGCTCAGATTCGGTAATTGACGCCGCTTTCTGCGAAAAGTCGGACGGAATAGTTACCACTGCATAAAAATGCCCGCTATTCACGCCTTCGTCTGCTTGTTGTTTGCTGACAAACTCCCAGCCCAAATCGTGATTATCTTTCAGTTTTTTCTCGACAGATTCGCCGACATTCAGTGATTTGCCATTTAAGCTGGCGCCCTTATCTTCGTTCACAAACGCCACCGGCAAGTTTTTTGTTTGTCCGTACGGATCCCAAATTGAGCCTAGGAAAAATCCACTATACAAAATTGGGATAAACGAAATCACAGCCATAGATATCAGCAATATTTTATTATTAAACAAATGCTTCCATTCGGCTCGTAACATCTTATTTTTAATCATGTGCAACCTCCTTTGCCACATCTTCCAGCGTCACAGTTTTCAAATATTCACTCCACTTTTCCTGCGCTTCAGAAAAAACCTTTTCTATCATATTCATGCCAATTTCCACCTGACGAGGACGCGATTGAAAAACTCTCTCAACAATTCCCTGAGGTTGGAAAAATGGCGATTCTCCCTCAATTGCAAGGACAACATCATGCAACGTAACTTCGTTCATTTTTCTTGCTAAAATAAATCCGCCGCCAGTTCCCTGCGTTGAAGTGATTAGCTTTGCTATTACCAATTTCCGACTAATTTTCTTCAAGTACGTCGGCGAAACCAGCATCTTTTCTGCCAGCGCATCATTAGTTACCGGCGTCGTCCTTTTCGGATCCGCCAGAATTGCCATAATGCAACACGCCTGTTCAACGGCTCCCGATAATCTCATACAAATCCTTTCTCGACTTAGATATAATAGATATCGACTATCCACTATACTACGCCTGGGAAACTTTTGCAAGCAATCGCCTGATTAAGCGTCGCTATTCTTTACGAACTCCACAGCCTGAATAAAATCGTCAATTAAAGTCTGACGCATACCGCCGTTATAAAGCGCGGCTGCTGGATGGTATAGAGGGATGACCACAAACTCTAGATCATGCAGACGCACTTTACGTGGACGACCGTGTTCTTTACTGATCTGCAATCCCGGAATAAATCCGCCGCCACTGTGCCGCCCTAAGGTCAAAATGGCCTTTGGCTGAATGATTTCTAATTGCCTGAGTAAATATGGCCAAAATTGTCGCTTTTCCTCCGGCAGTGGGTCGCGATTATTCGGTGGACGATATTTAACAATGTTGGTAATATACACATCTGAACGTTGCAGATCAGCAGACTTCAGCATTTCATCAAGGAATTTTCCCGCAGCACCAACGAACGGCTTACCCTGCAAATCTTCATTCTTCCCCGGCGCCTCGCCAATAAAAACGATACCGGCATCAGGATTTCCATCGCCCATAACTAATTGCGTCGCCTGATCCGCCAAATCCGGGCAAACCTTCTCTTTTACAATTTCTTCCGCCAACGTATCCAATTTAGCCTGCTTGTCCATATATTTATTCTATCAAAAAACGCCCCGCAAGAAACGAGGCGCTTCTGATATTTAGCAGAACTATTTATTTACCTTGTTTACCAGTATAGTTCCTAGATTATTTAATTCATCGCGAATTTCACCCTCTTCTGCTATTTTTTGTAGTCCTGAAGACCATTCGCGAGCAGTCTTCTGTATTGCGGTAAGAGTGTCGTAAAAATCACTGATATAGTTAGAGTCGTATTTTTTGTAATCAGATTTCATCTCAGCAACTTTTGGCAACATTTCTTCAAGTTTTTCCAATTGAGCAGTAAAATCCTTGACGAATTTCTTGTTATGCTCGTTCTTGATATCGGCATTTTTAAGATCCTGTCTAGCTTTCTTAACCGCACTCTCTAAGGTAGATATATTAGAGCTGTTGCTACTATCAGAAAAATCAGCTACTGCTGGAAGTATCTTTCCGTAAACTTCATCAAAAGCATCCACTGCAGAATCAAACTTACCTAGCTTATTTTTCAAAGCATCATACTTTTCACGAACCTCTTTGTCGCCAGTAATAGCCTTCATCTTGCCTAGCTCGCTTAATTTACCGTCAACTTCATCCTTTGTCGAGGCAAGTTTTTTACGAGTAGATTCTAGTGACGTCTTAGTTTCTGAAGTAGAAACATATGAAAGTGACGTCGAAGCTTTATTGTAAATTTCGATTGTATCGTTCACTTTGTCTACAGCAGCTTTATAATCCGCCTTGCTTGGACCACTTAGTAGCAAGACGGCTAGGACTACACCAACGATAATTACGACTAGTCCAACTATTCCGCCGATGATTCCCCACATGGCACCTTTGCTCATTTTCTTTTTTGGTGGCATCTGGTATGGAGTTCCCATGACTGGTTGTTGTGGGAATTGTTGTTGTGGCTGTTGTGGAGCCTGCTGGAATTGTGGCTGAGGCGGCACTTGAGGTTTATTATTGTTACTATTGTCCATAAAATTCCCTCCTAAAATTACGCTTTCGCTATTATATATTTACAAACCAATCATCGTCAAATTGATCTTACCGCGCTCGTCAATTCCAGTAATTTTCACGCGAACAGTTTGCCCTTCTTTCACAACATCAGTCACTTTTTCAACTCGATGTTCTGCCAATTTCGAAATATGAACCATTCCGTCAATGCCAGGAAGTATATTCACAAACGCGCCAAAATCTTTAATGCCAACAACTTTACCTTCGTAAATCTTGCCGACTTCTGGCTCCTCAACCAGACTCTTAATCCAGTTCATAGCCTTTTCAATCGACGCGCCGTCTGGGCTAGCCACAGTAATCAAACCATCTTCCTTAATATCAATTTCAGCGCCAGTTTCCGAAGTAATCTTATTGATCGTCTCACCACCCTTACCGATAATTACGCCAATCTTATCTGGGTCAATCTTAATCTTCTCAATTCGTGGCGCATACGGACTGAGCGACTTACGAGGCTCTGGAAGAACGCTGAGCATATGCTCCAAAATGTGTGCACGTCCCGCTTTGCTCTGCTCAATCGCTTGACGTAAAACCGCCACCGGTAGTCCATGAACCTTCATGTCCATTTGAAGAGCTGTAATACCTTTTGAAGTACCAGTAACCTTAAAGTCCATATCTCCAGCAAAGTCCTCAGCGTCAGCGATATCGCTCAGCACATACGGAGTATCGCCGTCCATCATTAGACCCATCGCAATTCCACTCACGGGGGCTGAGATTGGTACGCCAGCATCCATCAACGCCAAGCAGCTAGAACAAGTCGCCGCCATCGAAGTTGAACCGTTCTGGCTCATAATCTCGGTAACTGAGCGAATAGCGTATGGAAAATCTTCTTCAGTTGGCAAAACTGGAAGCAAAGCACGTTCCGCCAAATATCCGTGACCAATTTCACGTCGACCCGGACTGCCCATTCGCTTAACTTCGCCAACCGTATAGCCCGGCGCATTGTAATGATGCATATAACGTCGCTCACCGTCGGTAATTTCCATAGTGTCAATCAATTGCGAATAACTAAGCGGCGCCAAAGTAACAATGTTCATTCCTTGAGTCACACCACGCGTAAACAAACTGGAACCGTGAGCGCGCGGCAAGAATCCAACTTCTGAGCTAAGCGGACGAATCTCGGTCAGTTGTCGACCGTCAGGACGAACTCGCTCAGCAACAATTCCCCGGCGAACATCTTTATGTAAAGCCAAAGTAAACGCTTCGTCATAATCACCACGAACTTCGCTATATCCTTCCTCGTCCAGTCCCAATTTTTCCGCCATCGCCTCATGGAACTCAGCGCGAATTTCGCTTATCATTTCATTGCGCTCTGGATATGGACGACGGATTTTCTCACCAAATTTCCCATCAGCCCACGCGTTAACCGTTTGCTGAATTGATTCATCTGGCAAAATTAGATCATATTCCTGCTGTGCTGGCGCAACTTTTTCCGCCAATTCGCGTTGCAAGGCAATCGCTGGCTGCATCATCTGGTGAGCCCACGCCATCGCATCAACGATAACGTCCTCCGAAACTTCTTTAGCGCCAGCCTCGACCATTGTTATACCGCTTTCAATACCAGCTACAACCAAATCAAGATCCGACTTTTCGCGCTCTTCTGAAGTTAAGAACGCCTTAAATTCACCATTCACTCGACCCACGCGCAGACCAGCCACTGGACCGTCAAACGGCGTACCGGTTAACATTAACGCACTAGACGCTGCGATCATTGCAATCACATCTGGGCGGAAACTCGGATCCATGCTCAAAACAGTTGCAACAACTTGCACTTCTTGGCGATAACCCTTCGGGAAAAGCGGACGGATCGGACGATCAATCAATCGACCAATCAACACAGCTTCATCGCTTGGGCGACCTTCACGCTTGATAAATCGGCTGCCAGAAATCTTACCTGCAGCATAAAACTTTTCTTCATAATCAATCGACAATGGAAAATAATCCAATTGCACTGGACGCGGACTAACCTGAGCGCTACCCAAAACTACAGTGTCGCCGTAACGCACCAAAACGCTACCAGTCGTCCTAAAGCCGACGCGATTCACTTCTAAAGTCAGCGGCCGACCACAAAAATCAGTGGTAACACTAAAAATCTCCTTGCCGCTTGGATTGATAATACTCATAAAGAGCTCCTTTCTTGCGGTAGTAACAGGGATGAAATTACTTGGCAATTTAGTCGTCTCATCTCTATCACTTCCGCGTTACAAATTGCTCCTTATATTATACTAAAACCTCAACCCAAACGCCAGCCGCGAGCGCACTTAACATAACCCTATTAACAGATGAGTGTGCTATAATTTATTCATGTCACTTCAGCTAGATTCAGTAAAAAATCGCCAGAAAAGCTGGAAAAGCTATATCTTAACTATAATCGCAATCTTAATGATTCTTGGCGGAGTTTATTTGCTTGCTCTCATCAGCACGCCCCTTATTTTGTCGCAAAACATTAACCCAAAAGACAACCACACCACTCAGCTCATCACTAAAACTGAGAATAAAATTACCGAAAATCGACTTTATATACCGAAAATCGACATAAATTTGCCTTATAGTACTGGCGGCGCCGAAACAATGGAGCGTGGCGCATGGTGGCGTAAACCAGAAAATGGCAGTCCAAAGGATGGTGGCAATTTTGTCTTATCTGCACACCGTTTTATTATGGGATTAACTCCTCAGCAGACGCTCAGAAAATCACCTTTTTATAATATCGATAAATTAACTGTCGGCGATGAAATTATCATTGACTATAACGGCGTGCGTTACAATTACGTCATCAGCGAAAAACAAAGCGTTAAACCAGATGCCGTAGAAATCGAACAACGCACAGATCAGCCACAATTAACTCTTTATTCCTGTACTTTGGGTGGCGCAAACGACGGACGAGATGTGATTATCGCCAAATTGAAAAAATAGCCAGAACAACAAAAATCCCCTTTTCGTCAAAGGGGATTTAAGCAGTTTTTAACGTAAACTATTTACGCAAACCTAATTTGGCAACAACTGCTTTGTAAGACTCAAAATCAGTTCGCTCCAAATATTTCAGCAAACGCTTGCGCTTACCAACCATTTGGATCAAGCCGCGACGAGCCATGAAGTCGTGCTTATTCGCCTTCAAATGCTCCGTGACTTCTTTGATACGAGCCGTCAAAACTGACACCTGAGCTTGTGGGCTACCGACGTCGTTTTTATTGACCTGAGTCAAAGCAATTGCTTTCGCTTTATTCTCTTTGCTAATCATAGCCCTGTAATTATACCAAGCTTCTCTGTTTTTTGCAATTAGCTAGTAATTCCAAAGTCCGCCAGAGTCTTTGCTTCGTCGATAGAATAGTCGGCAATTTTTGTGCGACGCAAATTCTCACAATACGCGCCCGTCCCTAGTTTCTCGCCAATATCCACCGCCAACGTTCGAATATAAGTTCCGCTTGAAACGTGAGTTCTGATCTTTAATTTGGGATATTCGTATGTCAATAACTCTAACGAATAAATTTCTATCACACGCTTAGGAATCTCAACTTGTTTACCTTCGCGCGCCAATTTATACGCTCTTTCACCGTTAATTTTTATCGCGCTAAAAATCGGCGGCGTCTGCTCAATTTTTCCCATAAATTGACCGATTACCCGCTGAACTTCTTTTAAACTCGGCTCACAATCAGACACATCAGTAATTTCGCCTTCTGGGTCGCCCGTCGAACTATTCTTGCCCAGAATAATTTCCGCCTCGTACCACTTATCTAACTTAGTGAAAGCTTCAGCTTCGCGGCATTTCTTTCCAGTCACAATAATCATTAGCCCAGTAGCAAACGGATCAAGCGTACCTGTGTGACCAACCTTCACCTTCTTTCCCGCCCGATTAGATAAAACTCGTCGCAAGCGCGCTACTACCCCAAAGCTAGTCATTCCCTGAGGTTTGTCTATGAGAATCACTTCGTCCATCAATTATTGTCCTGGAATGTGGAATTGCGCTGGATTGAAGTCTGCGTTTTGAGCTGGCTGAGTTGGCATCGCAGTGATCGGCGCAGGCGCTGGAGCTTGCGGAGCGGCTACCGGCTCAGGAGCCACCCCTAATGGTGCAATCTGTGGCAATCCATTTACATCAACACCCGTAGGCGCTGGCGGCATTGGTGGCAAAGCGCCGAAATCTGGCATTGCTGGTGGCATTGGTAAATCGAAACCTGGAATGCTATTCTCAGGATTTGTTATTGCTGGCTCAATTGGCGCAATCGGCTGACTCGGAGCTGGCGCTACTGGATTATTCAATTGATTTGTGTCGTTGGTAATTGCCGAAATAATCGACTCTTCAGATTGCGGCGCAACAGGTATCGTCGACAATTTTTGCTCAGCGGCGTTAGTTGTCGCGAACGGATCAATCTTTGGCGGTTCATCAGACTCACCCATAGCTGCATTTAACGGAGTATCGCCAAACGACGGCGTACTATCACCCACATATTTACCGTGCGTTAAGATGGTTTTATTTTGATCGCCAGCCAATTCCCTAATCTTATCCTCGGCAGCCTGTGTAGTCGTTGCATTCAGAGTGCCACCCATCAGCGGAGTTTCCTCAAAAGAAAGTTCGCCCTTTGAAACTATTTTTTCACTCGGCTTTTCTTCCTCAGTTTGTGGCTCTTCCTTTATCGGCTCAATTTTAGCCAATTTCTCTTCAGCAATCCTAGCAGACTCTTCTTGCTTTTCCTTCGCCGTTTGTTCAGCTACTTCATCAACATCGCCCTTCTTCTCATGGCTAATTGACAAAGTTCCGTCCGCGTGTACAGTTTCCTCATCTTTCTCCGCCTCTTCAGTTTTATCCTCTGAAGCTTCCTCTTTTTCTGGAGATTTTTCTTCGATCTCTTCAATCTTCTGCGGCTCATCCTCTACTTCACTCTCTGCAATCTTTGAAACCACCAATTGCTGATTTGCGCCAGCCGCCATAAGTTCTGCGGCCGTAGTCATAACCTTTGATGATGTATTTCCATTACTAAATCGGTCAGTCACTGCAACAATTCCCGTAAGTAGCGCCGTCGCCATCTGCTCGTCCAGAGTTACCTTCGGCGTTTTCAGGTCGTCAAGCAATTCCACAACCATTTCGCTCACGCCACTCGCGTTAGATTCGTGCCAATCAACAGAGCCCAGACCACTCTTTACGTCGCCCGCTGTTATAGACACAACCGTAGCATCGTGCAAAATCTTACCGTGCGCAGTCAAAGCCGTATCAATACTCTCGCTATTTTCAACATTTAGCGCCAAAACCAGCTCAACGTTATAATCACCCTGTGAAAATTCCAAATCTTTATCGGTAATTGTCGTACGATATGGCGTAATAAAAATCTTCACCGCGTCATCAACAACTTTATAGCGTAAATGATCAGCCTTCTCTTTATCTAAAGCAATAATAAAATCACGTAAAGAATCTGCGGTCTGCTCAAACGTCTTATCAGGATTCAAGAACGTAATTGCTGGCGGAATGTCACCACTAAACACAGCCGTAGCGTGCTTCCCTAGTTTATTGAGGAAAATCGTCAATCCTAATGCTGCCGACAATTCGTCGACTGACGGGCTAGAACTCACCGTCACTAAAATATTAGTTACATCCTTGATACTCTGGATTACTTTTTGCTTTGCTGATCCGTTTGACATGATTTTTCCTATGTTTGTTTTGTAATTACGCTTGGCATCACTATACCATAAGCAGCACCATAAAGTCAATATCTAAGCCACCTCTTTACAATTTATGCTATTTTCTGTATAATTCTTCCTGATTAGCGATACAAATCTATAGAGGTAAAGGAGAAACATGCCAATCATCAAATCCGCCATCAAGCGTGCTAAACAAACCCTAAAGCGCCGCGAGCGAAACATCAGCATTAAAAAAGACATTAAGACTGCTGTTAAAGCTTTCTCTGCAGAACCAAGCGCAAAAACTCTTGCTGCAGCACAAAGCGAAATCGACACCGCCGTTAAAAAAGGCTTGATTAAGAAAAACACCGCTGCTCGCCGAAAGAGCGCATTAAGCAAAATTGCTAAAAAAGCAGGTGTTGCATTAGAAGCTGCTAAAAAACCAGCCGCAAAGCCAGCAACAGCTAAGAAAACTGCCGCTAAAAAAGCTCCAGCGAAGAAGCTAGCTGCTAAGAAAGCTGAAAAATAATCTATAAAGATTACCAGAAAATATCCCGGAATTAACTGGGGTATTTTTATTTAACATCAGTCGACTAATCGACTCGCCAATTTATATACCTGTTTGATTTCTCTGCTCTCTAATTTCCAGCTACTGAGTTCCATTTTAATCAATTCTGGAAACTTTTTACTTATATCCCTTAAAGCATTTCCTACAGATTTTCTAACATATTCACTAGAATCTTCTTTTAATGTTGCGATTCGTTTAATAGCTTCATCTGGATTGTCCTTGAAATATGGCCTACTCGTCCATATTCTCAAACCTTCTGTAACAGCTCTTCTAACGTTTGGATTAGTGTTTTGTAACCACTCGTCAATAACCGGAAGAGATTTTTCATAACCTGTTTTCTTACAAAATTCATCAAAAGCCTTCGCCAATACTTCCTGAACTCTCCAATTATCATCTTTTGAAACTTCATCTCGCATAAATGCTAAAATATCATCTTGTTCTGATAAGTATCCAAAAAGAAATACACTATACATTCTAACTTGATATACATTGGATTTAAAGGCTAGAAATGCTAATTCTTTGATATACGCATTATCGTTTGATAGATAGTCAGCAAGAGCTCTTTTCTCTTCTTCTTTAAATCCATTTTCAATTAAAGAAAATTCTTTTTCTAAATTTGCGATATATTCTTTTGCACAAGTATCATCCATAAGACCCAGCTACTTCTCTATTCCTTGGTATATTTTCCAATTCCAACCAGTGCCACCTCCATAAGCAGCCACGGATTTACAGAAGTTGTTTTCATTTGCAAGTCTGCCCGAAGTAGCGCGTCATCTATCCTTTTCAGTTTTTCCTTATCGATACCTTTTGTCGAAGACGTCAATTTTCGTAAAACATACGGATTAGCCGAAAAATCCGAAGCCACCAACTTACTGTCGCCGTCAGCCAAAACCAACGCCGTCAAGTTAGTTGCCTGCGAGGCAAGCAATCCCATTGTCTGATAAGCGCCATCAGCACCACTTTCTGACTCCAAATAGCTAATTATATCGTGAACCTTATCATAATCACCCGCCAGCGCCGAAATAAACAAATCAAACACATTTTCCGTCCTCGCCAAAGGTATAAAGTTGTCAATTAAATCATCCGTCACTTTTTCCGCCAGCGCCAATTGGTCCAAAAAATTACTCAGTCGCAACTGATCAAATCCCAAACGATCGACAATTATCTCTGCTTGACGATTCGTTAATTCACACTCGCGAACCTTCGCCTCCGCCACGCACCACTTTAAAAGCTGCGGTTTTTGACGATCACTAAGCGGTGAAAACTCCTGAACTTTGGCATTTTTCTGCAACCACTTATACGTTTTCGTTCGCTTATCAATTTTATCTTCCACCAGAATAATCATCCTGTCATCATCAAACTTTATGTCTGGAATTTGCGACCAAATCTCAGAATTTTCGCTCAATCTTGAAATCAAATACACCGACGAGTTCATAAACAGCGTCTGCCCAATTGCTATTTCCTGCATTCCAGCCAGCGTCAAATCTTCGCCATCATGTCGCGCCGCTTTTTCATTGCCGATCAGCTTAGCAATTGATTGCCGTTTCTCGAATTCGTTTTCGCCGTAAAAAAGGTAAATCACTTCGCCTCCACTTGGCAAACTGGGCAAATATGCGTACCGCGTCCAGAAACCTTCATCTTTACAATCTCTTGATCAGGATGTCGATGGCACGGCTGACCTTCCCGACGAAATACATGCGCAAACGACAGATAATTGCCTTTTCTACCTTCAGCGTCAACATAATTTTTATCCGTCGAACCTCCCTGATCAATGCTCAATTGCAAAATCTGACGCAGTTCGTTAAACAAATCTTCCAATTGGTCATCACTAACATTTTTGACGCGCGTCTGAGGGTGGATTTTTGCAGCCCACAGAGCTTCATCGGCATAAATATTACCAACTCCAGCAATCACCGACTGATCAAGAAACGCTGGCTTTATCATCGAATTTTGCCGACGACGAATTCGCTTAATAAAGTCACCCGCCTCAGTTTTTTTATCGAGCGGTTCCGGACCAACTTTCTGCATAAATGGCAAATTTTCTATCTCATCGGTCGGCATCAATTTCATCCAACCAAACTTACGCTGATCATTAAAAAACAGGCGCGAACCATCCATAAAATCAATTTGCACTCGTGTCGATCTATCAGGCAATTCACCAATCAAACTATCATTCGGATGACCGCCAGCAAAACTATTAGCCCCACGAAAAATCAATTGCCCAGTCATCTTAAGATGTATCACCAGCGAATAACGCGTATCAAGGTCAATCATCAGCACTTTTGCGCGACGTCGCACCGCCGTTACATACACACCATATAAAAATTGCTGAACGTCTGTGGGTGAATTCGGAAAACTCTTTGGCGAATCAAATACCGTCGCTCGCACAACAGCCTGACCTGGCAGCAAATCCGCCAAACCGCGACGAACTGTCTCAACTTCGGGTAGTTCTGGCATTCGGCAAGTCCTACAGCTTAAACAAAGCTTCTTCTTGACTTAAGCCAATTCCAGCCGCCATTTTCTTGCCGTCAGGAATTTGCTTCAAAAACATATCCAAAATCTCGTTTACATTAGCTTGCGCCGAGCCCTTAGAGCCGCTACAATCCGACGTCCACAAACTCTTCACAACGGAATTATCCTTCAAAGTTTCGAATTTGTAAATTTTACCGCTAGCACAAATTCCCCGCAAATCGTTTTGTTGCTCGGTTAGCGGCGTGCCGTCCATCATTTTTCGCTTATCAAGCGCATAAACCAGCTCCGTATAAGCCTTGCTGTTATTGTCCAATTTTTTCTGCGCAATTGGCTTGTCTAAATATCCCTCGTACGTCGTCATTTCGCGAGATTCTGGCGAAATAGTGATGCTGTATGAGCGGAAATTCTCATTCGCTACAATCGGCCCACGCACCGTCAATCGAACCGCACTTCCCACGTCCGTCGACAACAAAGCAACTTGCCCTACGTTAACATTCTGATCTGTTGTTTGACCTGAATCATTTTTACCAAATAATGCTCGACCAATCGCAATAACCGCTGCTACCGCCACGACCGTGATAACAATAACCAGCAAAATTGGTACAAATCGAGAAAATGAATTTCGTCGTTGAGTGTATTTCATGGCATAATTATACCATATTTTCTATACTTCACCCCAATTTGCGCCCGTACCGACATCTACTTTCAACTTAATCGGCAATTCTGGACAAACGCCTTCCATTTCCGCTTTCATAATCTCGCTGACTTTCTGGACGTCTTCAGGTTTGCATTCCACCAAAATCGAATCATGAACCTGTAAAATCGCATCAGCCAAGCCCGACAATTTATCCTCCAGACGAATCATCGCCATTTTCATCAAATCCGCTTCTGTGCCTTGAATTGGCATATTTATCGCAGCTCTTTCCGCCGAAGATCGCACCATAAAATTGCTCGATTTTACATCAGGCGTTGGTCGTCGCCTGCCGAAATACGTTTCAACAAATCCCTGTTCCCGCGCTTGAGTCAGAATTTTATCCAAGTACTGACGAATCGGCTTTCGCACCTCAAAATAATGATCAATAAACTTTTTCGCCTCTGTAAATGACATTCCTGTAGCCGCCGCCAAACCGTGCGGACTCATTCCGTAAAGTACACCAAAATTGATCACTTTCGCTGCTCGACGCTGAGATTTGCTTACTTCATCAATTGATATTCCGTATGTTTCCGCCGCCGTTTTTGCGTGAATATCAACATCGCTATTAAAGTCTTCAATCAACTTCTCATCGCCAGCCAACACAGCCGCCAGCCTCAATTCAAATTGCGAATAATCCGCGCCGACAAAAACCTTGCCATCACTCGGAACAAACGCCTGGCGAATTTTCCTACCCAGTTCAGTCCGCACCGGAATATTCTGTAAATTCGGATTTGTACTGCTCAGTCGCCCCGTGCTGGTTACGTCCTGATTGAATGTAGTGTGAATTCGCCCATCAGTCGCCATCAATTTTGGTAACGCCTCAATGTACGTGCTGATCAATTTGGTCAATTCTCGATATCGCTCAATCAACTCGATAATCGGATGTTGTCCGCGTAATTTATCCAGCTCTTTCTGACCTGTTGAATATCCAGTTTTTCCCTTTTTTATGCCCGCGGTTGGTAATTGCAATTTGGTAAACAAAACCTCAGAAAGTTGCGCTGGACTAGACGCATTAAACTCGTATCCAGCCATGGAATACATTTGTTGTTCAAGCTCGCTAACTTCCGCCGCCAGCTCATCGCCCATCTGTTTTAATAGCGTATCGTCCAACTTCATCCCGCGTTTTTCCATCTGGAATAGCGCCCAAATTACCGGAAAATCAAACTCGTAAGCCACACGCGCAATTTGCGAATTGTTCGACATGTAAACTTTTTGTTCACGATAAATTTTATGCAAGCGAGCCAATTGATAAGGCGCGGAATTGTCATCAGAAAAATCACCAGACAGCGCATTCAAACTACGGTCGCGCTTCAGCGGATCAATCAAAAACGCCGCCTGCTCAACATCCCAAACCTCATGAAAACGCACCGCCACGCCATAACTATCCAACGCGTGATACAACTGCTTAACATCCGCCGCGATCACAATTCCCTGTGCCAGTAATTGCCACATAGATTGACTAATTTCATCAATTTTCGCCGTCCACGCTGACTCAGGATTCGAGCTTATGTAAACTACATCAGGCTCCGACAAATCGATATATATTATGTTTTCCGCCTCAAACATCGGCATGTCGGGCAATTTTTCAATTCGCGGAATATCCAACTTCGGTTCTTCTTTTTTCTCATTTTCCGCCACTTGCATCGTTCGCGGCAACCGTCCAATCAGCGAATTAAACTCCAACTTCTGCAGAATTTCCGTTACTCGCGCAAAGTCGCAATCATTAACATCCGCCACATCCCAGTCCAGCTCAATCGGCGCGTCCGTCCAAATTTCCGCCACTTGCTTGGTCAAATATGCCGACTCGCGACCATTTTCCAACTTCGTTCGCAACGCGCCTTTTTGCTCGTCCAGATGTTCATAAACTCCATCCAGCGTTTCATATTCTTGCAATAATTTCACCGCCGTTTTCTCACCAATTCCCGGCACTCCCGGCAAATTGTCACTTGAATCGCCCTTTAGCGCCTTCAAATCTAAGAATTGCTCCGTCCGAATTCCATATTTTTGTTCAAAATGTTCCGCCGTAAATTCCTCGATATTCCTTAAACCATTTTTCATGGCGTAAACTTTGGTCATTGGTGATATCAATTGCAATGCGTCCAAATCCGACGTTATCAAGCACGTTTCAATTCCGCGAGATTCCGCCTGCCTGGCAAACGCGCCCATAATATCGTCCGCCTCGTAATCATCAATTTCATAAAGCGGCCAACCAAATGCGTCGAGCAGTTCGTGTAAAATCGGAATTTGCTGGTAAAAGTCATCTGGCGCTGGCTTGCGACCAGCTTTATACTCTGGATATAATTCTCGCCGCTTGCGAATATTTGTGCCTCGTTTATCCCAAGCTACCGCCATGTAATCCGGCTCCAATTTCTTAATTAACTCAATTGCCAAACTTACAAATCCATACACACCACCAGTCGGAGTTCCGTCAGCCATCGACAGTCCCGGCATGGCATAATAACCTCGGTAAAACACCGACTTTCCATCAATAACCACTAGACGCTTCATACTTCTATTGTAGCATTTAAGCGGCTATCGTCAGAGAATTGATTATTGACGCCTCAGCAAGTTTCTTCTGCGCTCTTTCGTACTTCTCGTACAACCTCTTGCGCTCCTCCAGATAGCTATAACAATGGACATACTCAATCACTCCATCGTCGTTAAAGAACACAGTTATGGTTTCATCTCTACCGTCATCAGGACCAACAAAAAACTCATAAGAGGTTTTATGGTACCCAGGGTAGCGATCAACCTCAAGCTCTTTTATGAAAGCATATCTAAACTCATCTTCATCATTGAGTATCTTATATATTTGATATCGATCTTTCGGAATAGATGATGAAGCGGCAGGATTTTCCCAAATCATCCAAATCTGCCCATACTGATCCCGAACTGGACTATCAACGAATCTCCCCCATCTATCGCTACCATCTGGATTACGATCAAATTTCGACTCCAATTTCTCAATCTGAGCGGCTATATGTTCATTTTCTGTTAGATTTTCTTGACCCTCAGTATCAAAGTCAGAAGGAGAATTCTGAGGTAACTCTTCAACATGTTCATGAAGTGTTTCCATAGTGTGTAGCTTAAAGATACTCTCTATTTGGAAGAATGTCAACAAATTGTTAAAATTAGTACATGACACAACCATACGCAAAAATTATCGCCCTGGTTGGATTGGCGGGCAGCGGCAAAAGCTCAGCTGTCGAATATTTGACAGAAAAAGGATTTCCAAAAATTTACTTCGGTGGCGTTATTTATAAAGCCATGGACGAGGCTGGAATTGAAAAAACTTGGGACAATCAACAACAGTTTCGCGAAGAAATTCGTCGCCGTGAAGGCAAAGATTTCGTAATCAAACGCGTCATAAAAAACATCCACGATTTAATAAACGCCGGGCAAAATAAAATCGTTTTGGATGGATTATACACTTGGAGCGAATATAAATTCCTTAAGCACGAATTTCCTGGACAAGTTGTCGTTATTGCTATTGTTACACCGAAATACCTCCGTTATCAACGAATGGCTAAGCGCATAGAGCGCCCAATGCAACCACACGAAGTCGATCAGCGCGACTGGTCAGAAATCGAGAATTTGGAAAAAGGTGGACCAATTGCTATTGCTGATTATTTCATCATTAACGACGGCAGCCTCGAGCAATTACATCAAAAAATAGACGCCGCAACTCACGACGCCCATTTTTGTAAATCGCCCGAACAGTGCTAATTAGTCCAGATATTCGTAAAGTTTTTTCGCGTCTTTGTGCTTGCGAAGTTTTGCTAGCGCCTTAGCTTCAATCTGGCGGATTCGCTCACGCGTAACCGCAAATTCCTGACCAACTTCTTCCAAAGTGTGATTTTTCCCATTGTCCAAACCAAAACGCATTCGAACAATTTTCTGCTCGCGATCGCTCAAACTTGATAGAATTTCCTGAACTTGCTCTTTTAGCAATTGATTTGAGGCAGAATCTTCTGGTGAAACCGTATCTTCGTCAACGATAAAATCTTGCAAAACTGAATCGTCATCTTCACCGTCACGACCAACACCGGCATCCAAAGAAGAAATGTCTTGCTTGATCTTAATGACGTATTCGATTTTCTCTGGCTCCATATCCAACTCTTTAGACAATTCTTCAATTGTCGGCTCACGGTTCAATTCCTGCGTCATTCGTCGCTGAGTACGCAACAATTTATTGATCGTTTCCACCATGTGAACTGGAATACGAATCGTTCGTGCTTGATCAGCAATCGCACGCGTAATTGCCTGACGAATCCACCAAGTTGCATAAGTCGAAAACTTAAATCCCTTATCTGGATCAAACTTCTCAACCGCACGCAAAAGTCCAGTATTTCCCTCTTGAATCAAATCCAAAAAGTCCAAACCACGACCAGAATAACGCTTAGCAATTGACACCACCAAACGCATATTCGCCTCAGCCATCTTATCCTTAGCCTTTTTATCGCCTTCAACAATTCGGCGCGCCAAGTCCATTTCTTCTTCAGAACTAAGTAGTGGAATTTTACCAATTTCCCTCAGATACAAACGAACAGAGTCGTCTGACACATCATCCAAATATTGCCCAGTTGTTAACGAATCCAAATCTTCCGATTCTTCTTCATCTATAAGCGTTGGATCAAAATCATCATCTTCATTTAAGTTTACTGGCTTCGTCGTGATATCGTCGCTCACATTTTCTCCTTAATCAGATTATTTAAGCTCTGGCGTAAATTCTGAGACAAAACCTCATCACCCGACGCCTCGGCCTCTCTAAGCTGCGTTAATAGTTGATTCTTTTTGTTTTCGCGATGTTTGATTGTTATCTGTCTGACTAGCCGAGCCATCTCTTCGTCCAAGCTTTTTTGCTCCCAATTGGCGTAACGACTTTCACTTTTCAACTGTACTATTTTCACATACTGTTCGATTTTTTGCAAGTCCAGCGGAACTTCACCCAAATCCGCGTCTGGATTCTTCCGCAAATAGCCAATTAGCTGCCGCGCGTTGTCATCATCCAGCATTTCTCCAGAAACCGCCGCCAACCAACGCCGCACGGATTTTTCACTCGCCGCCAGCCCCGCCAGCATATCCTCAGTTTCATCCTGAACTGGAGTCGGTTTTTCTTTCTCAATTTTCGCCTTTTTCAATTGATGTTCAGCAACTTTTTCATTCGACAATTTTGCCTTCAGCGCGGTAATTGACGCGCCAGTTTTTTCAGAAATTACCGACAAATAATGCTCTTGTTCTACCGGATCTTTCAAGCCTCGGACAATCCTCAGCGCAATGGTCGAAAATCTTCGCTTGCCTTCCGCCGACTTCAAATTCTCCATTTCCGCGTATCTAGCAATCACCCAATCCACCGCTGGCTGAGATTGGTCAATCGCCGCTTGCCAAAGCGCTGGATCTTTTTGGATCAATTCGTCTGGATCTTTGACGCCATCAGGCAAGCTCACCACTTCCAACTCCACGCCGACTTCCTGCGCCAAATTGATTGCCCGTTCCGTTGCGTTAACTCCCGCTCGATCGCCATCAAACGCCAAGCGAATCCGCCCTGCCAATCGACTAAGCGACTTCAAATGTTGCGTCGTCATCGCCGTTCCAGAGGTCGCAACCACGTTTTTGACGCCCGCTTGATGACTGCTAATTACATCCAAATTACCCTCAACAATAACCGCTATATCGCTTTTTCGAATCGCTTCCTTGGCTTGATGCAAACCAAAAATATGTCGCGATTTATCGAATAACAGCGTTTGCGGCGTGTTCAAGTATTTTGGCGCGCGCGGATCGTCACGAATAATTCTGCCCGTAAATCCCACAACTTCGCCATTGCCGTCACTCAGCGCCACCATCATTCGCCCACGAAATAAATCACCGCCAAACCGATTCGACAAGCCAGCGTCCGCCAATTCCTGCCTAGAAAATCCTCTTTTTTCCAACGCTTTCGTCAATGTGTCGCCATTCTCCGGCGCATAGCCAATCAAAAAATCACCAATCGTCTGACGATTTAATCGCCGTTTTTTAACCACATAATCCAGAGCTAATGAATTTTTTACCAAATTCTGCTGATAAAAATTGGCTGCTAATTTAAGCGCTTCTCTGGCTCTGGCGCGACGCTTGGCTGTTCGTCCGTCGCCGTTAGAAAACAAAGTCAGATCAACGCCTGCCTTCCGAGCCAAATGCTCCAGTGATTGACGAAAATCCATTCCTTCCACCATCATCACAAACGTAAAAATATCGCCACCTTTTCCAGAAGAAAAATCGTGCCAAATCTGCTTTTCTGGGCTAACCATAAAGCTTGGAGTTCGCTCGTCGGTAAACGGACTTAAACCCTTCAAATTGCGCCCAGCTCGCTTCAACTGAACATACTCACCAATCACATCCTCGATGTTCAATCGCGCCCGCACTTCTTCTTTGGCATCATTCATATTTTTATTATATCACTCTTTACCTCTGTTATTGTTTGTGGTTAAATAGAAATATGTATCCTGACAATTTGAACAACCAACCTCAAGGTATCGATTATCTGAATCAAATTGCCACACCTCCGCCAGCGGAAGGTTTTGATAAAAAAACCAAAATCATCATCGCTATTTTGAGCTTTATCGGCTTGATAACCCTAATTGCGATATTCGTTTTTTCACAAGATTCTATGCCAAGCGCTAGTCCGTCACAAGTTGCATCACGCGTTAATAAATTACTCACCATTTCCAAAAAATACAATAATAAGTTCCGCTCAACCAGTCTACAGACCACCAATAGTTCTCTGGTTGCAGTGCTAACCACTGCGGATGCCTCAATGAGCGAAGCGCTTCAAGCGACCGGCATCAATTATAAGGAAAAACAGAAGGACATCCTCGCTCTAGATCCGTCAGAAAAATTAGAGAAAAAATTGGACGAAGCTCTTTTGAACACGCAATTGGATATTACCTATGCCCATGAGATGAATGTGCAAATAACAGATACAATCAACATGATGAAAAAGGTGTACAAATCCACCAAGTCAAAAAAGATGCGCGAATGGCTAGTAAAAACTGCTGGCGATTTAGAGAATATCCAGAAGCAGATCAATCAAATCATTAAAGCAGATTAGGCTTCCGAGACTAATCGATAGCTCAGCCTCGCCAAATCAAAAACCTCTTCGTCAGTCAATTGACCTGAACAAATAATTGTATTCCAGTGCTTTTTATTCAAATGATAACCTGGCAAAACTGTTTCGTATTTTTCTCGTAAATTCTGCGCCAACAACGGATCACATTTTAGGCTTACTCTGAGAGGCTTTGAGCCTTCCGTCACCAATGCTACCATTTTCCCTGCGCCATCATTATCTCGACCAAATTTATATACCGCGACATCCTCGCCAAATGGATAATCCAGCCATACGCCCGGCAAGCTTAGGATAAATTCTTCAAATTGTTTATGTGTCATACCTTTACCTTTTTCAAATAATATTCAAGTTCCATAATGCTGCCGCGGATGTCTTCCAGTGCTCGATGATCTTCTGGCTTGGCGAATTTCTTACCGTATTTACCCTCAAACACCACCTTCCACGCGCTCACATCAAGCATTCGATAATGCAGCCTTTTTGATAGCACTGGCCACCATTGATCAATAAATCGCCTATCTTGATGAATTGAATTACCTGCTAACAGAATCTTCGTTTCACCCGCAAAATGCTCATCACAAAACGCTAACAATTCGCGTTCTATTTCCGCCAAAGGTTTGCCCGATTCATTCTGCTCCTCCAGCCCGCGTCGCGCTTCCGGATGCTCATTCCAAAAACCAGCATTTCGGTCCAACAACTTAGCCAACTTTTCCGAATCGTGGCGCACAATTCCTTCATACGTCGCAATTTCCTTAAAATCCCAATCAGTCACAATTGCCGCCACTTCCAAAATCTCATCACGCACTGGATCCAATCCAGTCATCTCCAAATCCACCCATAAAATCTTTTTCGCCTTACTCATACTATCTATTATACACTCGTTATCTGTTTATCTGACCATAAAAAGCTTCTTGCTGCTCGCTCGTTAACACATTCTGCACTTCAGCCCAAACCTTAGCCTCCGCCTCATGGACATTGTGACTATTTACCGCAGACCCGTCTAGGACCTGATGCAATTGGCCCTTGGTGATAACTCGCTGATGTTGTAAATCAAACAATACTCTTACTTGTTTATTAGCCTTGTTTTTCATTGCGTCCACTATCAGCGCGATTTGCTCATCTGTTATGGCGGGGATTTTTTGCTGCCGCTTTGGACCGAGTATCAGCGAGCCGACTTTCGGCCGCGTCACACGAACCAAGTCACCATTAGGAGCAACTCTATCACCAAGGGATTCAGACACAGCGCTGCTACTCAAGGCTTGAGCAACTTGATTCTTGGTTACTGGTAAAATTGTGTTGAGTGTGTATCGACGACCATCATGCGCATCATACCACCACGGTAAAGCCAGCACTAACGTCAACGCCTCCGAGCCCATACGTCGCACTAAGCTGTGCGAACTAATTTCATACTCAGAAATACCACGTTCGCCAGTATGAACATTCTTGTATTGATTAACCGTTGTTCGTCCAATGCGCCGACTACCAGTTTTGGCATACAATAATTCCTGAAACCCGCGCACCAAAGCCACCGATATATTGTGTTTTTCCTCGCTGTTTAGTTCACCCATGTCGATATCGTTTGGATTAACCGACAGGCGCCGACATATTTTACTAAATTGATAGTGAATATTATCCGCCTTATTGGGATCAATACCATTAGTCAGGTAGACGTCATTGTCAGTACGACAGCCGTCATAAATCTCTCTGGTTTTCAAAAAAGCATCGTATTCGGCAAAAAAGTCATCTGTTGTATCGGGGCTGACAAATTCCTGGAACAATTCCTTTGGTTGATGCCAGGCGGCAAAGCCACCACCCGAGACGGAGGCTGCCATGGCCGATAATGCCAACACTTCACGTAAGCTTCCCCCATTCTTAATCATTTCTGCTAATGACCGAGAAAGTTCTGGCGACAATGGTAAACTATCCATAAACTCACCAATTTTTGTGATCTGCCCCTCTCCATCAATTGCTTCCAGGGTTTCCAGCAAATCGTACGACTCTTGAATAACTTTTTTACTAGCAACAGGATGCATCAGGTATCGGTTCAGATCCTCAAAATCACCATTCAGATGGATAGCCGACAAAACGTTGCGCACAATATTCGTGTGATATATCTCCGGTGGAATATGCTGTTCGCGGGACGCAATATCATAAAATCCTTTCAGCTCATCTGGCAAATAAATCTTATCGTAAGATATCGGACGAGCCAATACAAACTTAGCGCCATCAATATCACGACCGCCCCGCCCCGCCTGCTGCATCAGCTCTGCTTGAGTACACAATCGAGGTGGCAACCCCTCCGTGCCCTCTTCACCAATTTCTTTACTCTTCGTCAGTCCATTTGACAGCACCAAATCAACCTCGGGGATGGTAATACCAGACTGTCCAGCCGAGGTCGAAACGATGACAAACGACTCATCTTCTGCTGGTTTGGCGGTAAAAATCTCTCGGCGCGCAGCTTCTGATATGCCAGAATGTAGTTTGAAAAATCGTATTTTCCCGGATTGATGGCGAGTATGACGTTTGATTGACGCAATGGTCTCATCAATACTCCTCACACCTTCAACAAAGATTAGTGATTTTTTCGAGTCCTTACCATATTCAAGGTAGGCTTCAGATACGGTATTCACCTTATCTTCTTCAATATCAATATCATGCGGCCGACCCTTAATGGTTACGACTGGTAGTTCTGACCCATTAATATCTTCGTACATCGCCTGAGAAACTTCTGTATCAGGCGTGGCACTAGAAAAAGCCATATGCCATTTGCCGGTATTCTCTATCGATTTTGCCGCCAGAGCGGTAGCAAATTCCATCTCCAAATTGGCTTCATGTATTTCATCAACCAGGATAAGCGTCTTTTCGTCCTGCCAGTCGCCAGAAAATTGTTCCAGCTTTTTCGTAAACGTTGCTGGAGTCATGAAACAGAGTCTAGTGTCCGGCGTCGCTTCAGTGGCACGTCCGTGAATCTTACCCACCAAGTGATTAGGATATTGTTCGCCAAGCTGTTCACGCAAACTCTTCTCGACATATTCAGTAACGTTATCGACGATAACCCGCCGCGGCATCAACACCACGACATGATCAAACCGCTCCAGTGCATACTGAGCGGTTTGCGTCGTTTTACCACTACCCGTCGGTCCGCACAGCCAGGATATTTTACTTTTCGATAATGTGTCTAATATCTCTGCTTTGTGCTTATATGCAGGTAGTTTTTTGTCACCAAGATCATAGTCAGCAAAAGGAGTTTCCGGTAGTTTACTGTACCGTTCCCGCAATTCTTTTAAACGCTGTCGCCTCTGTTCGGGCGGTTCACCATAACTATACGACGGTTGACTGAGTCTTTCAATATTTCGACTCAATAAATGGCTACTGCTAGATTCTTGCGATCTACGTAAATAGCCCGGCCGCCGAACTCCATCTTTCACACTACTCTCTCCTTTATACTCACATTGTAGACAGGAGAAAGTAAAATAGCAAACGTAAGCGTCTTAGCTTTTTCTTGTCTAGTTTGTCTAACTTAAAAAACGAATATTTGTATAGCAAATCGCAATTTGTATTACACTGCCGCTTCCCTTTTGCATTTATGTTATTTTCAAGCGCGCTATGATACACTGGTGTCATGACCAAACGTATTCTCCTCAAACTCTCCGGCGAACAACTTCAGGGCGATTTCGCCAGCGGCTTTGATCCAAAACGCGCCCGCTGGATTGCTGAACAAATTCGACCAGCGCTGGACGACGGGGCTGAAATTGTTATTATGGTTGGCGGTGGCAATTACGTTCGCGGTAATCAAATCATCGGTCACGGAATTCAACCTGTTTCCGCACATAATATCGGCATGCTTTCTACGCTAATGAATGCAATTGCTCTAGCTGACGTATTAAATGACGCAGGACTGCCAACTCGCGCATTATCTACGGTTGAAGTCAATCAATTTATCGATCACTATACTTTCCGACGCGCAATTAGCCATATTAAGAAAAACCGCATCGTTATTGTGGCTTGCGGCACTGGCAGACCGTTTCTGACTACTGACACTGCGGCGTTAAACTTAGCACTGGAAATGCAGTGTGACGCCGTGGTTAAAACAACGAAAGTCGACGGAGTTTATGATAAAGATCCTATGAAATTCCCTGACGCCGTAAAAATTGATCATTTATCTTACCAGGAAGCCCTAACAAATCCTAACATTGCCGTTATGGATAAGGCGGCAATTGGGTTAGCTATGGACGAGCACATTCCAGTTGTAATTTGTGATTTGCTTACAGACGGAAATATTCTCCGCGCAACCCGCGGAGAATCAGTAGGCACGCTTATTAGTTAAGGTTTTAATCCTTTTTCTTATCTAATTTATCGAGTTTCAAGAAGTGAATGATTGCATATACAACAAATGCAACGGCTATCAACGTGATTAACGAGCTAACAAATGCGCCGTATAAAAACTCACCTTTACGTCCAGCAACTTCAACTGTAAATGAGGCTGATTGCAACCCTTGCTGAGAACCGACAACCAGCTGTACTAGCGGATCAATAAATGCTGTTACCAATTTTTTCACAGTATCACCAGCTGCGGTACCGATTGCCAAACCAACCGCCATACCGACAACACCCTGTTCGCGAATAAAATTAACAAATCCAGCCATATGAGTGTCTTTTATAGCCGTGCCTACAATTTTCTTTTCCTTAATAGCGACAACTTTCGCAGCAGCTTTTACGCTCTTAGAAGCTAATTTCTTAGCTGACACTTTTGAACCTTTAGTTGATTCTGAAGATTTCATAGCTATAAAACTCCTTTTATTAGATATTTATTCACTAATTTTACCACACGTGGCATCGCACGCAATTTCACCAGTAGTCTTAATAGACCTCAGCAACTTTTCAGCAGTCCTTAACTTCCCCACAGCCAAGCTATCATACTTAGGTTTACTATTGATAATTTCCTTGTACAACCTAATCGCCTCATTTAATAAGTTAATATCTCTATCATGTTTAGCTACCTTACGCATAACATCAGGAAGAAACAGTCTGTTCTTTGAAGAATCTCCCGACAACAAACTATCATTTACCACGGACGCTACTTGAATGGCTAAATCCCCACTGCCTTGTTCTATTAATCCTCTACATAATTTATCCGCCTCTTTCAAATCATTCCGAGGGTCAATATCCAAATATATACCAGACAAGTCTACTATTTTATCTGCAGCCTCTTTATATCGCCCATTCAATTGATCAATTCGAGCATTATATTCATCTAGCAATAATAATCTACCTGGAATGGACGGCAGAGTAAGCATCTGTAGTCGTGCATTTCTTCCGTAGCCATCTCGATATTTCATACCATCTGAGAACATCAACCATTCCCGTCGAGCTACAAAATTACTTCTATTAACAGATGAAGGCAATTTCTGTAATAATAAATCTGTATATAAAGTACTATTAGCCCTGAGTTCACCATAATACAACTGCTCAACTGGATCTATTCCATCAAAGCCAATGGCGTCAGTCATCTCACAGCGCAACTCCTCTGTTAAAACATCTATTATAAACGACCTATCACTACTACGATCAAATAGTGTGATGAACGTATGCTGATTTGCGTAACTAATAAAATGTTCAATTCCTAATTTTTCTAAACATTCTGACGCAACAATTGTATGCCCATAACAATTAGCAGCTTCGTCTTTGGCGATATTTACCGCTTCAAGCGGACTTGAAAAATTACCCGTTGATCTAAAATTAAGCGTTTCACGAACAAGCTCTGCAACAGATTTAGCCGCTTCCGCTATATCATCAAACGTCTTATCTGACTTTTCGTACACATTTTTTATGTCACAAAGCTTCTCTGACTCTAACAAGAGTTCTCGCTTAACGCCTCTTTTCTCTGCTATATCACTTCTCGGAGTTAATAGCTGAGTAGATAAATATCGATCATAAAATGATGTATATGGTTGCTCGTCTAATTGTTTACTCGGTCGTTCATTCACGAATTTATATTATATACTAATATAGTATATTTTACAAGCGATCTGGCGCCACGATTCCCAAAATAGCCAGTCCAGCCTTAAGAATATCGGCGTAAATTGCCACGATTCCTACACGATGCGCCTCTTTGTCACTGCCAATAACCTGATTTTTCTCGTAATATCGATTAAATTCTTGCGCCAATTCAAACAAATACGTACAGATGTGATGAGGCTCCAAACTTTCCTTAGCGCGGTCAACCACGTCCACGTACTCACTCAATTTTCTGACCAGCATCTTATCTTCGTCAAACAACTCTGTCGGAAAGGCAATCTCTTTATCGGATTTAGCTAAAATACCTCGTGCCCGGGCATGCGCATACTGCAAGTAGCTTCCCGTATTACCAGTCAAACTTACCGCGTCATTAATATCAAATATGACGTCGCCGCCGATCTTCACTTTCAAGAATTGATAACGGAGTGCGCCAGCAATCACGTCATCAGTCGGCTCGCCACCAGCTTGTTCAATTGCTTTCTTAAACTCATCAAACAGCCAGCCAATTGTAACAACCTCACCCGTTCGCGAACTCATTTTCCCAGTTGTCAATTTGACCAAGCCAGTTGCGTAATTAAACAATTTTCCTTTCAAAGCCGGAATCGACAATTCACTAGCCGCAATCACGCCACGGAAGTATGCTGCTTGCTCCTCGCCGTTTACTGTAATCGATAAGTCCAAATTCGGATAATCCTTATACTTCAACTGAATCAATCCCATATCATGCGCCCCATAAAGACCATTGCCATGAGATCCAATAAACACGTTATCGAACGCGCCGTATTTGCTACCCTTAAAAACATACGCACCGTCAGATTTGGTAAACACCTCTGGAGTTTTCTCTTTAATCAGAGATTTGCCCAATTCTTCAGTTTCGCTCTCAACGTAACGTCGCTCAATCGGCACGTTTCCAAGTCGCCCAACATTAGAGTCAATTTCGTCAAAACTCCAACTTTTACAGATTTCGTAAACTTGTTTATATAGCGGATCATCCAGGACGAATGATTGCTTAGCTAGTTCATCAATTTCTGCTTTCGCCTCTGGAGATTCTTTCGCCGCACGCGCACCTTCAACGTACATGCGACTCATAAATTCATTTCGCTTATCAGCTGGGATTTCGTTCAATTTATTTACATCGCCGTCAATCTCACGCAAAATCGCCCACATACTTTTACCAACATGCGTTCCGACATCGCCGTGATAACTCACTCGATGCACAATTGCGCCATCAACCGCCAACAAATTAGCCATCGTGTCCGCCAAAATCGCGTTCAAAGCGTGTCCGATGTGCATAGCCTTAAATGGATTCGGACAATTGGTTTCAATCACAACCGTCTGACCGGCGCGTTTCGTCGTTGGCTCTTTTTTCAAAGAATTTAGAACGGATTGATCGCTCAGTTTTACATTGATAAAACCTGGACCAGCCACGCTTACTTCGCTAAACTCCTCTTCCTTGCGCAGATTTTCAGCAATCATCTCCGCAATTTCACGCGGATTCTTCCCTAGCGGCTTAGCCAATTGCAACGCCACATTTGTAGCAAAGTCACCAAATTTCGGATCAGGACGCGTCAATTGTAACGATACATCTTGATCAAAAAGTTGCTTCACTACTTGAGAAATAATCTGTTCCATACTGTCCAGTATACAACAGAGGTGGATTATTATCTAGCTAAATCCCTACGCAGTTTCGTCAAGCTCTTCCAGTTCCAGACTTAATTTCGTCGCCGAACTTGGGCTAGAGCCTTTCACGTGTTGCAATACATATGTCAACGCCGACATATCATCTCGACTCAATACGCCTTCGGTAAGTCCGTGAATATCTTTTTCTTCAGCCATTTTATTCCTTTTTGTTTTAATTTTTTATACAGTAAAATGATATCACATTATTTTTGATTTGTCAATAACTAGAGCCTTGCGACCACTTACTTGGCTTTATTTTTGTCTGATCGCCATTTATATTCTTCTGCTATAACCCTACCTATTTCGCTGTCTTTTAAGTACTCTTTGCATGATAACAATAGGCGCTCAGAAGCATCAGAACCTTCCATTTCTAATGCTTTTCTGTATGAATTGCTAAACGCCGCAAGCATACCATCCTCATCTTCCATGATTCTAATAGTAAGCTTTTTATCTTCTGACGACACATAAACGAATACCAAGTCTGCACCAGATTTCAATGTCGTATGAATCGCCGCAAAGCCCATTTCACTGCGAGGCTTTGAGCCTACTGAGTCGTCTGCTGAATATCCAGCCAAAACCAAAGATCCACCATCCTCAACAAATTTAACCGCTTCTTCGTAATGGTCTATTGAAAAGTGAACCGGTTTTTTACTCTTTTTATCTACCCATTCATATGGCACACCAAAAAAGTTTTTAGCGCCAAACGCAAGATACTGTATAGCCTCTAGGTTGATTCCGCCAACGCCCTTCTTAATCCAATCTCTATTAGTCGACGCTACGCCAATATTAATTTTGTTCAACAAAGACGCCAAATAACTAGCCGTAGGAACATCTTCTCCATTGAAATGTGTTGGCGCTATAACACTTCCTTTGCCTTCTTCTTTGGCCTTTTTGGCGGCTTCAATTAAGATATCTTCGCCAATTATTTCAACTTCCTTTTTGCCATGCATTAAGCCCATCAACAGCTTAAGTCCAGAGGAAAGTCGAACGTCTGTTTCTGGCAGTTCCAACTCTTCTCCAGCTGCCTCAAGTTTTTCTACCGCCGAATTGTTAGTTAGTCCAAAAGGTTTGCCGTGCTTTTCTCGTCTACCACACACCCATTTCTTAAGAGAACCAAGCGCAACCGACAGAGAAAAACCCTCTCTCTGTGGCTCAATTTCTTTCATAGCCTCAGATCCTGAAAAAGTCTCAATTGTTTTCATGATACTCTTAATTATACAACATAATTGGCTATTCTGTCAATAGTAAAACGCTGCTCGAAACTCTATTCGCAACCGTCACAAATAGTCAAACTTGCTGGGTCAACTGGTGCCGCAACAGTGCCGTTCGACTTTGCTTGATCATCAGCCGCTTCTTGCGCCGCTTTAAGAGCTGCGTCAATGGCACTCAATTTTTCTTCCAAAGTCATGTCGTCAGTAATAATTTGATTCGCATTCATTTTCATTTTCCCCTATATTTAGTAGTTACTTAACTAATTTTACGCTAGATATAGTGCTTATGCAATAAAATGCAGCCAATTGCCCGTTGTAGTTTTTTCATCAAGTTCACCAATTGGCGCAACGTATATTTGCGGATTTTGGCAACGCGGCATAAAATCAGCCAACTTCTCTTTATAAGCCGCCATTGCCGCCTCTTTCTCAGATTCTGGAAGTTCAATCACGTTAGTTTTTAAGAAAACTGCTCGCTTTTTGTCGTCCCAAACCACAAATTCCGCCTTACCGTTTCGGAACGCATTTTCTGAATGACGCGCAGTCGGCTCTGATATCCAAATTATAGAATTACCAAAACGCGCAAAGTGCAGCGGCGTTACCAGAGGTGTCCTATCAGTATTCACCGTCGCCAACGCACCAACTTCGACTGTATCTAATATTTCTTTCGCTAATTCGTTCATATCATCAACTCCCATTACTTCGTGGTATTAACTTCGTAACTAGTGTTTGTGCTTTCAAAGAAATTCACCAATTCCAGAGTATCGTTGGCGGCTGCCATCCATTTAGCTGGATTTGGCACGTTATATTCAGGTTCAAAACCTAATTCTTGCAAACGACGATCCGTCATATGCATAACGTATTGGTTCACATAATCAGCATTCAATCCCAAAATTCCCTTTGGCAACATATCCTTATTGTAAGCCTTCTCAAGTTCCACTGCTTGTAAAATCAAGCCACGGATTTCCTCGGCAAATTCTTGAGTCTGCAGTTCCGGATTTTCATCCAAAATTGTCAAAAGCAAATTGATACCAAACGTCAAATGAAGATTTTCATCGCGAGTAATCCAGTCCAGCAGTGAGCCAACATTGCGCAACAAATTACGCTGACGGAAGCTCATGCCAACCATAAAGCCTGAATAGAACCAAATTCCCTCCAGCACAATGTTATATGCTACCAATGAACGAACAAAATCTTTCTTACCTTCCAGCGAATAAATATCCAAATTCGGATCAAGCATCACATCCAAATGCTTATTCTGGAAGTCAGCCTTGTCGGCTAATGACTTTTTACCAAATCCCGCAGCATAAATTTCCTCACGATCAAACGGAAATGTCTCAATAATGTATTCAAACGTCATAAAATGGTTTGCTTCTTCCCACATCTGTTTTGACAGATACAATTGAGCTTCCGCCGCGTTCACGTATGGATAAATACCGAACGCCAACGATTTATTAATCAATAACTCGTTTGGGTTCAAATAGCTAATAACCGTTTTCAATGCGTGTTTTTCATCGTCTGACAATTTTTCAAAATCTGCCAAATCCTGCACTAATTGAACTTCGTTTGGAAACCACGTGTTAGCCACTGCTTGATTATAAAGATCATACGCCCAAGGGTAACGAATTGGGTGAAGCGACAATCCATCGCGTAATCCTGAACCTAAAATTCCCATCTTAATTTCCTCCTTATTTATTAATTTTCGCAAATCCAAATCCGCGCACTTTGCTATTTGTGCGGACTTTTTGTTCTGCAATTTTATCAACTGAAACCGTCGTTTGCTCCGACTGATGACGCGGCTTAACGTGCAGATAATATGTCGTCTTTAATCCACGCTTCCACGCTTCCGAATAAATCTTCACATATTCGTCAATATCACGCGTCTCCAGGTACATATTTCGAGAAATCGCTTGATCGACCCACTTCTGAGCCCTGGCTGCCACCTCAATAAACGCGTACGGACTGAGCTGGAAGCTTGTCTTATAAACATCCTTGATGTTTTGCGGAATGCCGTCAATATCTTGAATATCGCCTTGAGCTGCAAAAATCTCATCTTTCAAATTGTCCCACAATCCAAGTTTCTTCAAATCTCGAACTAAATTATGGTTCACTTCCAAAAACTTACCATTCAAAGTAGAGCGACTGAAAATCTGTGCGAATTGCGGATCAATTCCAGGAGTCGTTCCCGCCACATGCCCAATATTAGCCGTCGGCGCAATTGCCATAAGAGTCGCATTTCGCATTCCCTTCTTCACCTTCTTTCGCAAACTGTCCCAGTCCAGTCGCGTCTTTTGGTCTATTTTCACCTTCACGCCGCGATCTTTCGACAATTTATCAACCGTATCAATCGGAAGAAGGCCCTTGCTCCAGCCGCTACCCGCGAATGTTGGATAACTACCCAATTCCTTTGCCAAATCAGCCGATTGATCAATGGCGTGATAGCTAATGAACTCTGTCAATTGATCAACCAAATCGTAAGATTCTTTTGACTCGTAGCAATAACCCAATTTTTCCAAAACGTCAGAAAGACCCATAATTCCCAGGCCAATCGCTCGAGTTTGCTGATTCGAATGCATCGCTTCTGGAATTGGCGTTTGAGTGATGTCGCACAAATTGTCCAATTGTCGCACCGCCGCACGAGCCGCCTCTTTCAATCTATCCCAATCCCAAGTTTTATCCTCACTGAGAAATACCGACAAATTAATGCTCACCAAGTTACACGTCGCAATGTTGTTTTTATCCTGCGGTAATGTAATTTCCGTACACAAGTTACTGAGGTGAATCGTACCCGTATTGTTATTCAATGCTCGCACGTTAATTGTGTCTTTCCAAGTCAGCCACGGATGTGAAGTTGCTTGCAAGCTAGTCAAAATGCGCTTAAATTGCTGACGAGCTGGAACTTTATCAAACGTACGCAACTTCCCAGCTTCCGCCATCTTGATATATTCTTTATATCGCGCCGAAAACGCCTCACCATATAATTCCGTCAAATCTGGAGTTTCTGCTGGATCAAACAAATACCAATCTTGATCTTTTTCTACTCGCTTCATAAATTCGTCAGAGATAAATACCGCGGTATTCGCAAATCTGGTTCTTAGATATGGGTCGCCAGAGTTTTGGCGAAGATCAACAAATTGATCAAAATTCAGGTGCCAGTTTTCCATGTAAATTGCGGCCGCACCAGCCTTTTTACCCTTACGAGAAACCGCAAAAAGCGCCGTATCAATCATCTTCATAAATGGAATCGGTCCAGTCGATTCAGTGTTGGTGGTTTTAACTGGACTGCCAGCTGCGCGTAGCTTTGTAAAACCAATGCCAATTCCGCCCGTGCCTTTAGCAATCCACATTGTGTCGCGAACAGCCTTAGCAATCGACTCCATATCATCATCGACATTAAGCAAGAAACAGTTACTGAGCTGCGGGAAAGAGCCGCCAGCATTAACTCGCGTTGAGCCACCCGGAACGTATTCCAAATTACTCATGTGATTATAAAACTCAATTGCTGCAGTCGTTGGGTCAGCTTCGTTATAACTAAGCCCCATAGCAATTCGCATATGTGTAAACTGAGGTGTTTCAATTGGTGAGCCGTTTTGCTTGCGAAGAGCATAGCGATTTTTATTGGTCACCACACCCAAGTATTTACTCAAATCATCACGCGCTGGATCAAGTTCCGCCGCCAGCTTTTTCAAGTCAAATCGACCGTCAGCCATGCGCTTATCTAGCAAACCTTCTTTTACCGCCGCCTTAACGAACTTCGGAAATTCGCGCGCATGAAGCTTTTTCAATTCTTCCGCCGTTTCATAATCGCCCAAAATCTGCTTATAGACAGTTTTCAGTAGCAATCGTGCCGCGATTTTATCATAGTCTGGGTCGTCCTTAACGTTTTGCAAAACTGTTTGAATGACAGCCTCGTCTAGTTGTTCGGTCGTAATTCCATCAAATAATGTCAATTGCAATTCAGTCGCAACTTGAACGACCTTAGAAATTTGGTCCGGCAAACCTTCGCACGCCTTTAAAATAGCCGTGTTAATTTTATTTGCATCAAACGGCTCTTTCGTTCCGTCGCGTTTGACTACGTTAATTTCTTTCACATACCCTCCTTAATTTCCCCTCTTAAAAACAAACCACCAGCACCTCATCTGGTGGCTTATCTTCGTAGCTTGTGTTTTTGTTTATTTATGGGCTCGCTATATATATAGCGTACAATAATAACTATAGCCGCTATATCTAGTGTTTTGCAAGCTATTTAGTAAAAATTACAACCTATTTATTTCGTGACCAGATAAGCCACCCCTGTCTACGACTTTTTAACAAAAAAATACCGACAAGCTCTAAGTTCTGTCGGTTTATTGTTCTCTTGGCGGAAGGAGAGGGATTCGAACCCTCGAACAGATTGCTCCGTTACACGCGTTCCAGGCGTGCCAGTTCAACCACTCCTGCACCCTTCCTTGTTGATAATTATACCACAACTTTATTGTCCCTTATGGTTGCACTTAATAACATTCATTCTCTATAATAAGTCAAAGATGAAAGAAACTATTCCACCACGCATTAGGCTTGTTAATGTCACCAAAAAATTTGGCTTTGGTGATGCTGAGATTCGTGCCTTAGATAACGTCGATTTAACCGTTAAAAAGGGTGAATTTATTGCTATTATGGGCCCCAGCGGTTGCGGAAAAACTACTTTATTAAACACCCTTGGACTATTAGACCAGCCGTCAGAAGGTGAGTATTATCTGGACGACGTCGCTGTCGACAATCTCAGCTCACGACGACGCGCCAAAATTCGCTCCAAACACATCGGTTTCGTTTTCCAGAATTTCAATCTTATTCCTCGCCTGACTGTAATTGAAAACGTGGCGCTGCCGTTAACGTATAAAGGACTCGGGAAAGTCAAACGACTCCAAGAAGCTAGCCGCATTCTGAAAACTTTTCATCTGGGACAGCGTG